>NZ_JBFUPS010000009.1:0-367349 GCF_041360695.1 Chitinophaga sp. RCC_12
CAATTGACTGTAACGGGTCTGTCTTTACGCTATGTTATTTTCGGGGGAGAAGCACTGAGCCCTGGGAAATTGCATTCATGGCGGGAGCTGTATCCTGCTGTTAAGCTGATTAATATGTACGGGATTACGGAAACGACGGTGCATGTTACCTACAAAGAGATCACAGAAAAAGAGATCGGTAGTAATATCAGCAACATTGGCAAACCTATCCCTACTTTATCAGTTTACCTGCTGGATGAGCATCAGCGGCTGGTTCCGGCTGGTATCACCGGTGAATTATACGTAGGGGGATCTGGTGTTTCCAGGGGTTACCTGGGCAACGAAGTCTTAACATCTGCAAAATTTGTACAGGATCCGTATAAAATGGGAGGCCGGCTTTACCGCACCGGCGATCTTGGGCGTTTGCTGCCCGGAGGTGAAATTGAATACCTTGGCAGGAAAGACCACCAGGTACAGTTACGGGGTTTTCGTATAGAGCTGGGGGAAATAGCGCATGCCTTATCAGGTAACAGCCGTATTGGTGAAGTGGTGGTGGAAGCCCGTGAAAAAGAAGACGACAAATACCTGGTGGCCTATTATACTGCTGATCAGGAGATCAGGGTGTCAGAGCTGCGTACTTACCTGTTAGGGAAAATACCGGACTACATGGTCCCTTCTTATTTTATCTACCTGGATCACTTCCCGCTAACCTCAAACGGAAAACTGGACAGGGCAGCGCTTCCGGAGCCTCATGTATCCGCTACGGATGAGTATATACCACCATCCGGAATAGTAGAAACGAAACTGGTGGAAATATGGGCTGATATATTGAAGCTGGATAAAGATGCCATCAGCGTAAATTCCAGCTTCTTCGACCTGGGAGGACATTCGCTGAGGGCAACTGTACTGGTGAACAAAATATTGAGCGAGCTGGGAACAGAGGTGCCACTCAAAGAAATTTTTGAAAGACGCGTGATTGCCAGCCTGGCGGAGTATATCCGGCAGGTGGGGGCAATGCAGGTGTCCCGTGTGCCCAAAGCAACCCCTAAGCCTTATTATAGCCTCTCACCGGCACAAAAAGCGATATACTATTTCTCAGAATACGACAAACAGACCCTCGCTTACAACATGCCCAGGGTAGTGGTGATGGAAGGAAACCTGGATAAAGACAAGTTGAAACAGGTAATGGAGCAACTGGTAGCCCGGCATGAGGCATTCCGTACTTCTTTCCAGGTGATAGGGGAAGAGGTGGTGCAGCAGATTGCAGATAGTGCCGCGCTTACCCTAACACATTATGTGGCAGCAGAGGAAGATGTTAAACAGCTGGTGCAGCAGGTCATCGCACGTTTCGACCTTTCCCGCGCACCGTTGTTAAGAGTAGCATTAATTGAAGTGCAACCGGAAAAGCATGTACTGGTAGTGGATACCCATCACCTGGTAATGGATGGTACGTCCTGGGGAATATTTATCAGGGAATTCAAGACATTGTTTAATAATGGCATACTCGCGCCGTTAACCCTACAGTATAAGGATTATGTAGAATGGCTGGATACAGAGGAGAGAAGGGCCGAAATGGACAAGCAGAATGATTTCTGGTACCAGGAGCTTTCCAGGGACATGCCGCAATTAGATTTGCCGGTTGACTTTGAACGGCCGGAACAAAAGAACAATCATGCAGGAAACGTCAACTTCAGAATTGAAGAGGAACATACCGGTCATCTCAAGGCAATTGCCGATAAAGAAGGCGCTACTTTGTTCATTGTACTGCTTTCCGTTTATAATATTTTGCTTGAAAAAATTACTAACCAGGAAGATATCATGATCGGTATCCCCGCATCGGGAAGGGATCATAGTGATCTGCAGCACATGTTGGGCATGTTTGTTAAAATATTGCCCTTTAGAAATTTTCCGGCAGAACAACTAAGCTTCCGGCAGTTCATGAATGAGGTGAAGGAAAGGACATTCGCTTTCCTGGAGAATCAATCCTATGAATATCACCGGTTATTGGACAGATTAAAGATCAGGCGGGCAAGAGCGCACAGCGCATTGTATGATGTCATGTTCGTATTTCAGAATTTTGAAGAAACCAGGTTTGTCATTCCTGATTTAAAAATATCCTCCTACAAAGCCAGCCATCTTGTAGCTGAATTTGATATGTCTTTAACTGCGTTTGAAAATAATGGGGAAATAAGACTGGCTATTGGTTACCAGGATAGCCTGTTCAAACCGGAAACTATCTTGAAATTTGCCGCTTACTTCAGAAAAATAGTAGCAGCGGTGGTAGCAGATCCTGACATTAAAATTGCCGATATTGATGTAGTCAGCGAAGACGAACGGAAAGCCCTGTTGGGTCGTTTCCCCGGAAATGGGAATAGTGTGCCAACAGAAACGATTCTCTCCCGGTTCGAAAAATCCGTTAGCCGTTTCCAGGAAAAAACCGCTATAAGATACAAGGATGTTTCCTGGAGTTATGCGGATGTAGACCGCATCTCCAGTCAGATCGCATATCACCTTAAAGAAAATACAGGTGTCGGGAAATCGATGCTGGTTGGTGTAATGATGGAGCGGGATGAATACCTGGTTCCCACTATATTAGGCATTCTCAAAACCGGTGCAGCCTTTGTTCCATTGGATCCCGCTTATCCTCCCGGTATTTCCGGTACGCTTATCAGCAAGGCGGGGATTGGGGTTTTAATAACGGGGAATACCACCTTCGATGTTTCAGCTATAAATGTAAAGGTTCTTAACATACAGCAGGAGTGGAACTCCATATTGGAATGCAGGGAACTTCCACCGGCTTCCGGTGTAACCGCCGATGATCTGGCATACGTCATGTATAGCCTGGAGTCTTTATCAAATCCTGTCGGATTCATGTTCAGTCACCAGGCACTCTTCAGCGCCCTGGCAGGAATGCAGGACACATACCCTGTACAGGAAACGGGCGGCTACTTATTAAGAACGAATACCAGTCTGCAATCTTCCCTGCAGGAGATATTCAATTGGTGTTTATCAGGAGGATGCTTGTCCATTCTTCCTCCGGAAAACGAAAGCGAAATAGATAAGATCATCAGCTGGATAGAGGTTTATGGCATCACACACATACATTTTGAAGCGCCGGTATTCAATGTGTTTACTGACGTGCTAACACGCCGGGGACGGGAGAAAATTAAATCCCTTCAGCATATCTTTCTCACCGGTATGGGCGCGTGGGCAGATCCTGTCCGCAAATTCAGCCAGCTGAATACGGGCATCCTGCTGGAAGACATGTTTGGCGTACCGGAGTATGCAATTTTTGCCTGTGGACGTACGCTTCCTGCACCTGGCGCCACAAATACCAGGATACTATACCAGGCTTTACCGGGAGCTGTTTTATACACCGTTGACAGGAACAACAAATTACAGGCAGATGGTTTATATGGCAGTTTGTGTATAGGTGGTACCGGCCTGGCCAGTGATTATCTGACGGAAGAAGAACTGTGCCACCAGCTATATTTTCCACTTCCGGAACTGGAAGTTAGTGTAATCAAAACTCCCTGGCAGGCAAGATACTTAGCGGAGAAAGGAATTGAATTTTCAGCAAGGGAAGCCGGGCCGCTGATGCTGAGCGGGCACCGGGCAGACTTATCAGAAATTGAAGCTGTGATCATGCGGCATGGAGAGGTAACCAATACTGTAGTCATTATTCCCGGGAATCAGCAACCTGGCAAGCGGCTGCTGGCATTGGTGGAACTGCCTGATAAGTCGGCCACTGTTGGAAAGATTAAAAAGTATTTGAGAAGTCAGCTACCCAGGCATCTGATGCCTACCGACGTCATAAAATTTGGACACCTGCCATTGACAGCGGCAGGAACAGTGGACCGGGATGCCATTCCTGCATTGCTGGAAAGATCGGCCATTGTGATAGACGAAGCCGCTCAGCCACAAACAGCTGTGGAAAAACAGATTGCACTGATATGGAAGGAATTGATGGGACTGGAACAGGTGACACTAAATGATACATTTTTTGGTTTGGGCGGACACTCGTTGTTACTGGTGACCAATAACGAAAGAATGAAGAAACAATTTAATGTGGATCTCCCTTTCAGTATATATTTTAACTGTACCCTGAAACAGATTGCCGAAAAAGTTAGCCAAACCTCACCGCACAAAGTAGCAGAATGAGCAAATTCATCGCATCTTTTATCGTGACAGCCTTAAAACCTATACCGGTTTTTGTTTTTTTACTGGTATACTCCGGCCACCTTTGTTTTGCCGGCCCCGTGGCTGACACTATTCCATTACATGCGGTAGACTCCATTGTGAGTAAGCTGATGAAAGACGGCAGCATTCCTGGACTCAGTGTTGCTATTATCTCGGGGAATACAACCGTTTTCAGGAACTACGGGTTTGCTGATTTGGATAAAAAAACACCGGTCACCCCCGCCACATTATTCCAGATAGGTTCATGCAGCAAGGCTTTCACTGCATTGGCTGCACTTAAGCTGCAACGGTCCGGATTGCTCGACCTGGATGCTAATGTCAGGGACTACCTGCCCTGGTTTAATGTGAGTTACAACGGGAGGCCGGCGCAAATAAAAATCAGGCATTTATTGCATCATACGAGTGGATTACCCTGGAAAACAATTTCACTTATTCCGGAAAGTGACAGCAGCAACGCCCTGGAAAGGACCATACGGAATCTTTCCGGCGTCAAACTGGCGAATAAGCCGGGTCTGTACTTCGAGTACGCCACGGTGAACTATGATATACTGGCTTACATTATTGCGCTGCGCAGCGGAGGTTCCTTTGAGGACTATCTGCAGAAAAATGTATTGGATTCCCTCGGTCTTACCCAAACTACTATTGGTGCGCCGAAAGACAGCACCTTCATGTCTGCCGGTTATAAGATTGGCTTCTTTAAACCCCGGAGATATGATGCACCTGTGTACAGGGGAAATAATGCGGCGGGATACATCATATCCGATATACGGGATATGGCGAAATGGCTGAAGCTGCAAATGGGGCTGCAACCTTCAAATCTTTATCCGCTGATAGCAAAAACACATGAGGGGGACGTGACTGTGCCCATACATGATATGTCTTCCTATGGAATGGGCTGGCAGGTTTCATTGATGGGGGATGGGGCTGTTTATCACGGGGGACTGAACCCTAACTATACTTCTTACGCTGCATTTGATCCTGGGGAAAGAACCGGTGTAGTAGTGATGGCCAATTCAAACAGTGGCGCTACGCGTATTATTGGCGCCTCACTGCTGGACCTGGTGTCAAAAGAAATAAGAGACAGGGAATTTACGGTTGCAGATGGTAATGATAAAGCTTATAGCATTGTATGTGCGGCACTGTGTATCTACCTGCTGGTGTTGCTGGGCTTCACGGGAATGGTGATATATCAGATATTCACCGGCACAAGGCGCCTGGAGGGAGGGAACATCAACACTGTGGGACGGATAGGACTTTCAATTGTGCTGGCATTGCCATTTTTATATGGATTTTATATGTTACCGCACGCCCTGTTAGGGATGAGCTGGCAGCCCGTTATTGTCTGGAGCCCGGTTAGTTTTGTGGCAATGGTAGGTCTTGCGTTATTATCGCTGGTGACAACCTACCTGGCATACTTTATCACATTGCTGTTTCCGCAACAGAACAAGTACAAACGGGTGATTCCCAAAATATTGCTGGTAAGCATCGTGTCCGGAATGTCTAACATGGTATTGATACTTTTGATTGTATCTGCCATTAACAGTAAGGTAGAATTACAGTACCTGGTGTTTTATTTCCTGTTAACTGTTGCTGTGCATATGTTCGGGAGGAAGTTTGTGCAATCCAGTTTAATTGAGCTCTCCAAGGGTATCGGATTTGAACTGCGGATTAAAGTCTTTGAGAAAATATTTTCTACCTCTTACCAGAAATTTGAAAACATGGACAGGGGAAGGGTATACACCTCTGTAAATGATGATGTGGACACCATCGGCAATTCTTCCAATATGGCCATTACGCTGGTGACCAGTGTATTCACTGCTGTGGTCGCCTTCCTGTACCTGGCTACCATGGTTTTCTGGGCAACGCTCATGACATTGATACTCATTATTGCGTTGGCGACGCTCTATTATTTTGTCAGCAAAAGCACCAATAAATATTATGAAGAAGCCCGTGATACCAGGAATATTTTTATGCGACTGACCAATGGCATGATCGACGGGTTTAAAGAGATCTCCCTGCAACGGAAAAAGAAGCTGGAGTACTATAAGGACATTACAGATGCAGCGGATAGCTATCGCCAGAAAATATCATTCGCAGCCATGCGTTTCCTCTATGCCTCTTTGCTGGGAGAGTCCATGCTGATACTTTTGCTGGGTACGGTGGCATTTATTATCCCACGTTTGTTTACAGATACTAAGTCAGGTACCATCATGAATTTTGTGATCGTACTTTTATATCTTATCGGACCGGTAAACAGGTTACTGACTGCAGCACCTTCTATATTACAGTTGAGGATTGCCTGGAACAGGATCCAGCAATTTTTGTCCGAAATACCGTCCAATCTCGACTTACATGAACTTTGTCCTCCTTTGGAGCCCGAAGTGATGAGCATAAAGGCACAGGGTTTGAAGTTTGCCTATAACAGCCAGGAGGGTTTCCAGGTAGGAGCCATTGATCTTGAAGTGAAGAGCGGGGAAATACTCTTTATCATTGGGGGAAACGGCAGTGGTAAATCCACATTGGCTAAACTGCTCACGGGTTTATATGAGCCCTCTGAAGGAACGATCACTATTAATGAAAAAGAGCTTAAAAGCTGCGACCTGAGCGAATACTATTCTGCAGTATTTTCCCCGTTGTACATCTTTGGAAAACTGTACAATATTGACACTGTCAGTAAGAAAAATGAGATTGAAAAATATCTTCGTGTGCTGAACCTCGAAAATATCGTCGGTATCCTGGATAACAAATACACCACTATTAACCTGTCTGGCGGGCAGCGAAAGCGATTGGCGCTGTTGCAATGCTACCTGGAAGATGCCCCCATCTACCTCTTTGATGAGTGGGCAGCGGATCAGGACCCTGCATACCGTAATTTTTTCTACAGAACACTACTGCCACAAATGAGGGAAGCGGGAAAGATCGTTATAGCCATTACTCATGATGACCATTATTTCGATGTGGCGGATAAGATCCTGAAAATGGAACATGGCAAGCTGGAAATTTATAATGACGAACGTTCCTTTACATCTCTCACGATGAAAATAGAGAAATTCTAAACGGCCCCAGGTAATCATTCATCTTATTATTTTTTTATGAGAATATTTGATTTTTCAGCGGCATATGCCCGGAAGGTTTTGAATGCAACGGTGGTATCAATGTTATTGCTCACCGCTTGTTTTCAGTTTAGCCTGGGTCAATCACCGAAATACTTTAAAACCGATGGCAGAAAGGTAAATATCAATGCATTTAATGCTGAAGTAAGCCACATGATGGAAGAGGTGGGGATTCCTGGTGTATCCCTGGCCGTTATAGAGAATAATAAGGTTGCTTTTTACCATACCTATGGTTACAAGCAGTCGGGGCAGCCGGAAACTGTAGATGATGAAACTCTTTTTGAGGCCTGTTCACTGTCGAAAAATTTCATGTTGTTCATGGTATACCAGTTGGTGGATCAGCATAAGCTTGACCTGGATAAGCCGATGTACCAGTACCTGGAGTACGAGCGGCTTAAACATGATGCGCGGTATCGCCTGATAACTCCCCGGATGATCCTGGGTCATTGCTCCGGCATTGAGAACTGGAAATCCGATTTTAACCCCGATACCCTCGATATTGTTTCCAACCCGGGTGAGAAATTTATTTACTCCGGGGAAGGGTTTCATTACCTCGCCCGGGTAATTGAAACCATACTCAAAGAGCCTTACCAGGATATTGAAAAAAGGATGGTTTTATCCCGGTTGGAGCTGGAAAGGACCTTTACCAGTTTTAAAGATAGTGTTCCGGGTAATTATTCAAATGGACATGATGTGCTGGAGAGAAAAATTCCCAAATGGAAAAATAAGTCGGTTTTTCCGGCCGGGGGCGTTAACACTACTGCCCTGGACTACGCCCATTTGCTGATAGGCATGTTCAATGGTAAATATTTATCACGGGATCGCATAAACGATATCCTGCACAAAACGACCAGCCTGGATGATTATTTTCCTCCCAACCACTACTTCGGAGGAGGGTATGAAGTTATTTATACGCCAAAAGATACCATCATCGCACACGGAGGTAGCAATCCTGGTTATAAATGCCAGGTTTTCTATTCTGTTGTTCATAAACGGGGAATAATATTTATGACCAACTCTGACCGGGGTAAGCTTATTTCGCAGCGACTCGTGGATATGTCTGTCCGGCTGGATATCAAATCGGAGTTTGCCAAACAATACTATGAGCAGTATCCCAGTAATGCCATTACATTGCTGAAAAAGTACAGGCAGGCAGGAGGAGATGCAATGATAGCTGATGCAGGAAGATTGAAGAGCGAACAAAAGCTGGGTGTTAATACGTTGAATGAGCTTGGACATATTTTTATAGGAATAGATACTGCTATAGCCCGGAAATTACTAACGGAAAATACCATCCTGTACCCGGATGCATCCAGGGCTTTCTACCTGCTGGGCACACTGGATATGAAACAGAAAGATTTTAACGCGGCCTACCAGGATTTTCTCAGAGCAAAAGCCCTCCATTCAGAAGAATTTACATTGGATTTTAATTTGAGAAAATGTGAGAAGGAGCTTCGGAAGCAGGCCGTTTATTCCGGCAGCAGCAGCGGAGCCGCTTCAAATGATTAATACACCGGCAATTTTATTTTCTATGAAGACCAGGACGTATGAAGAAATCACGGCGCGGGCTGATGAAGTGAAAACCCGTTTGGCGCTCATTAACCACGAGATAGAGAAGGAACTCTCCCGGCCGTTTCTCGACAGATGCCAGTTCCGGTCAAGGGTACTGGACCAGAATAAAAAGGTATGTACAGCAGCTTTAGAACAATTGAACTGGATTTTAAATGCGTGAAGAAATTATTGTAGTTACCTGGGGTGGTATCGGTGATCTGATGCTCTGTACCCCTGCTTTGAAAGCCCTCAAAGAGGAAAATCCCCACTCAAGGATCATTGTGTACTATCAGCACTTTCATCCGGGACATAAGCAGGTGTTACTGAACAATCCTCATATTGATTCATTGAGGGAATTGCATGTTACATCCATGTGGAGGCATCCCCGTCACTTGTTTGTATATCTTTTTAAAAGGAAAAAGTGGATCAAAGACAGAAAGTATTATCACATGTATCTGAACCATGTTCCGGCTACATGGATATACGAAAAGAATTATAAAGAAGTAGCGGCTGATGTTTTCGATGTGAAGCTGAGTGGGGATCGTAAGATACAGCTGTTTTTCACAGCAGCGGAGGAACAACAGGCCCGGGAGCGGATCAGGCATTTTAAAAACGTTGTTTTTATTCATACCTATTCCAAATGCTCCGTCAATCATTTATGGGATATTAAAAAATGGAACCGCCTTGTAAAAGAGTTACCGGAGCTGACGTTTATCCAGATTGGGATGCCAAATGAACCAACCGTGGAAGGAGCCATTGACTGGAGGAGTAAATTATCGCTTCGCGAAACACTTTGCCAGCTTAAATATGCCACTTCATTTGTAGGGGTGGAATCAAGCTTTGCGCATGCAACCAATGCTTTCAACCTGCCAGGTGTGGTATTGTTTGGAGATACCAGTCCCCAGCACTGGGGACATGAAAACAATATTAATATTTATAAAGGCGTGGCTTGTTCTCCCTGCTTTCATTATTTGTGGGGCCGGTCATGCCCGCTGGGTAATGATTGTATGAAGCTAATTGAAGTGGAAGAAGTAAAGGAAGCCCTGATCAGGCAGGTAAGTATCAGCAGTGCCGGTTTCCGGCAGGAAGCGCCGGCTGCCGAACTGATGGGGAAATTACATTTATAATATTTATTGCAACAGATATGAAGCCCGGACGAAACAAGGTAATTGGTATAGTAGGCGGAATGGGGCCTGAGGCAGGGCTTGCCCTTTTTAAGAGCATTCTGCTGATGACACCCGCAACGCTTGACCAGGAACATTTGCCGGTTATATTGATGTCATTTCCCGATGCTATCGGCGACAGGACCCAATACCTGGACGGATATATCTCAGTAAACCCTGCGTACAGTATTGTTAAGATGATCCGGAAACTGGAGGCTGCCGGCGCGGAGGTGGTGGGCCTGGCTTGCAATACAGTGTATTCGCCCGCCATATTTGATGTTATTGCCGGCAGGATACAACACCCCGACAGTCGTATTGCTTTGCTTAATATGCCTTTTGAAACCTGCCGGCATATTAAGGATAACCTGCTGGGCGTGCGGCGTATCGGGCTCATGACCACCAATGGTACTTACAGATCCGGTATTTATAAAACCGTCCTGGAAACAATGGGGTTTGAAGTGGTGATACCGGATGCCCGCTTTCAGAATGATATTATCCATAGAATGATTTATGATCCCCGCGATGGTATCAAAGCTTGTCCTGGTAATATAACACACCAGGTAAAGCAATGGAGCGGGCAGGCACTCAGTTATTTCAAACAGCAACAGGTGGATGCCATTATCCTTGGTTGCACGGATTTGTCCCTGGTATTTACAGAAAGCACGATAGATGAGATGATTATAGTCGATTCCACGGCATCTTTTGCCCGGGCTCTTATCAGGGAGGCATTGGCTGAAAACCCGTTTACAGGAGCCGGTAAACAGGAAATCTGACAGGAGCATTCCCCTGTACTTTTAA
Organism: Chitinophaga sp. RCC_12; assembly: GCF_041360695.1. Taxonomy (NCBI): domain Bacteria; kingdom Pseudomonadati; phylum Bacteroidota; class Chitinophagia; order Chitinophagales; family Chitinophagaceae; genus Chitinophaga; species Chitinophaga sp. RCC_12. The sequence continues at coordinate 10,805 of NZ_JBFUPS010000009.1, forward strand.
CCACAAAAAAGAAATTTGTGAACGCTGCAACTTTTTAGGTTTTATGGGTGTCTACTGGGGAAAGATCATTTTATAAACGAACTGACATGCATCCTAAAACTTTGGTATTCCTTTTACCGGTAGCGCTTTTCATAACAATTGCGGTGGTGATAGTAGCTTATTTCAACTATAAGTTGAAAAAACATATTATAGATTCAGGTATAACAGATGCTGCCGCAGCAGAGCTTCTCGGGCAGCTGTCTGCTTCCCGCCGTGAGGCACTTAAATGGGCGCTGGTACTCTTTTTTGGAGGGCTGGGCCTGGTGGTGATCGGGTTCCTTTCTTTTGCTGATGCCGAATCCCCGGTGCCATATGGTATCGAGGCTATTTTCATTGCATTGGGTTTTGGGCTTTATTATTTCATCGTACAAAAGGACAGGTAATTTGTTCATCATCAGTTTTAAACCCAAGGCAATGAATAAATTAACCCGGAAAACCTGTTTGTTCTTTACTGTGTGTTGCTTGTTTGTGTTACCCGTATTTGGTCAGGCTCCCCTGAATGATTCAACAATTACTGGTGTTGTGGTTGATTCTGCTACAGGATCACCTCTTGCTTATATCACCATCGGATTAAAAAATGATACCGGTATTATTAAGGCTGCCGTGACGAAGGAAGACGGTTCTTTTATATTTTCTGATTTGAAACCGCTCAGTTATTCATTAACGGTAATGGCTATGGGTTTCCGTAAGCAAACGCTCCAGGTAAACCTGGCTGCGGCAAACGGACATGCCGGACTCGGCAAAATAAGTATTGTAAGAGCATCAAGTACCCTGAAAGAAGTAAAGGTGACCGGGGAGAAACCCATCATTACCCAGCAAATTGACGGCATTTCTTATGACTTGCAGGCCGATCCGGACAGTAAGGGTAGTAATGTGCTGGAGATGATGCGGAAAGTACCGCATATTTCGCTGGATGCCGATGATAATATCTTGCTGAATGGAGACGCAGGGTACAAAATACTGATCAACGGTAAACCTTCCAGTATGGCAGAAAGAAATCCGAAAGCCATTCTGCGATCCATGCCAGCCTCGACTATTCAAAGGATTGAAGTGATTACAACGCCTTCCTCAAAATATGACGGTGAAGGCTTTGCAGGAATCATTAATATCATTACCAACAAACGACCGGCGGATGGATACAAAGGCACCATCAACCTCAACGGGCGTACCCCGGTGGGTGGCCCCGGAATGGGCGGCTCCCTTTCCCTGAAAAGTGGAAAATGGGGCATATCAGCTTCCGGCGCCGCCAGTATTTATAATTCCCCGGAAACGGAAACTACGATAGACAGATCGGCGACCGGCGCCAAAAAAGACCATCTGCTTCAGAACGGAACACAGAAATCCAATAGCAGCAATGGTTATATTGGTGCGGAATTCAGTTATGAAGCGGACAGTCTTAACCTGGTATCGGTGCAGCTGAATATCAATGGCAACAAGGATAAGGATAATAATAAGCAACAATCCGTGCTGACGGCAAGTGATGGCTATCTGCAAGGGTACGATATAGCCGGGGAGGGAGAAACACATGGTAGTGGAAAAGATATTTCCCTGAATTATCAGCTTGGATTCAAAAGGAATAAAAAAGACCTGCTGACATTCTCTTATCGTTATTTTACATATGACTCGAGGCAGCAGACAGATGTATCAGTATTAGATACCATTAACTACCCGTTATCAGATTATAAACAATCGAACAGGCAAAGCGCCGCAGAGCAAACAGTGCAGGTGGATTACGTGTTCACTATAGGTAAAGTGGCTGTCGAGTCAGGAGTGAAAGCTATTTTCAGAAAGAACGAGGGGGATTTTCAAACAAGTATATTTGACCATTTAACAGGTGATTTTAACCAGGATACCAGCCTCGGAAACGTACTCCGCAACCGGCAGAATATACTGGCCGCTTACAACACATATGAGTATGGAATTAATGGCTGGTCATTTAAAGGAGGTGTGCGGATTGAACAAACTACTATTGATGCAGACTTTATTTCCAATGCCTCAAATGTTAAGCAGAATTACTTTAATGTGATGCCTGCAATTTCCATTGGCAAGAAGTTAAGTAGGAAAAGTATGATGACGCTGGGATTCAGGCAGCGGATAAAGCGCCCGGGTGTGAACCAGCTCAATCCTTTTATAGACCGTTCTAATCCTAATGTGGAACATACCGGTAATCCGGAGCTCAGCCCGGCGTTGCTCAACGGCGTTCAGCTGGGATACACTTATTCCGGTAAAGTGGTCATTGTAACAGGTGTGGACTATGCCTATTTTAATAAACTGGCGATACCGGTATCATTTTTTATTCCGGAAACAAATGTAGTGCGGACAAGATTTGAAAACGCCGGCAGCGGCAAGGGATTAAGCGGAAGCCTGAATATCAGCTATCCTGCAACGAAGCGATTGAGCTTAACCCTGAATAATAATTTCGTTTATATATGGACAAAAAGTGTTTCCAAAGGAGCCAATATTGATAATCAGGGTTTCATGTATACTATTGCCGGGTCAGCAGGGTATAAGTTTGATAAGGGATGGCGCGTAAGCAGTAATGTAAATGTGATCAGTCCGAAAGTAACCTTTCAGGGGACTTCTAATTCCGTTGTTACATCTTCATTTGGCTTAACAAAATCCCTGCTGAATGATAAACTGTCCCTGTCAGCCGCGCTCATCAACCCTTTTGGTAAATTCCGGAACGATATCAGAAGCACTTTTGGAAATGATTTTGAACAAAATATTACCAGACGGTTGTATTTCAGAGCAATTAGTTTTAACTTAAATTATAATTTCGGAAAACTCAGAGAAACGATCAGGAAGAATAAGCGTGGAATTAAGAATGATGATGTATCCAATGAAGACTTTAATCAATAATATCCATATGATGATACCCATACCCACCAACGCCGAATTCCAGAGAAATTATGGTTGATGAAAAAGAACTGATTCCTGTTATCTTAAAGGGTGATTTACATGCATTTGAGATACTGGTGAAGGAGTATCAGCGGCTTGTGTTTTTTATAGCAGGTAAAATAGTAACAAACAGGGAAGAAGTAGAAGATGTCTGCCAGGAAGTATTCATCAAGGTGTACCGTCATCTGGGTAGCTTTAAATTTCAGTCGAAACTGTCAACCTGGATAGCCCGCATTGCCTGGGTTACCGCTGTTAACCATAATAGAAAACAACGAAGGGAACACAGGCGAAAAATCACAGAAATAGAAACCATTGAGCAGGCCAGCGAAAACCCGGAAGAACTTTTAGATAGAAAAGATGTAGCAGCTTATCTGAATCAGCTAATAGATCAGATGCCGGAACAGTACCGGACAGTGATCGTATTATATCATCTGAACGAATTTTCTTATGAGGAAATTACGCAGATAACAGGAATGCCATTGGGAACGATAAAGAGTTATCTTTTCAGAGCGAGGAAGCTCTTGAAGGATAAATTAACGGGTAGTTTAAAAAAGGATATAGTATGAGCAATACAAACGATGAAAGTATCCAGAGAATGCTGGAAGAAAAGGGAGAGGGGGCCGGTGAACAGGCGCCTTACAATGATCCCCGATTCAGTGCAGATGTAAAACTGTACCAGTTATTATTTGATGAACTGAAAAAACTGCCTGAAGCTGATCCTCCACCGGATTTTGCCCGGAATGTTACCGCCGCATTAGCCGCATCCGGTAAGAAAGTGAAGGCTGGCCGGGAAGAACTTGTTATTGTAGTTTCCCTCTCCGTTATTGGCGTATTGCTGGCTGTAAGCATGATAGGATGGATAGGTATGGATACGATCCCATTGGCCTCCATTGCTACGCCCGGTATGCTGTTTATTGCTGTATTTGTATTGACCTGTTTTCTGATTATGCAATCGCTTGAGAACAAGCTGTTGAGAAAGAAGTACAGTTAAAAATCACGTATGTACTAAAAATTGTTGCCACGTAAAAGACCATTATTGAATAAACGCGATTTAGTAAGTAAAAGTACCGTTAGTTAATCCATCTGCTATATTTGATAACCCACCTATATTCCATCATCAAAAATGGGGATTGACTCAATTTGCCGGTAGCGTTATTCTTTGCCAGCATATTCATTTACACAGCTTAAAATACACCCTATGCGCGAATTAGCACTTCAGCAAACTGTATGCAGTTGGTATGTCGTTTACACATACCCACACTATGAGAAGCGAATTCTCAATCAATCCAAAAAGATAGGTATTCACTGTTTTCTGCCTACAAAAAAAGTTGTCAAGCAATGGAGCGACAGGAGAAAGATTGTCGATGAACCGCTTTTCCCGAATTACGTTTTTGTATATGTGGAAGAACAGGCAAGGTTCAGGTTGTTGGATATTACGGGGGTGTCACGTTACGTGGCCTTTGATGGAAAGCCTGTTGTTGTATCGGAAAAGGAGATAAACACCATTAAAAAACTAATGATTGAACCGGAGGTGACAGTTGAGCAGGAACTGCAAAGTGGCAATAAGGTGCTGATCACAGAAGGACCTTTCATTGGAATAGAAGGTGTTATTTTTCAGAAGAAAGGAAAAACAAGATTTGGGGTAAAAATTCCGGTGCTCAACCACTCCATTTCCGTGGAAATACCAGCCTCCTCATTCAGCAGGATCTGATAGCATGTAATACTCAAATTTTTTACCATTTATGAAGAGAAAAATAATAGTGCTGTATCATCGCCAGCCATATGAAGAGGTGATGGTTAATGGCAGCACCATTTACAGGCGGGATGCTGGTAAACCAAATGGTATTATTCCCCTGCTGAAGGGATTTTTTTCTGTAGTGCCTGATGGCATGTGGATTGCCGGAAGTGAATTCGCGGATAGCCCGTCCGTTCCGGTTTATGAAAGGATTGATATGCCGGAAGCAGCGGCGGCTTGTACGCTTAAACGGGTGCTTATTACAAAAGAAGAGCTTAATTGCTTCTATCATAAAACATCGAAGGAAGGATTTTGGCCCATACTGCATTCATTCCACGAAAACTTTGACTGCCAGAAGATCAACTGGGAAAATTTTGTAATGATCAACAAAAGGTTTGCTGAGGCTGCATTAGAAGAAGCAGATAGCAATACCACTGTCTGGATCCACGATTATAATTTGTGGCTTGCTCCATACTTTATAAGAAAGAAGGCGCCGGATGTGAAAATTGCTTTTTTTCTCCATACGCCTTTCCCCGGACCGGATATCTTCAATGTTATATCATGGAGGGAAAAAATCATAGAAAGCCTGTTATGTTGTAATCATATCGTTTTCTCTATCCCCAGGTACATCGAGAACTTTATAGCGGTAGCCAAATCAGTGACCAATATTTCGATTAAGCAACGTAAGAAGGTAACACCTTATTTTTCGCAATCCGGTAACGCCCTGAGCGAGCCTGTAGTAACATCGAAAGTGTTGTTTGATAACAGAACCGTTCAGCTGGATGCTATCCCGGTGGGTACGAGTTGTGCCCGTATTGACCAGCTACTTAAAAACCGGCGCATAAAAAGCAGCGTATCAGCTATCAGGAGCCAGTTCAAAGAGAGGATACTGATTTTCGCGGCTTCAAGAATGGATTATGTAAAAGGAATGGACAAACTGTTGGAGTGTTACAGCCGTTTGCTGGACAGGCGGCCGGAATTAGAAGGTAAAGTGGTGCTGTCTCTCGTAGCGGTGCAACCGGCCGCCGGCATAACCGCTTATGATCAGTTTCAGATAAAAATCAGGCAACAGGTGGCCCGGATTATCAGCGCTCATGGCGCCGCAGACTGGACCCCGGTTATTTATTCGGAAGCAGCCCTTTCTTTTGAGGAAATGGTGAGTTGGTTTTCCGCTACAGATATTATGTGGGTACCCTCGTTGCGGGATGGCACTAATCTCGTGTGCAAAGAATTCCTGGCGGTGAAAAAAGGTGGGAAAGGCGTACTCGTCTTGTCTGAGTTTGTTGGCGCTGCTGTTGAGCTTCATGAAGCAGTACTTACAAATCCTTACTCTTACAACAGCATGGATAATGCGATAGATCAGGCATTGGAGATGCCGGTACAGGATCAGGAAGCGAGGAATCGTAAACTTTACCTGAAAGTCAGGCATTCGGATGTGCAACGCTGGTCGAAACGCCTGATGGATCTTGGTGGAAAAAAATTGAATAATCACCCGTCTTTCGCTTTGAAAACAAGTTAAATATAGCATCATGAACAAAAAGGCGCCCAGCATCAGTATTATTATTCCAACGTACAACAGGGCATATCTGTTAGACTACACATTAATGAGTATCAATGCCCAGACACTGGATAAATCCCTGTTTGAAGTGATCGTAGTGGATGACGGGTCCTCCGATAACACCAGGGAGACTGTCGGTAAATACGAGGGCAATTTCCCATTGAAGTACCTGTTCCAGGAGGATGACGGCTACAGGGTGGCAACGGCCAGAAACCTGGGAATTGCCAATGCAGAAGGAGAGATCCTGTTGTTTATTGATTCCGGCATTGTACTGGATCCCGGCTGTATCAGTGCACACCTGGCGTCGCACGCAGACCAGAACGTAGTCGTGATCGGCTATGTGCTGGGTATTGAAGAAGTATATGATCCCGGTGAAACCCTTTTGAAAGAGATTGATCTGCTGAACCCAAGGGATACGATCAACAGGTTTATTGCCGGAGATAAATACCTGGATATCAGGGAATCCGTTTATGCTGCCTGTGGCGATGATATTATGACCCTGCAGGCGCCATGGGCTATGTTCTGGACTGGAAATTTGTCCGTGAGATCGGGTGAATTGCAACGAACCGGTGTGTTTGATACTGCTTATGATCAACGATGGGGCGTGGAGGACATCGATCTGGGCTACCGTATCTACAAGAATAATGTTCGCTTTGTACTGAACAGGAAAGCAGCTTCACTACATTGCCCGCACTTCAGTGACACAACGGAGAAACTGCGTCAGGAGCATCACAACAAGTTATATTTCCTCCAAAAACACAACATCCCGGAAGCGGAAGTGTTTATGTCGTGTACCGCAAGAGATCTCAATTTTGAACTGGAGCAACGCAGGGCAGGTATTCCCCAAACCTAATCCAGGTTATTTAAGAAGCTTTTAACATCGGTTTGACTATCGCCGGTCATCATCTCCAGTATCTCTTCAAATTGCGCTGCCAGGAGTTCAATAAGTGTCCGGTTAAAGAATTGAAGATGATAAGACCATTTCAGCACCACGGTATTCTTGTATTCAAACGCCTGGCAAACTAAAGGTGATTCTGCCCAGACATTGCTGCTAAAGGCGGGCTCTTTATAATTATACAGGGAATTATTCTGCATTTCCTTTGGCAGAAAGTTAAAGAACAGGAAGTTGCCTGTAGTGAGTTCAAGAGGATTTAGTTTTTCTGAACTGAATATAATATGAGAGGTTGCTTCCTGGTAACGGTGGCTTGTTTGGTTCATCAACGCTGAAATGCTTTCATCAGGATGGATGTCGGTAAAAATAAGCAGCTTACCCAATAAGTTGCCTATGATATTCGTGGTAATAGGTTCCTGCCGGCAGGCATGATGACATTGTATCAGTATTTGCCGGTTATTGGTCAGCTTTGCCCCCAGCAGGTTAATGGCAGTAAGCAGGATATTCAGCATGCTGGATTTTTCATTATAGCGAAGTTGCTGTAGTTGTTCGTAGAGATGTTCGCTGATAGCAGCAGTATATGCTTCTCCCGTGGGGTTTGCGATAAGGTCGGTGCCTGTCAGTCCCTTCCATGGAAAAGCCTGTTCGGCTGGCGGAGGTGACAGCAGGTTCCGGTGAATGATATCATAGTCTGAATGCCAGCTTTTTGTTTCCAGTTTTGATTCCCAGTACCTGATTACGTTGTCGTGATGTTCATTGTAGAACGCTGTTTTGGAAAGTATATAGGCTCCGAGCTGTTCAGATGGCATTTCATTATGTGTTACCTGGTTGTTGGCATGTTTGAGGTACAATTGCTGCAGGTCATTTTTGATGATGTTGACAGACCACTGGTCCGAAATAATATGATGGACGATAATGTGTAGCCTGTAAAGCCCGGCATCTTTTTTACAGGCTATTCCCCGGATCAGAGGTCCGTTTTCCAGGTCCTTCATTTCCCTGATAACCATTTCAGAAAGGGTGTGCAGAGAGGAAGGGGTATATTCATCCACATACATCAGTTCAAATTTGCCGGAAAGTTCTTCTACCTGTTGTATAACCTGGTTTTCAATTACCCGGAAGGTGGTGCGCAGACTTTCATGTTTTTGTATTAACGAAGAGAATGCGGATTTCAGTGTGCCGATATCGATGCCGGCCAGATCAGTTTCAATTCTCATGATGGTGGGTGGAACACCGGGCTTCAGGTTATAATTATATTTCCAGTCTTCCAGTTGCCTTGGGGATAGAGGGTATTGTTTCATGGTGTGTTGATTGAATCCTATGGGTCTGTTTTTTAAGTATGTAATAATCTCCGAAATCTAATAAAAAAATATGTCAAATAAATACCTGGAGCATCTTATTCCGGAATTCAAAGTGAAGGTTGAAGCATTGATCGGGAAATGCCTCGACAGAAACGTGATAATGCGCCCTTTCGAAGGTATCCGTAATCCCATTGTCCAGGCAAAATACTGGAGGCAGTCAAGATCTGAAGAGGAAGTCAGCAGCAGGTTGAAAGAACTGGAAAAGGAGGGAGCATACTTTCTCGCCAGCTGCATCGCTATGGTGGGACCACAAGCCGGAAGAAAGTTGACCAACGCAATACCGGGCTTGTCGTGGCACCAATGGGGAGAAGCCGTGGATTGTGTATGGATAGTAGATAACAAAGCGGTATGGGATGTTGACGGGCTGATTGACAATGTGAATGGTTACCATGTTTATGCAGAGGAAGCGAGGGCGCTGGGGTTGGAGGCCGGGTTGTTCTGGCCGCGGTTCGTTGATGCCGTTCATGTTCAGTTACGGACTGCTGCCAGTCCGCAGGAACTCTTTTCTCTTCAATACATAAATCAGTTTATGGAACAGTGTTATTCCAGGTTGGTGGATGATGTTAAACTAAAAGATCATTAATTATTTCATCGTATTTCAGTCATATGTCAGGAACGCAGTTATTTGTTATACACTTTGCCGGAGGAAGCTCCTATTCGTTCAAGCCCATCCTCTCTTTGCTGGAGGATATAGATATTATTCCGGTAGAATTGCCGGGTAGAGGTAAGCGGATGGCGGAACCCCTTCTGGTTGATTTTGAAGCCGCCGCCCTTGATCTTTTTAATAAGGTATTGGACAGTGTGGAGTATCCCGGTTTCCTGCTATATGGGCATAGTATGGGCGCTTCTCTTGCATTTAAAGTATGCAGTATGCTGGAAGAGGTTGGGGAGTCGCCCGGGCATCTTATTGTAAGCGGCAATGCCGGCCCGGGGATAAAAGCTCAGCAAACTAAAAGCCTGCTGGCGGATAAGGATTTTATAGAAGCGATCAGGAAGATGGGAGGCATACCGGCTGAGTTGCTCGATAACAGGGACTTCCTGCAATTTATATTACCCATTTTGAGAGCAGACTTCCATTTATCTGAAAATTGCCAGCTAAGCAGGATTCCACCTGTTAATACACCTATCTGGGCTATCATGGGGAACGAAGAGGAGAATGCCGGGAATATCACCAACTGGAAAGCGTTTACCAGGGCGGGGTTTAAGGATAGTATTTTGCCCGGTGGGCACTTCTTTATCGATCAGCATCCTGAGAAAATGGCGGAAATCATCACGGACTGTATTAAATCATCCTCTGCTATTTCAAAATAGAAGAGTCAATAACTTATCAAATCGTATGAGTAAACCAATTTATGTACTTGGTACAAACCTTTCGCACGATGGGTCAGCCTGCCTGTTAAAGGATGGGGAGATTTGTGTGGCTATTGAAAAGGAGAGGATAACAAGGAAAAAGCATGACGGAATGAATGACACCGCTGCTATTCAATACTGTTTGAATGCGGCCGGCATCACTATAAATGAGGTGGACCTGGTTGTTCAGAATGCGCTTTATGGCGGAAGCTTCGATTATGGTAATGGAAGTTTCAAAGGTCCCAGGATTTTTACGGACGATGTAAAAGTTCCTGTCGTCACCATTTCTCATCACCTGGCGCATGCCTATAGTACCATTGGTACCAGCCCGTTTGAGGGAGATTTTAATGTACTGGTGATAGATGGATCGGGAAGTCCTTTCTGCGAATGCATAGACCTGGAAGGAGCATTCATTCCTGACAATGAAAAAATTCATGCAGATGTATCCCACTTGTATTTTGAGAAAGATAGCTTTTATACCTATCAGAACGGGTGCCTTACACCTGTTATAAAAGATTTTTCCCCTTACGGGGTTTTCTATAAAAATGCGCCGGTAGCACCTTATACCATGCATTCTCTGGGAAGTGCCTATCAGGCTATCAGTCACTATTGCTTCAGGAATATGAGTGACGTAGGAAAGCTGATGGGACTTGCCCCATATGGGAATCCTGGTGTGATAAAGGAGGATATATTTCACCTGCGGGACGGCCGGGTTTTTATTAACTATGATTTGATGAAGTCACTGAACAGACCGGCCGGTACGCATAGTGAATTTAAAAGAAACTTTACCTACTATGCCAATATTGCGTATAAAATGCAGGAGGAGATAGAAAAGGCAATTTTATACCTGGTGGAAGACCGGCTAAACAGGGGAGTGGGAAACAAATTATGCTATGCCGGCGGCGTAGCATTGAATGCGGTAGCCAATAACCTTATTTTGAAAAATACCAGGGTCAGTGATTTGTATATTCAGCCTGCCGCCGGTGATAACGGTATTGCTATCGGGTGTGCTTATTATGGCTGGCTGGAAGTAATGAAAAGGGAGCGGAAAATAAAGGCGTCCAGGTCTACCTGCTTTGGCCAAACCTATTCGCAGGAAGAAGTAAAGAAGGCCATCTACTCCTATTCCAATACGCATCACCGGGATAATATCAGGACGCGCATCGACAACTTTTTCCGTTTGATAAAACAGCATGCTGCCGCCGGGAAGGCGAAGGGAGCGGTAAGCCTGATTGAATTCAACATCAGTGATTACTGCAGATACCAGCTGAAGGTCAGTGACAGCGGGGTTTATATAGAAGTGGATGGTGAAGGCCGTGCGGATTGCATTGTAAACATTGATGCGCATCAGTTGGGAGCTGTGATTATGGATCCTTTATATTCCGGTATTTTACTGGATGCAGGCAATGTACAGGTATCTCATCCTCCGTCTATTGGCCTCCTCGGTAAAGTGGTGGACCTGGGAAAAGTATTTGGCAACAAAGAGCTTTTTAACGGAACGCTCCACAGAAGTATTATAGAGCAGGTTATTTACAGTGATAATTATATCAAACAGGCAGCGCAACTGCTGGCAGCAGGGAAGGTGATTGGTTGGTTTCAGGGAGGGTCTGAATTTGGGCCGCGCGCCCTGGGCAGACGCAGCATATTAGCTGATCCCCGGAATAGTGGCGTACGGGATTATATTAATACGGAGATCAAGTTCAGGGAAGACTTCCGTCCTTTTGCCCCTGCTGTATTACGTGAAGATGTAGGAACATATTTTATGACCGACCGGGAGAGTCCTTATATGATCCTGGTAGATGATGTAAAGCCGGAATGGCATCAGCAGATACAAAGTATTGTGCATCGCAATAATACTTCCAGGATACAAACTGTAACAGCAGATTGGTCACCTGAGTTTTATCAGCTCCTGGTTGAATTTAAAGCATTAACCGGTATCTCACTGCTGCTGAATACATCGCTGAACAAACGGGGAATGCCTATTGTAGAAACGCCGGCAGAGGCCCTTGACTTCTTTCATTCCTGTAAGTTAGATCACCTGGTGATCGGCAATTATATTGTTGGAAAAGAGCTGCCGCCAGAGAATAATGGTCCGGCTAATCATTTACTGGCAGTAAACAGCAGCGTTTCGGAATAGGATGATCTGCTGTATTAAAATCTAAAATATGCTGGAGAACGAGCTTGTTAAACAAAGAGCACTCTCTGAATATGGTCCGTGGAAAATATCATTCTGCATAATCTGTATGAACAGATTATACCATTTAAAGGAAACCTTGTTAAAGAATCTTACTAATAATACCGGGTATCCGGGGCTGGAAGTATTGTTGCTTGATTATAACTCGGGCGACGATATGGAGCAATGGGTAAAGAACAATTTATCGGATCACATAGAAAGAGGGGCATTAGTTTACTATAAAACATTTGATCCTTTGGAGTTCAACCATAGCCATGCCAAAAATATGGCGTTCAAACTTGCCTCCGGTAATATTGTTTGTAATATAAATGCGGACAATTTCACAGGAAACAGGTTTGTATATTATATCGATGAGGTTTTCAGGACGAATAAAAAGGTGTTTATGAGACCTTTGGGGTTACATCCCGGTGTAGCGGGCGTTGTATGTGTGAACAAGGCCGACTTCCTGCATGTAGGTGGGTTCGATGAAAGGATGTCTGTTTACGGATGGGAAGATGTAGACTTCAGAAACCGCCTCCGGCTTGCGGGCGTAGAGGAATGGAAGATCAGGGAGAAATTTTACCTTGATGCCATTGGTCATGAAGAGAAGTATGACAGGCAAAAACTCCTTTCCAGGATAAAAGCTGCTTATGTAAGTGAAGTCAATCCCGTTAATGCGGTTACTACAAAGGTGTTGATATTATTTGAGGATTACAGATTCAAATATGGTACTGTGATAAATAATAAGAGAAAAGGAGGGCAATTCGAGTACCTGTTTGATCTGGAAGAAATTTGTTGGACAGAAGGGTATTGGCAAAAAGAGGGTGGCGATCTGAAGTTGCTGGATGAAGCCCGCGATGTTGTATATGACGCAACTATATTTGATGGCCGCAATATACGATTACCCGATAATAATGCCGGAAGTGTGTTGTTGTATCGTGTGACAGACGAGTATGTACTCAATATGATAAGCTACTTTGAGATGGATTATCGTAATCGTACAATTATGATTAATAATATGGAACGCAAGGCAGTTGCAGTGAATAATGGGATGTTTGGGCAGGGACGTGTTTTTAAAAACTTCAATTACGAAATGAAGATAGATATGGAGTAAATAATTTTGCAAGATGGGATACGCAGGCAATAATATTTGGCGGGGCTATTGGCTTTTAATCATCATTAAAGTAAAATAATGGAAAGCAATTTTTCGGACAATATAGCTTCAGGTCCGGCAACGACCATAGACACCGTCATTTACGGTGTGAACAGATCATCCCTGAATGATGAAACCAGGCTCATGCCTCTTGTAATCAGTTCTTCGCAGCCTAACGGGGATCTTGTAAGTTGGATGAACGCCAATAAGACAGTTTTTGAATCCGATCTGGTAAAACACGGAGGCATACTGTTCAGAGGTTTTAATATCAGGACCTCTGCGGACTTTAAAGAATTCATGAATTGTTTTAACACTGATCCGCTTCCTTATCTGTTCAGGTCTTCCCCAAGAAAAGAACTTTCATCTGATATCAAAAATATTTACCTGTCTACAACATATCCGCAGGAGAGGCCCATTAACATGCATAATGAAACTTCATACAGTCGCGTATGGGGAAGGAAGATCGTTTTCTGTTGTCTTGTGCCTGCTGAAAAGGGTGGGGAGACACCCCTGGCAGATTCTCGCCTTGTACTGTCTGATATTCCTCCGGAGCTGCTGACCAGGTTCCGGGAAACAGGGGTAAAGTATCGCCGGAATTTGTCGGAGGGACTTGGAATGCCCTGGCAGGAAGTGTTTCAGACAAACGACAAAGAGGAGGTTTTAGGTATATGTAAAAGAAATGACATTACCTGCGTTTTTACGGGCAGGAACGATGCTGTTATAGAATGGGTGAAACCTGCTGTTTACCGTCATCCTGTTTCCGGAGAGGAGATGTGGTTCAATCATGTCCTTTTCTTTAATAAATATGCCCGTTACGAGGAAGTAGGGCTTGATCATAATAGTTATCTGCCGGAGGATTATCTCAGCTCTGATACCTTTTTCGGGGATGGTTCAGATATCAGCTATAACCAATACCGGAGCATATGGGAAGCGTATGAAAAAAATAAAGTAGTATTTTCTTATCAGCAGGGAGATATTATTTTTCTCGACAACATGCTTACCTCACATGGCAGGAATCCGTATTCCGGCGAAAGGGTAATAGCTACTGCCATTATAGAAGCTTCGTATGATGAGGGATACTCAGCTGTATCCTTTAATGTATAGTATTCTCTTGGGTTTACGCTGCTACTCAAATGACGCACTTCTTTCAATACTTCCCATAATACTGATACTACTGCCTTTGGCCAGCTCAGGACTTACTTTCCCCATCTTTTGAGCAATGAATCTGAACGAGAGTATGTTGACCTGGTGCGTTGGACTATCAAAGGTTGACTTAGATACCACATGACGCCCTTCAGAATGAATGCTGATCGTATCTGGCATATGCTCCTCATAGGTAGTAATATTGGGCTCCTCCTGTTTTTTTACTTTCAGGGTTCTCTCGATGGCCAGGTAATTTACGCCGGTCAGCTCTTTCCAGGTTATTTCATAATCCTTATTTAGATTTCCCTTTTCTGTATAACTGATGTTTTGACCATTCACCAGGTCAAGGGCATCCACCCCGGCCAGGAATGATTTTTTACCATCCGGAAGCACTATTTCAAAATTGAATTGATTGTTTTTAGGATTGGCACTATCCTTTAAATAATAGGTGCTGGATGTGTAATAGAGCCCTTGTCTGACCGTGTATTTTACTTCGTCCCCGTTCACATAAATTTTGATAGAATCGTTTTTAATGGTCTTTCCCTCTTCATCGGACAAAACGACCACCACCTGGTTTTCGATCTTGCTATGTAAACGTTGCGTGATATTGATTTCTGCGCGTATAAGCGATAGGCTGGCTATAGGGCCTTTAGACAATTTTGATTCATTGCACGACAGTGCAACGATCAGCATGCAGAAGATAGGGAATAGTTTTTTCAATTTTGCCATGATTGTACCGTGTTATCATCTGTTGTGAGATGTTTATCTGGGTGGATGTTTTGTTGATTCAATCTTTAAAGCTTTCTCAATGGGGACAAATCCGTTCCCCCTTTTCACTTTTGATGCTATCAACACTTTCATAGGAAAACCGAGAAAGTGCTCCCGGCCGGTGATGTATACTACCGCACCCGGTAACCGGTGGCTACTGCCGGCAGTCGCATTCTTTTATCAATAAACGGCAGCACACTGACCACCAGGTATAACAGCACCCCGGTTATCACTGGTAGCATCGCCGCAAGCACATACATTAGTTTTTTACCGGTTTCTTTCTTCATTGATTAACGGCACTGGTTTTTATTTTCATCTCCGACTGCATATACAGCAGGTATAGCACTTTTTGTACGACATGCCTTAACCATTGAATCTTTTTTGATGGCAATTTGAAATTACTTTGAAAGTAGTATTTTTTGTGGTAATCCAATATGATAGTTTAGATTAATTATGGAATGACCTGAAATTTTTTTTAATGAAGGTAGGGACGAACGGTTGTTTTGATACTTTATTAGTGAGTAGTGTGTAATTACAGTACTAAAAAATGAATGGTGAATCAATAAACATATATATGAGACATGTATTGGTTGCAGTTTTCCTGCTTTTACTATCCCATCTTGCCAGTGCGCAAATCGAGAACCCCGTAAAATGGACATTTAGCGCAAAGAAAATCGATGCAAAGCGAATCGAACTGCAAATGACAGCGAATATTGATGTACGCTGGCATATCTATGCTCAGGAAACCGGAGAAGGCCCCATTCCTACTTCATTCCGGTTTAATAAGAATCCGTTGGTTACGTTCGTGGGAAAAGTTGAGGAATCCGGAACTTTGAAGAAAGCTTATGACGATAATTTTAAAACAGAATTGAAGTACTATGAGAGAAGAGTTAATTTTATTCAGCAGATAATGCTAAAGGGGAAGGCTGCCACTAAAATTAAAGGATGCGTGGAATTTATGGCCTGTGACGACCACCAATGTTTGCCGTCAAAAGTAGTGGAGTTTTCACTTAGTGTTGGCGGAAAGTAGTGCTGTGATCACCTGACTTTAGAAAAACCCGTCTCTACTGAGTAGAAACGGGTTTTTGTTTTTAACCTATAATTCTTTCTATAGAAGCAGGAGAGGCTCCTGCCAACGACTTCTCACGGTAATTCCTGCCGGTAAGAAACCTTATCCACAATCAGCCATTTCCCGTCTAGCTTTATCAGGTTAAACCGGTCAATGAACCGAAAGGTGGCAAAAGTCAATTGCACGTGGGCAGAACCAGTATCTCCATCCCAGGTAAATGAAAGGAGTTCGGGTTGGCATTCCTGTATTGTTGCCTGGGCAACCAGGTCCAGATATTGTGGCAGTGCCCACTGAACTAACTTTCCATCTATGATGGTCCTGATGTAAGCATCGGGGTGAAACGCTGCCCGGATCCTTTCGATGTCGAGTACCGGACGTCCTTGAAGATAATCATTAAGTGTAAGTAGGATCAATTGCTTTTCCTCTTCTACATTGACCTGGCTTGTTTGGGTTTCCATTTTTTTTGCCACAAATTTATTTGTTTTTCCTTATAAATACATCCCCGGAAATAAATCGCTATGTCAGCTTTATTTTACAACTTCACTCACCAAAATGACAGGAACGACATTGGTATAGTTTATAAAATCTGCACGAATCGCATCCCTGTTTGGAGCAATAGCCGCCTGATATTCACTCAGGCTTTTTACATAGAATGTACCAATAGCCATAAAGGGTAAAGGTTGGTTTGGAATACCGCTGGAAAGTCCTTTTTCAATAGTATATTTAACCAGGTTTGCTCCTAAGAAACCAGCCACCATGGGCATATGCTTAGTTTCATAATACTCCATATTGAAAGTTTTACCCTCAGCATATGGATACATGACGGATATCTTTATTAAGCCTTTTTCAGTAACAGCAATGTCTTGATTTTGGGATTTTCCGGATGGCATATCTTGACTAAATGAAACAAAACAAGTGGTTAAAAGAAAAAACGATAAAATTAGTTTAAACTTCATGATCAGTTAACTTTAAGTTACAAACAGGAACAGAACTATCATGATCAATTTACGATTTTTGTTGATGTAGATATAGTTTTTTGGTTAGAAATATCCATTGCTGTAGGCGAATTACTTTTTGGAATACGCCGGGCTTCTTTATTTCCCCGGTAAGGCCGGGAAGAAATTCCACTCCTCAATTGCATTTTTATAGCTTGATTTTTTGACTATTTTTACATTTCAACTAAAATCGGGGTGCAAACTTGTCGCGGAAATCTTTTAATAATGAGTATCAGCTTTTGCAGGGCTTGACTTCGGGGGATACATTGCATTATTCTTATATCTTTAAAGAGTATTATAATGCCCTTTGCCACTACGCCGAATCTATCATCGGTGAGCCTGGGCATGCAGAAGATATTGTGCAGGACGTTTTTGAAAAATTATGGCAGAAGCCATATGCCTTCGAGGATCTCCGGCATCTGAAGGATTTCTTGTACAAGGCTACACGTAATGCAGCCCTTAATTTCCTGAAAGGGGCACAGCATAGCAAGGAACGCCAGGCTAAATTCCTACACGAGCAGGAAAAGGCCACCACAGGTGAGGATCTGGATATCATCCGCATGGAGGTGTTCAGGGTAATTTACCGCGAGATCAGTAACCTGCCGGAACAATGCGGGAAGATCGTCCGTATGAGTTATATCGACGGACTGAAGAACGAACAGATCGCCGAAATCCTTTCTATCTCACTCCAAACGGTTAAAAACCAGAAAACCAGGGGCATGAAGCTGCTGAGAATGCGCGTGTCGCCGGCTGTAGTAGCCTTATTTTTGTCGTTTTCCCTCCACTCATAATTTTTTTTTTGGTTCTTTTGGTACGATCGGGACACCATGTTGTAATAAGATAAACACATCAGACATGGGGTCTTCTTTAAACGATCCATTCATCATAGCTGCGCTTATTTCCCGTTCGCAACAGGGCACGCTTACCGCCGACGAGCAGGATCAGCTGGATGCGTGGATCGCTGCCAGCGACGAGAACCGGCAGTTATGGATGGAATTGAACAATACCGACATACAACAGCAAAATGTGCGGGCCATGGCCCGGTTTGATGAAACCGCTGCGATGGAACGTTTTCTTTCTAACAAACCTGCAAAATCAAATATACGCCGGATGCAGTTCCTTCGCACCTGGAAATGGGCGGCCGCGGTACTTGTGCTGGGGTTAGGCATATCCACTTATTTCCTCCTCACACCTGGTGCGCAAAATGCTGATCCTTTTGGCCGGAAATCCGCCCTGCACGACATCCCACCGGGTAAAAACGGCGCTATCCTGACACTGGCAGACGGTACGCAACTGGTACTGGATAGCCTGGGCGAAGGAAAAATCGCTACGCAAAACGGAACGCAAATTTCCCTGAACAATAACGAGCTTAAATACGACGCCTCCGCCGCAACAGACGGGGAGGCCCATAATACCATTACCACACCTAAAGGCCGCCAGTACCACGTCACTCTTCCTGATGGAACGGAAGTATGGCTGAATGCCGAGTCTTCTATACAATACCCGGTTGCTTTCAAGACGGGGGAACGAAGGGTGAAAATCAGCGGGGAGATTTATTTTGAAGTAGCCAGCAAAAGCTGGCAGCCATTTGTAGTGGAAACCGGTCAGATGAAACTGGAAGTATTGGGTACCTCATTTAATGTGAACACGTATGATGACGAAAAAACAATCCGCACAACACTATTGACCGGCGCTGTGAAAATAACGCCGCTGGCAGGCAATAAGCATACCACGCCTCCCCAGGTGCTTGTGCCCGGCCAGACAGGGGTTTTAAGCAAACCGGATGCATCGGAGGAAGCCACGTTGACCGTAACGGAAACGCCTGATGCGGGCAACGTGATCGCATGGAAAAACGGGCTGTTTAATTTTGACGGCATGGATTTATATAGTGTAATGCGCCAGCTGGAAAGATGGTACAATATAGATGTGCAATACGTTGGGAAGCCGGATAATGTCATCTTCAAAGGGAAAATGCACCGCAATACCAATTTGTCTAATGTATTAGAAGTGCTGGAAACGATGGATGTGAATTTCGAACTGAAGGGAAATATTTTGTATGTAAGATAGCAAGTAATAAAAGAGGTTGCTTAAAACGAAACCGGAAGTGCTTGCGACACTCCCGGTAGATGTTCAAGTAATGTAATCATCACAATCAGGTAAAGACTGCTTATTTATTCACTTAAACATTCCGCCCTTTATGAAAAGGACGGACGATGCAAAGCTATGCTAATTATTTCTTATTGCATACGGGTTCCCTATGGATGGAAACGTGGCTCAACCAAATCTCTGTTAGTCATGAAGCTAACATTCTTTCTCCTTACCGCTGCCCTGTTGCAGGTATCTGCCAGAGGGCTTTCACAGAGCATCAACTTTAACGGTAAAAACGTTGCACTGGAAAAAGTTTTTGCAGCTGTAGAATCGCAAACCGATTATGTTTTCCTGTACAAGGCTACCGCCTTATCGGTGGCAAAGCCGGTCACCATTACTGCCAGGGGAATTGACCTGGGAGCCTTTCTCAACAAGGTATTTGAGAACCAGTCACTGACCTACAAGATCATCGACAAAAACATCCTGGTATCCCAGAAGGAGTCCAGGCCGGCTGTAGCCAGTCCGCCCGTTGATACGGTGCCGGCGAAACAGGAATCGATCACTGTCTATGTCTATTCTTCCGGTTACACGCCGTTGGTCAGCGCTACCATTAGCAATCTTACCGACAAGCGGAATTATCTGACCGCAGGGAATGGATCGGTCCAGGTGCCGATGAAGGTGGGCGACCAGATGCGGATCAGCTATATCGGCTATGTGGACCATCTATTTAAAATAACGGAACCCATTTTTGCTGCCAGGGCATACAACACGGAGCTGGTGCTTTCCGAAAACAAACTGGATGAAGTGCAGGTGACTGTTTTGGGCACCACCAATAAAAGAATCGGCACCGCCAATATCGCTACAGTGAAAGCCAGTGATATTGAAAGGCAACCCGTCGTAAATGTGCTGGACGCGATCGCAGGCCGCGTCCCTGGCCTCCGGATCAGCCAATCGGCCAACACGGCAGGAGCGAGGAAAGTAGAGCTACGCGGACGGAATGTGCTGAACGAAAACATGTTTACGGACCCGCTGTATGTGGTTGATGGATTACCGATTGCTACTTTATCCGTTAATCCATTGGGTGCAGGCACACCTGTTAGCGGCGGTTACTCGACTACTGAAAGTCCTTTGTATATGATCAATCCCCTGGACATTGAAAGTGTGGATGTGCTGAAAGATGCGGATGCCACCGCGTTGTATGGCTCCAGGGGCGCCAACGGCGTGATCATCATCACTACCAAAAAAGGAAAGCCAGGTCCTACCCGGTTTAATGTAAGCTACTCCAAAGTGTTTTCGGGCGTGCAGCGTTACATGGATATGATGAACACGGAACAGTACCTGGCGGTGAGAAAGGAGGCAATGCTGAATGATGCAGTTCTTCCTACCCGGGATAATGCCCCGGACCTCACGATCTGGGATCCCAAGGCCTATACCGACTGGCAACGCGTCTTCTTCAAAAATGAGCAGTCGAATGATGTGCAGCTGAGTGTGGAAGGCGGATTGTTGCAGAATACCTACCGCGTGAGTGTGGGATATACCTCCACAACGGAAATGTACAACCAGGGGAGAGGAAACGATCGCCTAACAGTGGGATTGTCTTTCAATCATCGCAGCCCGAACGGCAAGCTGATGGTGGAACTTTCTTCCAACAGTACCTATTCCAACAATGAAACTGCCGCTACGTTGGACTTTTACTCGCTGGCGCCCAATGCTCCATGGATTTATGATGAGAACGGGCAATATAATTTTGAACCGTACAGGAACCAGTATGGGAGCGTTTATCCATTCAGGGATATTAAAAACTGGGGGGAGAATCAAACGCTGAAAAGCCAGACCAATGTTGGTTTTACCTACGAAATATTTAAGGACCTGACGGCAGGCGTTCGCTTTAGCGGGGAATTTTTCTCCAATAAATCCGGCTACTATATGCCTAAAGCTGGGAAAGATCCTATGTATTTTCCCATAAGCATGGCAATTTTCGGTAATGGTTCCGGAAAGAGCCTGCTGGTGAGGCCAAGTATCAACTATGTTAAACTGTTCGGCGGCGCCAGGGTGTCGGCTTCCCTGGCAGCAGACTACAGTTATGCCGATCAGGATGTGGTAACAACGATAGCGATGATGTTCTCGAACGATAACCTCATCAAGAGCTACTCGAATGCCCAGCTGGTGCAGGCGATGAATAATTATGCCCAGCTGAAAGTTGCTTCGTTGCTGGCAACGGTGGCATTCGACTGGGAAAATAAATACATCGTTAGTTTAAATGGCAGGAGGGATGGCTCGTCGCGTTTCGGTGACGGGGCCCGTTTCGGGAACTTCGGATCTGCAGGGGTTTCATGGGTTTTATCTAATGAAGAATGGTTTAAAAATGCCGGCATGGATTGGTTCTCGTTTGCCAAAATCAGGTCTACCTATGGCGTGATGGGGAATGCCAATGTGGGCGATTATCAATATCTCTCGCGCTGGTCGAACATTCCAACGGGTATCCTGGACAAACTGCCGGATTATGACGATCAGACTATTTATACGCTCATACAGCCCGTTAACCAGAAATACAGCTGGTCCAGCGCCAGCAAGTTTGAAGTAGGCGCCAGGGTGGGATTTTTCAACAGCACCGTGAACATTGAAGGTAACTTCTACATCAACAGGGACGGAAAGCAGCTGACAAGCATTACCACGCCGGCATTCACAGGGTTTCCTTCTGTGGTGGGCAACTGGCCCGCTGTTATCCGGAACAGAGGGGTGGAGCTGATGTTGGATGGAACGATTCTGAACACGAAGACCTGGGGTGTGACCGCACGATTCCAGGTAAGTAAGAACAATAATACGCTGGTAGCTTTCGAAGGGTTGGAAGATTCTCCCTACAAGGATATGTACAGGATAGGGGCTTCCGTAACCGCCAGGTCCTACTCGCATTATATCGGCATCAACCCAATGAAAGGAACACCTGAGTTTGAGGATTATAACGGGGATGGGGTGAGACCTGTCGGAATAGCTTCCACGAATTTTCCTGACACGGAGCTGGACGATCATTACCGGGTGGTTGACCTGAATCCTAAATATTTCGGTGGGATGGGCTTCCGGGTAGATTTCAAGCGGGTGTTGTCGCTGGATGCACAATTCAGCTTTGAAAATTCCCTGGTCGCGGATCAGTTGAATAACCTCGGGTATGGGAATCAGGCCAACATGGTGATGTATAAGGAGGTCCAGGACAGGCACTGGAAACAACCGGGCGACAAAGCTCTTTACACCAAGTATTCCACTTTCAACAGCGGTGGATTTTCCGGGTCGGATGCCTACTATGCCAAAGGGGCTTATGTCAGCCTGGACAATCTTAGTTTGTCGTACATGCTGCCGGTAGCATGGTTAAAGAAAGTAGGCATGACGCAGGGAACGGTCTCCGTGAATTCATCAAAGATTTTCAAATTCTCGCAATACAGGATGTCGGATGTTGAATTGGGCACTACGCCGCAGATCAGAAGAATTGCCGCAAACCTGAGATTAAGTTTCTAAAATCAATCGTATGAAAAGATTTGCTTTCAATATATATGCAACCGGTATTCTGTTGTCAGGCGTGCTGGTAACGGGGTGCAATAAATTGCTGGATATAAAGGACCCGGTAAATTCGATTACTACCAACCAGGTTTTCCAGAGCGATGATCAGGCATCCATTGCGCTTAATGGTTTGTATTCTTACCTGATCAGCGGAGGAGAACTCGAAGTTAATTCGTACGACCAGCTGGGCAGCGATTTATACAGCGCCGGGGGAATTACGCTGGCTGCCGGGCATTCGGCGGATGAATTATATCAGCCTTCGCTCAGCGGGGACTACCAGTACTATGTGGAGATGGCCGCCAGGATTACATTGCGGAACCCCGGGTATTCCACTAAAATATGGAAGACGGCCTATAAGGGAATTTTCAATGCCAATGCGCTGATAGACGGTGTAAAAGCTGCTACGTCAAACGAGTTTACGCAGGACTACCGGAAACGGGTGCTGGGCGAAGCGCTGGCGGTAAGGGCAATGGGATATTTCTACCTGGTAAACCTGTTCGAAAAAATTCCCCTCGCTTTATCCATCGATTATAATAATACAGTAAAACTCCCTTCTGCCAGCCCTGGCGCTGTATACCAGCAAATCATCAACGACCTGGAAGAGGCGTCAGGGTATCTTTCTGAAAATTACGATGGCAACAACACGGAGCGCATCCGGATCAATAAATGGTATGTTAAGGCAATGCTGGCAAGGGTATACTTGTTTACCAAGGATTATGAAAAAGCCTGGCAGCAGGCGAACGATGTGATCAGCCGGACAGATCTGTTTAAACTGGAAAGTCTGAACAGCGTGTTCAGTATATCCAGCCACGAAGTTATTTTCCAGTTGAAGCAGACCAATATTTCAGCGACGCGGCGCAATGCCACGCCAGAAGCGATTTCCATGACAGGCCGGTATCTCACGCCGGCGCTGATGAATGCTTTCGAAGCGGGCGACAACAGGAAAGCGGCATGGACGACGGCTATCACCGGCGGTACATCAATACCTGCAGGATTTTCTCCGGCCAAGTATAAAATCAATACCACCAACTTCGAATTGGGAGGGTTCAGGTCCGAATATTATGTAGTGATGCGGCTTGCAGAAATGTACCTGATCAGGGCGGAAGCGAATATGTTGCGGAGTGCGGGCAATAAAAATGCCGCGATCGATGACCTGAACGCCATCAGGGTACGCGCCGGATTGAACGGTCTTCCTTATACTTTAACCGATCAGCAGGTAACGGATGCCATCGCGCAGGAAAGGCGCATAGAGTTGTTTGCAGAGTGGGGACATCGCTGGCTGGACCTGAAAAGGACGAACAAGGCCACGCAGGTGCTTTCGGAGATATTTTACAAACAGCCGTGGAGTCAGCATCAGTTGCTATACCCCGTTCCGCCGGACGAAATTCTCCTGGACAACCATCTCTCCCAGAATGCCGGCTACTAATAAAAAGTTGATCACTATATAAATCAAGCAAGATGTTTCAATTCAGCTATAAAGAATGTTTCAAAGCGGTCCTGTTAGCCGGAGGGATGCTGATTGCCGGTACTTCCTGTAAGAAGGAGTTACGGGAAGAGATATTTCCGGCGTCTTTGACGATTGTGAATGGCGTTAACGACAATACCTCCTCTCTGTTAGCCTATTTTGGAAATTCACAGCCAAAATACTACAACAGTCTGTCATATATTGTCAGCGGCGGCTCTTTTGATTATGCTACCGATAAAATGAACCAACAGGTTACGGTATTCAGAAACTACGATACGCTCCAGCCCAATAATCCCTTTCTGAAAACCACGCTGCAACTGGAGCCTGGCGGGATCTATACGCATTTTGTGTATGGTAGTCCGGCGAAAGTGCAACAAAAAACGGTGAAGGAACAACTTCCTTCCCGTAGCCTGAATGACAGTGTGGTGAACCTCCGGATTATTAATCTTTTCGATAACAGGCCGATCGATGTGGTACAGCTGGAGCCGGTACCGGGCACTATGGTCACCGATCTCGCTTATGAACAACTATCCGGTTTTATAAAAGTTCCTGCTAATGTATCCGTGAACAACTTCCGTTTTGAAGTGCGGGATCATGCAACAGGCGTCACGCTGACCACCCTGTCCGACATAAATATTTTCCCGGGTACTACTACACAGAATACCCAATGGCTGTTTAAGGCACGTACCATGCTGGTAACCGGAACATGGACTTCAGAAGGTGTTTTTTCGGCCAGGGCAAAAACTATCGGTCATTTTTAATCCAAGTTTTTAATCATAAGTAACATTATATGCAGCCTATATTAAAGGTGGAGAACCTATCGCATAAGTATGCCAGTTCCTGGGCCATACGCGAAATAAATTTTGAGATCAATGATACCGGTGTTGTCGGATTGCTGGGTTCGAACGGAGCAGGCAAGTCTACCACTATGAATATCATTTGCGGCACCTTGCTGCAAACGGAAGGGAATGTTTCCATCAATGGGTTGAACATCAAAGATGATCCTATTGCATATAAAAAGCAGATCGGCTTTTTACCGCAGCAGGCGCCCCTGTATCTGGATTTTACCGTGCAGGAGTACCTGGAGTATTCCGCGCAGCTGAGGTTAATGGACAGGCGTCTTATCAAAAGCGCCGTGGATGAAGTGCTGGAGAAAACGTCCATTACACAGATGAGGTCACGTCTTATAAAGAATCTATCAGGCGGATACCGCCAGCGGGTGGGCATCGCACAATCCATCATCAATAAACCGAAAGTGGTAATCCTCGATGAGCCTACCAATGGCCTTGATCCCAACCAGATCATTGAAGCAAGGAAACTGATCAAGGAAATTGCGCAGGACCGTGCGGTATTGTTGTCGTCGCATGTATTGTCCGAAATTAACCTGCTCGCCAAAGAGATCATCATGATCGAATCCGGGCAGGTGGTGTTTTCTGATACCCTCGATGCTTTCAATAATATTCTTCAGCCCAATACCATGATGGTGAGAATGCTCCATATGCCTCCGCCGGAAGAATTGATGGCGATGGAAGATGTACAGAAAGTAGAGTTGCTGCCGGATAACAAATGCCGGATCTATTTCCAGCCCAACGACGATCTGGCGGAAAGAATTGTGAGGAAGAGTGCGGAGAAAAACTGGAGACTCACTTCTATTCACATCGAATCTTCCGGTATGGACAATGTATTCAAACAATTATCATCAAATTCTTCTTCAACATTACACTAATGAGAGTAGTTTTTAATATAGCGCGGGCAGAATTACGATATTTTTTCTTTTCGCCGATCGCATGGTTTATATTGATTTTATTCCTGATGTCCAGTGGGGGCATCATTATGGGAAACCTGGCGGATACCGCGTTGCAGCAGGACACCTTCCTGGAGTTGCAGGGGAGTGCTTTCAATGGTTTTCTCAATTTGCCGCTCACCCGGGT
Organism: Chitinophaga sp. RCC_12; assembly: GCF_041360695.1. Lineage (NCBI taxonomy): Bacteria > Pseudomonadati > Bacteroidota > Chitinophagia > Chitinophagales > Chitinophagaceae > Chitinophaga > Chitinophaga sp. RCC_12. Next base: position 36,972 of record NZ_JBFUPS010000009.1, read on the forward strand.
GGTGATCGGCAAAGGGCTCGATACGGTGATGATGATCTTCTTTTTGTTCATTCCGCTGTTGACCATGGGTGTGATTAACCGTGAATATTCTGCCGGAACGATTAAGTTGCTTCATTCGTCGCCTTTGAAAACACGCCAGATCGTGCTGGGTAAGTTTTTGGGTGTATACAGTTTTGTATGCCTGATGATCCTGATTTTCCTGGCGGAGGTGCTCATATTGACCTTTTCTATTAAGAATGCAGAGTTCCCGCATATTATGTCCATGGTGCTGGGGTTCTTTTTACTGGCGGCGATGTATGTGGCGGTAGGTATGTATATCTCCAGTTTAACCTCGTATCCGATTGTTGCCGGGATCGGAACATTTGTGGTGCTGATCATGTTCACCATGCTGGGTATGCTGTTCCAGGGAACGGATTACGTGCGGGATGTGACTTATTTCCTTTCCAGCTCGGGAAGAGTGGAGAGCTTTCTGTCTGGCCTGATTACCACAAAGGACCTTGTCTACTTCTTTAGCATTATTTCCCTTTTTATCATATTCACCATCATCAAAACGAAATCCGTTACCGAGTCGAAGTCGTGGCGTGTATCGGCAGGCAGATACCTGTTGGCGTTCGCGATAACGGTTGTTATACTAGTCGTTACCTCCCTGCCCAGGTTGATCGGCTATTGGGATGTAACGAGAAGCAAGATAAATACGCTGCATGAAAATACCCAGGGCGTATTGAAGCAGCTGGACGGATCACCACTGAAGGTAACGCTGTATACTAACCTGTTGGGGTATAACCTGGGCAGTGGCTTGCCTACTGCGCGCAATGCCTATCTGTGGAACTTCTGGGCCAGGTACCGCCGCTTTTATAATAATATGGAGTTTAAATATGTGTATTATTACGATGTAAACGAGGGAGACAGTTCAATATTCCAGGCATACCCGGGCAAATCGCTGGATGAAATCGCGGAGAAGTATGCGGAAATGTATAAAACCGATCTCTCGATGTATAAAAAGCCAGCAGAAATCAGGAAGATCATCAACCTGGAATCGGAAGCGAAAGGCTTATTGATGGAGGTGGAGTATAAAGGGAAAAAAACGATCCTGAGAACATACCCCGACCCGGAGGTTTTTCCCTATGAGAAACATGTTTCCGGTAGCTTGCTGCGTTTAGTGAATGATACAACGCCTACGTTTAAATTTCTTACCGGGCACTATGAGCGTTCACCGCTGAAGTTGGGCGAACGGGAATATGGGAACCATGCTGTCAATAAAGCTTCCAGGGGCGCGATGATTAATATGGGATTGAATTTCGACACCATCCCGGCGGTGGGCTCCGGCAGGTTTAAGCCCAACGATGTACTGGTGGTTTCCGATCCGAAATCAATATTGGATAATGCCATTATCGATAGCGTTAAACGGTATATCGACAATGGAGGAAATGCTATGTTCTATTCCGAACCAGGCAAGCAGTTTATCATGAACCCTATTCTGAATCATGTGGGGGTAAATGCGGATGAAGGCACCATTGTACAGGTGAACCCGCAGGATATGCCGCACAAGTTTTTAGGATTGATTGCTAAGAAAGGTTCGGATATGGCGGATGAGCAGCCGTTTTTCTACCTGAGAAACGGTATCGTCAAAGCTTGCTATACCGCTATCGTTGGTGCCAGTGTATTAAGCTATTCTGATACCACCGGATTTAAGGTAGAACAAATTACCACTTTACATAACAATGAAAATACCTGGGTAGAAAGAGGCTTGCTGGTAGTAGACTCCGCAGCGCCGGTATTCAATATCGCGGAAGGGGATTACAGGAAGGAAGCGCCTTATCCGGTGGGTCTGCAGCTTACCCGCAAAATCGGCAACAAATTGCAGAAGATCATTATTTCCAGCGATGCGGACATGATGTCTGCGGCGAGAGGGGATGGAAGGGATTATGGTAACGCGTTCTACAGCTATACGGTTGATAACAAATACCCGGTTTACCATAATTTTAAAGTGCCCACGGATATATGGCTGACGATTAAAAAGGCCCCGGCGCAAACATTGAAGACGATACTTCAATATGTTATACCTTCCCTGATCCTGGTGGCAGGTATCATCATACTGATACGAAGAAAACGCAAATAGCGGGTACTTTAACTGTTTCATAAAAAGTATAATTATGTATTTGCAGACAGATATGCAGACGATGGATGATCTGCGCTTGTTTTCGAAAGCAGACACGCAAGGTATTTACGATATTTATAATCATTCGTTTACCCGCGGCGGGCAAACCATTATGGAAGCGATGTTCAGGAAACCACTGAACAACAGGGAAGCGATCATCAAGCGGATCAACATCATTACTGCTTTCGTGAAAATGAAGGCCAGCTTTCCTTTCGATGGCGCCATGCTGGACCAGGCCGAGAAATACATCTCTTTTGACGATAACCCGGATGGCGGAACAAAAGTCACGCTCAGCGAAAAGGAAGTACAGAATGGGATTATTTCCATCATCGATCTTTTCCATGCACTCAGAAAATACCTGGAGTCGCCGGAAATGGTGGGTGTGAAGGAGCTGGAGGAAGAACGGCTGGCGGCTATCGGGGTATTGAATGACCCGGTTTTTATACCGGTGTTTAACGAAAAACCGAATGCCAGAATTTCATTCGCCGCCGTTACGGCTTTTGATGTGTTAATCCGTAGTAAGGAGAAAAGGAAGGTACTGCAACTGCTGCATTTTATTTATCATATCGATGTGTATGTTTCAGTGGCGCAGGTTACCCTGAAGCATAACATGGTATTCCCCGTTGTGCACCCGAAAGGCACCAGCATTTTAAAAGTGGATGGTGTATACCATCCGCTTTTAAAAAATGCGGTGGCCAACAGTCTGCATATGACGCCTTCCTGCAACCTGGTTTTTCTTACGGGCGCCAACATGGCCGGGAAGTCTACCTTCCTGCGTTCGTTCAGTACCGCCGTTTACATTGCGCATATGGGTTTTCCGGTGGCCGCGGCCTCCATGGAGTTTTCTGTAATGGACGGCGTATACACTACGATCAACCTGCCTGATAACCTGGGCATCGGGGCCAGCCATTTCTATGCGGAAGTATTGCGCGTGAAGAAAATAGGGCAGGAACTCAGTGAAGGAAAATCACTGTTTGTATTGTTCGATGAATTGTTCCGGGGTACGAATGTGAAGGATGCGCTGGAAGGAACCCTGGCTGTTTGTAATGCGTTTACGAACCGGAAAGACAGTAAGTTTATCATCTCCTCCCATATTATAGAAGCAGCGGACGAATTGCGGAAAAAGGAAAGCGCCGCGTTTTATTTTCTGCCCACCGTGATGAGAGGTACGGTACCTGAATACACGTATACCCTCGAGGAAGGCGTTACCAATGATAAGCATGGAATGATTATCATTAATAACGAAGGTATACTGGACATTCTCAAGCACGGAAACAAAGGCGGAAAAAAATTAAATAAGCAATTATGAGTTTTAAAATAGATCGCCAATCGATAGGGGAGCTGAACCTCATGGGGAAATTCCGTCAGGGATCGGTATACTTTTTATTCAATAAAGTGAGAACACGGATCGGGGAGAAGCTGATGGATGAGATGTTTTCCCATCCGCTGAATGATGCCAACGCGATCAACCGGCGGGTAGCGATTTTTGAGTTTTTTGAAGAGAAAGGTGTTGCATTTCCTTTTGAGGCCGACCAGGTAGCCCTGATGCGGGAATATATTGATACTACGGCGGGAAAATCGCAATGGGCGGTAGCGGTGGATATACAACTGCAAAAAGTACTGGCGGGCCTCACAAAAGACGGCCGTTTCAAAAATACGCTGCTGCAGTTGCAGGCAACGATCGTAACGCTGAAGAAGTGTTTCGGACTGCTGGAGTTGCTGAAGCTCGAAAACAGTCCTTTGCAGGACCGTGTGGAAGGCTTGCTCGCTATCATGCACCAAAAGGATATCCGCAGAATCCTGGACAGCGACATCTACAAGTCGATGTCGACGGGGACGGTATCCGAGTACGATTTCCTGCTGCGCAACAGGCACAACGAAGCTATGAAAGACGTGCTGCAGTTCATTGCGGAAACAGATGTATACATCGCGGTCAGCAATGTATCGCGGGAACGGCATTTTTGTTACGCAACGGCAGTGGAGAAAACCGAAAACCTGTTCCATGCCCGGGGGCTGAGGCATCCCTGTATTTCAAAAGCGGTGGGCAACGACATCCAAATGATGGAGGGCAGCAATGTCCTGTTTCTTACGGGAGCCAATATGGCGGGTAAGTCTACCTGGATGAAATCTATCGGCATCGGTATGTACATGGCGCATATCGGTTTCCCGGTGGCCGCTTCTGAAATGGTGTTTTCGGTACGCGAGGGCATCTTCTCCAGCATCAACGTGGCCGACAACATAGCGATGGGCTACAGCCATTTTTATGCGGAAGTAGTAAGGGTGAAGGATGCTGCGCTGGCCGCAGCCACCGGCGAACACCTGCTGCTGATGTTCGATGAATTGTTTAAGGGCACCAATGTGAAAGATGCCTTTGATGGTACCCTGGCGGTTACGAGGGGGTTCTCCGAATACAATAATTGCCTGTTTATCGTATCCACGCATATCATTGAAGTAGGGGAAGCGCTGGAAGACCTGCCCAATGTGCAGTTCCGGTTTATGCCTACTGTACTGGAAGGAAATGTACCCAGGTACACGTACACTTTGCAGGAAGGTATTACGGAAGACCGGCAGGGTATGATGATCATCGAAAACGAAGGAATTATTGCGCTTATCAATAAAATGTAGCCTGGGAGAAACGCTCACCTGATCCTATCAACTATTTAAAAAATTACAAATAGCATGAAGCAAATTTTTGCCTCAGGGATACTTATGTCCCTGCTCTCCACCTCTGTTATGGCCCAGGTACAACCTTTTACCGGGTTTACCAGGCAGGATTTGAAAGATGATTTTAAATATGCCGTTGAGCTGTTGAAGAAGCAACATCCGAATCCTTATAAGTTCACGGACACTGTTACGTTTAACCGTAGAATGGATTCCCTGATGAACAGGCTGGATAAAGATCCATCGATATTAAGTGGTTTGCGGTATTCTCCCGTACAGTTATTCAATGATGTGCATCTGAAACTGGATTATGATGAGGAGCGTGTGGTGGATGTATTATATGGTATGAATCACTTTCCCCTGGCCACTACCACTTTTAAAGACAGGATCATTGTTAATGCGAAAGGAGAAACCATTCCTTTTGGTGCAGAGATACTGAGTATTAACAAAATGCCTGCCGCAAAGCTGTTGAGCGAAATCGGCTACGCCACTTATAGCGATGGCTTTATCAGAACAGGCGCCGATCGTACCGGAACAAGTCTTAGTTTGTTTATCAGCCTCATTTTTCCGGAAGCTACCAGCTATGAGGTGGTATACAAAGCGTATGGCGCTAAAAATTCCACTACCATACAGCTGAAAGCAGTAGACGCTAAAACCGGTTATCATAACCGGGCCCTGGGAGAGCTGCCCTTTAATACTTTCCTGAAGCGTGCCTACGTAACAAAGGAATACCAGGAGAAGGAATCTACCGCCATCCTGACGGTTCTTACATTTATGCTGCAGGAAAATGCCATGTATAAGGAGCTGAACGATTTCTTCGCAGAAGTAAAGAAGCGTAATATCAGCAACGTTATCATAGATATCCGGTCGAACGGCGGAGGCAATCCGAATATGTCTGCCCTGCTGTATTCCTTTGTGGCGTTACGTCCGTTCGATAATGTGTTCAATTACCGGACAAAGAACATACAGATGCATGATCCCGAAAACCTGTTGAATGGTTACGGCACCAAGATGGCAGAAACGGAAGTAAAGGAGACGGAAAATTTCCTGAAACAACGGTTCGATTACGACAGTGCGGCAGGGTTTTACTATGGCAATGCGCGCCTGACAGAAGGTTCCATTTCCAACTATCCGCCCGATAAGAATAGCTTTAAAGGGAACGTGTATGTACTGATCAGCGGAGGCACGGTAAGTGCGGCCACCTACTTTGCGGCGCTGGTGAAGAATAACAAACGTGGAGTGCTGGTAGGCACCGAAACCGGTAGTGGCGAGGCGTCTACAACAGCCGCATGGTTCAATACCTATACACTGCCTAGAACGAAAAGCAAGTTAACCGTTCCGATGAGCGAAGTATATTTTATGAAGGCGAAGCAGGATAATGGGCGGGGCAGTCAGCCCGACAAAGAGCTGACTTTTGACGCGTTTCAGCAATATATTCGTGCGGGTAAAGATCCGGAGATTCAGTATACACTGGATATGATCCGGGCTGGTAAGTGACAGGTTCGGGGTTTGGTATGAGAAAAATTACCTGCGTATAACGCAGGTAGTTTTTCTAACGGTTATCAGTTGGATACGCTGTTATGTTAATCTTTTATTGTTAACCCCAGCATATAAAGTCCTGTTGGTGCAAAGAAGAATATTGCACTTATGTTAAGCAAACAATTTTTAGAGATAATTCAACTGATCAGAAATTCCCGTATTGCGGCGATAAGATCAGTTAATACCGAGTTAATCAACCTGTATTGGAATATTGGTGAATACATTAGTAAAAAGGTGAAATGTGCGGAGTGGGGGCAATCAGTGGTTAGCGAGTTGGCGGAGTACATACGACATAATGAGCCAGAACTTAAGGGATTCTCTGACAAAAATCTATGGCGTATGAAACAGTTTTATGAAGCTTACGAATCTTCTCCGGACCTCATTCCTTTGTTAAAAGAGGTGACCTGGACTAATAATCTAACTATTTTTAGTCGTACTAAATCACAAGATGAGCGTAAATTTTATCTCAAGCTATGCATACGGGAAAAATATAGTACAAGGGAATTGGATCGACAGATTAATAGCAGCATCTTTGAACGGACAGTACTCGGTAATTCAAAACTCTCAGCAGTGCTGAGAGAAATTCATCCCAATATAACAAACACGTTTAAAGATAGTTATATATTTGATTTTCTGAATCTTCATGAGTCTTTTAGTGAAAACGATTTGCAGAAAGCATTGATAAGACAAATGAAGAATTTCATTCTTGAATTAGGTAAGGATTTTTTATTTGTCGGAGAGGAATATAAGATCCAGGTCGGGAACTATGATTTTTACATTGATCTGTTGTTTTATCACAGAGCTTTGCAATGTTTGGTTGCAATAGAATTAAAGGCAGATAGATTTAAACCAGAGCATATGGGGCAAATCAATTTGTATTTGGAAGCATTGGATAGAGATGTTAAAAATGATAATGAAAATCCGAGTATTGGTATCTTACTCTGTAAAGATAAAGATAAAGAAGTAGTTGAATATACCCTAAGCCGGTGCATGTCGCCAACGCTTATTGCAGAATATCAAACCAAGCTTCCCGATAAAAAGATACTCCAGAAAAAGCTTCATGAGATTTTTGGAGACGATAGGAAGAGTTGAACTTTAGCAAAAGTATCAATTATAAAATTATTGAGAGCAGAATAGTATAAAACATGTTCCTTAATTACAATGTAATTATATTTGAAAATGAGACTATGCGTCTGCATTTTGATACGATTTAAATAAATCACTTCCTTAATTTTGCAACTCCATAAATTTTAAACATTTTATTAGAACAGGCTAAGTTTCGATGAATAATAACCTTTCCACAAAGCCGCATTATCCCATATTGGATGGTTTACGTGGCGTTGCGGCCATTATAGTTGTAACCTTTCACCTGACCGAGCCTTTAGGAGCGGGACACCTGGATATCCTGGTCAACCACGGTTACCTGGCCGTTGACTTTTTCTTCCTATTGTCTGGCTTTGTGATCGGCTATGCTTATGACGACCGTTGGCATAAAATGACTATCGGTACTTTCTTTAAGCGCCGGATCGAACGGCTTCAACCGATGGTGGTACTGGGGATGACCCTTGGGGCGATCGGGTTCTATTTTACAGATTCAGCGATCTGGCCGCTCATCCATACCATTCCCTTGTGGAAAATGCTGCTGGTGATGCTTATCGGTTATACCATTCTGCCTGTTCCCTTATCACTGGATATACGGGGTTGGGAAGAAATGCACCCGTTCAATAGCGTGGGCTGGTCATTGTTCTTTGAATACATTGCCAATATCCTGTACGCCATCGGCATCAGGAAGTTCTCAAAAACAGCGTTAAGTATTTTGGTATTGATCGCGGCGATTGCGCTCGCTCATTTGGCCATTACCAGCCCTAACGGGGACGTCAGCGGCGGTTGGACATTAAACTGGGAACAGGTACGCGTGGGTATTACCCGGACAATGTATCCCTTCTTTGCTGGTCTGTTGCTGTCACGGATAGCTAAACCCACCCGCATTAAGCATGCCTTTCTATGGTGCAGCCTCTTAATCGCCCTCGTCTTATACATGCCGCGCATAGGCGGTGCTGAGCATCTCTGGATGAATGGAGTCTATGAATCAGTATGTATCATCATTATTTTTCCGCTCATTGTTTATCTGGGCGCCGGCGGAGTGGTACATTCCCGCAAAGAAAGCAGGATATGCAAATTCTTAGGTGATATATCTTATCCGCTTTACCTGGTGCATTACCCGCTGGTATATTTTTATGTCGCCTGGATCAGCAACCATAAAGGCGTGACCATCGTGCAGGCTTGGCCTTATGCGTTGTTGATTTTGACAGGTAGTATTATTCTGGCATATGCAAGTTTGAAATGGTATGATGAGCCGGTTCGCAAATGGCTGAGAAGAAAAATTGGATAAATGAGCGTGTAAAAATCTGATGTATTAAAACATCGGATTATTATTTGCCCGTTCCTCAGGCATTGGCATCATCGCATCCCAATGCTCCACTAATTTATCATTCTTTACACGGTAAATATCAATAAATCTCCATTCTTTCCCTGCCATTTCGTAGCGTGAGTGAAGGAAAACGATATCATTTTCTGCGGCAACATGCTTAAAGGTGATTTTTTGTTTCGGCACTCCTTGTGAGGCGAGCATTTGTAATAAAGCCTTTACTCCCTCAGGACCGTTGGCTATTGTAGGATTGTGTTGTATAAAGTCTTTACTTATATAGTCATCTACTGCTGTGGTATCCAGGTCACCAAAAATTCTTTGGTACGCTGTAGTGGCAACCTGCTTGTTATTTTCTTCCTGCGTCATAATATGGTTTTTTAAGTATTTATTGCGCAATATAGTTACACAAAGTGGTATAGTACAAGTACTTACGGAATGGTAAGGTGCTTACTTTATGGTTAGAAATGTTGATTATCAAATAGAAGAAATTCGAAAAATAGTTAAGCAATCATCCATTCTTCCTGCCATCTGGTACTCAATAGCCGGAATTTTGACTTAGGTTCAGATTAGTACTCCTTGCGGATTGAGGTATAGGAAATAATGAAGCGAAAGACTTCCATGTATTTGGCTTTTCAGATTTCAGTACGGCATCCAGTCTTTTCGTACGTTTCAGATCGAACCAGCGATGCGCATATTCCGCAAATAATTCTGTTCTGCGTTCTTTTTCAATCGCCAGGAGCAATGAAGCTTTATCACTCGCCGCCGGGCGTCCAAGGCCGGCTCTTTTCCTTATAAGTGTCAGATCATCCTGTGCCTCCGTCAATTTCCCTAACTGAGTATATGATTCGGCACGGATAAGGAATTGCTCGCCCAGCCGCAGGAACAGGTCGTATTCCGGAGACCCGGCGTTGGAATAGCTGTTACGTTTATATTTTTGTGGATAATAGTACGTTTTGTTATTGTAGATAATAGAAGCGACCCAGGCATTCTTTCTCTGATCGCCCTGCTCAAATTCTGACAAAAGCCCGTCTCTGATTACATATGCCGGTATAGCAGTCGTAGCATCGGTTTGGGGACTAAGACTATTTTGTATATAAGTATAGTTATAAACGTTGGTATAAAATTGAAGGATGGCTTCCCTGCTGGATGCCAGGAAAGCCTGGCTAGGTGTTGGGATAGTATAAAAGGTATTCTGATTAATAACTGCCGATGATTCCAGGATGGCGTCTGCGTAGTTCCCCATATACAGATAGACACGTGAGAGCATGGCTGTTGCGGCCCATGAGTTAGCGCGTGTTCTTTCTCCTCCAGATTCATTATAATCTATCGGTAACAGCTGTTTGGCTTCTTTTAAATCCACCACAATCTGTTCATATACCTTTGAGCCTTCGCTTCTGGCCAGCATGCTGTTTTTTGATACTTCGGTAGTGAGGACCAGTGGAACATCGCCATAGAAGTTGGTTAGATAAAAATAACTTACTGCCCTTACAAAAAGTGCTTCCCCACGAAGGTGATTTTTTAAATTGTCAGAAACATTGCCTGAAACTACACCTTCAATAATACTGTTGGCCTGGTAAATTACTCCGAACATTGTAGTCCACATACTGAGGTTTGTAGCATCTGTTACAGGGATAGCATTATTTTTATATTGGTCAAATGTTGACGCGCTGAAATAATAGAACTCATCTGCAGCCATTCCCCCGGTTAAAGTAATTTGGTTCTTAAATGCTGCATCAGCAACAGATGTATAGTTATACATATAACTGTATAGCCCATTTATGGCCGATACTGCTGTAGCGGAATCATTAAACACATTTCCCCGTGTTAGTTGGTCGGAAGGAGAAGGAATTTCGATTAATTTTTTACAACTGCTTGTAGCAACAATTGCCAGCAAAAACAAGCTTGAAATGATATATTGCTTATTCATGATCATGATTTAGATTATAAAGTTACCTGTACACCAGCAGTGATTGTTTTGAGAGGCGGAAGAGCGAGTGATTTTACTTCAGGATCGAAACCCAGGTATTTGGTAATAGTGATCAGGTTTTGTGCCCTCACATTTATTCTGCAAGATGAAACTCCCTTTTTAACCAACCATTCACCTTTGAAACTGTAAGAAAGAGAAAGGTTTCTTAACCTTATGTATGAGGCATCCTGGATCATAGCAGTGGACGCGGTATAGTAGTTATATGCGATATATGCCGGAGATCCAGCGGTAACTGTAAGCCTGAGACCGTCTGAAAGCACTTTGTTGTCCTGGTTATAAGCTAGTCCGGGTACACTATAGGAGTTGTATGAACGCATATGCAATCCATCCTGCTTCACAAACTGGAACAGGAAGTCCAGATCCCAGTTACCATATTGGAAACTGTTATTGAGGCCGCCGAAATAATAAGGTGCTGTTTGTCCGGCGGCAATGAAGTCGCCACCGCCATTAACATAAATTCCCGGCACCATTGAGTTGTCGCCATCTTTGTCAGCTACAGTTGGTATCCCACTTTTGAATCCGGTAAACTCATAGAATGCAATAAGTGTCAGTGGCTTTCCTATAATGTACATGTCCCGGAATGAAGATTCTTTTAATCCCGGAAAATCAACCAGCTTATTTTTCAGATTGGTAAGATTAAAAGATGCGTTCCATGAGAATTTAGAACGTTGTATAGCTTTTATACTGAGTTCCCACTCCAGACCATTATTCTGTACTGTCGCTGGAAAGTTTGACTGATATTCTGTAAAGCCTGTTTGAGGAGTTAAGGGAGTACCTACCAGCATATTATCTGAGCGATTCCTGAAATAATTCAAATTGAACATTATCCTGTTATCAGCAAACCCCAACTCAATTGCTCCCTCCAACTTTTTGGTGACCTCCCAGCTGAAATTGGGATTGGCTACTCTTGAAGGCATGATTGCAGAACCCGAACCATAAGGATATGTATTACTCATGTACGTATCCAGATAGCCATAATCCGGAATTTGGTCATTACCGGTCGATCCATAGCTACTCCTTATTTTACCATAACTAAGCCATGAAATTGCAGATTTGATAAAATTCTCATTGGTAAATATCCATGCCACACCAATTGATCCGAAATTTCCAAATTGCTTTCCCGGCGCAAATCTGGAACTTCCATCCCGGCGCAGGATTCCATTTAAAACATATTTATCATCAAAATTATAGGTGAATTTTCCATATCCGGATGCATACCGGTAAATTGACTGACTGTTCGTAATGGAATTTATCCGTCCTGCGGAAGCTATATTATCTAACAGGGCATCGGAAGAGTAATTGGTAGCATAAATGTAATACGGCATTACAAACCTGCTTTCCTGGTAGCTACCCCCTGCGAGCACTTCGAGTTTAGTCTTGCCAAAGCCATCACTGTATTGTATCTGTGGCTCCAGGATCAAACTTTGTGTATTATTATTTGTATATATTGCCAGGTTATTTAAGCTGCCAAGTACAGGTTTGGGGCGAGTGATTGTTTGTATAAGATCAATTTTGTTATATCCTGCACTAACCTTTAAGTTCAGTCCTTTTAGTAATGTGTATCTAAGCGTCAGGTTGGATAATGTATTATCAGAGTTTGACTTCTGACGTGCCAACAACCAGGAATAAGGGTTGTTATAATCAGGGTGATAAAAAAAACTGCCATCGGGATTACGGGCAGGAAAATTTGGAGGCAGGGAGAATACATTCACAGGATCAAAAAAAGCAGGAATGATATTTCTATCTTTATTATAAAAAGACATTAATGACAAACCAAATTTATTATTTTTTGAAGTGTGATCGAAGCTAAAGTGCAGACCACCCCGCCGGTATCCGAACTCTCCCGGATACACCGCCAACTCGCGATGGTAGCTGCCACTGATTATATATTTGTCTTTTTCATTTCCACCGGAAAATGCCACAGAAGCATCCGTAAAGGAGGCATTTTTTCCAATTATTTCCTTTTGCCAGTCGGTGCCCTGTGATTGACTCCAGTCCACCAAGTCAGGTGCATTACCACTATTAGGGGTTTCACTGTCATTTTGGAAGGCTTCTTTCCTCATTGTCAGGTAATCCTGTAACCCCAGTACCGGCGCAAACCGCGTTACGCGACCGGCGCCGCTGCTGAAATTGATATCAACTTTTGAAACCCCTGTCTGTCCCCTTTTTGTTGTGATCAGCACAACACCATTTGCACCCCTGGAGCCATAAATTGCGGTGGCATCTGCATCTTTTAATACGTCAATACTGGCAATATCACCAGGGTTAAGTGTATTTAGAGGGTTGCCCCCATTGTTGATACCATAAAAATAACCGCCCGTTCCATTCTGGTCTACTGGGCTGCCGGAAAATGGGACTCCGTCAATAATGAATAATGGGTTCCTGCCAGCCGCAATACTGTTTATACCGCGTATTTGGATATCCATTCCTCCACCCGTCACTCCTGTAGTTTGCGCAATGAAGACACCAGCAACCTTTCCTTCCATTGCAGATAGAACATTTGTGACAGGTTGCTTTTCTATCTCTTTTGCTGAAATAGAACTTACTGAACCGGTAGACAGTATTTTGCTTTCTGTGTAGTATCCTTTATTGATCACCACCTCGCGTATCGATATCTCAGACCGTTTTAACGTAATTGTGAAAGAAGCGTTGTTGTCCTGGACTTCTACATGGGTACTCCGGCTTAAAACAGTTGGACTGATATTAAATTCGGTGGGTTTATAGCCGATATATGTAACCTGTAAGACATCGCCCGGGTTAACTGATAACTTAAAAATGCCCTGGGCATTTGTTACAGTAGATTGTTTGCTTCCTTTGATTGTAACAGAAGCGCCGGGTAATGGAGTTCCGTCTCCATCTGCAACCAATCCACGTATGGGAACTTCAGTAGCCTGGTCAGCCGTGGCTTGCTGATGTGGTTTACCTTTGGCGCCAGCTGTATTATCACCAGTAAGTATAATGGTTTTGCCTCTTACAGCATAAGAAATATGCTGAAACTTAAGAATGCTGTCGAGAAATGCTGTGACAGGCAAATTTTTTGCATCAATTGTTACCGGTTTTGCATTGACGACTAAATTATTATTGGCGATTACATAAAAACCTGTCTGTTTTTCTATTACAGAAAGTACTTCTCTTAAAGAAGTGTTGCTGGCGGAATATGTTATTTGTGCATACCCTGTGGTAAATGCATGAAGCAGAATGGTAGTTAGTAAAAGTGCGGTAGTCCTCATGATGCTGTAGATTTTGGTTAAGGGATGATTTCCCCTAAAGCGGATTAATACTCCGCTGCAGTTTTTGGTTTAATGGTTGGCTTTTGCTGCTGCAAGGATGTATAAACTGATAATGCCGGCAAATAAAATCTGTCAGTAATGCCAATTACAAACTTTACTACGGCAGCAGTATTAGTTGGTTGCTTTCTAATCGATAATGAACACCTAATTTTTCCAATACATACATCAGGTCATTCAATGACAAATCTTTGCTCATCGAACCATACAGTTCAATGTCCGGCACTTCTTTTTCGTAAATTACCTGTATATCATACCATCTTTCCAGTTGCCGCATCGCGGCAAAAAGAGAGACATTTCTGAAGTTAAATGCGCCATTTTTCCATGCCATTACTTTTTCAATATCAGGCTCTTTCTGAACTTTTATGGCACCTTGCATCATGTTTGCCTGTTGTCCTGCCTTTATTATTGCGGCTGTTGCAGAATCAGTCTTTACCAGGACTGCACCAGTCAGAACTGTTGTCAGAACAACGGGTTCATTGTAATATGCATTTATATTAAAACTTGTGCCGAGTACTTCTACCAATTGTTTCCCTGGTACATGGACCCGGAAAGGTTGCTTTGCATTGGGAGAGACCTCAAAGTACGCCTCGCCGGATAGTGTCACATCTCTCGATTTTCCGGTGAAGATGGTAGGATAACGAATGGAACTGGCGCTATTCACCCATACCCTGGTATCATCTGGTAGTACAAAGGAGAATTCCCTTCCTTTAGGAACTGAAATAGTATTAAAGGCAGTTACCGTATCTGAACCAGTATAACGAAGAACTCCCCTGGTGGCCTTCAGGATCATTCCTCCCTGATAAGCGACAATTCCATTTGTAACGGAATCTAATGGAACTTGTGTGCCATCGGAAAGGAGTAAAGTTGCTCCTTTTTTTCCCGGTCCTACAACTGTTTTTGATTTCTCTGCAATTGGACGGTAGGTGGACTTTGTCCATTTTGATACAAACAGATAACAAATACTTGTAAATATTATTATAATAATTGCTGCTGCAGCCTTCCACCTGAAAATTGGAAACGCTTTTCGCGTTTTTACTTTGGAGGCAAGGCGGCCTTTTAAATGATTAAATTCCTGCTGCAGTTGTTGCGGTGTAAAAATATCATCGAATTCCGGATGATGAAAGTCAAAGTCAATGACCTCTTCCAGAATAGCCTGGTTCGCAGGATCGGTTACTGCGTCTTTGAATAATACAAATTCGCCTTCCGACATAGTGTTGGAACGCCATTGGTAATATAGTTTTTCCAGTAAATCCTTAGTCATAAAAGAACCAGTCTATATCCTAAGTAGTCGCATTGAATAAAAAAAAGGGGGGGATAGCAGGGAAATTATTTTATGAAAATTGCCATCAATATTAATTGTATTAACTCTTCCCTGTGTATTAAAAGGTATTTACGTATTTTGGCAAGGGCAATCTGCATATATTCTTTTACCGTTTCTTTGCTTACTCCAAGAAGATCAGCGATTTCCTGGTATGTTTTACCTTCCTCTCTGCTTAATTTATAAATCTCTTTCTGTTTGGGGGATAGTTCCTGGAGGGACCGGCTTAATATTTCTGAGCGTTGTTGATTAAGAATAAGATCCTCAGGCGATTGACCAGCGGTTTCGAGAAATTCAATAGCAAAACGAAGATATTTTTCCTCTACAAGCTTGCTTCTGAACAGATCTGCAACCAGATTTCTGGCTATGCCGAAAAGCCAGGCCGACGGTTCTTTTACTTTCGGTAGCTCAGCGCGTCGTTCCCATACTGCCAGAAAGACTTGCTGTGCAATATCCTGGGCTATAGCGGAGACCTTAACAATTTGCAGCGACTTTCCATAAATTCTGTTATAGTACCGGGAAAAAAATATTGAAAAGGCATGTTCATTATCTCTTGATATTAAAGATACCAGCTCCTTATCACTATATGATTGAATAGTCGACATTAATCGCCGCGATGGCTAATAGGTATTAAGTAATTTATTTATGAAATCTCAGTAAGAGAATTCCAAAATACGACTTAAAGTGAAATTATTGAAAGAAATTTGAAATGCGTGTCTTACAAACCCGGGGTTGGAATGATTATCTTTTCCTGAGATCATTTAAGCCTTAATTGGGGCAACTTGATATGTTTATACCTGATCCCCGGGTTATTAAGCTATTTTCTTTCTACAACTATGCACTAAAGCTGATAATGCCGATTTTGAATTTGATGAAATTCCAGGATTTGTTTGTATTTTGTTACCCCGGTTGCCGGACAGTGTTTTGTTGGCCTGGTGCAGCAGTTTAAATCCGGTAATTGCCGGTATCCCGTTTGCCTGTAATGTCTCCTCATCGCGTTCAGTACGCATGTGCGTAATAAAAAAACCGAACAGACAATACCATATGAAAAGAACAACTTTAGCAGCCCTGCTGGCGTTTATCCCTGCTTTTTTATTTGGACAGGACGGAGATGTGAATTTTTCTGCCGCTTTTAAAAAGGAAAATGATGGAAAATCCAGGATCGAGATCAATGAGGTAAAGGAACTGATTCACATCATGATCGCCATTACCCCAACGGGCCTGGGAAATGATGACATGATACAGTTAAAAGGACCCTATTACCAGGATGTACTGAAACAATTTGCTCCCTATGAAAAGGAACCGGTTATTGCCACCTTCGATTCCCTGCTCCGGGAAAGTCCCTTGCACTACGTCTTTTTAACCGGGAATGCCATCGCATATTATTTCGACAAGGACCAGCTGCTGCCTGATAGTGTATTTCTATTGCCCGCCGATGAACTGGCCGGCACCAAAATCACGGTAAATCCTATTACCACGTATAAAACAGGCATCGAAGAATTTGCGAAAAGATCAGGTTTCCGTGCCTTCTATGCGGAGCATGCCGCTTATTACCAGGGCATCGTTTCCGATTATGAAAAGAATGCCAACCTCGATAAACAATGGAAATGGCTGGAAGCTAATTTTAATACCCATATCAATAGTTACCAGATCCTTTGCTCGCCGCTGATCAACGGGCTTAACTACACACTGTCGTTTAAGAAAAGCGACTTTGAGATGATACAAATGGTATTGCCTCCCATCGATCACAATGATGCATGGTCTGCAAAATATACCGAGTCATTTAATACCAGGGGCATGTTTACGGAGATAGACCATAATTATGTGCGGAAGCCAGGTAATCAGTCAGAAAAGAGAATCAATGAAGCGCTGAAAAACAGGAGTAAATGGGTGGATACCACGGTAGAAGGCACTGCGTATTATCCTACACCGGTGAAGGTATTCAACGAGTATATGACGTTCGGGGTCTTTGTATTGTATTGTGAAGATGTGTATAAGAATGATCCTGCGACCTTGAAAGAAATTTATGCAGATGTAAATGGGGTGATGAGCAAGCAACGGGGATTTATAAAAATGCAGGAATTTACAGACTGCCTGGTTAAGCTGCGTAAAGCACATCCCCGTAAAAAAATAGATGACTTGTATCCCGCATTGTTGGATTGGTGTATGAAACAATAATATCTGCTGCCGTAGCGGGTTATCAAAAAGGGTGTCTCCTGATTCGGGAGACACCCTTATATTTTTATCACACCGGCAGCCCATAACTGCGTAACTCACCCTCACCGGTCGTCATCAACAGCATGTCATGCACAATCATTACATTGATAATATTGCTGCTGTAATCAAATATATAATCCGGGTTGGTAGTCGGATTACCATCCAGGTTGTACGCGGTAAATTCAATACCCTCCGGCATTACCTCTGCCTTACAACGTAAATCTTTTCTGTCCAGCAACAACAATCGTCCAAACTGGGAAACCACCAGGATGTTATGATCATCCACAAAAAATACACTGTAGTTGATATTATCCGGTTCAGCAGCGGGAAAATCTTTACTGCCGTCGAAAATAGCCTCCTGATCCTGCTCTGCTACTTTGGCAATTTCAGGGAAGGAGTAGATGGCTAACGGCCCGTCATAATGTGGAGCCATAACAAACTCTTTCCCGGATGGGGCAAAGTTGCCCATGATCATATCACTGCATTGGGTGAGTTCAACGAGGGAAATGACGCCGTTGTTCAGCTGTAACTGCATCAGGATGGTTTTCTCCTGACCAGCAGAGGCTTCGAGCAGGATAATACCATTGTTGGGCGTAGAGTGAAAAGCGTAGGCGTATTGCTGGCTTTCCAGCAGGGGGTAAGACGCAATTACTTCAAAAGTAGCCGTATCCATTACCTGCAGCTTGTCATTTTCATTTTCATCGCCTGGTAGTACATACCAGATCGTTTTATTATCCCTGGCGAAATAACAGGCCGCACCCAGGAACCAGCCCCAGGAATTATGTTCTACGGTATGTAATACCGTAGTCCCTTCTGCATCAAGAATACGCATATCGGTTATACCCGCAATAACAATCAGGCGGCCATCAGGAGAGGCCGACAGCTTGCTGCTGACATAGTTTGCATTCCGTCCCTGGATGATTTTTTCCCAGACAATTTCAAGGTTGGCATTGAGCTTTGTAATCAGCGGCTGACTTGCAAAGTTCATCAGGATTTCTCCATCTGGCAATGGCACTACGTTTACCGGGTTGGCCGTGAATGTCAGTTTGTTCTTTAATGACAGGTTTATATGCGGAAATTGACTCATGTATTTTGCTTGTAAGTCGCAAAGGTAATACACAACAGCTTTTCCAGCAAGCCTGTATTTTTTTTCGATTATGCAAAAGGAAAAGGCATTTATTCCGATGCATAAATCATTTCCGCATCCTTCTGCAACTGCTGTACATGCATCATATAAGCCGTTACATCCTCGTCCCAACTTTCCGGATACTCATAACCCAGCTGCGTTGCAACAAACCTGGCGGAATTGCTGAAGAGATCCATAGTAGCATACACTGCCTGCCATATATGTTGCAGGTCGGCATCTGAATAAGTGGCCAGCATTTTTTCATAAACTTCCGGCTCTAAGTAACGCTGGTAGAATTTTCCAAACTTGCCGGGGTTTACGGTAAATCCGTGACGGCAACCGATGTACCAATCCATCATTTGTATCAATGCCTGGCGAATAACCTGGTTGAGTAATTCCTTGACCAGTATCACTTCTTCACGCCACAATCCCTTTGCCAGGCCGGCATTGGTATACCAGAATTCGTTACAGCAATCGATGAACGAACGTGCCGATGGCTTTTGTACGATGTAACTCCCGTCGCTTGCCGGAGGAAGGGGATGATCATTTAACACGCCCTTTTTATCCCATATAACTTTACAAAGACTATCACTGGTGAAGTGATCCACTATTTCCAGGGGGACCATCACCAGGTCAATACGGTTCCCATCTTTGAACTGCAACAGGTAGGAGAATGCACCTGCCAGTTCAGGTGAAGGTGGGTACAGTTCCATGTCTTCCGGCATCTGCATAATCATCCTTTCTCCAAATACATCTACCCAACTATGATCCTGCACGAATGGGTCGAGACTTTCAACCACATAAATAATATCGTAATCCTGGAAGACATCCTTTGTTACATTAGGATTAGATCGAGATCCATCCTGTAATACAGCCAGTATCTGAGGTGTTCTTTCTGCCACTCCCAGTATTAATTCCATCATTTCGGTTTCACTCCTGCTAACCATATTATGCTTAGTTTAATGATATTTTTTTCTGTTACTCGCTCTTCAAAACCGCCACCGGGTTGCTCCTCGCCGCCTTCAATGTTTGTGAACCGATCATAATCAACGCGATCAGCAATACCGCCAGTAAGCCTGCGAAAAGCTCGGTGATATGCACGGGCGTATGATAAGGGAAATTCGGCAGCACAACGGCGCTGAAGAAGATGTAAGTTACCGGCAGTGCGATGATGGCCGACACAGAGAGCAGTAATAGAAAGCCGCGGCTCAGCAGGTATATAAGGTTGCCTATGCTGGCGCCCATCACCTTGCGGATGCCGATTTCTTTTAGTCTTGTTTCGGTAGTGAATACCACCATTCCGAACAACCCCATTGATGCAATGGAAATGGCCAAAACCGAAAGGAAACCAATGATCTTGATCATGGTGGAAAATTCGCTGTATGCATCTTCTATTTCTTCGGTATAAAATTCAGCCGTAAACGGGTGAACACGATCGATCTTCTTCCATATGGATTCGATCCTGGCTAAGGTGGCCGGCATATCGGTGCTTTGTATTTTGGCGCTGATGATGGCCCTGTCTTCAGGTGTCCAGAAGGTGAAGGCTACCGGTCCGATGAGGTTGTCCACTTTGCCGTAGTGAAAGTCCTGCATTACACCAACAATGGTCATTTTGCGTCCATTCAATATGATTTGTTCCCCGATGGCTTTCCGGGGATTATTGGCGCCGATGTTGAATCGCTTTACCACCTGCTCATTAACGATTACCTCGCCGGTGGCCTGGGCGGTGGCCGGCCGGGCAATGAAATTTCCGCCAGCAACGAGTTTATAGTTATGCAGCGGCAAATAGTTTTCATCAACGTGGTTGGTCATGACCAGCACCGAATCCCGCGAATCTTTGTATTTCATATTACTGCCCCATGCATTCCCAACGCCTGTTGTAATCAGGGACCGGGACAGCGCGGTTACTTCCGGCAGCTCACTGAGTTCCTGGAGCATGGCGTCGGGTTTATTATCCAGCATGTTGATGTTCAGAATATTGGCGGTGCTGAATCCCAGGTCGAATGCCAGTATGTTTTTATACTGCACATAGCCGACGGCGGTAGTAGTGATAAAGATCAGTGTAACGGTGTATTGAATCACCACCAATGCGCGCCTGAAGGTGAGGTGTTTGAACATTTTTACGGAGGAAGCATTTCCAAACGCATTGATCGGACTTACTTTCGAAAAGAATATAGCGGGTATGAACCCAGCGATAACACCTACGGCCACCGCAAAAACGATGAAGGCCGCAACCATGGATGGTGTGAGATCGAGCTTTACGGTACGCTGCATCTCCGGGGCCATGTTGATCAGCATCGGCCGCAATATAAGAAACAGAAGGAACGAAAGAAGAAGAGAGGCCAGGGAAATCATGACCGCCTCGGCCAGGAACTGCAGCCTCACCTGGCTCTTTCCGGCGCCGATAGCTTTGCGGAGACCTATTTCCTTAATGCGGCGCATCGCGCGTGCTATAGAGAGATTGGTGTAGTTGAAGCAGGCAGACAGTATCACAACAGCTGCGAGTCCGCCGAGTATCCAAAGCACCACAGGGGGCATGTGAGGGCCTGCAAAGCCAGGCCCACCCTCGGATTGACGGAGGCTCTCCCCAACCACGATGTTATATAAAGGAAGCAGTTCGAGTTGAATCTTTGTATTTTCTTCAGCGAGGTTTTCCGTTCTGGCAAGTGTGTTGAGCTGCGACCGGATGGCATCCATGTCGGCATTTTTTGAAGGGAGGACGTACACCGAATGGGACCACATGTTTGTCCATGCGTCAAAATTTTTATCACCTTTATTGGTTTGCTCAGCCGTGGACAACGACACCAGCGCTTCAAAACTGAGATGCGAAAAGAAGGGAACGTCCTTCATAATACCGGTCACCTGGTAAACGGCGGTATCAATCCTGATGGCCTTTCCGAGTGCCGCCTGGTGGCCGAATAATTTCCTTGCTGCCGTTTCAGTGAGCACAACTGAATACGGATCTTTCAATGCCGTTTCCGGGTTGCCTTCCAGCATCGGAAAGGTAAAAACCCTGAACAGCGAAGGCTCCGCCCAGTAGCCCTGGATGGGGATTATATTGTCTCCTACCTTCGCATCACCCGAAAAGTTGTTGCGCATCGTAGTCACTTCTTCAATGCCGCTTACCTTCTCGCGGATCAGCTTTCCCGTCTTTATAGAGGTAGAGGCAAACTTGCCGTTTTCTTCACTGTTGGAGGTCAATACGTTGGTGATGCGATAGATCCGCTCGCCATTTTTATGGAACCTGTCGTACGAGCGCAGGTCGAGCAGAAACGCGATCAGCAGTAATCCAACGGACATACTGATGGCAAGGCCCAGGATATTGATGAAGGAGAACAACTTGTTGCGCATGATGTTGCGCCCTGATGTTTTAACATAGCTTCCGATCATGATGCGGTTCGTAAATAGGTTGACAAATATTGATCTTCGTACCGTATAACTTCTGAAGAATTTGAAGGCGTCAATGATGTAGATCAGCTTTGCACGGCGTGGCCCGATGGATTGTACATTCCGGTCGAAGCACTCGTGGAGGTCGCCCGTAAGGTCTTCCACAAGTCCGGGTTTACAATACCATTCTACAAATCGCTGCGCCCAGGCGGGCGGATGGTGTTGCCGTTGTTCTTTCATGCTACATTTTTTTCCAGGCAAGCGCGGGTATCCTGGCCCACAGCTGATCCCGCATCGATTTGGCGTTGATCAATGCTGCCTGTCCGTGCATAGTGAGTTGATAGAATCTTTTGCGTTTACCGCCACGGGCTTTCGTTGCTTCCCCCAGCTCACTTTTCACAAGTCCCTTTTCTTCGAGACGGTTGAGCACTGAGTGCACTACGCCAAGTTTCACAGAACGGCCGGTATGGTTTGAGAGTTCGTCGCATACCGCTACGCTATATGCTTCGTTTGTCAACGCTGCAATGGTGAGTAGCACCAGTTCTTCAAATTCTCCGAGGTTTGTACCTTTCATTTCCGATATTAATTACGTAAATGTATGTAAAAGGATCTTATTATACATACAAAACGGGAATAATTAATTTGATCAGGATTAAAACAAGGGAGATAGAATAGGAAAAGCCGCGCAAATCCTAAGATTTGCGCGGCTTTTCCTATTCTATCTATAATCTTATAACGTACTAACCAGTTCAGCTATACGATTAGAGATACCCATCTCATTGTCGTACCATGCCACCACTTTAACGGTGTTGCCTATATTTTTCGTCAGCAGGCTGTCCACGATAGAGGAGTGGGTATTACCAAGGATATCAACAGAAACGATGGGGTCTGTGGAATATTCCATTATTCCTGCCAGATCAGTTTCAGCATGATGTTGAAGCAACTCATTTATTTCTGCTGCGGAGGCAGACTTTGACAAGTTAAGCGTCAGTTCTGCAATTGAGCCGTCGATAACCGGTACCCTGTAAGAAAAGCCATCCAGCTTACCTTTAAGATCGGGTAAAACATCTCCTATTGCCTTGGCTGCACCTGTGGTGGTAGGGATGATCGATTGCGTGGCTGCCCTGGCCCTGCGGAGGTCTTTATGCGGACCATCCTGTAACATCTGGTCCATCGTAAATGCGTGTATGGTAGTCATAAAGCCGGACTCAACGCCATAGGTATTATGCAGTACATGTAAAACCGGGGCGATACAGTTGGTGGTGCAGGATGCCGTGGACAGAATGGTATCTTCCGGGCTGATGATATTATTGTTAACGCCATCTACAATGGTTTTCACGCCACCACTGGCAGGCGCCGTGATCAGCACTTTTTTTGCGCCGGCTGTAATATGTGCCTGCGCCTGTTCCTTTGCGGTAAAGCGTCCGGTAGATTCGATAACAACCGCCACTTCCAGCTCCTTCCAGGGCAGGCTTTCCGGGTTTCGTTCATTCAATAACCGGATATGTTTACCATTGATCACCAGGTCGTTATTATTCACCGCCACTGTTCCGGCAAACTTACCGTGCGCCGAATCAAATCGGAAAAGATGTGCCAGCGTATTAATATCTGCGAGATCGTTGATGGCAACTACTTCAGCGCCTGGTTGGGCAAGGAGCGCCCGCATGGTCATTCTTCCAATCCGGCCGAATCCATTGATCGCAATTTTCATGATATCCAATTTTATAAGATGAAATAAATTAATCGGTATGCAGTGCAGTACGGAAAGTACTGCGATAAGTGCCGGGCGATATTTCCAGGTGACGCAGGAATACCCTGCGCATGGAAACGAGGCCGCCCAGCCCACATCTCACGGCTATTTCCTCCAGGGAGAGCGCGGAGTTCTCAAGGTAATTGCGCGCCATCTCCACTCTTAATTTCTCGAGGAATTTAGCGGGAGTGAAGGTGGTTTCTTTCAGGAATACCCGGGCGAAATTACGGGCACTCATATTGCATTGAGCTGCCATTTCCTCCACACTGATGTTTTCGTGCAGGTGTTCCAGTAACCAGGGACGTAATTGTACCAGCAACGGAGACACCAGCTCATAGCCTGGCAGCAAACCGCCAAATTGTTTCTGATTCCCCGGCCGCTTCAGGTGTATAACCAGTTTCCTGGCAACCCGCAGCGCAATGTCACGGCCATAGTCTTCTTCCACCATCGCCAGCGACAAGTCCATACCGGAGGTAACTCCTCCCGCGGTGTAGATATTGCCGTCCTTTATAAAAAACGGGGTAGTATCTACCATGATATCAGGATATTGCCGCTGCAGGTCATCATTGCGCTCCCAGTGCGTGGTAGCACGCCTGTTATGTAACAATCCGGCTTTGGCCAGCACAAATGTGGCCACACATACGCCTGCTATTCTCCTGATCTTCGGCGCGTGCGTGGTCAGCCAGTGATAAAACTGATCTGAATCCGGTTGTTCTTCCAGTCGCGCGCCAATCAGCATCAGGGTGTCTATCTTCCGGTCTATTTCATGCACCGTGGTGGCAGCCACCAACCTGGCGGAACTGTTAAGTTGCAGGTCCTTCTTGTTAGTGGCGCTCGCCAACACTACTTCATATCCTTTGGAATGCCCACCGGATTCCGCTTCCAGCATCTGCTGCGCAAAGGAAAACACGTCTGCCGGGCCTGCCAGCGTCAGCAATCTGCTGCCGGGAAGGACAACAATAACAACAAGTTTGGAAGTATTGGTAGCCATGATGCGCTGCTTTGTGACCACAAAAATACAACCGAATCGGCGTGGCTGCAATGACAAAAATTATACAGTTTCTGCCAATCCAGGATGCTCCCCTGATAATCAGTGTGTTAATTCCCATCTCATATGATGGCTATAGCAAAAAGAAAACAGATGGTATACTTATCATGTTTTTTTAATTGTCATTATTA
Organism: Chitinophaga sp. RCC_12; assembly: GCF_041360695.1. Lineage (NCBI taxonomy): Bacteria > Pseudomonadati > Bacteroidota > Chitinophagia > Chitinophagales > Chitinophagaceae > Chitinophaga > Chitinophaga sp. RCC_12. The sequence continues at coordinate 62,012 of NZ_JBFUPS010000009.1, forward strand.
CAATTATATTTGCCGCACATATACAGAATCATTCCTATGAGAACAACTCAATTTTGCTGGTTTGCCGCGGTTTTTATCTTGTTATACTTAATGGCATGTAAAAAAGATATGTCAACGAATGCGCAGAAGCTGGTTCTTAACGACCATGATACCGCTTTTGTACATCCCGGATTATTGCATAAACAAGCCGACCTGGATCGCATGAAAGCAAAAGTGGCGGAGAAGGCAGAGCCGTGGATGTCCGGTTGGAACAAGTTACTTACCAACTCACACGCAGCCCTTACCTGGCAGCCGAATCCGGCTGATACCATTTACAGGGGCAGCGATGGGGTTCACCGGGAAAATTACCCGCGGCTGTATAATGATATCGCCGCAGCCTACGCCACTGCCTTACGATGGAAGATCTCAGGAGAAAAATCCTATGCCGATAAATCCATAGAGATCATGAATGCCTGGTCAGCCAGGTTGAAAGGACTCGGCGGCAATAACGATGCGAACCTCGCAGCCGGTTTGTATGGCTACCAGTTTGCCAATGCAGCGGAAATTATGCGGTCGTATAATGGCTGGGCAGCGGCCGATTTTACCCGTTTCCAGCAAATGATGCTGCATGTTTTTTATCCGTTAAATCATAACTTTATTACGAGAAAGGAGAGATGTATGAGCCATTTTTACGCCAATTGGGACCTTTGCGTGATGAATTCTTTGCTGGCTATCGGTGTGCTTTGCGATAACAGGGACATCTACAATGACGCCATCAGTTATTTTAAATCCGGGGCCGGCAATGGTGCTATTGGAAATGCGGTATATTTTATTCACCCGGGAGGGCTGGGGCAATGGCAGGAGAGTGGTCGCGACCAGGGGCATGCAACATTAGGTATTGGCCTGATGGGCGCCTTTTGTGAGATGGCATGGAACCAGGGACAGGACCTGTACGGCTATGACGATAACCGCTTCCTCAAAGGTGCCGAATACGTAGCAAAATACAATCTCGGCGATTCCGTACCATACGTTACCTACAGCAATTGCGTGGGCGTTAGCCAACCGGTAATCAGCAGCGGTGGAAGAGGTAATATGCGGCCCATCTGGGAACTGGTATATAATCATTATGCGAACCGTAAAGGCCTCGCGGCGCCGAACTGCCAACGGATGGCACAGGCAGTAAGACCGGAAGGCGGTGGTGGTAATTATGGACCCAACAGCGGCGGTTATGACCAGTTGGGATATGGTACGCTTACCTGTTCTTTAGATCCTATTAAATAAGTAAACCAGTAATACATGAATCCGGATAATAAAGCCATACTGGAAAAGGCTAATGCAGCTATCACTAATGGCGATAATGAGGGGTTCCTGTCGTTCTGCACGGACGATACGGAGTGGACATTTGTAGGTGACAAAACCCTGCGGGGAAAGGAAGCTGTTCGACAGTACATGGCTACCGCATACGCGGAGCCGCCCAGGTTCATGGTCGAAGCCCTCATCGCCGAAGGGGAGTTTGTTACGGCAACCGGCAAAATAAGCATGAAGGACGAAAACGGCACGATGGTCGATTACGACTACTGCGACGTATGGCGGTTTCGTGATGGTAAGATGGCTGCATTAAAGGCGTTCGTCATAGCAACCGGGTCAAGATAAAAATCCGGGTTATCAGGTATATTCAAAACAAATCACTGCTTTCTTTACCTGATCATTATGAAATAAATAGAGCTGATCGGCGGCATTTTCCTGGAAATGGTATCCTTCCATACAGGCTACATAGTTAAAAAGGCTTCCATCTGCATTCACAGGCTTTTCCATCAGGTTGTCACCCGTGTATTGGCATTCTTCGAGAGGAAGATGACCGGTATTAATTTCATCTATTACCCCGTTGATTTTTTTACCGATAATTTCTGACATGTAATCCGAAGGTGCATCATTCCGTAAATCATCCGCAGTGAGTTTCAGCAGCCGTTCTAATCTCCTGATGTCGTCTACCGTTAATCCCGGCCGGTGGAAATCCCGGTCGTATAATTCTCCGAATTTCTTATAATACGACTTCTTTAACTGATACATCGCATCGTTAAAATTAAATTGGATCTCTTCGTCGCTATATTCCAGGTGGTAATTTTCCGGCGAAATTTCAGTGGAAACGGTAAAGTATTCCCACGGCGCGTCAAACTTATATTTACCATCGATAATATCAAAACCAAGCATATCGCACCTGGTATAGTCGGTATGAAAAGAGGTGGTGTTTTCGCCTAACCGGCCGTTGTATATCTCTTTTACCGATACAAAATGCAGCCACTGATCTTTTCCCTGGGGCAGGAACTGCAAATTAACAGAACATAACGGCAGGAAATATTTCCTGTGATTTTCTATATCACCATAAAAAACATCCTCATATTCCGGAAATATTTTAATGAAGTTTGCTGGTATTTCCATTAACGCCTGATTTTATTTATTTGAATTTTTAAAGATAGTTTTTTGCCTGCTGATTATAATGTTAAATGAATATTGTATTATACTTGCTATTCAATGAACCTTTATGACAAGCCAGGAGAAGATCGCTTTTAAAGCCAGGTTAAAACAGGCAGGGCTGCAGTTAATATCCGAACGTATTGCCATGGCTAAAGCGGCCGGGGACCGCGCACAGGAGGCAGCGAATGGTGAAGACAAAAGTTCGGCGGGAGATAAATATGAAACAGGAAGGGCAATGGGGCACCTGGAGAAAGATATGTATGCACGGCAACAGGCGGAGCATGTAAAGGAATTGGCCAGGTTGCAGCAGGTAAATACAGATAATATTTATACCACCCCGCAAACAGGCGCCCTGGTGCAATGTGCAGAGCAGTCTTTTTTTATTGCAGCAGGACTGGGGAGGCAACTGATAGAGGAGCAAACCATCTTTTTCCTGTCTCCCTATACACCCCTGGCGAAATTATTGCTGCAAAAAAAAGCGGGAGATCAATTCCTGTTCAATAAAGAAGAAATAACGATCCTCACAATTTATTAGACGCTTCTTTGCAACAATAATTTTCACCGGCTGATATCGCTAATGCGAGGCCGCTTTCAGCCCAACAATAGATCCTATTAATGTTGCTATAAAGAACAGTCTCCAGAAATGAGCAGGTTCGTTAAAAACAAAAATACCCATCAAAGCAGTGCCCACCGCACCGATACCTGTCCATACCGCGTAGGCCGTTCCCAGGGGCAGGTTTTGCGTAGCCTTCATCAGTAAAAGCATACTGGCCACCAGTGAGAACAGGAAAGCGCCGTACCACAAATACATGGTGGTGCCTGTTGATTCCTTTGCTTTTCCAAGGCTGGAGGTAAATGCCACCTCGAACAAGCCAGCGATGATTAAAATAATCCAGTTCATGATAATTGATTTAGTGCAGCTAAGGTCGCATGTTGCCGGCAGTAAAAATTTTACAAATGATAAAAACTTTGTAATCTATTTCAATTCAGACCTGATCCTGCTCAAACTGACCTGTGTCATACCGAGATAAGAGGCGATATGACCAAGTTGCACCCGTTGCAGTAATTCCGGATCGGTTGCCATCAGTTCTTTGTAGCGTTCCATGGCGGTTCTGCACTGCCTGAAAATAAGCCGTTCTTCAATTTTTATCAATTCCTGCTCCGCAAATTTTCGCCCCCAATTGGCGATATGAATATCTTTATTAAACAGCTTACGCAAATGATCTGTATTTAATTCATACAGGTCGCATGATTCCAGCAATTCTATAGTTTCATATCCTTTTTGATTGTCCACATAGTTTTTCATGGAGATAACAGCGTCGCCTTCTTTTCCAAACCAGAAAGTTACTTCTTCCTCACCCGGATTCGCGTATGCCCGTACCACACCTTTCGCTATGAAATACATTTTAGATTCTATCCTGTTCACTTTAAATAAAACATGTCCTTTGGGATAGGTTATTTCGTAAATATTTTCTTTTAGTAAGACTTTTGATTTTTCCGGTAACGGATATATGCTGTCAATTATATTGTCTATATTCATAAAGCGCCTGCGTTAAAAAGTGAATATACTATATATTAAGAATTGAATTTATGGAGCGATATGAGTTTTTCCGGCAATTTCATGATATCAGTATAGCCGATTATCAACTGCTGACGGATAGTCTTGGCGTAAGGTCGTTTAAGAAAGGGGAGTTCATTACGGTGCCAGGGCAGGTTCAACGCGAGCTGTACTTTGTGAAAAGCGGTGTGCAGATGTCGTACTTTGATACAGGCGACAAGATCTATACACTTGCTTTTACCTATTTCCCGTATCTATGCGCCATCGCAGCATCTTTTTCGTTCCAGGAACCTTCGAAATACTTTTTAACCTGTTTAACCGACAGTGAACTGGAGTACATTACTTATGATGAACTGCAGCAACTGATCGATCAATCGCAGCAAATAGAAAGGCTTTTCAGGCGGATGACGGAAGCCATGTTAGCAGGCATGATTGACCTGCATATCGACCTGCGTGCCATGACCATTGAAGAACGATATAAAACGTTTTGCAGGAAAAACCCCGACCTGCTTCAACTGGTGCCACACAAGTACATCGCGTCTTACCTGGGGATAGACCCCACTAATTTCAGCAAGCTGTTTAACAACGTTATATTCTGATGTTGGTGTATACCAAGATTTGTTTGCCGGCAAGGAACGAATTTAGCAGGCAAATAAACAGCTATGCAGTTATCAGAAAAATATGCGATCCATGGGAATTATGCGGAGGTGAATGGACTAAAGATGTATTATGAAATACACGGAGAAGGAAAGCCGCTCCTGCTGTTACCGGGAGCGCTTTCCGGAATCGGCACTGCATTTGGAAAGCTAATTCCGTTGCTCGCCGGGGAGAGACAGGTGATTGCCGTTGAATTTCAGGGGTACGGGCATACCACAGACATACCGGAACGTCCGCTTTCTTATGAGCAATTTGCGGATGATGTGACTGCTTTACTCGGTGTGCTGAATATATCGCAAACAGATATTTTCGGCTATAGCACGGGGGCCGGTGTGGCGCTCCAGGTGGCTATCCGCCAGCCGGGCGCCGTCAGAAAACTTGTACTGGCCTCCGTCAGCTACAACAGCAGCGGGCGCCATCCGGATCTCAACATCCTGTTTACCCCGGAAGTGATGAATGAAGCGCTGAAGGGGAGCCCTTATGAAGCGGAGTACCTGCGTACAGCCGCCCGGCCGGAAGACTGGCCCGCGCTTCTTGCCAAGGTGAGAGCGTTTGAACAAACGGTGCAGGATTGGCCTGCAGCTGACATCAGGAATATCAAGGCGCCTGCCCTGATTATAGCCGGCGACTCGGATATTGTACTGCCGGAACATGTGCTGGAGTTATACAAATTACTGGGTGGGGGCAGCCTGGGGGAGTTGTCGATGCCTGTGTCGCAATTGGCCATATTGCCCGGAACCATGCATACCGCGTTAACCCAAAGGACTGATTTACTCATGGCAATGATCCCTGGTTTCCTGGACCCAGAAATAATGTAACGAATACTTCACGAATGCCTATGCCATGGGTAGGCTATGGGTAACCAATGGGGTCCGCATGGACTTCTGATGCACTTCCAATGCACTACTCATGGACTCCCCATGCACTCCCTATACACTATGCCCGCTCCAATTTCCCGTAGAATCCACTTTTCTAATTCCCAATTTTATTACATTTATGCCAAATGGGGGATTCCACGATCACTGAAGCAGAATACCTGGAGCGGCTCCGGAAGGGCGATGTAGCCGCATATATGCAGCTGTACGACCAATACAGTGGGCATGTATATGGATGGGTGCTTCGTTTTGTGAAAGTACCCGCTTATGCGGAAGACATTGTACAGGACGTATTCCTGAAGATATGGGAAGTCCGCGATCGGCTGGACCCTGCGCAATCCTTTCCGGCTTATCTTTATAAAATCAGCCGTAACAAAACTTTTACTTTCCTTAAAAAAAATGCTTCTGACGAAGCCACCCGCCTCCAGATCATGCAGCGGATCGGCGAAATAACAGAATCGCCCTATCACCAGGCGCTGTGGGCCCAGTACCAGCAAATGCTCAACAACGCTATCACCCAATTGCCTTCCCAGCGGCAAAAGGTGTTTGTGCTGTGCCGGCAGGAAGGCAAAAGCTATGAGGAGGCCGCAAAAGAGCTGGGCATTTCCCGCAATACCGTGAAAGAACATATGGTGATGGCCCTCAAGGATATCAAAGCGTATTTCTACCGGCACGGCGACCTCTCCCTGGCCATACTGCTTTTCCTGCACCGGCTCTGACACCGGCTGTTTATATAATAATAAAAATTATTTATTCACCGACCCACCCTCTTTTTTCCGGCGACAGTATATATTAGAAGCAGGTCCACGTACTGCGTACAAAACTGATACATGCCACAGGAAAAAGATCATTACCAGCAACTGCTGCGGCGCTTTCTTGACAATAACTGCACTCCCGCGGAAACCAGGGAGCTGTTCGACTTCCTGCAGCAGGACGCATCCAACCGTTTGCTGCTGGAAGAAATGAATGCTTCGTTCGGCCTGCCCGCTCCCGGAGAGCAGGGGCCATGGCGCGACCGGGTAAGAGAACAACTGCTCCTTGCCGCGCAACCGGTGAAAGTAATCCCGCTCTATAAAAAATGGCTGCCGAAAGTAGCGGCGGCGGTGCTATTGCTGGCAGTCGCCACTTTTGCATGGCAGTATTTCCGCACCACAAAAATTGCAGCGCCCGCCACCACGCTGGCCAGCGCCTCAAAGGATGCTATGCCGGGCGGCAGCAAGGCAACGCTCACCCTGGCCAATGGCGCCACAGTAGTGCTCGACAGCGCCGCTCATGAAATGATCCCCAGTCAGGGTACAGCAAAAGTGATCCGGATAAACGGACAATTAAAATATGAAGCAGGCCAGGCAGCAGATGCTCCCGTGGTATATAATACACTGGCCACACCACGGGGTGGTCAGTTCAAAATAGAGTTGCCGGATGGTACGATGGTATGGCTCAATGCAGCGTCATCCCTGCGTTTCCCAACTGCGTTTAACGGGAAAGAGCGCACGGTGATACTTAACGGCGAGGGCTACTTTGAAGTGGCACACCGGGATAATATGCCCTTTAAAGTACAGCTGGGCAGCGGCGTGGTAGAAGTGCTGGGCACCCGCTTTAATATTATGGCTTACCAGAATGAAGCAAACGTAAAAACCACCTTGTTACAGGGCGCGGTGAAAGTGAGTCACAACAATGAGAGTGTTCGCCTTGCGCAGGGGCAGCAGGCCAGCTGGGCGGCCGGTGGCAGCAGTATCACCGTTGGTCCGGCAGATACCGATGAAGCAGTGTCCTGGAAAGAAGGCTACTTCCAGTTCAACAGGGCGCCGCTGACGGATGTAATGCGGCAGCTGCAGCGATGGTATGATGTGGAAGTCCGTTATGAAGGCAATACCGGAAAAAGAGAGTTCTGGGGCAAGATACCGAGGAATGTGCGGCTGAGTGAAGCGCTCAAAATACTGGAGCTTAGCAGCATTCAATATTCCATGAAAGGCGATACTATTATTATTCACCAATAAAAACAATCAACAACCAACAGTGTCCACTTATGAAATGACAGCAATGGTAAGATAACCAAAAACGGAAGTGTCGTTACCACCTCCGTTTTGTTCAGGTTATCATTACAATAATTCCGTGTATGAAAGATTGATTATCTCACCTAAACAATTCCAATTTATGCAATTATCAGGTCTCTTCAAAAACCTGAGCGAGAAACATTTTCCTGTTACCAGGCGATTCCGCCTTTTACCGGGCAGAAAAATCAGGCTCATTATGAAACTGACATACTTTCTTTTACTGGCATGTTTTTGCCAGGTACACGCCAGCAGTAGTTACGCGCAAAAGGTCACGCTTCATGAAAAAAACGTATCCCTCGAACACCTGATCAGGAATATTGAACGGCAGTCGGGCTACGTATTTTTTCTTGACTATGCACTACTGGATCCTGCAAAAAAGGTCAGCGTAGATATTACGGAAGGCACCTTACAGGACGCGATAAACCTTTGTTTCCGGCAGTTTGCGCTGACTTATACCATCGTAGGCAAAACGATTGTTGTAAAACAAAAAACGTACGAGGCGGCCGATCCCGCCATTGAGGTGCGTGGTAAGGTAACGGATGCGGATGGCAAACCGGTTCCGGGTGTATCCGTTTCGGTGCCGGGAACGAAACTAGGCACCGTTACAAATGACAGCGGCGACTTTATATTATCGGTGCTGCCTACAGCCACCCTGCATTTCAGCATGATAGGTTACAAGGCAACGGATGTTGCGGTGAATGGACGTAAAACTATTACGGTAGTTATCACGATGGAGAACACTGCACTGAGTGATTTTATCGTGGTGGGTTATGGCACACAACGCCGGGGAGATGTAACCGGTGCTATCGCTTCGGTAAACACCAAAACGCTGGAAGGAACGCCTATCCGCTCGGTGGATCAGGCGTTGCAGGGCAGGGTAGCGGGTGTTACCTTTGTGCAGAACTCCGGTATGCCGGGCGCAGGATCTTCTATCCGCGTGCGTGGCGGCAACTCCATCAACGGCAGCAATGAACCATTGTATGTGATAGATGGTGTGCCGGTATTTGCAGATCAGGGCAGCGATGGTACATCGCTTAACCCGCTGAACAGTATCAGCCCTACCGATATCGCCTCCATTGAAATATTGAAAGATGCTTCGGCAACGGCGATTTATGGTTCGCGTGGGGGCAACGGCGTAGTGCTCATCACCACTTCCCGCGGGCAACGCGGCGATTCGCGGGTTACATTTGATTCCTACTATGGCTCGCAGCAGGTGCTCAAAAAATATTCGCTGCTGAATGCGTCGCAGTTTGAGCAGCTGGCCAATGAAGCCAGTGTTGCCGAAAACGGTCCTGAATTATATGATCTCAGCAAAACTCCCGCCACTACCGACTGGCAGGACGCGATTTTTAAAACGGCTCCCATACAAAGCTATTCCCTGTCATTTTCCGGTGGCGATCCAAAGACCCGCTTCCTCGTTACCGCCAATTACTTTGATCAGCAGGGTATTGTGCGGGCATCTGATCTGAAGCGGTATTCGTTGCGCGCTAATCTTGATAAAGATATCCGGGATAATGTTAAACTCGGGAGCAGTCTTACCATCAGTAATGTGCGCACCAACCGGGTGAACAGTTCTTCCCTGTTTACAATGGCCACTACCGCACCCAATCTGCCTATATATCAGCCGGATGGCAGTTATACGGAAGTGAACAACCAGGGCGCGCCTTTCGATAACCCGGTGGCGTTGATTGAAAACTATCAGAACTATAACAACGTTTACCGAACGCTGGGAAACGTATACGCCAGTATCGACATCATCAAAGGGCTTACTTTCAAAACGCTCTGGGGTGCCGACGTTAGTTTCGCCCGCAATGATACTTACCTTCCGCAAGCCGTGTATTCAGGATCACAGCTGGGGGGAAATGCAGCGGTATCCACCAATCAAACCTTTACGTGGCTAAACGAAAATACGCTTAACTACACGATGAACCGCGACGGGCATCAGCTCAACCTGCTCGGTGGGTTTACCCAGCAAAGTTCTTCTTATCAGTCGCTCGGTGCGGAAGCACAAGGCTTCCTGAACGATAACCTCGGCACCAACGCATTGGGCAATGCGGCCTCTGTGCAACCTTCTTCTTCCAGCATTGCCAGGTGGGCGCTGCTCAGCTATCTCGGCAGGATCAACTATAGCTTCCGGAACAAATACCTGCTTACCCTCACCGGCCGGTACGATGGCTCTTCACGTTTTGGAAAAAATAACCGCTTTGGTTTTTTCCCTTCAGCTGCAGTGGGCTGGAAACTGGACCAGGAGCCTTTCATACGCGATCTGCATGTTTTCAGCAACCTGAAATTAAGGGTGAGTCATGGCCTCACCGGTAACCAGGACGGCATCGGTAATTATCCTTCACTCGACCTGATGGGCAAGGCTAACTATTCCATCGGCGGCGTGAACGTGATAGGGCTTACGCCTTCACAGGTAGGAAACCCGGATCTGCGCTGGGAATCCACCGCGCAATCGGATATCGGTCTTGAATTCGGATTTTTTGATAACAGGCTGACTTTTATCACCGATGTATACTATAAAAAAACAAGCGACCTGCTGTTGTATGTGAAAATTCCAACCACGTCAGGTTTTTCCACTTCACTGCAAAACAGGGGACAGGTAGAAAACAAAGGGATAGAGTTCACGGTAAATGCTACGCCGCTGGAAAAGGATCTCCGCTGGGAAACCGGGTTTAATATTTCTTTCAATCGGAACAAAGTGCTGGACCTCGCCGGGGCCGAACGCCTCTTTGCAGGCCAGGGTCCTAACCAATCCACCATTGTGCAGGTAGGGCAGCCTCTAGGCACTTTCTTCGGCTTTGCCAGTGATGGTATTTTTAAGTCGAAAGAAGAAGTGGATGCTTCCGCCCAAAAAACTGCCAAACCCGGTGATATCCGCTTCAGGGATGTAAACGGCGATAAAAAGATCAACGACGACGACCGCGTATTACTGGGCAATGCACAGCCGAAATTCTCTTTCGGATTCAGCAATACATTTTCCCTGAAAGGATTCGACCTGATGGTGCTGCTCCAGGGTGTTTACGGCAACAAGCTGTATAACGTTAACACCAGTACGCTGGAGAATCTTACCGGCCTGCAAAACCAAAGCACTACCACACTTAACCGCTGGACGCCCGATAACACCAACACAAATATTCCGCGTGCTACCACGGTGAAGCCAACCGCCCGTTCGTGGGACCGGATGGTGGAAGACGGCTCTTACATGCGGGTGAAAACGGTGCAGTTGGGATACAATCTGCCGCAGGCAAACCTGCAACGCATTAAACTCGCTGCATTGAAGGTATATGTGAATGTACAGAACCTGGTCACCATCACCAATTACTCGGGGCTTGATCCGGAAGTAAGCCGCTATGGATCGGACAATGTAAGCCCGGGCTTCGACTCCGGCGCTTACCCGAACGCACGTACGATTTCTTTTGGTATTAATGCCAGCTTCTAATCAAAATCATTTGTCATGAGATCTGCATTTTATTTCATCATCATATTTTTTACGCTGGCAGCAGCGGGTTGCGCCAAACTTGACGGCGTTCCGGAAGGCACTTATACCACGGACAATTTTTATAAAACAGAAGCAGATGCCGTGTCTGCCGTTAACGCGGTGTATTCCGGCATGACCAGCTCTTATCTCTACAACCAGTTTATGGAAGTGATACAGTCGCAGGGCACGGACGACTGTGAATGGGGCTTTGGCCGCAACACCAGCAACACCGATAAAACGGCGCTGGATAAATTCAATTTCGATGCCGGCACTAATTTGTTTTACCAGTTCTGGAGCACTTCTTACCAGGTGATTAACCGTGCCAACACAGCGGTGGAAAATATCGGGGCCATGACGGCCGTTGGCAGCGATAAAAAGCAGCGTATGCAGGCGGAAGCCCGTTTTGTGCGGGGGCTGATATATTTTAACCTTGTTCGGCTTTTTGGTGGCGTGCCATTGCAGTTGGCGCCTACCACTTCGTTGAATGATCTTGCCGTTAAAAGAGCTACTGAAGAAGAAGTGTACGCGCAGATTATTGCCGACTTCCAGTTTGGTGCGGAGCACCTGCCGCCGGATTACGATGCGGTGAACGCCGGAAGGGCCACCAGCGGCGCTGCTACGGCCATGCTTGTGAAAACCTACCTGACGCGGAAGGAATATTCAAAGGCAGTGGAAGAGGCCAGGAAGGTGATCACATCGGGGCGTTATTCGCTTTGGGCATCTTACCAGGATGTATTCCTGATCGCCAATGAAAACAAAACGGAATCCATTTTTGAAGTGCAGTTCCTGAGTGGTTCAGGTAATATTCCCAGCAGCTTTGCGGGGTTCTACCGTCCATCGTTTGATAAGCGGCCAGGCTTCGGTGGTAATGGCGATAATCCTGTTACCAAAAATCATTACGAAGCCTATGCAGAGGGCGATTTGCGGAGGGATGTAAACGTGATTAAGTATTCCTATACCACGGATCCAAAAGCGCCTGCCACGATAAAAAATCCTTATTACGTCGCCAAGTTTAAAGATCCTGCGGCGCTGAATGTGAATGATGGCGGCAATAACTATTACATTGTCCGTTATGCAGATGTATTGCTGATGTTCGCAGAAGCGCTGTATATGTCCAGCCCCGGCAGCACCGAAGCGCTGGAGGCATTTAACCAGGTAAGAAGGCGCGCGTATGGCCTGCCTGTAAACACGCCGTCTGCGAAAGATCTTGCAGGAGGTTTGAGCGCTGCGGCATTCCAGGATTCTGTACTGAAAGAAAGACGGCTGGAATTTGCGTTTGAAGGGCAGCGTCGCTTCGACTTGTTGCGTACCGGCAAACTGAAACAGGCCATGAACGCGCAGGATGCGGCTATAACAGTGAGGGATTCCGATACGCTTTTCCCGATTCCGTCGCAGGAAATGGATACCAATCCGCTGCTGGAACAGAACCCGGGATTCTGATCAGATAACTTTTTCCGGCTGGCACGAACAGGATTGTACCTGTTCGTGCAGCTATACTCATGCTTAAATAATAACGAAAATGAGGACTTCAATTATCCGTAGCCTGGTAGTAATGATCATTTTGCTGGGCACTAACCGGTTGCAGGCCCAGAAGCGCTGGGATGTATGTGTGTATGGAGAAACGCCTGCGGGCATTATGGCGGCCATACAGGCGGCGAAAATGAATAAACAGGTATTGCTGATCAGCAACACGGCGCATCTGGGTGGTGTGGCTACTTCGGGTCTTACGGCCACCGACCTGAATAATTTCAGGAGCGCCGGCGGACTCACACGCGAATTTTACCAGCGCCTGTATACTTACTACAGTGACAGCAGCGCATGGCGTTGCGAATCGAGAGACGTGTTTTTTGAGCGTTCCAAAAAGCGCACCTTCTCCGGGAAAAACGACTCCCTGAAAATGCAGTGGGTGTATGAATCCCGCGTAGCGGAAAATATACTGAAAAAAATGCTGGAAGAAGCCGGCGTGGAAGTGGTATACAAAGAAAGGCTGCGGCTGAAAAAAGGTGTAGAAAAAAAAGATGCCCGCATTGTTTCCATTCAAATGGAGAACGGCCATCGCTATCATGCAAAAGTATTTATCGACGCTACCTATGAAGGAGACCTGATGGCAACCGCCGGTGTTTCCAATATCGTGGGCAGGGAAGCGAATAGTGTATATAATGAAACGTTGAATGGTATTAAACTGAACGATATCATTGGCAAAGGCAGTAGTTCTATCGATCCTTATATTAAAAAAGGTGACCCTTCCTCCGGTGTGCTGCCTTTCCTGGAACCAAAAATTCCGGGTGCAAACGGGGAAGGTGATCACCGCACGCAATCGTACTGTTACCGGATGACGCTGACCGATGATCCGGCGAACCGTATCGACATTGTAAAACCTGCCGGCTATCAGCCGCTCTGGTACGAATTCCTGGCGAGGATGCTGGAAATGAATCCCGGCTACATGCTGAAAAATATTATTTCTTTCACACCCATGCCCAATAAAAAAACGGATACCAACCAGGCCGATTTCGTGGGCGCCAATTACGGATGGCCGGAAGGCAATTATGCAGAACGGGGCAAGATCGCTCAAATGCATAAGGACTATGTACTGGGGTTGCTCTGGTTCCTGGGTAACGATCCGCGGGTACCCGATTCCCTGCGTACAGAAATGAAGCGCTGGGGTTTACCGAAAGATGAGTTTACAGATAATGGCAACTTCCCTCACCAGCTGTATGTACGGGAGGCGAGGAGAATGGTGAGCGATTACGTGATGACAGAAAGGAACTGCAATGGCGAGGAGCCTGTGGAAGATGCCGTGGCAGTAGCCACCTATCCGCTGGATTGCCACCATGTTTCCCGCGTGGTAGACGCGCAGGGGAGAGTACATGCGGAAGGCAGTTATGGTAAACAGAAGAACACTTATTACACGATCAGTTACCGTTCATTAAGACCAAAGTCCTCCGAAGCAGTCAATCTGTTGGTACCGGTATGCCTGTCGGCCTCGCATGTGGCTTACAGTTCTATCCGCATGGAGCCGGTATTCATGGTGCTGGGGCAATCTGCCGGCACAGCTGCCGCACTTGCGCTTGACCGGAATATTACCCTGCAGGAATTGTCTTATGATGTTTTACAGCCGGTGTTGCTGAAAGACGGGCAGGTACTTTCAATTGAGCGGAATAAATTATAGCAGATGACGAACATACAACAGTCGAACAGGGGCGCCGTTTTAGCCGCCGTAGTAGTAGCTTCTCTCGGATATTTTGTAGACATCTACGACCTGCTGCTTTTCAGCATTGTCCGTGTGCCCAGTTTGCAGTCGATTGGACTGCGTGGGGAGGATGTAACCAACAAAGGTATTTTATTACTCAATGTGCAGATGACCGGTATGTTGCTCGGTGGTATTCTCTGGGGCGTGCTGGGCGACAGGAAAGGGCGGTTGTCTGTACTTTTCGGGTCCATCTTTCTTTATTCCGTGGCGAACATTGCCAACGGTTTTGCAGACAGTGTGTGGAGCTATGCGTTATGGCGTTTTGTTGCTGGTCTTGGCCTGGCTGGTGAACTCGGTGCAGGCATCACGCTGGTGGCGGAACTGATGCCGAAAGAAAAGCGGGGTTATGCCACCACCATTGTTGCGGCAGTAGGTATCAGTGGTGCAGTGGCGGCATATTTTGTGGCGCAGTATTTCACCTGGAGAACCAGTTTTTTTATTGGCGGAGGCCTCGGTCTTTTATTATTGCTGCTGCGCATTGGCGTGGCAGAATCGGGCATGTTTGGAGCGGCGAAGCATTCGGAGAACAGGGGCAACTTCCTGGCGCTTTTCACAAATGGGAAGAGGTTCTTTAAATACCTGCGCTGCATCCTGATTGGCGTGCCGCTCTGGTTCGTGGTGGGCGTGCTGATCACACTCTCGCCTGAATTTGGGAAGGTGCTGCATATCCAGGGCGATGTGAATGCCGGTGCGGCAGTGGCGTGGTGTTATGGCGGCCTGGTAGTGGGCGATATTTTCAGCGGCGCCCTCAGCCAGTTATTAAAAAGCAGGATCAGGGTGGTATACGTTTACCTGTTCTGCTGCATGGCGGCTGTCAGCATTTATTTCCTGGCGGCGGGTATCAGCCTGCAGCTCTTTTATTGGGTATGCGGCCTGCTTGGTTTTTCTGTTGGCTATTGGGTAGTTTTTATGACGATTGCCACCGAACAGTTTGGCACTAATATCCGGGCAACGGTGACCACCACCGTCCCCAATTTTGTGCGCGGCGCAGTAGTGCCGCTCACCTTTCTTTTTCAATTCATGCAACTGCTTTTTAACGGATCCCTGGTGTATGCCGGCATCAGTGTAGGCGTGATATGCCTGGCACTGGCGTTCTGGTCGCTTACCGGCATGCAGGAAACATTTCATAAAGACCTGGATTACCTGGAGGAATGGTAGCTATACTCACTTTTTAAAACCACGTTCCACTTATGAAAAAACTGATACTTATGCTGACGATGCTTATCGTCGCGGGCAACGCGATTGCACAAGCCGTCAAAACCACGTTGACAGATTCCGCGGGCATATATACCCTGCATCGCGGCGGTGTGCCGTATTACATTAAAGGCGCCGCCGCCAACAATTTTTATGTGCAGGTAGCTGCCTATGGGGGCAATACCATCCGTACTTACAGTATCAACGATTCCACCGCAGCGTGGCTCGACAGCGCCAATGCGCATGGCATCACCGTTTGTTTGGGGTTGGGGATTAAGAAGCAGCAGGAAATGAATTATGGAGATACCGCTGCTGTGCGGTTGCAATTTGAAAATATGCGAAGCCAGGTGCTCGCATTCAGGGATCATCCTGCCGTGCTGATGTGGGCGATCGGTAATGAAACAGATGCCAATTATAACAGCCTGGATACCGCCGCCAATATCCTTTTCTGGGATGCCCTCAACAACATTGCCACCATGATTCATGAAGTGGATACCAACCATCTCACCACTGCGGTACTGGTAAACTCCGATGTAAAGAAGATTAAGTTGTTGAAAGAAAGATTTACAGCATTGGACATACTTTCCATTAACAGCTATGCGCCTAATATTCCCGGGGTGCTGGGCAACCTGCAAACCGCTGGCTGGACAAGGCCCTATATGATTACGGAGTTCGGGCCGAGAGGCACCTGGCAAATGAATCCGGAGCCTTCGCGGAAGA
This sequence comes from Chitinophaga sp. RCC_12, assembly GCF_041360695.1. Taxonomy (NCBI): domain Bacteria; kingdom Pseudomonadati; phylum Bacteroidota; class Chitinophagia; order Chitinophagales; family Chitinophagaceae; genus Chitinophaga; species Chitinophaga sp. RCC_12. Next base: position 78,255 of record NZ_JBFUPS010000009.1, read on the forward strand.
TGCCCTGGGGTGGATTGGTGGAACAAACCAGTACAGAAAAGGCGGTGGTGTACCGCCAGATATACCAGGATCATATTGCTGCGAATGCGTCCAATAATTGTCTTGGTGGCTTTGTGTTTGTATGGGGATATCAGTCTTCCGGCGACGTAGTCACCTGGTTCGGACTGTATAACCGGCTGGGAGAAGCTTTCGGGGCTGCCGATGAAATGCAGTATGTATGGACGGGGCAGTATCCTGTGAATCACGCACCGGTGATCCGCAACAGGGATTCGCTGCTGCTCAACGGGAAGCGCGCGGAAGATACCGTGATCGTGGAAGCAAATTCTCTTAATACCGGGTGGGTACGCGCCAGTGATCCCGATAATGATTCATTGCATTACGAATGGCTGATCATTCCCGAAAACAGTATTATGGCCGGAGGAGAGGCTACGGCCAGTTTACCTGCGCTCCCGGGTTTGATTGTTTCGCAGCATGCCGACAGCGCCCGCTTTACGGCGCCGGCAGCAGCGGGCAACTACCGGTTATATGTATACGTACATGATCAGCGCGGGAAGATTGCCAATGCGTCTATCCCGTTTAAGGTAACACCATCTACCATCGGAAGACTCATAAGATCTACATCCACCGGCGGCAGCTGGTCGTTGCCCGGCAGCTGGCAGGGCGGCGTAGTACCCGCGGATGCGGATACGGCGGTGATCATTGCAGGCAGCACCATCACCATCAATACGCCGGTGAAAGTAACACGCACGGAAATTACCGGCACACTGGGCTTCAATACCACTACCACCCACACCTTTACTACCGGGGACCTGTTAGTGAACAACACCGGTACTTTCTATGCGCGCAACGGCACCATTGGCAGAACAATTACGGTGAATGGCAACCTGCTGAACAACGGTACCGCCGATTTTTCAAAAGGAAGCACCACCCTGATCATGGGGCCGGCAGCAGATAGCACCGTGATTGGCGGAACAGGAAGTTATACCAATGGCATTATCCGCAGTCTTACGATCAATAATGCCGCCGGTGTTACGTTGCAAACACCCGTAAGCATCCCGTCGGTGCTAACGCTTGCCAGTGGTGTGTTCCATAATGGCAGCAACCTCACGATGGATAATACGCAGGTAGGCGGCAGCGCCAGCTCTGTGAACTGCCAGATCAGGCGTTCGCAACATGCGTCGCTTGCCAATAATTATACATTGGGAAGTACTGCTGCATTGTACGTTGTTTATAATCATGATGTGAATGCGCCGGGGCAAATCATAACCGAAGGTCATGAAATCCCTGTTACCCGGTCGCTGCACAACATCACCATCAACAACCCCGGTGGCGTAATGCTCAGCGATAGTCTCACGCTGAAATCGAGCAATGCCGCTATCACATTAACAGATGGCATCATCCATCTGCCGGCAGGGAAAGCGCTGATCTGTACCAATACTTCGTACAATGGTACATCCGGAAGTAATAATAGTTTTGTGAATGGTGCAGTGGCGCTTACTGCAGGGGCAACGCCTGTTACCAAAACTTTCCCAACCGGGTCTGCGGGGCAGTACAGGAAAGTAGTATTAACAGGATTGTCGTCTGTTACCGGCGCGTTGCTGATGCAGGTGTCTACTGATAGTGCAGTGGGTACGCCGGGTACGGGCATGAGCAGTTTATCTGCTGCAAGACGTTGGCGTTGCGCCGTGCGTAGTGGCAGTCTTGCTGGTTTCACCGCCATCAGTATCGGTTACGGGGCAGATGACGGAGCCACACAAAACCGGCTCGCATTTTCAACTACGCGTACGGGCGCCTATAATGTAATACCCACCGATACCAGCACCGCCGATGCTGTTACCAGTTCAATGGGCAGTTACGGAGCAGGATGGTATTCAACAGGACTAAACGATAGCACTATGCTGCGAACATCCAGGCCCGCCGTGGTTTCCGGAAGTACCACGCACGAGGCGGATGCTTTTGTTTATCCCAATCCGGCAGCGGAAGTGATTTATGTGGTATGTCCGCGGGCAATGAAACAGAAGCTATACGCAAGCCTGCTTGATTTGCAGGGAAGAGTAGTGCATTATTGGATGTTAACACAAGGACAGGTGCGGCAGCCGCTGCGGTTCCCTGCAAAAACCGGCAGTGGTGTTTATTTGCTGGTGCTGGAAGGAACAGGATTCCGGCAAACGTTTAAAGTGGTGAAATTATAAACAATATGGCGGCGCTTCACGATGAAGCGCCGCTTTGTTATTTGAGCTTACTATATTTTTCCTATCTTCAATAGTGTAGTAAAAAAAGGTGCTTTAGCTGTTTGATCAAAACCATCTCTAAGTAATGGGCAATTCCAAAGGTGTTATTCCTTTTTACGATGATATTAATGAATTCTTTGCCAGTACGCCATTTCCTGATAGAACAAATGACCCGGATCTGTTTTGTTTCCGGGTGAGGAAAGGAGAAGACGTAAAAAAATTCTATAAACCCCCGTTCAGAAGATCATTTTATTTTATGGGGCTGATGAGTGGTGTTAGTCAGTCGCAGATTGTTTATGACAATATGAATGAAGTGCGTATGAACAGCTTTCTCGTTTGCCAGGCGCCCGGACTGCTTTCCAGCTTTTACAACTCAGGACTTGCCTATGGGTATTTTGTTTATTTTAAGCTGCCCTGTTTTTCTTTCTTCAGACCGGATTTTGAAAAGCAGTTTTCTTTTTTTGATGTACAACAAACGCACTTTTTTGAATTATCGCAGGAAAAGTATAATGAGTTCTCCCAGGCGTTTGAAGATTTTTTTATTGCGTATGAGAACGCAGACGATAAACTGCACACAGTAGCCAGTTTGAAGATATTGGCTGTGCTGTATCAATTAAAAAGTTTCATCCAGCTTAACCAGCAGCAGGAGCGGATCAGCAGACCTGAGTCGATTTTGCTGAAGCAGTTTCTCCAGCTTGTCAACGACAATTATATAGAACGGAGAACAGTGAATGAATACGCCGAAATGCTTTCCATTACCCCTAAATATCTTTCTGAATACATTAAATCCACCACCGGGAAGAATGCACTGTTCTTAATCCACGAGAGAATAGTAGCTGAGGCAAAATCGCTGATCCTATATACTGATTTGGATATGGCTGAAATCTGTTACCAGCTTAATTTCTCTGATCCGGCAAATTTTAATAAGTTCTTTAAGAAAAATGCAGGCGCTACTCCTTTGGAATTCAGAAATCAGTATAACAGGTAAATTTACCATTCAAAGCGGTTTTTGGACAAAGCTATCGTAAGTGGCCCATCTATCTTTGTGTTGAAATTACATCGGAACATTAAACAAATCTTTAAAAACAGATCACGATGAAAACAACACACTCCAAAGATGGAACAAAGCTGGCTTACAATATGACTGGCAAAGGCCCTGCCCTAATCTACATTACGGGGGCTACCTGCCACCGTGAATTTAACCCGGTACTGTACGATGCATCTGTTTTTTCGGAAGAATTTACGGTGTACAATTATGATCGCCGCGGCCGTGGCGACAGTGGTAATACCTTGCCTTATGCGGTGGAGCGTGAAATAGAAGATATTGAGGCGATGATAGCTGCCGCCGGAGGCCGGGCGTTTTTGTATGGTCATTCTTCCGGCGCTATCCTGGCGTTAAAGGCAGCTATGACACTCGGCGACAAAGTGAGTAAACTGGTAATGTACGACGCAGCTTATTGTCACAACGAAGCCTACCTGGAGGAATTTAAAACCCTCAGCCGGGGTTTATACCAATTGCTGGAGAATGGTAAAAACGAAGCCGCGATTACCGGATTCCTGGAAGGTATCGGCATCCCTGGCGAGGCATTTGAAAGCCTATTTCCCGACTGGCCAACCATGGTGGCTTTGGCCCCAACGCTTGCCTACGACACTACTTTGGCCAGTAGCTTAGCGCCCGTAAAGGAGGTGGCAACGCTCACTACGCCCACCCAAATTATAGTGGGGGAAAAAAGCCCTGAATCTATTCAGGAAGTAGCCAAACAATTGAATGCTGCCATCCCGAACGTTACTTACACCGTGCTGAAGGGCCAGGATCATATGCCTGCGGCAGAAGTGGTGTTGTCTGTTTTAACCAGGTTCCTGAAATCTTAAAAGCGGGTATTATGCCTTGCAGCGGATGGCTGCAAGGCATAAGTAATTTTAGAAAATGAAATTGGTGCTGAGGAAGTCGGAGCTGTGCTCATTCACAATATCTTCCAGCAGTTTTTTATTGGTATCGTTCATCTTGGTGGCCACCAGTGAGCGGATAGAAAATGACCGCAGCGCGTCATGCACGGAGAGTGTGCCTTCTGCACTGTCTTTCCTGCCGGTGAACGGGAACACATCCGGTCCGCGCTGGCACTGGCTGTTAATATTCACCCGGCTTACCTGGTTTACCAGTGGATCTATCAGTGTCGCCACTTCATCAGCGTTGTTGCTGAAAATGCTTACCTGCTGGCCGTGTGGCGATTCGATCAGGTAATCAATGGTTTCTTCAATATCATCATAGGGCACTACCGGGATTACCGGTCCGAATTGTTCTTCCCGGTAGAGTTTCATTTTATCATTCACGGGGTATACCACTGCCGGGAATACAAAGGATTCGTTGGTAGCGCCACCGTTTTCATTAACAACGGCCGCACCGTGGGCGATGGCGTCGTCGAGCACTTCGCGGATATAGGCTGGTTTGCCGGGTTCCGCTACTGGTGTAAGTTGCACACCTTTTTCCCAGGGCATGCCGAATTTCATTTTGCCGATAGATTCGCCGAGGCGTGCATTGAATTCGTCGGCGATGGAGCGGTGCACAAATAATATTTTGATGGCGGTACAACGTTGACCATTATACGATAATGCGCCCAGGATACATTCATTCACGGCCACTTGTATATCTGCATGCTGCGTGATGATGGCGGCATTTTTGGCATCCAGGCTCAGTACAGCCCGGAGGCGGTTCAGCTTAGGATGGTGCTTGCGCAGGTCGTTGGCTACTTTACTGGAACCGATAAAGGCCAGTACATTGATTTTACCCGTAGCCATAATGCCTGGTATCACAGAAGCGCCGCGGCCATAGATGGTGTTTACCACGCCTTTCGGGAAGGACTCCATGAATGCGCGCAGCAGCGGATAGTGCACCAATGTGCCGTGCTTGGGCGGTTTGAAGAGGATGGTGTTGCCCATCAGCAATGCCGGGATCAGGGTGGTAAAGGTTTCATTCAGCGGGTAGTTGAATGGTCCCATGCAGAGCACTACTCCTAATGGCGAACGGCGGATCTGCGCGATGGTGCCTTCTTTGATTTCAAAGCGGGAAGAGCTGCGGTCTATTTCCTTGAGCGCATCTATGGTGGCGTTGATGTATTCTATGGTGCGGTCAAATTCCTTGATGGAGTCAGCAAAGGATTTCCCGATTTCCCACATGATCAGCTTTACAATCAGGGCGCGTTGCTCCGTCATTTTGCGGGCAAATACGGACAAACAGTTGATGCGTTCATCCAGTCGCATGGTAGGCCATTCACCGCGGCCGTTATCATATGCGGCGAGGGCGGCATCCAGCGCTTCAAAGGCTTCTTTTTCGGTGCCCAGCGGGTAAGTGCCTATCAGCTTGCGTTTCAGGCCATTTGCAGTAGGGATGTTGATAGGGGAGTACACTTCACTCACCGGCCCATCCCATTGTTTCATTTCCCCGTTTACCAGGTACTCTTTCTGATGAATTTCGGAAATACGGAATTCCCCGGGTATTTCATTTTCTTCAACAAAAAGTTTCTTCAGCTCATCTTGAAAACTCATGTGTTAAAATTTTATGCGTACAAATTACACAAAATAGACCGGATTGTGTGCATAGAATGTTTCGATCGGGGGAGTGGGGGAAATCTATAAGGTGGGTAAACCGCCAGGAAAAACATGGGTTGAACCGGTGCTAACTTTTTTATTTTCAACGATTCACCTATTTTCGCCGGATGTTTTACAGGAGAGAATTAATACAGCGCATAATAGAAAAAGGTTACCGGGAATTGTTTTATGGTCCGTATCATTCATCGTTGCACCAGGGGGAAGAAAGTATTTAAAATAACCCTGGCGGAAACCATTGGATTTGCATATTTATAAAACATCTTGCGCATGCCTTCGACAAAAGTTTTGATCACCGTTAAAAGTTATCCCACCGTATCTTCCCATTATGAGGAGCAGGTTAGCATCGCCGGTTTCCGGGAAGATGGCGTTTTTATCAGGATATATCCCATCCCTTTTTCAAAGAAAACCTATGACGAACAATATCAGCTCTACGATTGGGTGGAGCTGGATCTCGAAAGGAATACCCGGGATTTCCGGCTGGAAAGTTTCAGACCGGTAAACCTGGATGCACCGGTAAAAAAGGCCGGGCACCTGGGAACGGAAGATCACTGGAGTGAGCGGAAAGCCATTGTGCTGAAGAATGTATACCGTAACCTGTCTACGGTCATCATGGAAGCGAAACACGAAGCATTTTATACTTCACTGGTGGTATTCAAACCTGCCAGGATACTGGATTTTGTAGTTGAAGAAACGGAGCGGGAATGGAACCGCAACCGCTTGAATGCATTGCAGGAAGAGCTGCTGCGCGGCGTGGTAGCTGAGCAGCCGGAAGATCCTTTTGCCGTGATGCCAAAGCTGCCGTACAAATTTTCTTTCCGTTTTATTGATGATAAGAACGAAGAAATCACCCTGCCGGTGGAAGACTGGCAACTGGCGTCCCTGTATTGGAAAAGCCTGCAAAAACAGCGTGGCGCTGATAAGGAACTGAAAGCCGTCAACGAGGTAAGAAAGAAATACCTGCACGAATACGCGAGGAACAGCGACCTGTATTTCTTCCTGGGTACTACGCAAAATGTACATGCAAGTGCCAGGCAGCCGTTTACGATCGTTGGCTTGTTTCATCCTACGATGCCGCCGGCGGTAATACAGGGCAGTTTATTTTAGCGAAATTGTATATTTGAGCAAACCGCTTAAATAAACAGCATGAAACAAGTACGGGAATGGATGTTAACTGTACGGATTATAATAAGTGTTAACCTGCTTGTTTGTATCTTATCATATAGCCAACTATTCGCATTTCAGCAGGTTAAACCGGTGGCTGGAGACTTTACTTTTGAAGTAATCCCGGAAACCTTTGAGCTGAATCTTTATTACAACGGCATAGCAGAAAAAGCGGGCGATCCGCTGCCACCCATGCGGGTAGCCAATTTGAAAAAGACCGCTGATTCGGTATCGTGGTTCTATCCTGATGTTCTTGTTTCGGTAAACATTGTAAAGAAAGAAAATTACTTGGACGTTAATATCCGCTCGGAAGGCGCCGGTAAATTTGTATGGCCGCATGTTCAGGCAGAAAGTTATATGCTGCCTTTGTGGGAGGGGAAATATATTCCTGCTAAGGATAACTATTGGAAGTCTTTTTTAAAGCATCAGTCGTTAGATTTTCCCGGAAGTTTTTCAATGGGATTTTTTGCTGCCAACAAGTCGAAGTATACCATTGTGTATGTACTGAAAAATGTTTTTAACAGCGACTTACATTTCGATGTGAACCCGGACATCAGTTTTTCCTTCTTCCATGAATTCCCTTCCATTAACCCGGACAAAACCTACGGCTTCAGCATTTATGTTACTGCAAATGATCCCGTAGCTGTAAGTACCGTATATAAAAATTATATCCGGGAAAAAAACAGGTTTGAAACACTGGAGGAGAAAGCGGCTAAAAATCCTAATGTCCGGAAATTATACGGCGCGCCACATATTTATTTCTGGCCGCACGGACTTATTACAGCAAAAAATATCAAGTGGAAGCAGTTGCAGGCGTCCTGGCCAGCGAAAGAAAAGTTCTTTTCCCGGCTTGTACAATCGTTAAAAGATAATGAAGAAAACGACGCTGCCAATGCGTTTAACCAGGTGTGGCTGGAATGCAAAAAGCAAACACCCATTAATGATTATCAGAAAAGAATTATCCTTGAGGCCCTGAATAAAGCACTCCGGACGAAAGCACTATATCAGCCGGATGTTTTTGGCAGCATGCCGGGGACAACATCAGCAAGCACGCTGAGTGAACAGCAACTGTATGTTTGGAATAAGCGATTAATAAAAAAGGCACTGGGAGATGTTATAGATGATCCCGGCGACTGGGGAAAAGAAAATGTGAGCCTGATGGCGGATATGTACCAGTCGGGAATAAAGAAGGCGTGGATCGGTTTATCTGATTGGGCAGATGGATTGAAGAACCCGCGTTTGGTGGAGGAAGCCAATAAATCCGGCTATCTCATTGGCCCATACGACAGCTATCATTCCATTCATCCAAAAGAGGACAGGGAATGGCGTACCTGCTGGTTTCCTGATTCATCTTTATACGACAATGCTTCTGTGACCAATGCCTCGGGGAAAAAAATAGGTGGTTTTATAGGGGTAGGAAGGCAGTTGAATCCCACGCTGGCATTTCCATCTGTAAAACAACGGGTAGCAGCCATTTTGAGCGATCGTATTCCGTACAATACCTGGTTTGTAGATTGTGATGCTACCGGTGAGGTGTTTGATGATTACTCGCCGGGTCATATTACTACAAAGGAGCAGGATTTTAAGGCCCGTCTCCAGCGGATGGAGTACATCGGTAATGAAGTGGCAATGGTGGTAGGATCTGAAGGTGGAAATGATTTTACGGCCAAATCACTGGCATTTGCCCAGGGTTTGGAGATGCCGGTGCTGTTCTGGGGAGATCCTGATCTGAGGGAAAATAAAAACAGCCCTTATTATGTTGGGAGCTACTGGGGACAAGGCGGCACCATTCCATCTATCTACACCAAAGTAATACCCATCAAGGAACGCTATGAAAAAATATATGTTGATCCAACTTATTCACTGCCGCTGTTCCGCCTTGTTTACAATGATGCGGTGATAACCACCGCGCACTGGGAAAATGGTTCCCTTAAATTAAAGGATGAAGTAGGGACGCGGATGCTGTCGGAGCTTTTATATAACACGCCACCTTTATACCATATTGATCAGGCCGAATGGAAGCTCAACAAAACACGGATCATCGATCATATAAAGGTATGGAGACCATTGCATGAAAAAGCAGTGATCCTGCCGGTGACGGCTTTTAATATTCTTTCTGATGACCGGCAAGTGCAACAAATGATATACGGCAACCAGATAAAAGTCACCGTAAATTTTTCCAATAAAGCTGCCATGGCGGGTACAGTACCCATTAAGGCCCGGTCTGCAATTATTGATGATGGATTTAAGAAAGTAAATTACAGCGTACAATAAAACGGCCATTCCATGAACCCGCCCAATAACATTCCACTTATTGAAGGAGAAATAGCGGACTATTATTATGATAGTACGGGCATTTTATATTCCTATTCGAAAAGCACACTGCGAACAGTGGAAAATATTTCGCGCAATATTGCACTGGTGAAACAGATCACCGGGAGTAAGAAAGTACCCTTGCTGATTTATCTTACCAATTCACCTGTTCCTGATAAGGCTACCAGGCAATTTTCAACGGAGCAGTTACCTCATGTATATACTGCCATGGCAATGGTTTCAAAGCCGGGCTTGTCGAAGCTGATCATGAATATACTGTTTAAGTTAAAAACGCCGCCTATTCCCATGAAGTCGTTTACAAACGATGCGGAGGCAAAGGAATGGCTGCTGCAGTATGTTTAGAGGGCGTTTCGCTGGTGAGAAACGGGCATAAAAAAAGAGCCCCCGGTGAAGGAGGCTCCTGTTATTCTTTTAATTTAATTAAGCGAGATCAAACCTGTCGAGGTTCATTACTTTGTTCCAGGCTGCGACGAAGTCTTTCACAAATTTTTCCTGGCCATCTGCGCTGGCATATACTTCTGCGTTAGCTCTCAGTTCTGCGTTAGCGCCCAATACCAGGTCGGCACGGGTGCCGGTCCATTTTACTTCGCCGGTGGCGCGGTCGCTGCCTTCATAGTGTTCCCTGTCTTCTGATACTGCTTTCCATGCAATGCGCATATCAAGCAGGTTCACAAAGAAATCAGTCGTAAGCTGGCCGGGGCGGGAAGTGAAAACGCCATGTTTAGATCCATCGAAGTTAGTGTTCAGCACGCGCATACCACCCAGCAGCACTGTTAACTCCGGTGCGGTAAGGGTGAGCAACTGGGCCTTATCTATCAGCAATTCTTCTGTAGACACGGGGAACTTTGACTTGCGGTAGTTGCGGAAGCCGTCGGCCACAGGTTCCAGGTAGCCTACTGATTCCACGTCGGTTTGTTCCTGCGAGGCATCCATGCGGCCGGGGGTAAAGGGAACCGTGATGGTTTGTCCCGCATCTTTCGCTGCTTTTTCAACGCCGGCTGCACCTGCCAGTACGATCAGGTCGGCCAGGGAAACTTTTTTACCACCCGACTGGGCGCCGTTAAATTCTTTCTGAATGCTTTCCAGTGCATCCAGTACTTTTTGTAATTGGGTGGGGTTGTTTACTTTCCAATACTTCTGAGGAGCCAGGCGAATGCGGGCGCCGTTAGCGCCACCGCGCTTGTCGGATCCACGGAAGGTGGAAGCTGACGCCCATGCAGTGGAAACCAGCTCGGATACGCTTAATCCGGATGCCAGTACTTTTGCTTTCAGGGCCGCAATATCTTTCTCATCTATCAGCGCATGGTCAACCGCAGGAATAGGGTCCTGCCAAAGCAGTTCTTCTTCCGGCACATCGGGGCCGAGGTAACGTGCCTTGGGGCCCATGTCGCGGTGTGTTAATTTAAACCAGGCCCGGGCAAAAGCATCTGCAAATTGATCGGGATTTTCCAGGAAGCGCCTGGATATTTTTTCGTAGGCCGGATCCATTCTTAAAGCAAGATCGGTAGTCAGCATGGTTGGCAGGTGCTTTTTGGAGCTGTCGTATGCATCAGGGATAATGCTGTCTGCATTTTTAGCTACCCATTGGTGGGCACCAGCCGGACTTTTAGAAAGTTGCCATTCAAATCCAAAGAGGTTTTCGAAGAAGTTATTGCTCCATTGAGTGGGTGTTTTCGTCCATATTACTTCAAGTCCGCTTGTAATGGTGTCTGCACCTTTACCGGAGCCATAGCTGTTTTTCCAGCCAAGGCCCTGCATTTCCAGGTCAGCTCCTTCCGGTTCTGCGCCTACATGGGTGGCAGGTGCGGCGCCGTGGGTTTTGCCAAAGCTGTGTCCACCCGCTATGAGGGCTACTGTTTCTTCGTCGTTCATGGCCATGCGGCCAAAAGTATCCCGGATATCTTTAGCGGCTGCGATGGGGTCTGGATTACCATCGGGGCCTTCAGGGTTTACATAGATAAGTCCCATTTGCACAGCGGCAAGGGGCTTTTCAAGGTTGCGGCCGTGGATATTACCATCTGCGTCGTCGTCTGATACCAGTACGCCATGATTTTCTTCCACGCCGGGGGAGCCGTGCGCATAACGCAGGTCGCCACCGAGCCAGGTGGTTTCGGAGCCCCAGTATACATCTTCATCCGGTTCCCATACATCTTTACGTCCGCCGGCGAAGCCAAATGTTTTGAAGCCCATTGATTCCAGTGCCACGTTGCCGGTAAGGATCAGGAGATCTGCCCATGAAATTTTGTTACCATATTTTTGTTTGATGGGCCAGAGCAACCTGCGGGCTTTATCCAGACTTACGTTATCCGGCCAGCTGTTAAGCGGGGCAAAACGTTGCTGTCCTGAGCCTGCGCCGCCACGGCCATCCCCTACACGATAGGTGCCTGCACTGTGCCATGCCATGCGGATGAACAGGGGGCCATAATGACCAAAGTCGGCCGGCCACCAGTCCTGCGAGTCAGTCATGAGTGCATGAAGGTCTTTCTTCACTGCTTCCAGGTCGAGGCTTTTAAAAGCTTCGGCATAGTCAAAATCTTCACCCAACGGGTTTGATTTGGAGGAGTGCTGGCGCAGGATACTCAGTTTTAACTGGTTGGGCCACCAATCCCGGTTCCTGGTGCCGCCACCGCCAACATTGTGCTTCATACTGCCATTATGAAACGGACATTTACTGATGTCGTTTGATTCTTTTCCCATTTTTAGAAGTTTTATGGTATTGAAAGAACACTTGCCTGCACCTTTTAGTTGTGCATAATGATAAAGTTATGGTATTGAAAGAATAATCACAATCAATTAATTTCTATGTTTCAATAGTTAAAATCTATTTGTAGGGCGGTCTTGCATAGAGAGAGAGAATTAAGCAGTAACAGGAATTTGCTCTATCTTGTTAAAATAAGTATATAACACTAGCCACCATTAAGATGATTTATACTATAAAAAGATTTACCGGGCCATTTATTTGCCTCCTGTTAGTGTTGTTGCATTTGGATGTGCACGCGCAGGTTTCCCTGTTGCAGAAAGCCCTTGATAAAATGGCGGGCTATAAGAACTTTAGCTATCAATCAGTTTATAAGCAAAAGGAGTATACCAGCGATACACTGGAAATACATCACCGGGATATTTTTTCAAAAGCACCGGAAGATAAAGTTTTTGGTTATTTGTTTAGCCTGGAGCAAACATTCAGTGGTAATAAATTTCCTTCAACAACTATCTACAATGGGCAAAGCTTAATCAATATAAATCCTGCCGACAGTACCTATGAGATGAAAGAAATCAAAGCTGCTGCTATCCTGGGTTCACTGCCGGATTATCTGAAAATGATGGAAGGACTGTTAAAAAGAAGACCGGCTGAATTGGTTGGCGATACCATCATTAATACCATCACCTGTGCTCATTTGGTGGTTAATAGCGCCGATACGGTTATTAATAAAGAACATTACTATACACGTATACATTTGTATATAGATAAGTTGTCGGGTATGCCGGAGCGTGTCATTGCGCATGCAAGAAGCAGTGGTATTGGCGATGGTATCTCCAACTATTATTCAGAGACCCGCTATTTCGATTATCAATTTGACCAGGATCATATAGACCTTGCGTCCATAAAGATTCCGGAAGGGTTTCATCTTCCAAAAGAACGGCCAACCTTATTAACGCCGGGCGGAACAGCGCCCGGTTGGGTTTTGCATGCTGCTGATGGCAGGAAGGTGTCATCTGCACAAATGAAGGGCAAAGTGATGTTACTGGATTTCTTCTTTATCGGGTGTGCGCCCTGTATGCTTTCCCTGAAACCATTGAACCGTCTTCATGAAAAATATAAAAACCAAAACGTTGCCATGGTGAGCCTGACGGAAAGGGACAGCCCGAAATCCGTTCTGGGATTCCAAAAGAATTATCACATAAAGTATCCCATGTATGTTGATGCAAAGGAGGTGGTGCAATCATACCATGTAGCAGCCTTCCCGACTTTTTATTTCATCGGCAAAGACGGAAAAATTGCCCAGGTAATTGAAGGGTATGAGGAGGGGTTTGAAGAGAAGGCTACTGCCATCATTAACGACCTGTTAAAGAAATAGCCGTTCATCCCGCAGGCTTTCCAGATAGGCTGGATAGTCTGTCTTCATCAGTACTTCATCGCTGTTCCGTTTTCCAATGATTACATTGTGTATGTCTGTCCATGCAGTTCCCATTGCATGTACCCTTTTCTTTAATTCTTCCAGGTTAATATCCCTGCAATAAATGGTGGAACCTGGCTGCTGCTTCCATGATTGGGCGATAGTGCCCACGTCAAAGGGATCAAATCCTACATCGTTTACCAGTGTAAATACCACTTCTTTAGCGGCGGTATCGTCGCCCGAAACGGCCAATGCAATGCGGTTTTGAGCACCTTTGGGTTGACCCAGGGCTTCCAGGCTTTCCACTACAATAGAGTTAAAAACCTTCACAACGTGAACGCCTAACTGCTCCTGTACCCACAGGCTGTCGATGCCACTTTGAATAAGCGCCGGTATGATGCCATCGCGGAGGGTAGGATAATAATTTCCCGTGTCAATAACCACTACGTCTTCCGGAAGATCTTTAAAAATGTTTTTAGGAAGATCAATGATGCTTTTCTGGGGAAGAGTAACGACGATCACTTTTTTATTCCTGGCAGCTTCTTCTACAGTAACAGCTTTCGCCCTGGTGTTCTCCGCCACTTGCTGCAGGGTTGCGGGACCACGGGAGTTGGCGATCGAAACGGTATGTCCCAGTTTAACAAATTTTGATGCCAGGCAGCTTCCGAAAGCGCCTGCGCCGATGATGCCTATATTCATAACCTAAAGTAATTTATATGGTAGCATTTTCAATGGGATTCGGCTGGCCTTTACCCGTAGTGATCAGGTTGCGCAGGCTATTCCCGATATAATTGCTCCAGGCATCAAAGCAAACATGATAGCATTCATATGCGGGAACCAGTCCATGGTGGGTGAAGTGAAGCTGTGTCTGATGTTCTTTTTCAGAGATCTCAAATTCGATTTTTGTACCGGTCCATTCTGTTTTGTCTTCCGTGAAATCGAAGTAGTTGTCCAGCACCTGCCAGGTAACTTTTTTATCCGGGACCACTTCTGTCAATTTCATGGTACACTTGTGAACGTCTTTGAACCGGTAGGTAAACTCGTCATTGAGTTGTGCAGTACCGCCTTCAATGTTTTGGGACCACCATCCGCGAACATTCGTGATGGCATTGAATACCCCCGCGGGAGTTTGATCTACCAGGATGGTAGTGTTAAAATCTGATGCAGACATGTTGTTGATTTTTTAGTTGGGGAATTTGTTATTTAATAAAGTTTCTAACTTTTTCAGTTTAGATGTCCAGAACTTATCGAAGTAGGAGATCCAGTTCTGCAATTCCTTAAACCCGTCCTGTTTCAGTGTGCAATACCGTTCCCGGCCTATATCCTCGATGGAAATAAAGCCTGCGTTATACAATATTTTGATGTGCTTTGAAACGGCGGGGCGGCTCATATCAAAATTATCTGCCAGGCTGTTGATGGTCAAACTATCTTCTGATAGCAGCATCAGCATTTTTCGCCTGCTCGGATCTCCGATTACCTGGAATGCATCAAGTGTTGGTGTTGCCATGTTGTGCTGCGTTTATACGGTCCGCAATTTTGTGCAAATTCTTCAGCCAGCCGTCGGTCAGTGCATTGAACATATTCAGGTTTTCTTCTTTCGTGAAACCGCTATGCTCCAGGAAAAGTTCCGTGCCTTTATCGGTTGGTTCCAGTTTCCATGCTACCACAGAATCCAGTGTGATCTTGCCATCGCCGGGGCCACTTTTCCAGGAGTAGGAGAGCCGTTTGAAGGGAACCACCTCCAATACCTTACAGTAGAAGATCCCGTCGAAGTTAAGGCTGGGTATCGGGTTTGTTCTGAACTGAAAGTCGAGTCCCACGATGGGCTGGAAATCATTCTTCATGAGCCACAGCTCCATCAGCTCAGGCTTGGTAAGGTAGTTCCAGACTGTTTCAACCGGGTGTGCGAAGAAGAACTGGTGCTTAATTGATCTGGTCATAATAAGTAACTTTGAAGTTACGTAAAGATATATGTAACTTTTGAGTTACCCAAATATTTTTTAGAAATAATGTAAAATGGAGAAGAAGCATGATACAGATCAGCGGAATAATTTTTTGTTTTTCAGACGAACAACATCTATTAAATCTTTGTTAGCAGGAATGAATGCCAGCTAAACATGCTTAAATTGATGACAGCTGAAAAATTTTTAACCAAATAAATAAAGCCAAACAACATGAGTAAAATCACAGTAAAAGATGGTACTGAAATTTATTACAAGGACTGGGGAACGGGCCAGCCCATTGTATTTCATCATGGCTGGCCTTTGTCCGGTGACGACTGGGACGGGCAAATGATGTTCTTCCTGGAGCAGGGCTACCGGGTTATTGCGCATGACCGGAGAGGTCATGGAAGATCCAGTCAAACCGCCACCGGCCATGACATGGATACCTATGCCGCCGATGTGGCGGAGCTTACCAAGGCGCTTGATTTAAAAGACGCCATCCATGTCGGTCATTCTACCGGCGGCGGGGAAGTAATCCGTTATGCTGCGAAATATGGTAAAGGCCGCGTGGCAAAAGCGGTGCTCATCAGCGCGGTAACGCCCCTGATGGTGCAAACTGCCGGTAACCCCGACGGCGTGCCGTTGTCTGTATTTGATGACATCAGAAAAAATACGGCCACACAGCGCTCGCAGTTCTACCAGGATTTTACGCTGCCATTTTATGGATACAACCGTGAAGGAGCTAAGATATCGCAGGGTGTGCGGGATAACTGGTGGCGCCAGGGTATGATGGGAGCCATCAAAGCGCATTACGACTGCATTAAGGCTTTCTCTGAAACAGATTTTACAGAGGATCTTAAAAGTGTGGACATTCCCGTGCTGGTGCTGCATGGCGAAGATGACCAGATCGTTCCGTTTCCCATTTCAGGCGCAAAAGCGGTGGGCCTGTTAAAGCATGGAAAGCTCATTTCCTATCCGGGGTTCCCTCATGGTATGCCTACTACAGAAGCGGCCACGATCAACAAGGATCTGCTGGCCTTTATCAAATCATAACATCGTAAGATATTAGTGCCATAGAGATGAAAAAGCGTGATGCCATCCGGAAGAAGGTATTACGCTTTTTCATTTGCCTGAACGGATAAAATTAGTTTGATATTTTTCCGGCAAAGGATTATCTTGTTATCTCAACATCTAAGCCACTTTGCTGCCGGGTACTTTTTCATATGATGAAGAGAAGTTAGTTATACAAATCTCAGAAGGAGACGAAGAGGCCTTTACCCGCCTGTTTTACCATTACGGTGCTATTATTCATCCCATTGTACTTAAAATAGTAAAAGAGGAAGCTGCTGCTGAAGATGTGGTAGCGGAAGTATTTCTGAAGCTCTGGATAAATAGAAAAGGGCTGACCGCTGTTAGCAATCTCTCCGGCTATATCTACCGCATGGCCACCAATTTTTCCATCAATCACCTGAAACGTAATAAAACAGAGGCGCATGTATTACAGGATATGTACCTGGATGTGCCGGGTCATGATGCTACCGCGGACGAACAACTTACTGTACAGGAACTGAGAAAATCCATCCACAAAGCGGTAGACGGGCTACCCGGGCAACGCCGCAGGATCTACGAGTTAAGCAGGGAAAAGGGATTATCCAGGAAAGAAATTGCCGACCTGCTCCAGATCTCAGAAAATACCGTAAAGAACCAACTGCGTATTGCGTTACGCCATATACAGGAATCTATACTAAAAGACCAGGGTACTTTAATAGCGGGTATCTTTTTTATAGAGATCATCACGCATTAACGCCCTGTTATCACCGGTCAATGCCCACCACCTGCCGGTTGCTGCAACAAACACTTCCTATGTATTACGCTTAAATTTTTTTTATTCCGGAGGAGTACCGGTAATCATTTTTGGTGTCTATTACTAAGAACGACCTGGCCGGGCCGGGACAAAACGTATACTGTGATACAGGAAGACCATATAAAACAGTTGTTAGAACGATATATAAATGATCTGTCCACAGAAGAGGAGAGGCTACAACTATTGGACATCATCGACTCCCGGCCTGAGATAGACTGGTATGCCCTGCTGGCGCCTGCATTTACGGATGCCGTTGCCGATAAAACGTTTACTCCTGAAAAGTGGCAGCCGGTACTGGATAGCATTCTGAAGTATCCGCAGGCAGAGAAAAAGACGAGGGTAGTACCTCTTTTCAGAAGATGGTGGTCAGTGGCCGCAATGCTTGCCATACTGCTGGGAGCAGGTTGGTGGTTTTATCGCGCCGGCAATGCAAAGGTGAGTCCACCGGTAATAGCCATGGCGGATGTGCCGCCGGGTAGCAATCGCGCCGTACTGAAGCTGGCCAATGGGCAGGAGATCACCCTGGATAGTGCGCATGGTAATATTGTTCAGCATGGCAATTTTAAAGTGAACAACGACAGCGGTATGCTGAATTACGAGGGAAAAGCCAATGTGGCGGAGTATCATACACTGTCAACGCCACGGGGAGGGCAATACAAGCTGCAATTGCCGGATGGCACCAATGTATGGCTGAACGCGGCTTCTTCCATTACATATCCAACGGTTTTCACCGGGAGGAAGCGGGAGGTGGCCATTACAGGAGAAGCATATTTTGAAGTAGCGAAAGATCCCGGTAAACCTTTTAATGTACAGGTCAACCAAATGAATATAGCCGTATTAGGTACGCATTTCAATGTTAATGCTTACAACGACGAGCCCGATGCTAAAACAACACTACTGGAAGGCGCGGTAAAAGTGAACGCCGGCAACCAGGTGAAAATACTTGCGCCGGGCCAGCAGGCGCTGTTAGAAAAAAATAATACGCTTAGGCTCATTGAACAGGTGAATGTGGAAGATGTGATTGCCTGGAAAAACGGGTACACTGTTTTTGAAAATGCCGACATCCAAACCATCATGCGGCAGGTATCCCGCTGGTACAATGTAGATGTTGTTTTTGAAGGGAACATTCCTCAAAGACAATTCGCCGGAGGCATCTCCCGCAAATCCAGCCTGGCGGAACTTTTAAAGGTGCTGGAATTTGCCAATGTAAATTTTGTAGTAGAAGGGAAGAAGATTGTCGTAAAACCATAGCATATCCCGTGGCCGTTCCCTTCGCCGGCAACACGGATAATCCGGAAGTATTTTTATAGTCATGTGAATAACTAATATCAACCAAAAGGCTTGCAAAAAAAAGCCGGAAGCGTTCGCGGCGCATCCGGCAAGGCTTTGGGCAACCCTTTTTCCAACAAGGCGTTTGAAAAAGTAATTTAATTATGAACCCAAAACAGTTCAAAACTATGAATTTTTATTCATTACAGGTCCCTGTATTTTTTAAACATCACAAAAAGCTGACGAAGATTTTTCTGCTAAAGACGATTACGGTATCAGTATTGTTATTTGCGGGCGTATTCGCAAGTACTATAGCAGCGGCGCAACAGATTACGCTGAATGAAAAGAATGCGCCCTTAAAAAAGATATTCAATCTTATCAAAAAACAAGGGGATTATATCTTCTTTTACGAGAAAGGTGTGCTGGATAAAACAGCGCCCGTAAGCATCCAGGTGAGCAATGCCGCGATCCGTGATGTTCTTGAAATTTGCCTGAAAAACCAACCATTATCTTACATTATTTCCGGTAACAACATTGGTATTAAAAGAAAATCTGCCGGGTCAGAAGAGGGCAGGGAGGCATCGCCGGCAGCGTTGCCGGACGAAGATATCCTGATAGGAGGACTGGTGGTTGATTCCATTAGCATTCCCAAGCAAGGTGTAACTGTTACCAGCATATCCGGCGGGTCGCACCAGAAAACATTTTCCGTTACCAATGCCGACGGTACCTTTCAAATATATGGGCAGAAAGGCGACAAGCTTATATTCAGCGCCATCGGGCACAGGAATGTAGAAGTCCGGTATAATGGTGAAGTGAGCCTGAAAGTAACGATGAAAGTGGCGCCCATTGAAATGAATGCCGTAGTGATTGACGACATTGACATGAGCCGGAAAAGAACACCTTTTACGGATACCATCGACATGACCCACCGGACGCACCTGAACCTCGGGCAATTGCTACAGGGCAGCATCCCCGGCCTCACTTTGCAAAATTCTTCTCAGAGTCAGCAAACATTGCAGTCCATCGACTTTACCGGGCGTGGAGTACCCATAACAGGCACCTACACACCCACTATTGAAGCTCTACGGGCACACTATAATCAATATCAGAGCATCTATTCGTCGACCGGTTATCCAACCTTTGATTCGTGGATCAATTCTATGAAAGGTGTGGATGGCATTCGTTTTAATTACAGCACTTCCGTTGGTAGTAATGGCCTGGTTCCCCAATTAAGAGGCGTAAGTGGATTTAGTGGCAACACGTCGGGTATGCTGGTCATCATTGATGGTTTTCCGCAGGATGGGTTTCCTGCCAATTACCCGATGACCAATATAGAATCGGTGAAAGTGATCAAAGACCCCGAAGAACTGACCAAATGGGGACCTGCCGCCACCGGTGGCATTATTATGATCACCAGCAAGCGCGCCGTGAAGGGAAAATTGCAGCTCAGCTATAGTTCCAACTTCGGTTATGCAGCGGCGCCCCGGTTTAACCACAGTAAACTACGCCTGGCTTCTTCCGCCGATATGATCGACTATTTAAGGTCTGCATCCGATTCGGGGTTTATGGTGCTGGCAAATAAAAATGATCCACGTGTAGCTTTTAGTCTCAATCCTGCTGAGCGTATATTTTATGGCTGGCAGCTGGGCACACTGTCTGAGCATGACTATAACACCCAACTGGATTCGCTGGCCAGGCTATCCAATGAAAGCCAGTTAAAGCTGCTGCAACAAAATTCCTTTAACCAAAACCAGATGCTTACCCTTTCAGGAGGCAGCAATGCCTGGCGCTTCAGGGCAGCCGGTATTTACAACACCGACCGTAGCAGCGCCCTGGACAATTATGGCCGGACGTTCAGCCTGAATATGAACAACGACTTCTTATTATTTAAAAATAAACTGCGCGCGCAATGGTATGTGAATGTTGCTCAAACTACAGCCAGGGCCGGGGCCAACGCCGACTTCCGCAACCTGCAACCTTACCAGCTGCTTGTTGATCCGGAAACCGGGAAGTATGTATACGATTATTCTTCCTTTAACCCGGATGCCAATACGGCCCTTAAGAAATACGGGTATGAAGATCATGGCGCCAATATGCTGGAGGATGCACGGATAAACAGCCGGATCAGCAAAAACCTCCAGGTGCAGTCGAGGCTGACTACCGACTGGGATATCCTGCCCTCTCTCCGTTGGTCCACTTCACTGCAATATGATCTGCTGAATGGCAGAACAGAGAACCTGCAGGACGCAGCGTCCAGCACGGCCAGGCAGCTGGTAAATGAATACGGCAGTCCTGTGTTCGATGACTTCGGCGCCCTTACCGGCATTGATTTTTACGTGCCCCGTGGTGGCATTATGCAAAAACCATCTTTAAAAAACAAGGAGTGGAATCTGAGATCCGCTTTGCTGTTTGATAAAAGTTTCGGGAAGCACCGCCTCGCTGTAACACTGGGCGGCGGCGGTTTTGGTAATGCGTCACGCAGTCCTTCCTATTCGTCCATTTATGGTTATAATAAACAAACCCGCCAGGGCCAGGCGGTGCAATTGCCATCGCCCGACCCTACTGCAGGTGTCCTCAATTTATTCAGCCTGCCCGACAGGTATTGGGAAGGTACCTATGGCAGAATGGTTTATCCGAATACATTACTAACGCCGCAGGCAGGCGATACTACTATCTCGCGGGGGCTCAACTGGAACGGCAGCTTTTCTTATTCCTATGACGATACTTATATACTGAGCGGCAAGTACAATACAACGTTAAATCCTGACTATGGCAATCCGCATCCCTATACCAACCTTACTAACTATTCCGCGGATGCCACCTGGCGGTTAAGCAGGAACCATTTTTTTCAGGCTCCTTCCTGGGTCAGTAATGTGGCCCTGTCGGCCGGCGTAAATGGAATCAGCATACCCGGTTTATCCACGCAAATTGCCGCCCAGCGTAATCGTCAAAGCAACTGGAATAACTATGGCGTTTGGGTAACCCGTTTTAACCTGCCCCAGCAAAGCGGACAAAGTTCGTACAACGTGTATGAGAAGCTCGGGATAGGCCTGTTGGACGACCGTTATACTTTTGACATCAGCTACAATAGCCTGCGCATCAATAATAATAGCGGAGATAATAGCACCAACGGCCTTGAAATAAAAAATTATGTGGGCGCAAACGCACGGGTGAGACTGAGAGAGGGACTCCTGCATTTATATGCAGGTTATGGCTATTCGCTGGACGGGAATCCTCAAACAAATGTCAGGGTTGCTTATGACATCGGCAGGGAATCGTATTTCCATGCCGGCGCTATCAGCAAATTAATGGCGGATTTTACCCTGCAAAATATCAGTGGTTTCCAAGGTATGGAAATAATGACAGGTACCAATGCACCGTTATCCGGCGGCGGATTTACGATGGCGGTAAATAGCAACTTCGGACAGCTTCCGCCAACAATAAGAAACATGGAAGCGCATACAACATTGGGATTGGCCAATGACCGTTATCTTTTCGACTTCCGCTATTACCAGACAAACACTTCGGGGCT
The DNA here is from genome assembly GCF_041360695.1 of Chitinophaga sp. RCC_12. Lineage (NCBI taxonomy): Bacteria > Pseudomonadati > Bacteroidota > Chitinophagia > Chitinophagales > Chitinophagaceae > Chitinophaga > Chitinophaga sp. RCC_12. The sequence goes on from NZ_JBFUPS010000009.1 coordinate 100,310, forward strand.
CAATAATTTTATCCCGGTACCTACTGATCCTTCTACCGGCTTAGGAACAAAAATCAGTTATAGTGAGATAGTGAAAAAAGGAGTAGAGATGTACTTGCAAATAAAAGTATTGCAGCAGAAAGATTTTAAATACGTGATTACGCTCAACGGCGCCTATAATAAGAATATCGCGAAAAAAGTGCCGCTGGTGAATTTTTCACAATCCGCACGTTATTTAACGGACTATCGCAACGGTTACAGCACAGAAAACCTCTGGAGTTATCGCTGGGCCGGACTGGATGCTACAGGAAGCCCCATGATTTATGACGCCAAAGGGCAGAAGACAGCCAGCCCCGACAGCGCCACACTGGCTTCCTCACTGGTGTACAGCGGCGTTACCCGTGCGCCCTTTACAGGTGGTCTTATACAGGAATGGGACTATAAAGGTTTTTTCCTGAGAGCAACATTGCTGCTGAATTTTGGTCACGTGATGCGGGAATACCTGCCGTCTCCCTCCAGAACGGCTGACAACAGCCTGCTGATCCGCGACCGCTGGCGGAAACCGGGAGACGAGGCCTTTACAGATATCGCAGCGATGTCGGGAAATGCAGATGAAGGCAGTACACGGAAATTCATTATTCAGAACTCATCGAACAGTATTATGTCTGCAGACAATATCCGTTTGCAGGAGGTACAGATAGGCTGGCAGGTATTGTCCGGTGAAATACTGCAGCGTTACTTTATCAAAGATCTTACGGTATCCCTGCAAATGCTGAATGCCGCTTTATGGACCAGCAACAGGTTGCATGTGGATCCCCAGGCGGTGGCAAATACAGGGGAGATAGGGCTGCCGGTTCCCCGGCAATATATGTTCAGTGTTAATATGAAATTTTAAACAAGCGACAACGAACGAATATGAAAAGAAAACTTCTCCGGCATAGTAGCCTGTCAGTGATGATCGCTGTGCTTTGCATACTCCTGCTGCTGTCGGCTGGTTGCAAAAAATTCTTTGATGTGCGTCCCAGCACTACCAGCATCAATCCTACTACCCTGGGGGATTTTGAAGAGATGCTGAATAATGATTCCATGGCGATATGCAATTACCTGTTGGCCGACTTCATGAGTGATGATGTACGGCTGGAAGATGCGCACCTGTCTGCCGATGCCGCTTCATCCTATACGCGTTCTTATTTATGGGAACAAACGATCTGGAAACCAGGTGATGCAGACTTTATGTACAACGCGTCGTATACCCGTATCCTGCAAATGAATATTATATTGGAACGGATAGGCCGTTCAGCAGGCAGCGAACAACAGAAAAATGTGATCCGTGCACAGGCGCAAATTAACCGCGCATGGTATTACCTGCAATTAGCCAGTTTGTATGGAACCGATTACCAGGTGGCAACAGCTGCCGCCGACCTGGCTGTTCCTTTGGTATTGTTTCCTGATGCCAGTGCACAACCGGTGAGGGCTACCGTACAACAGGTATACAACCAGGTTATCAGCGATCTGACGGCTGCAGTAGCCACGCCGGGTTTACCGGGTATGGGCCGGGATGTGGTGCATCCCGGCAAAGCAGCGGGGTATGCATTACTGGCAAGAATTTATCTGAACATGGGTAAATATCCCGATGCACTCAACGCCGCACAATCAGCATTAGCCATTAACAGCCAGCTGCTGAAATACGCCCGGGATTATGCGCCGTCTTCCAGCCTGCTCGACCTGTCGAAGAATCCGGAAATATTACTTGCCAGGCTGTGCATCGATTATGATTTCTACAACATCCGGCATACCGGGTTTAATATTAGTCCCAGCCTTCGTGCCGTACTGGACAGCAACGATATAAGGTTGCTCAACAATTTTGCAGATGGGGGTCTTTATATTAACGGCCTCGCCTTTAGCGGAACAGCCTATGATTATAGCCTTGGCGTACCGGAAGTAATGCTGATAAAAGCAGAATGCCTCGCCAGGCAGCAGGATGCAGCGGGAGCGCTGGCGTTGGTGAATGAGCTTAGAAAAAATCGCCTCGTTACCTATGCCCCGCTGAACAGCACTACCGATGTACTGACCACGGTACTACAGGAAAGAAGGAGGGAACTCTTTTATCACGGAGGGCTCCGGCTCTTTGATCTGAAAAGGCTGAACAGGGACAGCCGCTTTGCACAAACGCTGCAAAGGTTCGCCGATAACGGCACTACGCTGAAGGCCACATTAACCGCTAATTCACCGCGCTACCTGATGCCTTTTTCGCCCCTCATTATTGCTAATAACCCCGCTATTATACAGAACCCACGGTAAAATCAGCGTCATGATAACGATGAATCAGTCGATAGAAAATCAGTTACGTCCCGCCAATGAAGCGGGAACAGAGCGTATATGTTTTGAAGACGAAGCAGGATTTAATGAAATCGTACGATGTTATTCCACGAAGCTACTCACCATTATTACCTATATCACCAGGAGCCGGCAAACAGCGGAGGATATTGTACAGGAAACTTTCCTGCGGTTGTGGGAAAAACGGGTGGCAATCACACCGGATAATGTGGGCGGCTGGTTATATAGAGTGGCTACTAACCTCGCCATGGGCCATTTGAAAAGAGAGTCCTGCAAAACCAGGGTATATGCTTCTTTACGTACATCGCAGCAGGAATTTTCTACCGAAGTGGAAGAGCGTCTGGTACAAAAAGAAAACAGGATCGTTTTAAATAAAATATATGCCCGGCTACCTGAACAACAACAGGCCGTATACCACCTGAGCAAAGTGGGCGGGCTCACCAGGGATGAAATTGCGCATCATTTGAAGATCTCTCCGCATACGGTTAAAAACCATCTGAGCAGGGCCGTTCAATATATAAGAGAACATATTGGCGGTGTTACCCTCTTCATTTTATTTTTCGTTTTTAACAATATATTTTTTAATCGCACTAGTACAAAAGTGAAGTCTGATAGTTTATATACTATACAGCAACAGGCAAACGGCAAACCAATATTCCCTTTAAAATCAGGTGTGTCTGAATTAATGAAATTGGCGCTGAAATAAGGCCGTCATTAATCCGGATGGGTGAATGAATTCATGGAGCATTTCATGAAACAGGGTTTGCTATGTCTAAAGACAAAGAAATTATTCAACAATTAATAAAAAAAACATGAAATCAAGAACACTCTTACTGGCCGCTATGATCATCTGCGGAACATTTGCTGCACACGCACAACAGGATAATACGAAACAATACCAGAAAATAGAGCAGTTGTTTGCTGCGATGAACCTGGAAGAAGCCTATAAGCAATCAGCTATTGTAGCGGCAGATCAAACCGCTGCAGGATCACCGCAACTGGCTGGAAAGAAGGAAGAAGTGCGGGCCTTTTTTATCAAATACGCATCGTATCCGGCCTGCAAAAATGACCTGCTGAAGTTGTACGCAAAATATTACAGTACGGAAGAAATTGAGGTGCTGACGGCATTCTACAAAACATCGGCCGGAAAGAAACAGCTGACCACTGCTGCCCAGTTACAGATGGAATCGGCGCAAATGATGAGCAACAACCTGCAGGCACACGCGGAAGAATTGAATAAACTGAATACGCCTGCTGCCGGCGGCCCTCAAACACGGTAATTGCGGCATAAGCCATCATCGCAGTGTATTTAACAAGCAAATTGTCAAACGAATATTTATGACTTCCATTTTAAGAACGGAAAATCTTTCTCACCGGTATTCCAGTACATGGGCCATCCGCGACATCAACATTGAAGTGGGGCAATCAGGCATAGTAGGCTTGCTGGGCTCAAACGGCGCCGGCAAATCTACCACCATGAATATTATTTGTGGTGTGCTGAATCAAACGGAAGGAAGCGTGTATATCAATGGTATTGATCTCAGAAAGCATCCGGAGGCGGCGAAGAAAGAGATCGGGTTCTTACCGCAGAATCCTCCGTTGTACACGGATCTCACCATCGACGAATACCTCACCTACTGCGCGCAACTCAGGCTGATGGAAAATGATAAGATCAAACCGGCTGTGGAAGAAGCCAAAGAACGTTGTGGCATCACACACTTCAGCTCCCGGCTCATCAAAAACCTGTCAGGTGGCTACCGTCAGCGGGTTGGTATTGCGCAGGCCATTATTCACAAGCCCAAACTTGTGGTGATGGATGAACCTACCAACGGGCTTGATCCCAACCAGTTGATTGAAGCAAGAAAACTGATCCGGGAAATAGCCATCGATCATTCCGTGCTTTTATCCTCGCATATCTTGTCCGAGATCAATTTGCTCTGCAAAGAGATCATCATGATAGAGGCGGGCCGGATGGTGTTTTCAGACAGTATGGATGCGTTCAATAATTACGTGCAGTCGAAAATTATGCTTTTGCGCATGGATAACCCGCCGCAGAAAAGCGACCTGTTAAAAATTCAGGGCGTTACCCAGGTGGAATTTATGACGGACAAACAGGCGAGGGTTTATTTCGATGGCAGTCATGAAGATATTTCGGACCGGCTGATAACAGCGAGCGTGGAACAAGGATGGAAATTAAAAGAGATAGCGCTTGATAAGGGCCTGCTCGATGATGTTTTCAAACAACTATCCTCCCAGTCTCCACAATAAAGCGCAACTAATGAAGACGATATTTCAAATAGCAAAGAATGAGCTTCGTAACCTGTTCTATTCACCAATAGCCTGGTTTCTGCTGATTGTTTTCCTGGTGATGTGCGCGTATTTTTATACCGGCACCACTTATAACTGGGCCAAGCTGGCCCACCTGGCGTATTCCAATGATCCTAACTGGGTTTGGCGCGCCACGCAATCCGGAACCTCAAGTATTTACCTGGATGGCGATGGTATCCTGATCAATGTATTACAAAGCATCTATTTGTTTGTGCCCCTTCTTACCATGGGGATCATCAGCCGCGAGATCAACAGCGGGACTATTAAACTGCTGTACTCTTCACCGGTTAAACTAAGCCGGATTATCCTGGGGAAGTATCTTGCCCTGATGATCTATAACCTGCTGCTGGTGCTTATCCTCAGCATTTTTATTATCTCGGGGTTTTTCGATATCAAATCGCTCGACTATGGCCCGCTGTTATCGACACTGTTAGGGTTTTACCTGTTGTTATGCGCATTTACGGCTATCGGGTTTTACATGTCCAGTCTGACAACTTATCCCATTGTGTCTGCCATTGCAAGTTTTACAGTGTTTTTTGTATTGATGAGCATCGGACGCTTATGGCAACAGTATGATTTTATAAGAGATCTTACCTGGTTCCTTTCTATTGCGGGACGTACTGAAAAAATGGTGATTGGCCTGATCACTACCAAAGATGTGATCTACTACCTTATTATCATTTACCTGTTTATCAGTTTTACGTTATTAAAACTGCAGGCCGGGCGTGAAGCCAAACCCTGGTTTGTAAAAGCCGGCAGATACGTGGCAGTGATCCTGGTGGGCCTGTTGATGGGCTACATCAGTTCGCGTCCCCGCTTTACCAGGTATTGGGATACCACCGCCGGGCAAATCAATACACTCCTTCCGCACTCACAGAAAATTATCAAATCATTCGACGATAGTCCGCTTGAAGTAACGCTGTACACCAATTTACTTGGTGCCGCTGCGCAGCATGGCCTTCCGGAATGGCGCAATATTTACCTGAAGCGCTGCTGGGAAAATTATCTCCGTTTTAACTGGAACATCGATTTTAAGTATGAATATTATTACGACGTTGACAGCACCGACGCGACCAACACTGTTTTCAAACAGTTTCCGGGAAAGAGCCTGGAACAGATAGCAGGGGAAGTAGCGAAAGTACTCAAAGTGGATGTATCCTCCTTTAAGCCTCCGGCGGAGATGCGCAAGCTCATTGATCTTAAACCGGAAGGTTACCGCCTTGTGATGCAACTGAAATATAAGGACCGCGCTGTTTTCCTGCGGACATATGGCAGTGTCGAATGGCCCAGCCCTGCAAATATCGATGTAGCACTGGAACGGCTGCGGGGTGTTAAAATGCCGAAAGTAGCCTTTGTTAGCGGAGACCTGGAACGTAGTATTTACAAGCGTGGAGAACGGGAGTTGTTCCTCCAGGTAATAAACAACGATAATTCCGGGGCATTGGTGAATACCGGCTTTGATGTGGACACCGTTAACCTGTCTACACAGGACATTGCGCCTGATGTGACCACGGTAGTACTGGCCGATCCAAAAATGGAATTAGGCGCTGCTGCATTGAGCAAACTTAAAAGCTATATAAGCAGGGGTGGTAATATGCTGATACTGGGCGAACCCGGTAAACAACATATTTTGAACCCCGTACTTGAGGTGACCGGGGTTCAGTACGTGAACGGCAAGCTGGCACAGCCCGGCTATAATAACGCGCCGGATATGCTGACGCCTTATATGACGGCGGCAGGCCTCCGTATTGCGCATGAAGAACCCGCCTTGCTGATGAATCGTTTATGGTCTCATGGCGTGTATGATGATACGCTGAAAATACAGATGCCTTCCGCTATGGGAATTGCTTATTCAACGGACAGTGGCTTTACCGCAAAGCCATTGTTTGCAACGGTTCCCGGAGCCGTATGGTCAAAAGCCGGAAAATTTGTGACGGACTCCGTTGCGCCGGTATTCAGTCCGCAGGAAGGCGACATTCAGTTTAACGCTTTCGCTACCTGTATTCAGCTAACGCGACAAATCAATAACAGGGAACAGCGGATGATTGTGTGTGGTGATGCCGACTTTCTCAGCGACAGGGTATCATACGCGGGTTGGGTGAGCAGAACATTCTACTGGTGGCTGAGTGATGGCCGTATGCCGCTTTACTCAATCTATCCGTATGCCAGCGACAATATGCTGCTGCTCACCCCGGCCAGGGCAACGGTACAACGAATAGCATACCTGTGGGTATTGCCTGGTATATTAATCTTCCTGAGCACTGTATTGCTGATCAGGAGAAAAAGGAAATAAATAAGCGCACCCATGAAGTTATTATTTAGAATTGCAAAGAATGAATTCCGGTACCTGTTTTACTCGCCCATTGCATGGTTTCTGATCATCGTGTTCTTGGTGCAATGTGCGCTCGTGTATACGGGGCCTGTTTATGACCTGGCACTTTACCAGGATATGGTGCTGAAAAACTATCCCATGCCCAGAATATCGATGGCGGCGGAATCATTAACCCTCAAGGTTTTCCTGATGGGTGGCATATTCTCCCGTGCGATAGGAAACCTGTATCTCTTTATCCCTTTGCTCACTATGGGGTTGGTGAGCCGGGAAATCAATAACGGGACGGTTAAGTTATTGTATTCTTCGCCGGTTCAGCTGCGGCAGATTGTACTGGGAAAATACCTGGGTATTATGCTTTACAGCCTGCTGCTGATAGGGATCATCGGAATTTTTATGATCACCGGTATTTTTAATATTAAAGATGCTGATTATGGCATATTGTTTTCTGCCGCCCTGGGTTTTTACCTGATTGTATGTGCTTATTCAGCCATCGGGTTGTTTATGTCCAGTCTTTCCACTTACCAGATCGTATCGGCGCTCGCCAGTTTTACGATCATTTTTATCCTCAGCCGGATCGGTGGACTGTGGCAGAAATATGATTTTGTAAGGGACCTTACCTATTTCCTGTCTCTTCAAAACCGTACCGGGAAAATGTTGCAGGGATTGGTCACCACTAAAGATGTCATCTATTTTATAGTGGTTTCATCGATGTTCGTTGGCTTTACACTGATAAAACTAAGGAATGCCCGGGAAGTTAAACCCTGGTATATAAAAGCAGGACGCTTTGCAGGCGTTTTTGCGGCAACGCTTATAATTGGCTATGTCACTTCCCGCCCGGCACTCACCGGCTACTGGGATACCTCCGCTACCAAAATGAATACCATACATCCCCGCACACAGCAGCTCCTGAAGGAAATGGGTGATACCACGCTGGAGGTGACGCTGTATACCAACCTGGTAGACCGCATGGTAGCTAGTGGACTTCCCGAAGTACGGAATGTAAATTACCTGGGCGATTTCTGGGAAGCCTATTTACGTTTTAAGCCTGGTATCTCATTTAAGTATGAATACTATTACGATAACGACGCTAAAGCAACGGACAGCGCATTGTATAAAATGCTTCCTGGTAAAAGCCTGAAACAGATTGCAACGGAGTTTGCAGAATCGCTGGACATAGACCTGTCGATGTTTAAGACACCGGAAGAAATGCGCAAGATGATTGATCTTAAACCGGAGGGCTATCGCCTGATCATGCAATTAAAATACAAGGGACGCACCGAATACCTGCGCACTTTTGAAGATAATTTTGTATGGTCCGATGAGCAGAACATGAATGCGGCCCTTAAGCATTTATTATATGGAGATGTACCAAAGTTATTATTTGTAAGCGGCGAGCTTGAGCGCAATATTTATAAAAAAGGGGAGCGGGAATATGCTTTTCATACCACGTTAAAAATAGCGCGCAATGCTTTGGTGAATATGGGCTTTGACGTAGATACCATCAACCTTGCCACGCAGCATATTCCGGAGGGGATTACAGCGCTTATACTGGCCGATCCCAAAATGGACCTGAGTGCTGCTGTGTATGATAAACTTAAAAACTATATCGATGCAGGTGGTAATATGCTGATCACCGGTGAACCCGGCAAACAATATGTACTCAACCCATTGCTGAAGCAAATGGGCGTGCAACTGATGAATGGGCAGCTGGTGCAGCCAACGTATAATGAAACCCCCGATAGGGTAATGCCCTATCTGACAGCAACGGCTGCCGGTCTTGCTGAAGAGCCACTGGTGCTGTACTTGCGGAAGATGCTACAGGCGCATAATACCCTTGATTCAGTACAAACGCAGATGCGCGGGGTTGCGGGAATTTCCTGCGCGGGGGATAGCGCCTTTAAGGTGGCGCCCTTGGCTATGACCAGTCCTGGTCGTGTATGGCTGAAAGCGGGCGACCTGGTAACGGATTCCACGCTTCCTCCATTTAACCCGCTGGCAGGCGATATAAAACAAGCTTCCTTTCCCACCATGGTGCAATTAACAAGGTCCATTCATGCGAAAGAGCAACGGATCGTTGTGTGTGGCGATGCTGATTTTCTGAGTAACAACCAGACGGGGGACCACGCTGTCGGTAGGGCACTTTATAGCTGGTTAAACTACAACCGGTACCCTGTTTATACACCGCGTCCACAACCGGAAGATACCCGTTTGCAGATCAATGCGGCAGTTGCCGGTGTACAGAAAATCGTATACATATGGGTGCTGCCGGGTGTAATACTGTTACTGGGCACCATACTACTGATCCGCAGGAAACGCAAATAAGCATACTTCTACTAAATACACATCAGATGTTACGAACCGACGAACAAACCATAGACGACCTTGGAATATTTGGAAAGAAAAGCGGCAGCGGGATTTATGATATCTATAACCGCTCGCATACCAGGGGCGGAGAAGCCTTACTGGAAGAGATGTTCCGCAGCCCTTTGTCTGATAAGGACACTATCAACCGGCGCAGCAGCATCATCGAAAATTTTGAGCGGCTGGGCATGTCCTTTCCTTACAACGCTTCGTTATTTGACATGGCGGAGAAGTATCTTATCAGCGGGGGGAAAAATGCAAAAAGCAAAAACGATCCCACCTTACTCGGTGAAAAAGAAGTGCAAAACGGGGTGGGAGCAGTAATAGAACTTATCCGGCTCACAAAAAAATTTGTTGAGCAGCCCGAGGTGAAAAATATACCTGCTTACGCATCGGAGTGTGAAGCTATTACCCGGTTGCTGGCGGATCCTGTTTTTGAGCCTGCACTCAAAGAACAGCCTAAAGGAAAACTGTCTTATGGCGCTGTTACAGCTTATGATGCCCTGTTCAGGGTGAGCGACCGGCCCAAGGTGGAAAAATTGTTAGGCTATATCTACTACCTGGATGTGTATATGTCCGTTGCCAAAACAGCTACAGAAAGGAATTTTATTTTCCCCAAGGCATTGGACAAGGGATTGTGCGAACTCAAACTGGAAGGCGTGTATCATCCGGCATTAAAGCACCCGGTTGGCAATGACATTACGATGAACGCTGCACAGAATGTGATTTTTCTGACCGGTGCCAATATGGCTGGTAAGTCCACCTTTCTCCGTTCCTTGAGTACCGCTTTGTACCTGGCGCATATGGGGTTCCCGGTCGCCGCAAAAGCTATGACCTTCTCCGTTATGGATGGTATTTATACCACGGTGAACCTGCCCGATAACCTGGGCATGGGCGCCAGCCATTTTTATGCGGAGGTGCTGAGGGTGAAAAAAATGGCGACAGAGTTAAGCTCGGGGCAATCATTTTTTATTTTATTCGATGAACTGTTCCGCGGTACCAATGTAAAAGACGCCCATGAAGCCACTGTTGCCGTTACAAATGGCTTTGCAACAAAACAAAACAGCATGTTCATTATTTCTTCGCATATCGTGGAAGCAGGAGAGGAGCTCAAGAAAAAAAGCAATATCGACTTTCTTTACCTGCCCACACGAATGAACAACCATGTACCGGAATATACTTACACACTGGAAAAAGGCATTACAGATGACCGGCACGGCATGGTGATCATCCGTAATGAAGATATCCTGAACATACTGGAGAAAGGGAAGAAGAAAAGAGCGCCGGAGTCGGCAGCTCAAAGGGTGAAGCCCGTATAAATCAGCCAGGAGCCGTTTGGGAATTAATCACCGGTAAAAAAAATAACTGTTCGTATGAGTTTTGGAATCGACAAACAAACCCTTGATGAACTGAACCTGCTGGGCAAGTTCCGGCAGGGATCAGTATATCATTTATTTAACCGCGTAAAAACGCGTGGTGGAGAGCAGCTGCTTGACAACATGTTCCGCTTTCCTTTGAATAGTGAAACCGCGATCAATGATCGGAGCAGTATTTTTCAGTATTTCCAGCAGGCAAAGCTCTCTTTCCCCTTTGATGTGCAGCAGGTAAGCCTTATGCGGGAGTACCTTGATGTGCAGGCGAATAAAAATGCTGCGCTGGTATTGGCTGGCACACTAATTAAAAAATGGCTTTCTACGCTGACAAGGGACGAACAGTATAAAAAAAATGTACAGGGATTACAGGCAACTATTATTACCCTGAACAAGTGCCATGCTTTTGTAACAGCCATGTATCCCGCGGAAAATCCCTATTATCCCCGTGTGCAGGCAATGAAGGATATCTTATCGGATAAGCGGATTGAAATCCTTCGGAATATCGACATCTACCAGGCATTGCCGATAAAAACCTTAGCCAGTTACGATCATCTGTTAAAGGGAAGGTTGCTCCGGCAGATGGAAGATATTTTACAATTTATTTATGAAACAGATGTATACATTTCCGTGAGCGCTGTGGCGGCAGAAAAAGCATTCAGCTACGCCCGGGCGCTGCCGCCGGAAGCCAACGTGTTATCGGCTTCGGGGCTTGCCCATCCATGTATCGACGGGGCCGTAGGCAACCGGCTCTTCATGGACGCGGAGAGTAATGTGTTATTTCTCACAGGCGCGAATATGGCGGGTAAATCCACGCTGATGAAATCGGTGGGTATCGGATGTTACCTGGCGCACATGGGCTTCCCGGTGGCGGCGGAGCGCATGGAATTCTCCGTGAGGGAAGGATTATACACCTCCATCAATGTGGCGGATAATATCGGTCTGGGCTACAGCCATTTTTACGCCGAAGTAGTAAGAGTAAAGCAGGCGGCGGAAGCGGCAGCGAGCGGGAAAAGGCTGCTGCTCATGTTTGATGAGCTGTTTAAAGGAACGAATGTAAAAGATGCTTACGACGGTACACTTGCTGTAACAGAGGGCTTTTCTGACTATGAGGAATGCCTGTTTATCGTTTCCACGCATATTATCGAAGTAGGGGAAGCGCTGAAGTACCGCGACAATATTCATTTTGTATACATGCCTACGGTGATGGATGGCGCCTATCCCCGTTATACTTACCAGCTGCAGGAAGGGATTACGGAAGACCGGCAAGGGATGATGATCATCCGCAACGAAGGTATCCTGGAACTGTTGTACAACAAATCATCATGACTAAAAATACATGCTTACTAACGGGCATCCTTATACTATCCGGATTACTGCGGGCCGGGGCGCAAACATCGGCTACCGCTGATATGTACACCAGCTATCAGCACTACTTCAGTGATTTAAAATTCATGCCTCCCGGTAAAAGTGCTATGATACAGGATTTGAAGGACAGCGCAGCACTGCTGGCCGACGAAGCATCTCCATCTGGAAATAAAATCAAACTTCTTCCCGCTACCACCAAAGTACTGACCGATGAAGAGATCTATGCCAGGAGAAAAAGCAGTGTATTCATTGTGGGGAAACTGCAGAAGACGACTAACAGCACAGACCCGCTATCGTTCGCTTTAACAGGCACTGCTTTCGCGCTGAACGCCGATGGGGTATGTGTAACCAACTATCATGTATTGAAAAGCATTATTGTAAATGATAGTCCGGATGCTGTGAAGGACAGCGTTTACTTTATTATTACCTGGGACAAACAGCTTTATTTCATAGAAAAGATACTCGCCTATTCCCAAAACAATGACCTCGCCATTTTTAAGGTAAATACCAATAGCAATAAGCTCCTGCCGGTACCGATAGGGAAGCCTGCGGAAGTAGGGACGGCTGTTTATTGCATTTCCCATCCTACCGGTTATTTTTATTATTTCAGTAAAGGAATGGTAGCAAGAAATGTGACCATCAGTGCCCGGCAGACAGCGGCCGGCTATAATCCCCTGGGTAAGCCGCCCATCCGGATGGAGATTACCGCCGACTATGGCGTGGGTTCAAGCGGGGGACCGGTACTGGATAAACGTGGTAATCTTGTTGGAATAATTTCGGCGACTATGCCGCTGGGATCCATGATAAAAGACGATGCCGGTAACGTTACAGGGCACCAGCAAATGGTGATAAAGGATACTTTGCCCGTGAGTGCATTATTGGAGTTGCTGGGCAATTAAATCTTCGAAAAAGGCAGCAGTCAGATACTGGTATTTTGTTGTACTTTTAATCTGACCCTATGGTTTTAATTTAAAACCCTGCAATATGAACGAAGAAATACAGGCCTACAACGATTCATTGTCAGCTGCAGATAAGGCTATTGCCGATAAGCTGGCCCGGGAAATTAACAAGCATCTGACCAATGCAGAAAGTAAAATATGGCACCGGCACCCGGTGTGGTTCCTGAATGGCAATCCCATTGTTGGGTACAGTAAATTAAAAGACAGCGTGCGCCTGTTATTTTGGAGCGGGCAGTCGTTTGAAGAAGAAGGCCTGCAACCGGAAGGTACCTTCAAGGCCGCAGAGGCCCGTTACACCGATGTAAAACAAATAGACACCGGGCTGCTAAAACGCTGGCTCGAAAAAGGCACAAAGATCCAATGGGATTATAAAAATATCGTCAAGCGGAAAGGCGTGCTGGAACGATTGCTGTAGCAGCGTTTCAGCTTCTTATACCGTAACCCGCTGCAATAACTTCCTGCTTTCTTTACTCACAAAAGTAATCGGCACAAACTTGTCTGTAGGGGCGCCGATATAGTATACGGTCCATTCCGGATCGTGATGCGACAGCATTTCGCTGATACAATCTGCCCGGTGTCCCATGGGATTGGAACAATCGTCCCAATAAAACAATTCTACCCGGTAGTGCAGCTGCTGCTTCTGGTTGTTGATGGTTACTTCAACTTCAATCTCCTGCTTACCCGGGAGTGGGGGAATAGGAATCACGATGTGGCTCATGGTGTTGTTATTATACAAGCGTTTCCGCAAGAAGGTTGCCATATCCGGGCAGTATGCACATACATCACTTATGTATAATTGTTTTCCGTAATTGTTCAAACGCGGGCGCCGGGTGTCCGGAAACGGACAGTTTAAAGCGAAAAGGTCAACGGGGTGCACTGTTATTGAATAACGCGTTAGGCGGGTATCCGAAATAATTTTTAAATGCACTTGAAAAATGTGACAGGTTTTCAAAGCCTACTTCAAAATAAACATCAATGGGTTTCCGCTTCTTTTCCGACATCTGGTAATGCGCCAGCTGCAGTCTTTTTTCTGTCAGCCATTTTTGCGGCGTGGTATGATAGGTCTTTTTAAAATCCCTTCTGAAAGTCGCCAGGCTCCGGCCGGTTAGGTAGCCAAACCGGTCCATCGTCATGTTAAACATAAAATGCCGCTCCATAAAATCGGGAAGATCTATTTTTCCAGGTTCGTCAAAGTCGGCCAGGAGGCCATCCACGCTTTTGTCGATAGATCTCAGTATACTGATGGCTTCTTCAATTTTAATGGCAGCGATATCCCGTGGAAGGTTTTCACCCAGATCAAAATAGGGGATCAGGGAAGCAAGGCAGCTTTCCAGCAGCGGGTGTTTGGAGAAGTGATATATTTTTGAATGAGAGGCCGTTCGTCCGGCCGCCTTATGCCGGGAATAAAAATCCCGCAGCCTTTCTTTGGTTAAATGCATGGCCACTGCTTTATGCGGCATCCCGTTTTTCGGGTAATTGATCACCGTCGTCAATTGATTGCGTGGAATGAGGAAAATATCGCCGGTGTTAAAAGTATACGCAGCGTCAGCCTGTATAATTTTTGTTTCACCCGAGATAAACCAAACCAGGATATGGTGTTCAAATATTACTTCCGTTTTGAACCCTTTGCCGTTAAACTCCGACAGCTTGATATCCGGCGTAATATATTTTGTTTCAAACTCCATTTTTCAACAATAGATTTAAGCCGAATATAAGAATTCGGCTTGTGAGAGAAGATTTTAATTGTGGGTAATGATCAGTTGACAGGAAAAGCAATACCCGTTAGTTTTTCGGTTAATGCCCACAGCTTCCTGGCATTTTCAGCATCCACCGAATAAGGTTTTACGCCTCTCAGGGAAGAAGGATCGTTATAGTTGTGTGCAATATTTCCTTCATCCAGTCCGGCTACGTCTGCATCCTCGCAGTATACGCCACCCAAGTCATTTAACCGCGGGGTAGTTGCGCACCATACGGATGTTGCAGCGCCCTGCTCAATCGTTTTGAGTGTGGCCGCAACCTCCGGCCGGATATTTCCCGCTTCATCATGCGTGCCCATTTGCTGGAACAGGGCCATGGGCGCAACACGACCGAGGTCCGTCCCATTTACCGATCCGGGATGCACGGAA
The DNA here is from genome assembly GCF_041360695.1 of Chitinophaga sp. RCC_12. NCBI lineage: Bacteria > Pseudomonadati > Bacteroidota > Chitinophagia > Chitinophagales > Chitinophagaceae > Chitinophaga > Chitinophaga sp. RCC_12. The sequence goes on from NZ_JBFUPS010000009.1 coordinate 115,470, forward strand.
AAAGCGCGTACGCCAAACGCTTTGCTGCGATGATCAAGTTCCACCGTGAAAAGATTATTGGCAGTTTTTGATTGTCCATAGCCCTGCAATGTTTCATACTCACGGGCAATAAAATTCGGATCTTCAAAATTGAACGGCGCCATCTGGTGACCGTATGATGATACGTTCACCACACGCGTACCCCTGCTTCTTTTCAGGGCAGGCCAGAGTTTCGCTGTTAGCTGAAAATGGCCTAAGTGGTTGGTGGAAAGCTGTGATTCATAACCCCGTTTATCGCGCTGTAAAGGTACCCACATAATACCGGCGTTATTAACCAGTATATCGAGGGGCGCATTTGTAGCAAGGAATTTTTCGGCAAAAGCATTGATAGACGCAGGGCCCATAAGATCCATTGCTTCGATGGTTACGTTACTGATCCCTTGTAGATTATTGGCCGCTTTGCGGATATCACGGGCGGGTACTGTCACCTTTGCGCCGGCGGCAACAAATGTTTTAACGGTTTCTAGTCCTATGCCTGCATAGCCGCCGGTAACAATAGCTGTTTTACCGCTGAGGTCAATACCTTTGATCACGTCATGTACGGTGGAGGTGGCGTTAAACCCGGAGTGGATTGGTTGCTGAAGGGCGCCGTTATAATTGTCTTTTAAATTCATAGCTTTAAATTTTATGAAACAAAGCTAGCGACAGCCCGATGAAACCGTTTTGTTTAAAACGTCAAAGTACTTTGTTTAAAACGTCATTTATTATCCGATTTGGCAACAGTCATTAAGCATCTGCTCCGCAGTCTGATCATCGCGGAATTTCGGAATTAGTTCAAATCAATCTTTTCCTATATTGCAGTATGAAAATATTATTGATAGCCATAACGCTAACCGGTTTCTGCAGCTGCTACAATAGTAAGGAAGGTTATGATGAAAGCCGCGAATTGGTGCCCAATCCTGAGGGATATAAGAAAGATACCTTTATTCAATCATCCGCGGACACCGTTGCCCTAAAAGATACTGTTAGCAAGAAAAAATAAATATTTTAAATATGGCAGAGAAGACCATCTTTTATTCCGAATCAGATAATCCGGAAATGATTAAAGCCTTTCATAAAGCACAGGAAACATTTAAGTATTTCTGGAGAGAACTTTCCTGGGAGTACCGGAGAATTGTTCCTGCATTAGACCTGGCTTGTGTGAAAATAGCCTTCATGCAAAATGTGGCGCATCAAACAACTCCGCTGGTAGAGCATATGTGGATTAATGAAGTGGAATTTGATGGCGATATGATTAGCGGTGTACTTATAAATGATCCGACTGAGCTGACGAATGTCAAGAATGGGGACTTTGTGGAAGTACCGCTAAGTCAGGTCAGCGACTGGTTATTCAGTAGCCAGGGAGACACCTATGGAGGATTTACCATACAGCTGTTAAGGTCCACCATGGGCAAGGCGGAACGTAAGCAACATGATGAGGCCTGGGGATTGAATTTTGGAGACTACCAGGATATTCAGCTCGTTTATGGACAAAAGGGACACCCGGAACATCTTATTGAGCACCCTATGAGTATTAATATGAAGGATAGCTTAGTAAAATTTTTACATGAACATCCGGAGGAAATAACTAATCAGAACGAAGCCGGGTATACGCTTTTGCACAGGGAAACAATATCAGGCAACCGGAGTTCTGTTGAAATTTTGTTGCAGCTGGGGGCGGATAAAACCATTAAAACCGGTAAAGGAAAAACAGCATTGGATTTTGCAAAGCAGCTCGGTTGGGAACACCTGGTTCCATTGCTTTAGTAACCTTTATTTAAACTCCCATGAAAGAACTGATCAGCAATAAAGACTATGAAGGAATCGAAAAGGCGCTCTCTCAAAATCCTTCACTGGCTAATGAAGGGATTCCTTTTGATGAAAAAAACACCACCAAAGCCCATCCGTTGCATCGGATCTGCGATGGCGTATTTGCCCACACTTATACTGATAAAGAAGCGGTGGAGATGGCCCGGATATTTTTAGCGCATGGCGCAAACGTGAATGGCGATGCGTTGACCGAAGGACGCGACACGCCGCTGATTGCAGCGGCCAGTTTGCATGCGGAGGAAGTAGGTATCTTATACATAGAAAATGGCGCCGCTATTGACCATGCCGGTTGTCATGGCGGAACGGCTTTGCACTGGGCTGCCTGGACGGGGCAGGATAAGCTGGTAGCAAGACTGATCAGGGAAAACGCAGACATTCATAAACGGTGTATAGATTTTAAAGGAACCCCGCTTTTGTGGGCTGTTCACGGGCTCAAACATGGAGGCCCGGAAAACCGGCATCACCAGGTTGAATGCGTGCGGTTGCTGATAGCAGCGGGTGCCGACAAAACTGTTCCAAATATAGACGGCACCACCCCATTGGAATTTCTTGAGGAAGCCGATAAGGACTTAATTGACCTGTTAAAATAAACGGACTTACTTTTGCCCGATGCCTGCCAGCGCGCTTAATTCAAATTCAAAAGCCGCTGGTCCGAACCGTTGAATAAGCTGTTGCTCCAGTTCATTTGCCACGCGATCGTAGGAAGCAGGCGCCTTTTCCTTTGCCTGCCGGCCCAGCGGATGCTGGTGAAAATAACTGTTTACGACATATTTGGCAGAAGGGGCATGTCCTTTAATTTTCAGATACACGGCTTTATGGCTGGTAAAACCGGCTTCTTTAAGGTAGTTGTCCAGCACTTGCGGATCATGCAGCGCGAACGGTGTATGGAAGCGGCTTGTATCTTCTCCTTCAAATAAGGGAATAATTGTTTCGTCGATCAGCAGTTTAAACAATTCCATGCTGCCCGTATGATCCCAGGTGGTGAACACAAAATGACCGCCGGGCTTTAGTACACGGAATGCTTCATTTACGCCGCCCTGCTTATCCGGCAGGAACATTAATCCAAACTGGTTTACTACCAGGTCGAAAGACTGATCTCCGAAAGGTAATGCCTGCGCATCGGCCAGTTGAAATGTGATAGCAAAATGATTTAATTGCTGCTGCGCCAACTCCAGCATATCAGGATTAATATCGGTAGCCGTGATATGAGTAGATGCAGGAAAGTTTTCCCGGAGGTGTTTGGTGAGCCTGCCGCTTCCGGATGCTATTTCCAGGATAGCTGTTGCGGGAAGGGTAACAACATGTGGCAGCAACGCTTTGGCCGATGGTTCAAAAATGAGGGGACCCAGGTGTTCCTCATAGTTGGAAGCGTCGTTTCTTGTAATTTTATATACTTCTTTATTCATAACTGTGTATTTAAAAAGATGCCTGTTGAGGTTTTGAAGTAGTAAAATAACATTTTTTCTTACTTTTACCTTCTTACCTAGCTAAAGAAGGAAATCGCAGCCAACATCTACATAGAGCACGAAGCCGTTTATCTTCGGCGTATCGCCAATGGTGACCACCTGGCATTTGAAGTGGTGTTCCGTTTTTACCGCGACAAGGTATTCAACATTGCTTATAAGCTCACCGGTTCCCGAGGGATGGCGGATGACATTGTGCAGGATATCTTTTTGCAGGTATGGCTGAAACGGAGTATCATGGCAGATGTACAGCATTTTAAGGCTTATCTGTTTACGCTTTCCCGGAACTATATTGCCCGCTATATGAAACGCAATGCCCGTCTCATTTTTACCCAGGCGTCTGAAAACGATGGGGTAGCAGAGGAACCGGCCGACAGGCTGCTTCGTGAAAAAGAATATGATGGCATCCTGCAGCAGGCCATTGCAAAACTTCCGGCACAACAGGCGGAAGTATACCGCCTGAGCAAACAGGAAGGACTAAAAAGGGAAGAAGTAGCCGCCATCATGGGGATTTCCCCTGAAACGGTGAAAGCCTACCTGGCGCTGGCTATGCGCAGCATCAGGGCTTATTGCATGGTACGCCTTGGCATTCCCGTTCTGGTATACCTGCTTATTTCATAAATTTTTTTACACCTATACCCCCTTCTTTCTTTTTCCGGCCTCTCATATAGCAGAAGCACTAACGCTGCTCCTTTTTATATGAACGAAACCAGGTTATCATATCTGTTTAAAAAATTATTAGATCAGTCTTTGTCGCCGGCGGAAAAGCAGGAGTTGGGCATACTGATAGAGCAGCAACACGACGATGCGCCGCTCGGAGAGCTGATCGGGCAGGCATTGGAAGATGCCCCGGTAGAACACCGGATGGATGACCAGTCGACCCGGCAGGTGCTGGATGCTATCAGGTTTGCAGACAGTGAACCGGCGTTATACGTCCGCAGCAGGCGTGGCTGGCTGCGCACCGCAGTAGCCGCAGCTGTATTTACAGCCGTAGCGGCTACCGCATACTATTACTGGCCGGTGCGTACCGGCAGAACGCCGTTGGTGAAAGTGGAAGATGTACGGCCCGGCGGCAATAAAGCACTGCTTACACTGGCCGATGGCAGGGTAGTAGCGCTGGACAGCAACAGCACCCAAACCATGCAGCAAGGCGCCGCCTCCATACGGAAACAGGGCGGGCAGCTGGTATATACAGCCGGTAAGCATACCAGCCAGCCGGAATTTAATACACTCCGCACACCCCGTGGCGGACAGTTTAAAGTACAATTGCCGGATGGCACCAATGTATGGCTCAACGCCGCCAGCTCACTCAGGTACCCGACAGATTTCAACGGAACGGAACGACTGGTACAGGTATCGGGAGAAGCTTTTTTTGAAGTGGCAAAAGATGCCACCCGGCCATTCCGGGTTACAGTGAGTAAGCATCATTCCATTATAGTACTGGGTACAAGTTTTAATGTGAAAGCTTATGACGATGACCTGATCGCAAAAACCACTTTGCTTGATGGCGCCGTGAAGGTAATGTTCAGCGCGGGCAAGGTATCCGAAGTGCAGTTAAGGCCCGGGCAGCAGGCGCAGGTAAGCGCTGCGGAAGAAACGATGCAGCTGGTGAAACAGGTGAACCTCGACCAGGAAATGGCATGGCGTTCGGATGCCTTCAGTTTCGAGGGACAAACACTGGAAGAGATCATGAAAGAGATTTCCCGGTGGTATGACATCGATGTGGTTTTTCCCGGCAAAGTACCCGATATCACTTTTGGAGGTGGCATGAGCAGGGATGTAAATCTGAAAGAGGTACTCGACTTTCTCCGGGATTCGCGGGTACATTATAAGCTGGAAAGCAACGGAAAAAAACTAATCATCACACAATAGCCTATACTATTATTTATCAGATACCAACCATTATTTTTTTCAAACACTATCAACCAGATCTATGTATGATGAATGCAACGTAGTTAAAAGAATGCACCGGGATTTCCAATAAAAAACGGCGGCGATTGGACCCGCCACCGTTTAAAGAGATTGGGATTCAGTATCACAACAATTGGCTTAATCATTATTTACATCAACCCAAACATTGCAAATCTATGCAAATTAAACCACATTGCTACCAATGTGAGAAGGGGACTGCTCATGCCCATAGCGAGGCAACTCCGCCCCTTTTGTACAGGTGCTCAACCAAAATCGGATGCTCCACTGCAAGGCTTTTCCAAACAGTTCAGGGCCCGGCGAATAAAACAATAGGTAACGCAATGAAGTTAACTTTTGTACTCATGACTGTTGTCATCCTGAATGTTGCGGCAAAAGGTTATGGTCAGCTGGTTACATTGTCCGGTAAAAATATACCGGTAGAAAAGGTGTTAAACGCGGTGAGAAAGCAAACCAGCTTTATAGCGGCTTACTCCAGGGAAGTGCTGGCCGCAGCAAAGCCGGTTACCATAGATGTGCGTAATATGCCGCTGGAACAATTTATGCAGCTGCTGGTAAAGGACCAGCCATTGAAATTTAAGATACAGAATAACACCATCTTCATTACAGAAAATCCGCTTCCTGTTCCCGTAACCGCAGCAGCACCCGTAAACGTAGCAACGGAAATATCCGGTACGCTGGTACATGCACATACCAACCAGCCGCTGGAAGGCGCAACGGTGCATATTGTAGGGCAAAGGATCATTGTAACGGCGGATGTTAACGGAAGGTTTTCCATCAAAGCGGAAATAGGGGATGTGCTGATGATCACCTTCGTTGGATTTACTACCAAAGAAGTAAAGGTCACCAGCACCAACATGGGCATCATCGTGCTGGAACCATTTACCAGCAGGCTTTCCGAAGTTGTGATCAATAAAGGCTATTACACAGAATCACAGCGTTTATCTACCGGCAGCGTAACAAGGGTAACGTCTAAAATCATTGAGCAACAGCCGGTCACCAACGTATTACAGGCTTTGCAGGGCCGCATGCCCGGCGTATCCATTGTACAGAATAATGGTTACCCCGGCGCATCGATCGATGTACAGGTAAGGGGCGTAAACTCCCTGCTGCGTACTTCGCAGCCATTGTACATTGTAGACGGCGTACCGTTTTTATCTGATGCCATCAATGCACAAACGGGTAATGTGCTCAATGGCGCCAACGGGCCTACCAGTCCGTTAAACAGTATTAACCCGGCAGATCTGGAAAGCGTGGAAGTATTGAAGGATGGCGATGCCACCGCTATTTACGGTTCGCGTGGCGCTAACGGGGTGATATTGATCACCACAAAAAAAGGACGTGCAGGTAAAACCAGGATCGACATGAATCTCAATACCGGGATGTCGCAGGTAGCGCATTTCGTACCTACTTTAAATACAGAAGAGTTTCTGGCGCTTCGTAAACAGGGCTTTAAAAATTCCAATATTACGCCCACCACCGCCAATGCACAGGATTTGCTGGTATGGGACCAGCATGCTTATACAAATTTCCAGAAGCTGCTGATTGGGAACACCGCGAATTTTACAGATGCGAGTATGAGTATATCCGGTGGCGACGACAGAACAAACTTTCTGCTGGGAGGTACCTACCACAAGGAAACCACGGTGTATTACCTGGATAAATCTTACAAACGTGGTGCCGCTAACCTGAGCATTAACCACAGCAGTTTGGATAGAAAATTTAAACTTGGATTTTCAGCGATGTATGTGGCAGATAATAATACATTGGCGATAGAAGATCTTACGAGCCGTGCGTACCAGTTAGCGCCTAACTTTCCTTTATACAAGCCTGATGGCAGCCTGTACTGGTCCACCGATTTCTTTTCGCAAAACCCACTCGGTGTGATGATGCGGACCAACCGTAATAAATCGTCTAACCTGAACAGCGCCCTGAATCTGAGTTATACGCCGGTGAAGGGACTGGAGTTTAAAACACTGCTTGGTTTTGGCCGTTCCGATATGGACCAGGTACAGCTCACGCCGCAGTCGTCGCAGGATCAGACAAATGCCACCAACGCTGCCCGTGCTGCTTTTGTATATAGTTATACCAATAACTACATTATAGAGCCGCAGGTAAGCTATACTAAAATAGCAGGCGCCCACCATTTTTCCGGCCTAATAGGTGGCTCCTGGCAATACCGTATGTCACGCCAGCCTTATTATACCATTGCATCGGATTTTACTTCGGATGATTTTATCGAGAACCTGGCGTCTGCGGCGAGTATCTTTACCCGCTCCAGTTCTACCGATTATAAGTTTGCATCGGTTTTTGCCCGCCTGAATTATGTGTACAACGACCGCTACGTGATCAACGGTATCTTCCGCCGCGATGGCTCGTCCCGTTTTGGACCCAGCAGCCGCTTTGGTAACTTTGGTTCACTGGGCGCCGCCTGGTTGTTTACAGAAGAATCATTTTTCAAAAACCGCCTGAAATGGTTAAGCAGTGGTAAACTGCGCGGCAGTTATGGTATCACCGGCAGCGATAATATCGGCAACTATGCTTATCTCGATTCCTACAGCACCACCGGCTATGTATTTAACGGCGTTACAGGCCTGGTGCCTTCACGGATCGCCAACAGCGACTATCGCTGGGAGCAAACGGATAAACTGGAAGGGGCGCTGGAACTGGGTTTCCTGGACGACAAACTGCAGTTAACAGCCGCTTACTATAATAATATTACCAGTAACCAGCTTATCAGCTATACTATCAGTACACAGGCAGGCTTCAGCAACTACCAGGCAAATCTGCCGGCAGATGTGCAGAACAAAGGATGGGAGATCTCGTTGAATACCGTGAATATCCGGAACAAATATTTCAGCTGGACATCTAACTTTAATTTCTCCGCCAACAAAAATAAACTGAAAGCATTCCCCAATCTTCAGAAAACTTCCTACTACACCAGTTACGTAGTGGGCAACCCGGTAAGCAGTGTATACCTGTATAAATACGCCGGGTATGATCCTGCTACCGATCTTCCTATTGTAGCAGATTTAAATAATGATAAAGCCATCACCTTTGGGCTGCAGGCAATTGGCAGGGGAGACAGATATTATGTTGGTACCAGCTATCCCGACTTTTTCGGTGGCCTCACCAATACGCTCAGTTATAAAAACTTTACACTGGATTTCACTTTTCAGTTTGTAAAACAGAAAGGCCGCAGTCTCGGATCTTCTATGACGTATCCGCCTGGATTTAGTTATAATCTTTCCAGGGATGTACTGGATGATTACCTGGCCGATGGAGGCCCGGGTCAACGCCACGTGCTGGCTGCCTATAGCCCTGTTGCCAATAACTATTTTGGCTCCGATGCTACCTGGGTAGACGCATCTTTTGTGAGGTTGAAGAACCTTTCCTTTTCCTACGATTTTTCACCGTCACTGCTGAAACGTGCGCGGATTAATCAGGCCAGGTTGTTTATGCAGGCGCAGAACCTCTTTACGCTTACATCTTACAAAGGCTTCGACCCGGAATCAAGAGGTACTTCGCTGCCTCCTTTGCGCACGCTGTCTGCTGGTTTTAAACTTTCGCTTTAAAAAGATTGATGACATGTTAAGGAAAATACATTCTATAAAAATAATCGCAGGTTTGGTAACAACGTTGGCAATGGCTGGCTGTGAAAAGCTGATAGACATTCCTGCCCCGGTAACGGAGATTTCTTCTGCACGTGTTTTTACGTCTGATAAGCTGGCGCTGTCGGCTTTATCCGGCGCATTCAGCAGCACCTTCGGTTCACAAACGCTGGCTATTAACCTTACGTCCATGACGTCACTGGCATCCGACGATATGGTCTATCTCGCCAACACCAATTATGACGAGCTTACCAACAATACCTATGTACCCGCTTCCAGCACATCGGCGGTGAGTACGCTCAATGGGATCTGGATAGATCTGTACGCGGGTATTTACCGTTTTAACAGCCTCATAGAAGGAGCGGCGGCGAGTGCCGCTTTATCCGATTCGGTTAAACAACGGGTGGTGGCGGAATCGAAATTCATGCGCGCTTACTGTTACTTTTATCTTGTAAATCTTTATGGTGAAGTACCGTTGGTACTGCAAACAGATGTGAGCAAAACTGCGCTGCTGCCTAAAACCAATGTGGCGGCTATCAATACGCAGCTCATCACCGACCTGCTGGACGCCCGCGATCATTTGCCGCTTGATTACAGCGCAGCAGCAGGCTTCCGCACCAGTGTAACCCGGTGGGCCGCAAGCGCTTTGCTGGCAAGGGTTTACCTGTACAATAAACAGTGGGGCCTGGCAGAACAGGAAGCATCCAAAGTAATAGACAATGCCGGTTCGCTTTATGCGATGACACCCGCCGCTTCTTTGGAGAATACCTTTCTGAAAGCTTCCGCCGAAGCTATTTTCCAGTTCGGGCCTTATCTCAGTATCACCAGTGGTTATACTTACGAAGGCTACACTTTCGTTGCCAATACTTCTCAATATTCACTCACAGATGACCTGGCAGGTATTTTCGATGCTGCAGATGCACGCAGAACAAAATGGATAAGGGATACTACTTTCAGTGGCGTTTTAAATCACCAGTCCTATAAATACCGCCTGACGTCGATCGCTGCAGCAACAGCGGCCGGCAAACAGGAGGCGCCCACCGCATTACGGCTGGCAGAGCAATACCTGATCCGTGCAGAAGCCCGGCTTAATCAGCAGAACCTGTCTGATGCAAGGGCCGATCTGAACGTGGTGCGTGTACGCGCTAATACTGCTGCCAGTATTTCCACCGCAGAAAACGTACTCCGGCTTGAAATCGAAGACGAAAACCGGCGCGAGTTTTTTAATGAATTCGGTCACCGCTGGATGGACTTACGCCGCACCGGCCGGATCAATGCGGTGCTGGGCGCCAAAAAGAGTACCTGGCAGGCGCGCGCCGCTTATTTCCCGTTGCCGCAATCTGCCGTGGATGCCAATCCTAACCTGGTGCAAAACCCGGATTACAACTAACACCTGATACTGATCACTCCAAAGTATGTGCCTGTGGGCGGTTCCGGCCGCCCCTGTCCATACTTTGCCTTTACCATGCTAAGCAATCATTTATGAATACAAGTATTGTTAAAATCGAGCATTTATCGCACAGGTACAGTACCGCCTGGGCGATAAAAGACATTAACCTGGACATCAGGCATAAAGGAATAACGGGTTTGCTCGGCTCTAACGGCGCGGGGAAATCCACCACCATGAACATCCTTTGCGGTGTGCTCAATCAAACAGAAGGATCGGTGCTCATTGATAATATCAATCTGCGCGAACACCCGATCGCCGCCAAGAAGTTGATCGGTTTCCTGCCGCAGAATGCGCCGCTCTACCTGGATCTCACCGTAGATGAGTACCTCACACACTGCGCGCATATGCGGTTGATCCCCAAAGACCGTATCAAAGCGGCTATGACAGAGGCTAAGGAACGATGCGGGATTGCGCACTTCAGCAAACGGCTGATCAAAAACCTTTCCGGTGGGTATAAACAACGGGTGGGCATTGCACAGGCCATCATTCATAAACCCAAACTGGTGGTGCTGGATGAACCCACCAATGGCCTGGACCCTAACCAGATTGCGGAAGTACGCCTGCTCATCAAAGAAATCGGGGAGGAACGCTCGGTTATTTTTTCGTCGCACATTTTATCGGAGGTGCAGGCTACCTGCGATACCATCAAAATGATTGAGCAGGGCAGGGTGGTTTTTACCGGTACCGTAAACGACTTCAATAATTATATCGCTCCCAACTCCATGCTGCTGTACTTCAGCAATGCACCGGAGCTGTCTGTACTCAAAGCGATACCTGGTATTACCGGCGCATTGCCAACAGACAACGGCTGGTGGCGTTTGCATTTTGATACAGCGCCTGAAATCGCGGAAACAGTAGTGGAACTCAGCGCCCGCAACGGATGGAAGCTGCGGGAAATCCAGCTGGAAAGAAGTTCGCTGGAAGAAATCTTTGCAAAATTATCAAACAAGGTTAAATCATTATAATCAGTACTTATGAAACTTACATTCAGGATTGCAAAACTGGAACTAAGCAATCTGTTTTATTCCCCCGTTGCATGGGTTGTGCTGGTCATTTTTATGGTGCAGTCGGGGTGGGAGTTCACCAGCATGGTAGAACGTTTCGAAAGGGTACAGCAGTTGGGAATGAACCGCAGTGGGTTGACCCACACCTTTTTTGCAGGGTTTTCAGGTTTGTTTACAAAGATGCAGGAAAACCTGTACCTGTACATCCCGCTTTTAACGATGGGCCTTATCAGCCGGGAAACGGGCAGCGGCTCTATCAAACTGGTATATTCATCGCCCGTAAAATTAAGTGCAGTCGTATGGGGTAAGTACCTCGCCATGGTATTTTATTGTGTATTGCTGATGTGCTGTTTCGTGATCTTAGGTATTGTTGCTTCCTATATCGTGAAAGACGCGGACGGGTCATTTATTACTTCCGGTATCATTGGGCTGTTCCTGCTCATCTGCGCTTATTCGGCTATTGGACTGTTTATGTCGTCGCTGACTACCTACCAGGTGGTGGCGGCTATTAGTACGCTCGCGCTTTTAGGTGGATTGAACTATATAGGTAAGTTATGGCAGGACATGGATTTTATCCGCGACCTGACCTACTTCCTGTCCATCTCCGGCAGGGCAGAAAACTTTGTAGAAGGGTTAATTACCAGCAGGGATGTTTTCTATTTTATTATCGTGATACTTTTATTTGTGGGGTTAACGATATTAAAACTCCGCGCCGGTAAGGAATCGAAACCGCTGCTGGTGAAAGTGGCGCGCTATACCGCCCTGGTAGTATGCGCCTTGCTGGCCGGCTATGTTACCAGCCGCCCGGGTGTAGTGGCGTATAAGGACATGACCGCCAACAATGGCCGCACGTTAACAAAAGGCAGCCAGGATGTACTGAAACAGATGAAAGGCCCGCTGACGATCACGGCATATGTGAACCTGCTGGATGCCAACTACTTTTCTTTGGCGCCCATTTTCCGTAATTCGGACCTGGAAAGATTTGATAAGTACTTCCGTTTCAGACCGGATATCCGCATGAAATATATTTACTACTACGATAGCACCAGCAATCCTGACCTTTACAGCAGGAATAAAGGACTGAACACCGAACAGTTGGCCCAACGCGTAGCTTCGTCGTATAAACTGGATATCAACGATTTCCTTACGCCGGCGCAAATCCATAAAAAAATCGATCTGTCGGGAGAGGGGAACAGGACCCTGCGCCTGCTGGAATACAACGGTAAAACCACTTTCCTTAGAATTTATGAAGACCTGATGCGTCAGCCCGATGAAAAAGAAATTACCGCCGCTATAAAAAGGCTGGTAACAGAGCCGGCTAAAGTAGCTTTTGTAACAGGGCATAATGAAAGAAGCATTAAGCGCATGGCAGATAATGATTACAAACTTTCTACCATCGAAAAAACTTTCCGGTATGCCTTGCTGAACCAGGGCTTCTCTGTACAGGAAATTTACCTGGGAAAAGATAGTATCCCGTCAGATATAGCGGTGCTGGTAATTGCAGATCCCGGGATGCCTTATTCACCGGAGCAGCTGCAACAGGTAACAACGTTTATAAATGGCGGTGGTAACCTGCTGATTGCAGGGGAGCCTTCCAGGCGGGAATACCTCAATCCGCTGCTGTCAACACTGGGCATGAGCATTGAACCCGGCACTATATTGCAGAAAACAGAAGATCTGTCACCGCGGTTTGTTCAATGCGCGCTCTCCGCACCGGGATTGAAACTGTTAGGTAATTCACCTGCCTTCCAACAGGATGATATCGTTATTAGCTTTTCGGGTGCAGGCAGTATTGCCGGCAATGCCAACAATGATTATCACATCACGCCGCTGATTGTAAGCAACACCGCCAATACATTCAAACGCACGGCGCCTATCGACGACAGCCTGCGTACTGCGGTATTCACGCCTGAACTGAACGATGAGCGGGGCGCTTTCCCGATGACAGTCGCTTTAACAAGAGAACATAATGGCCGTCAGCAACGGATCATTGTTTCGGCAGATGCTGACTTTATGAGTAATGCCGAACTGCTGAGAAATAATATCCGCACCGCCAATTTTCTGTTTACCACGGAGTTGTTCCGTTGGTTCACTTATGGATTGTTCCCGGTGGATACTTCCCGCCCGCCGTTAACAGATAGCGACCTGCGGATCAGTGCCACCGGCGTTAATTATCTCAAAATAGGCCTGGTAGGATTCCTGCCGGCGCTGATTGTAGCAGGAGTAGTGATAATGATGATAAGAAGGAAAAGAAGATAATTGGTTTTTTAAGGGGGCCATCAGGTCCCCTTAATTTTTATTTTAATAATCAGTTAGTGCTTTCCAGGTACTTAAATATACCTGGTTCACGGTAGCCGCTTGTGGGTACTTTGGCGTTTAAGATTATGCATTATATTTGCCGGCAAAATGCCGTGCATTTTTGTTAATCATCGAACAACATTTATGTTATCATCACAACATGGTATTGTTGTTACCTACATACGTTACTTAAGCCAATGTATATGATCCGTTATTTCGTGAAAGGAATACCAGCCATCGTCTTTATTATCAGTGGAATGCTGTCCACCGCTTCCGGTCAGAATAGCTCAACAGCAGATAATGCGTTAACCCTGCTCATGGAAGGAAACTTTGCAAAAGCAAAAATCCTGGCTGGTGAAGCCATCAGCTCAGGGAAGAGCACTGGCCTGGCCTATGCCGTTCGCGGGCGGGCAAAGATTGCTACAAATGATGCGACTTCCGCACTGCAGGATATTAATGAAGCCATCAAACTTAGCCCGGATAACGGCGTCTATTACACTTTCCAGGCAATCGGTTATCAGCTTCAGAAGAATGACGGCCTGTCGGCAAAAACATTTGAAAAGGCACTGAGGTTACTGGCTTCACCAAAATCTGCTATTGAATACTATGCCCGCGCAATTGTTTATGAAAACACAAAGAATGAGGAAGCCGCGCTGGCAGATTATAGCAAGTCCATTGAGCTGAACCCGCGTTTTGCCCTTTCCTATGTAAAGCGGGGTTGGATTTATTCCGACAGGAAACAGCCAGATGCTGCTATCGCAGAGTTTACAAAAGCTATTACGGTGAACCCCACTTATACCAGCTGTTATTTTACACGCGGCAATGCCTATTACGGGCAGCAGCAGTACGATCAGGCAATAGCCGACTTCACAAAAGTAATTGAACTGGACCCTAAAGATGATAATGCCTATTTCAACCGGGGGGTGATGTATAAGAAGAAAGGAAAGTACGAAGAAGCGTTGGCCGACTACGCTAAAGTAATTGAGCTTTCCCCTAAAGATGCCTCCCTGTACGGCAATCGGGGGAATATTTATTTTATCCTGGAAAAAGGAGACCTGGCATTCAGCGATTACAACAAAGCAATTGAGCTGGACCCTAAGAATGCGCTTTACTACGTGAACCGCGGTAATACCTATGTTCGCTGGGAGCAATGGGATTCCGCACTGAACGACTATAACAAGGCCATTTCGCTGGATCCGAAATATGCCGATGCGTACCTGGAACGGGGTAATATTTATCTGAACAATAAAAAACAAAGTGACCTGGCCCTGGCCGATTTCAATAAGGTGGTTGAAATTAACCCGGGGTATTCCAATGGGTATCTGAATATTGGCGTTGTTCACCACGACAAACAAGCATATAGCCTGGCAATAGCCAGTTATACAAAAGCTATAGAAGCCGATCCGGCAAATCTCCTCGCTTACCTCAACCGCGCGGATGCTTACGATGCCATCGGCAGCAGGAAGCAGGCGGACCTCGACCGGAAGAAGTATGCTGACCTGGGTGGAAAGATCACGGCGTCTGCCGGGAAAACGCGGAGCGAAATATTTCCACAGGGAACGTTTGATGCTAAGCTGGCAGAAGCCGCACTAGGCCGGGGTTTATCAAGGATTGTAGGGAAAGCCTGCACCAAAAAAGACGGGCTGATATTCCCTGCTGCCGGGGTGATTGTAAAACTGTTCCCGGTTACGCCATACCTGGAAGAATGGCATAAGTTGCGCGACCAGAAAGAAGGCAAGAAAACGGGTGTTTATATGTCGAAAGAAGCAAACAAATACTCCATCGAAGCCGTTGCCAACTCAGACGGGAAGTTTGCTTTCGAGGGACTTAAACCCGGTAAATACTTCGTACAGCTGATCCACAGTTTCAATCAACGGAAAACCGCGCGGGTATATACTGGGTCTTATACCTCGCAGAACGGCCCTGTGCGAGAAACCACCAACTACTACTATGACGAGGATTATATAGTAGGCCGTTCACAACGACTCGAAAAGTTTATTGAAATTAAAGAGGACGGCGAAACAAAAAAGTTTACACTGGCCAATGGCTTGATTAAAACTTGCGAGTTTTAATAATTTTTTCATCAATATAAAAAAATACCATTATTTCTCTCCATAAATCACCAGCGCACTGGATTCAATCATCACCTCCCCGGAAGGATATTTCTGATCTACGGCAGCAAATACTTCTCTCTTTATTTTTTCTTTCATGGCCTCATCGCATTTGCTGAGCGCTGCCACAATGGGAGCGCCTATTTCGGTCATCATACTCCAATACACCTCCGTTGTTTTACAGTTCAGTTTTCCTGTAATTTCTTTTTGGGAGATGTTTTTTAATCCTGCCTGTGCAAACAAGCCGGCGATCAGCTGATCTTTCGCGCAGCGGAACATCCCCGGTGCGTCCGGAGGTGGCGGCGGCAATTCCATATTCCTGTTAATGGTGCCCATAATGGCGGTGATCCAGAAGTTTTTCTCCGGAACATTCCATACTGCGGTGGCTAATCTGCCGCCGGGTTTAAGTACCCGTACCATTTCATTCGCGGCCAGCCGCATGTCGGGAAAGAACATAAATCCAAACCGGCAGCTGATCGCATCAAATGTGTTGTCGGCAAAGGGAAGTTCACAAACATCGCAGGCAATTGTTTCCACGTTTTTGATGCCTCTTTTGGCGGCATTTTCCCGGGCTATTTCCAGCATGTGTTCAGCAAGATCGGTGATCACTACCTTGCCGTTCTTCAATTTTGAGGCAATGGTGAGCCCTGGCTCACCGGTTCCCGCGGCTATGTCCAGCACTGTATCGTCGTCTTTAAGTTGGAGCGCACGGATGATTTCATCGCCCATTGGCTGCAGGAAGTCCATGGTAAGTTCATCCCATTTTTTCCAGCCGGGAGAGAACTTATTCCAGGCGTCCTTTTGCTGATCACGGATTTGTTCAAGTACTTGTTCCATAATGTGGGGTTTAATTAAAAGATTACAATCATTCGCCTTAACTCCTTGTGACATTGATAGTGAAAGTGCCTGACGCCCGGCGTTTGCCGGCAATCAGTGTTTTGGGGTGCTGTGGCCTGGCGGTTGATTTGTTTACCAAAAGTAAGCTCTTTTGACGGGAATGTCCCGGACTTTTTTTTCTGATTTGAGCATTTGCAGTTTCCGGTTTCCGGCAAGGAATACCTTTACAGCATTGGTTTTCCGGCTATCTGTTCCCTCAAAGCTGTTCAGCTGTAAAATTCCGGATTACATAAACACATTGGCGCCACATGTATTCTCTTTGCAATACTAAATTTTAAATATGAAGCAACGCTACCAACCTTATATCTTTTTTTATATTTCCACCTTTCTTTTATTCCTGTTGCCGTTGTTCCTGCGGGCAGAAAATGGTGTTACCGGCATAAAGGGACAGGTGCTGTCGGCCGACGGCAAACCCGCGCCCGGCGTAACAGTGGGGTTAAAGTCCACCCGGTATTATACCGTTACCAACGAAAAAGGACATTTTGAAATAAAGGCGCCTGCCGGGAGTTATACATTAACTGTTTCTTTTATCGGCGCTAAAAGCCTGGAACAGCCGGTGGTGATCACCGATGCAGCGGTTACCGGTATTCCTGCTATAAAGCTGGAAGAAACAGCTTCGTCGCTGGGGGAAGTGGTAGTGGTGGGAAACCAGTACCGCGTAGCCGATAAGGAAAGTGAGTACGTAGCCAAAATGCAGCTGCGCAACCTTGAAAACCCACAGGTATATTCAGTGGCATCCAGGGCTTTATTGCAGGAGCAGGCCATCGTGGACTATGTATCTGCACTGAGAGCTATTCCCGGCGTTAGCGGTGCGTTAATAAGACCCGGATATAACAGCTGGGTATATCTCCGTGGATTTGTTGCCAGCGATAACTTCAGGGATGGCATGTATGTGGACCAGGGAGTGAACGCTGATCCGGTGAACACAGAACGAATAGAAGTGATCAAAGGCCCTTCCGGCACGCTGTTTGGCGCTAACGGGGTTTCTTATGGCGGGTTGATCAACCGCGTTACCAAAAAACCTTTCGACAGAAGAGCCGGCGAGATAGATGCCAATCTTGGCAGCTATGGTTACAGCCGCTTAACCGTGGATGTGAACACGCCGCTGAATGAAGATAAAACAGCACTCTTCCGCGTTAATGCCGCCGGCAGCTGGGACAACGGTTTCCAGGACTACGGGTTTAAAAAATCCTATACGATTGCACCGTCGTTTTCCTATAAACTGGATGACCGCACAGATGTTCTCTTCAGCACAGAATTCCTCAACATGAAAGCCAATTCACCGGTGCGGGTAAGCGGTATCGATGTGCCGGGTGTTACAAACATCAACCAGTTACAACGCGATTACTTTAAATCCTATGGCTCCAATAAGCTGAGTGGTACATTTAATATCCGGAGCTTTTATACAAAGATCACCCACCGCTTTTCGGATGACTGGAAGCTGGATGTGAATGTAAACTACTCCGACTACAATTACGAAATCGGTAACGTTTTCCTGAATTTTAAGAAAGATAGCCTCTGGCGCTATTACGGCGCTTTTTCCAACGCCACCAAATCACTGGCTATACAACCTAACCTGACGGGCGATTTTAAAATTGGTAAGCTGCGTAACCGCCTGCTGGTAGGCCTGGATTACCTGCACCGCGACACCCGTTATTCGCCCCTGGGAAATACAGTACTGGTAGACGGACTGGATTACACAAAATCCTTTGTGCCGCCGATCAATGCCGCCAAAGTGCTGGCAGATGGCGAAGCGGCAGCAGTAACCACCCTCAGCAAGCCGGTGAGTTATGCCGCCTATGTAACGGATGTTATTTCCCTGACCGACAGGTTAAATGTATTGCTCAGCTTACGGATCAACTACTTCGATAACAAAAAAGGAACAGAAGTACTGGAAACGGGTGAAACATCGGGCGATTACGACCAAACGTCGCTGTCGCCGAAGTTTGGCGCCACCTACGAGGTGATAAAAGACAAAGTTTCCCTGTTTGCCAACTACCAGACCGGGTTTAATAATGTGTATGGACAGGATATTTTTGGGATCAGTTTCAAACCGGAAAATGCACGGCAGGCAGAAGGCGGGGTGAAAATGGAGTTGTTGAACGGACGGCTCAGTAGTACCGTTAACTATTATAATATACTCGTGGAGAATGTGGTGCGCCAGGACCCTGGTAACCCGGCGGCGAGTATCCAGGATGGTACTAAAAAAAGCCGTGGAGTGGAAGCCGAAGTTACCGGCACCATATTGCCTGGTTTAAATGTAGTGGCAGGATATGCTTACAATGATATTTATTTCCTGAAAACCAACAAGGGATATGAGGGCAAGCGGCCGGCCGGCCCACCGGCGCATGCAGCCAACCTGTGGGTGAGCTATAGCTTTGTAAAAGGGCGTTTAAACGGCCTTGGTGCAGGTTTTGGCGGTAATTACAGCAGCAGTGCTTTCTGGAATGATCTTAACACCATTACAGTGCCGGGATACACCATTTTAAACGCCGTGGTGTTTTATAATACAAAACGTTACCGTTTTTCTGTGAAGGCAGATAACCTCTCGGATCAGCGCTACTGGGATGCCAGTGGTAACCCGCAGATGCCACGGCGGTTGATGCTTGGCATTGCCTTTAAATTTTAAAGAATCCATGTAGCCCGGCAGCCTGTATTTTTGTACCTTTGCGGCGATTAAAAGTTTTTTCAGGTCTGACCAGGTGACACTGGTCCGGGAGGCGATCCCGGAATGTTGCATTTAAGACATATATTATCCCGTAAGGGTCATAGATAAAAAAGCTTCAGATTATACTGAAGCTTTTTTTATTAAATTTTACAACGTTGGTAATGGATAGTGTGGGTTATGAGCCGTCGGCATTCAGCCCTTTCGACGAATCAACAACCGTTAGTGAATTAGCCGCAGGGCTTACTTTTTCATTGAACGATGCGCCGCACCCGCTTTGCCTGCTGGCAGCGGAGCATTTGCAGGCGCATTTGGAGCAGCAGGAGTGGGAGCATAACTTCGGTTTGCCGGGTAATGCGGCGGGTACCGTTATTGGCAAGATGTTCGGCGTATTGATCGTTAGGACCAAGGATAATGAGCTGGGTTACCTGGCGGCATTTTCAGGGAAACTGGCAGGTGGCAACCACCACGCGAAGTTTGTGCCGCCGGTTTTCGATGGACTGGAGCCAGGCGGGTTTGTGAATACCGGCATGTTAAAGCTCACCACCATCAACAAAGAAATCAGCCTCCTGGAATCGTTTACCGACGACGAAAGCGCAGCGCAGGTCCGTCTGCTCAAAATATTACGGAAAAACCATTCTACTGCACTGCAGCATAAAATTTTTGAACAGTATCACTTTCTGAACAAAGCCGGGACATCTAAAAGTTTAACAGAGATTTTTGCGCATACGCCTTCCGGAAAGCCACCGGCGGGCGCCGGCGAATGCGCCGCCCCGAAGTTGCTGCAATATGCTTTTCAGCATGGGATGGAGCCATTGGCACTGGCCGAATTCTGGTGGGGACAATCACCCAAATCCGACTATTGGCAACATGGCCATTTTTATGCTCCCTGCCGCGAAAAATGCGCAGCCATATTGGCGCATATGTTGGGAGAGCAGGAGTGATTATATTTACCGGGTAAATACCCGATATGAAACCATCAGCAGAAAACTCATTACGCGCCCGGGCCGAAGCATTTCAGGCACTCCACCAGCGCCCCGGTATTTTTATTGCGCCCAACCCCTGGGACGCAGGTTCCGCAAGGATACTGGAAACGCTTGGATTTAAAGCACTGGCTACTACAAGCGCCGGCCTCGCCTTTTCTTTGGGTAAACCCGATGGCCATGCGGCTGTTACCCGCGAAGAAACGCTGCAAAACGTCCGGGACATTATCAGCGCTACTGCTTTGCCGGTAGCTGCCGATCTGGAAAATGGATTTGGCGATGATCCCGCGGCATGTGCCGAAACAATATTGCTCGCCGCAAAAGCCGGGTTGGCCGGAGGTTCTATAGAGGATGCCACCGGTAAACCGGGAGATCCGATATATCCTTTTGATGTTGCTGTGGCGCGCGTGAAAGCCGCTGTAGCGGCAGCGCGGAGCTTACCTCATCCTTTTATGCTCACTGCGCGGGCGGAGAATCTCATTTATGGCCGCCCCGATCTGAAAGATACCATCAGGCGGCTGGAAGCTTTTGCAGACGCCGGCGCCGATGTGCTGTTTGCACCGGGACTGAAAACGCCGGAGGAAATAGCCGCTGTGGTAAAAGCGGTAGCACCCCGTCCTGTAAACGTGGTGATGGGACTTTCCGGCGGTAACTTTTCATTGCAGCAACTGGAAGACCTGGGCGTAAAACGTGTAAGCATTGGCTCCTCGCTGATAAGAGCGGCATATGGCGCCATTTTCCGGGCGGCGGAGGAAATACTCCACCAGGGCACCTTCAGCTATGCAGAGGAGGCAAAACCTTATGGAGAGATCAATAAAATGTTCGGCGAATATTAACATGCGTTGTCCCCCTTTGGCGATGCCGGTCGTCATAGGGTATAAACAACGCAATATGAATACCAGCAGCTTATTCAGGCCATTTGCCCTGAAATCATTGCATACAAAGAACCGCTTTGTAATGTCTCCTATGACCCGGTCCTGCTCTCCGGGCGGCGTTCCCACCGGCGACGTAGCAAATTATTATACACGACGGGCCGAAGGAGAAGTAGGTCTGATTATATCTGAAGGAACGGTGATCGACCGGCCTTCTTCCGCGAATGAAGCAAATGTTCCTAAATTTTATGGCGGGGAGTCGCTGGCCGGCTGGCAGCAGGTGATCAACCGCGTGCTGGCTGCCGGCGGCCAGATGGCGCCACAGCTCTGGCACTGCGGCATCCAGGAAAACCATGTTTCCGGATGGCTGCCGCCGGCGCCGTTTGAAGGTCCTTCCGCAATAGGCAACGGTGTGGCCATGACCGACGCCGCTATTGCGGATACGATCCTGGCCTTTGGCCGTGCCGCCGCCGATGCAAAACGCATGGGATTTAACAGCGTGGAAATACAGGGCGCCCACGGTTATTTAATCGACCAGTTTTTCCGCGATAACACCAATAAGCGGACAGATTTTTTCGGTGGTAAAACACTGGCAGAACGCAGCCGGTTTGCCGTTGCTATCACCAAAGAAATACGGCGGCAGGTAGGTGAGGACTTTGCCATCATGATGCGATTGTCGCAATGGAAACTCACCGACCTGCATAGTAAACTCGCCACTACGCCGGCGGAAATGGAAGCGTGGTTAACGCCACTGGCAGATGCAGGCATCGATATCTTCCATTGTTCCACACGCCGCTTCTGGGAACCGGAGTTTGAAGGATCTGGATTAAACTTCGCCGGCTGGGCAAAAAAACTGACCGGGAAAGCTACTATCACAGTGGGTTCCGTAGGTTTGGATAAAGATATTATTTCATTGCACAAGGGGGAGGACTCCGCGCCCGCATCTCTTGAAAACCTGGTGCGCAGGATGGACGATAACGAATTTGACCTGGTGGCAGTTGGGCGGTCTATTCTTACAGATCCTCACTGGGTGCAAAAGGTGAAAGAAAACCGGTTGGGTGAATTGCGGGGATTCAACAGGGAAGCGCTGTACAGTCTCGTGTAACCCGGTATCAGCAACGCGTTAACAATAGATAACAGTTCTCATTTCACTCTGGCATAGTTTTATCATTTATGTAGATGAACAAGAAGCTTAAACCGCCTGCAGTCGCTAAACTTCCATCTATTCATCACACATTCAAATTTTGCCATCATGAGAACGTTAAAATATCTTATCGTTACCATTTTACTTATAGCCGGATTAAGCAGTTGCCTGGTTGTGCGCGACAGGCCCGGGTATTATCCGCGTCATCATCATCATTATTATCATGGATATTACCGGTAAAACCAACCCCGGAAATTACAGCACAATCCCCGCATTGTACCTGCGGCGTGGTCACCTTCCCCTTTAATTTTGTGTGCGTAACATAAAAATTAACGAAGATGAATACACGAAACAGGTACAGCTGGTATAAGCGGTTACTGCTGGCGATGCCATTGGCAGGAACTATCACCGCAACAGGACAAAGCACGCATGCATCGGAACAGGCAGGGGTGAGCCCCTGGGGAAAATCAGACGAAATAGGCACGCTGAATATGATGAGCGACAGTAATAACCTTTCCCTGTTCTCCAACATCAGAACGGGAAAGGTTTATGATCTTGGGGTGGAATATTTTACGGGAATGCCGGGATTCACGGCACTGGGCGATCCTCCTTATCAATACTGGCTTACGCATACACCCCGCGGTACTGTTGTGGGCAACGTCACCAAACTGGGTGATGACATGAACAAAAAAGTAAGCTATACCGGTGATGCCATCTCCATGTACACGCATACCGGTACGCACATCGATGCGCTTTCCCACTTTGGTTTGAATGGTAAGATCTGGAACGGATACACCGCAGATGAACACCTGGGCGACCGTGGCTGGGATAAAGGCGGGGCAGAGAATATTCCGCCCATTATCGGAAGGGCTGTGCTGATCGACGTTCCCGCCTGGAAAGGAGTAGAGGTGCTTCCCGGAAATTATGTGATCACATTGGCCGAACTGCAGCAACTGGTACAGGCGCAGCACCTCGATATTCACAAAGGCGATATTGTGCTGATCAGAACAGGGCTCATGAAATATTTCTACAGCGATACCGAACGGTTTATGAGCAACACGCCGGGTATGAGTATGGAAGCCATAAAGTGGCTGATAGAAGAAAAAGGTGTGATGACGCTGGGCGCCGATAACCTGAGCGTAGAGGTGATGCCCTCCGGCAATAATCATAACTGGCTGCCGGGGCATACCTACCTGCTGGCCCAAAAAGGGGTAATGTTTATAGAGTTGTTATATCTCGAAGAATTATCTGCCGCAAAAATAAACACGTTCGTTTTTATCGGGCTGCCGCTGAAGTTAAGAGGCGCCAGCGGGGCGCCCGTCCGTCCCCTGGCTATCCCGTTGTAATTCTTCCGTTACGTCGTCACGTTCACGCACAATGAGCTTTATCACTTCATTTCCTTTTTTTATAAACTCAAAGGTGAGGTCCCGTTCTTTCGAAAAGAAAAGATTTTC
This sequence comes from Chitinophaga sp. RCC_12, assembly GCF_041360695.1. Taxonomy (NCBI): domain Bacteria; kingdom Pseudomonadati; phylum Bacteroidota; class Chitinophagia; order Chitinophagales; family Chitinophagaceae; genus Chitinophaga; species Chitinophaga sp. RCC_12. The sequence continues at coordinate 139,199 of NZ_JBFUPS010000009.1, forward strand.
TTTCTCCGCGTAAAGCGAAAACTTTTTATCGCCTATCAACATGATGAGTAAACCATTTTCCGTTTTTATTTCGGATGTGGTTTGAGGTCCCTTATATTTACCAACGTAGCTACGCAGTACATCCGCCGGTAATGTAAGGGCCTTTCTTTTATTGACATACGGCGCCGGACCGTGGTCGTAACTCAGTACCCGTGTCATTTTCCAGCTACCGTTTTTGAGCAGCCAGAGATGGGTGAACTTTGCCAACCCATCTGCATATTCTTTCTTTCCTTTATTGTGTATATAAAACAGGTGCGAACCTGTAAGTATAGCGCCGTATATCACGCCGTCTTTTTTGAGCGGGAATACTTTGATGCTGCTGTCGACCACCTCTCTTCTCAAAGTGAATTGCTCCTTGTTGCCGCAAACGCCCTTTTCAAATGATTGGGCCATAGCCGGTATTCCCAGGGTGATGCCGCCTTTGTCGTGATAGAACTCTATATCTTCTGAGAAATATTCCATCATCTTTGTTATATCACAGCTATTATACGCCTGCCAGAAAAGGCTATCGTTGTGCAGGATCACCGCAGATAGTTGCTGGTCGTTGTGCTGCGCTATGGAAATGCTGCGGAACGACAGCAGGCATGTTAATACCATAGTGGCAGTTATGAGTAGTTTTTTCATTAGAGTAATTGTTAATGTGATGAAATAATGGCTGATCTGGTACGAAGATAGATCATTGCATGGTACTATCCTATACATAGTACTATGTTATTTATAATAAACTTTACAAGTAGGGTGTTTTGAACCGGCTAAACCGGATGTATCTTATAAAACCATATGAAGGTGGAAGTCTATAGCGGGATATTCAGCTGCGATTGTACGGTAGCCACCTGATCATCTTTTGTTGCTTCCAGGTATAACCTGTAGTGTTCCGGGTTTTCAGGTATGGAGATAGTAACGTTGGCGCCGGCGCCCAGTTTCTTTAGAAAAATACTGTTGCCATAACTATCCGTTTTTACCAGGTACCATTCAAACTTTAAAGGGGTATCATTGGTAGCTGGTATCCATTCATTGTTGCTGTAAAGAAGCGCATGATACGTGAGCCGGCTGCCGGGATAATTAGTCCGGGCCGGCCGGAGTATATGAATACGCGGAATAGCAGGTTCACGGAAGGAATGCTGCCAGTAGCGTCCCAGCTGGTAAAAAGAGGATTTATATCTTCCCTGGTGGTCCGTGAGGCCATCAAATGTTACGTAGTCCCGTGTTTCCAGGTCCTGCCAGCTGGTAATGAAAGCAGATTGCCGGCGACCGGGTAAATGGGTGTAAGCGGTTACAGGTATCTGGCTGAAATAATGCGGAACGTTTACGGTGACCAGCTGCGATAAACCCGTGGTGTCGTTGCCTGTTACGATGCCAAAAGCGTCCACCTGCGGTAGTTGCTGGTGCAGTATTTCCAGTGTGCCGGCGATGTTGCTGTTAATGGCTACATCCATGGTCAGCGGCCGGGTAGTATCTATCGCTTTTATGGCGGCCATCAGGCTGCCTAACCAGGTAAGAAAGCTTTGTTGCTGATAGAGCAGCTCCGGTTTAAAATAATCTTTTGACAGCTGCTGCCATACCGTATCACCAATGTTCCAGGCTACTATGCTCCGGTCGTGTTTCAATTCTTCTACCCGTTTAAGAATAGTTTTCCGGAGATCCGAAAGCATGGTAGCATCTTTATCCATATCTGTTATGGCAGGTATCCAGAAGCCGTAATGGATGTGCAGATCCATTTCTTTTGCCACATGCAGGATGTTCCGGTCGTACACACCAGGGCCAAAGCGGCGGATGGTATTTACGCCAACGGCTTTCATCCCGGTGAAATCTTTAATGATTTCCCGCCGGGTAAGGGCATGTAAATTCCTGAACCAGTTTTCTCCTTTTTGGTAATTGATTCCCCTGATGGTATCCGGCAGCGGTATGGCTGCCGCCATCCGCCCGGCTGCAGGGGCGGTGATCATGCTGGCGTAAGCAATGGGTTTTTCAGACTCACGGATACGGATATACTTTTTTGCGGCGGCAAATACTTTCCCCGGTTCCTGTAATTTCCAGCGGAGCACATCTCCTGCAACAGGACGCAGTATGTTTTTATCCTGGTCGCTGTTAAATAATACGAAGGCATGTATTTCACTGAATGAATGGTCGATGGCGTTAAATGCATCATCCAGCCATAGTTGCTGGTTACCGGCAGCGGCCAGTGAGCCTATTTCTGCCACCATCACGGGCAGGCCTGAACGGAATACCGGCAGCTGATGGAACGGCGCATATAACTCCCGGAAAGCATAGGATTGCCCGTTCTCATTTTGTGGTCCGTAGTTAAGGCAGGTTACCCCGATCCAGTCGACATACGGCGTGCCCGGGAAGTATTGTTCCGCCGCGGCGGCACGCCACGGGTTCCACACCCAGATAACATTGCCGGCCCCGTTACGCCGGAAGAGGGCATGTACATATTTCCAGGCGGCCTTGAATTCTTCCGGCGTGTTGTTGCCGGCTGGTGACCATGGATAGGCGGGGTTATCCGCCTCATGCGCAAAGCGGAGGAACACCGGGCGGTTCAACGATTTCATCTGCGCAGCAAAATGCGCCAGGTATTGATCAAAGTCCCCTGCGCTGATGCGGGCAAAGACTTTTTGTTCTTTACTGGCTGCCGCGTTTTCAAACAATGAAGTCCAGGGCTCCCAGGTGATCATGGGCATTGATCCGTTGCGGTAAATGGTTGCTATCAGCGAGTCGGGCAGGTTGCATTGCGGCGCATCTCCCCAGGGCAGGTATAACGATATGATGTTGAAGCGGGTGTTAAACTGTTGCTGGTAATCCTTTACCTGTTGAATCGCCGTGAGGCCGTTTGTGTCAGCCGGACTGAATATCCCCGTATAAAATGTGGTTTGTTTATGTGTGGGCGGATGCATAACGACAGCCGGTTCCGGGTTGTTTGTCATCATGTACCCGGTTAATAACACCACCACGAGCAGTAAAGGCAACCCCAGTTTACGGAAACCGGCATACAAATGAAGATGCCGGAAAAGCCATAATTGTTTCTTTAACAGTAACGGGTATACGAGCACGATCCTCAGCCAGTGATATTTTACGGATAAGCGCCGGAGCCGGAGACTGGCAATAATATTAAAGCTCATGATCAGGCAGTTCACGCCTGCTATGCCGGCCATCACAAGGGAATAGGGGTTCCAGTCGTACGACAGCCCATAAACAATCGCCGTCAGCGAAGTAAGCAACACCAGCATATTAGGGATGTTCAGTTGCCAGTTGTCCTGCCCGGTATCATCTTTAGGGGTGGGAATATACGGCACCTTCTTCCGGATCATGGTATATACAAGTCCGAGGATATAGATCCACCAGGTACCGATCAGTAGCAGTCCGCCCACCACATGAAAGCCTCTTTCGGTTTCTTCCATCACCCATCGCTGCACAAAATGACGGATAAGGATAATCGCGGTAACAGCCGGTAATCCCAGCCATGCAAAGTTGATAAAGTCGACCCGCAACGGTATCAATCCGGTGAACAGGGAGAGAACGGGGATGAGAAAATTGATGAAGAAAACAATGCCGGACAAATAATGAAAGGGAATAGTGCCGTAATGCAGGCGTTGCCGCCAGGTAAAAGACCGGAACAATTTCGGGTAGGAAGTAACCAGTAATTCCAGGGTACCACGCGCCCATTTGAGCTGTTGCGCGTAATAGGCCGACATGGTGGCAGGCACCAGCCCCCTGCTGAGTACCGCCGGCACATACACCGATTTCCAACCTTTGGCATGCAGCTGCATGGCGGTATGCATGTCTTCCGCAAGACCGCTGGCATGTCCTCCGATAGCATCCAGCGCGCTTCTCCGGAAGGTGCAGTTGGCGCCTATGGCCAGTACGGTGCCATAACTATTCATGGTGGCCATAATAGGACCATAGAACTGAAACGTTTGCTGGGCGGCGCCTTTCGCTACGAGGCTGTCACCCAGGTTGCTGTACGCCTGAACAATCTGTACAAACCCCACTTCCGGGTTATTGAAATGTGATACGATCACGTCGAGGAAATCCGGCGAAGGAACGTGATCCGGGTCCATGACCACGCACAGCTCCCCGGTGGCCTGTCGCAATGCATTGTTGATGTTGCCGGCCTTGGCATTTTCACGTGTAAATCTTGTTACATGTTTTACCCCCAGTTGTTTACATACTTCTACCAGGTAAGGGTCATTGGCTTCGTCGCACAGGTAAGTGGTGTGCGGGTAGGTAATGGCTTGCATAGCCGTTAACGTTTCCACGATCATGGGATAGGGTTCACCTGCGCAAAAGGTAGTAAAGATGTCAACCGTAAATGGGTGTTCCATTTCCGGCGTTTCCGGTACTGAAATGGAAAAATAGTGATACCACTCATGGAGTACCGTGAGGCAGTTGAAAAAAAGACCCGCCATCAGGATCCAGTAAAAAGGAGCATACCCTATCTGCGCCCTGTTTAAAAGGCAAAACAGCAGATAAGCCATGCTGCATACACCCAGCAGGATCATCAGCCGTAGCGTAAAGCGTTCACGCCGGGAGGGTGGTAAAATAGGTGATGGACTACTCATTATTGACTGACTACGTAAAATGGTGTATTAGCAGTAGCAAAATGTCCTTTATTATCGGAAACAGTTGCAAAGATCCTGTAAGGTCCTTCTTTTAGGGGAGAACGGAATGCGATTTTATTTCCCTGGGCAGGCAGCAGCAGGTTGTTGTAAGCAACGGGTGGCTGCTGGTTGGACGCATCGTTATTGCTGGTGTACCAGTCTTCCGCCAGAATTTCCCAGGTGATATGTAACGGGCCGGTGGCGGTATCCTGCAACAGTATCTCCGCGGTTTGCAGGCTGTTGGGATTTAATAAGATGTTGTCCCCGGCTCCTTTGCCGTTCAGCAGCATATATTTTAACGCGGGCGCCCTGTTGGCCGGCCATTTGCCGGTCCACAGGTACTCCATAACGGATACCGTTTCCGAAGCGCTGCCTTCTTTTGAAAATAAGCTGAACCAGGTATGTGTTACCTCCTGTTTCTGGCCCCAGTAAAAAACGCAGGCGCCCAGGAACCGCGGGTCTTTCACCGGCATATATTGCCGGTATTGCTCCAGGTATTGTTGCGCCTTTTTGGTACTGGTTACCTCAATGGGCGCTCCCCAATTGGTGAACTGCGACTCCCACGGACCGTTAATCCCCCATTCTGTCACCAGGAAAGGACCATCCCAGTACCACGAAAATTTTTCGAGGTTATGTTGCAGGTCGTGCAGCTCGCCAAAAATATTCATGGAGATCAGGTCGAGCCCCTGCACCTTTAACCGGATATTATAAAGACACCGCCTGTTAAAGTTTATCAGCGCGGTAGTCACCGGGTGATCGGGATCATCCGTATGGATCATTTTCAGCAGGTGGTTATAGGCATTGTAAAAGCTGCTGTATGCCGGTTTGTAGGGAAAGTCGATTTCGTTGCCCAGGCACCACATCAGCAATGCAGGATGCGATTTATACCGGTTTACTACATTTTTGAAGGCTGTGTATTGCGCCGCTACTTTAGCGGTATCATTATAGTAGGGTAAGAATCCGCTCACCGGCATGGGGAAACCCGCTATCACCGCTATATGATTGGCATATGCGTCGTCCAGTATTTTATCCAGGTGTAAAGTATCCCAGGTACGGATGGTATTGCCACCTGCTGCATGTAGTTCCCGGAGATTTTCAAAACCGGCAGCGCCCTTTATGGCAAAGGGTTGTCCCTCGCGGTACAGCAGGTATTGCCCGCCCTCTTTGCTGACATAAACCTTGCCCTGATGCACGGGGGCAGGGGACGACAGGCAACCGGTAAGAACAATAAACAATGCGGCACGAAAACAGATCTTCTTGAACATTCACCAGGTATATTATATTACTCGCAACACGTGGCCGAATATAGCATAAAATCAGAAACTTATATGGTGGATGCGCTATCTCACTACAAATAATAAAAAATTGCTTATTTTCAGTGGCACAGGCTATTAACTCACTATAATGAAACTACGTAAAGTACTTGCGGGATCAGCACTTTGCTGTATGCTGTTCTTTTCCTTCAGCGCATTGGCACAATCAGAAAAACCGGGCGTTACAGATATCACTTTTCATATGCTCACCTGGGTGAAACACCTGGATAGTGATGTCGATAAATATTTCAAACGTGAAAAAGGAGAACAGCTGAATCAACAGTTGGAATCCCTGAAACAGGAACTGGATAATTACCGGAAAGCCCGGAAAACATTGTCGGATAGCTTGTTCAGGAACAATATTGCTCCCGGGAAAAAGGACGATTACAACCTGGAAGCGCTTAAAGTGAGGATGAGTGCAGTAATGGAAAAGCTGCGCGGGGTAACCGACCTGGTGAATCCTGCACTCCAGGCGGAAGGGGATAAGCTCAACGAAGAAATTTACAACGCGTTATACGGCGATCAGCCAAAGTATTTATCATACCTGGAAGCATTCCTCGGCGGTTTGGAGGTTACTAAAAAGGACCTGGCGCTGGATGGCAGCACGGCTTATTCGCGCCTGGGAGATTGTGTAAATATCATTTCATCGCTGGAAGGAAAAATTAATAAGAAGATGGGGCAATAATCTTTACAGCCCTTTTCCTTTGCTTACCCAATCATTATTTTTAATGCTGAAACGGTAGGGGAGATAAGCATCTTCCCCGGCGTATTGCACGCCCACACGGGTTGACACGGTCATCGCTTCCTCCGGGATGTCTTCGCCGGGTTCTATCCATACTTTCGTTCCCGTGAGGCTCTCGCCATTCAGGCTGGCATCAATACCCATGGCCTTGCAGAGACTACCGGGTCCTGCTGTGAGTTTGGCGGAGGGCTTGTTGTTGTACCGCTGCTTCATGACTTCTATACCATCTACAGGTTGCAGCGCCCTGATCAATACTGCATGGGGCGTATCTTCGATGTTAGTCACCACATTAAAGAGATAGTGAATGCCATAGCATAAGTATACATAGGCAAATCCTCCCGGCTTGTAGATCACTTCCGTACGTTTGGTACGGCGGTTATTCCACGCATGCGATGCCCTGTCCCCGGCGCCGGCATAGGCTTCTGTTTCCACAATCATACCGGCGGTGCGAACGCCATTGATACGCGTCACCAGTATTTTGCCCAGCAATTGTTTCGCGATAGTAGTTACCTCATGCTGCTGATAAAATTCCTTCTTTAGCTTGGCCATTGAAATAAATATCCCTGTTTTAAAAAATGAATTTATGTTATTTGCATAATTATAAGCACCATTATGGAAGAAATAAAATGGGGAATTATAGGTTGTGGAGATGTGACAGAAGTCAAAAGTGGCCCGGCTTTTAATAAAGTGCCGCATTCCTCCCTGGTGGCGGTCATGCGCAGGGACGCCGCAAAGGCGCAGGACTATGCCCTGCGGCATGGCGTACCCAAATGGTACGATAACGCGGAGCAACTGATCAACGACCCGGAGATCAACGCCATATACATTGCCACACCACCTTTGCAGCATGAGGAATACACCCTGCTGGCTTTATCGAAGGGCAAGCCGGTATACGTGGAAAAGCCAATGACGCTGAACGCAGTGTCGGCCATCAGGATGAAAGCCGCAGCAGATAAATACCATGTAAAATTAAGCGTGGCACACTACCGGCGCGAGCAGCCCGTATTTCTGAAAGTAAAAGAGCTGTTGTCGGAGAACGCCATCGGGGATATCCGTTTTGTATCCCTGCAGATGCTGCAACCGCCGGCCTCTGCCCTTATTGCAGATTCAGCGGTTAACTGGCGGATAGATCCCGCCATTTCCGGAGGCGGCCTGTTTCACGACCTGGCCCCGCATCAGCTGGACCTGATGATCTATTTCTTCGGCCAACCAAAACATGCTGCCGGCATTGCCGTAAACCAGGCCGGTGTAAACCAGGCAGACGACCTCGTTACCGGCCACATCTTATTTGAAAACGGGGTGGTGTTCAACGGCATGTGGTGCTTCACGGTATCGCCCGCTGATCAGCAGGACCGCTGCGAGATAACCGGATCATCCGGCACAATCAGCTTCCCCGTATTTGGCAGTAAAATAACCCTGCGCAAAGACGGACATACGGAAGAATTCATTTTTGATCCGCTGCAGCATGTGCAGCAACCCATGATAGAAAAGGTGACCGCCTTTTTCCTTGGTAAAGGCGCCAATCCCTGCTCTGCGGAGCAGGCTATACTCTCAATGGAGCTGATGGACCGGTTCACGCGGAGGTTGTCTTACTCAGGATTACGCTGATTACATTGATTACTTTGATTTGATCACTTTTGATTTTAATGGATTTGGGGAGATATAAGCGGAGGTTGTCTTACTCAGGATTAAACTTATTACACTGATTACGCTGATTTGACCACTTTTTGATTTTAATGGATTTGGGGAGATATAAGCGGAGGTTGTCTTTCTGCCTGATTAAACTTATTTCACTGATTACGCTGATTTGATCACTTTTGATTTTAAAGGATTTTACTTTTTGTGGGATATCTAAAAGATGACGCGAGATGGGATAGCCCCCGCTTTACACATACCTTACATATGCTTTACACCTGCTTTGCACCTGCTTTATACGTGCTTATAACCCGCTGTTGATGTGGAGATGACGTGGACTTGATCCGTAATGTATTGTGTATCAATTCGCTAGAGTGGGTTTTACAATATTGTTTAGACGCGTTGCATCAAAGAAGGGGTCTGGATATCAATGCTTTATGCACATCATAAAGATAAACATAATCAAGCAAAAAGACAACGGTTAAAAAACTCAGAAAATAAAATCAACCTCCGCTTACGTCTCCCCAAATCCTTTAAAATCAAAAGTGATCAAATCAGCGTAATCAATGTAATAAGTTTAATCAGGCAGAAAGACAACCTCCGTTTACGTCTCCCCAAATCTATTAAAATCAAAAGTGGTCAAATCAGCGTAATCAGTGAAATAAGTTTAATCAGGCAGTAAGACAACCTCCGCTTATATCTCCCCAAATCTATTAAAATCAAAAAGTGATCAAATCAGCGTAATCAGTGAAATAAGTTTAATCCTGAGTAAGACAAACTCCGCGTTGTGAATACCCAACTATTTGCGTATCTTAATATCAGCAGAGAGCAGCATTCAACCATATCGCTCGTAGTGTGACGCAGACATATCCTCCCGGATATGAACTTTATGTTACGAATGCAGTGAACACTTAATATTCAAATTATCCTGTAATATTTTCGCGCTCATGAAACCTATCTTCACACTTCTGTCAGTACTGTTATTATGCTGCATCATCAGGCAGCCATTGCTTGCACAAACAACGCAGGCTTCGATTTCAGGGATTGTCTCTGATAATGCCAAACAACTCATTCCCGGGGCATCCGTATTGGTGCGCAACGAATCAACCGGCTTTAGCAGCCGCACTATTTCAAACGCCAAAGGGGAATACCTTATTAAAGAGTTGCCACTCGGCGGACCATACACTATCCAGGTAACAGCGATGGGATATGCGGAACAAAGACGTACCGGCTACTCACTCAACCAGGGCGATGTAATCCGCGCTAACTTCCAGATGCAAACATCCGCGGTGGATATCAAGGAGATCACCGTGTCCGGCGCTGCACTCCGCAACAAAACGGAGAACTTTGGTGCAGCCACGACGGTATCGGCAAGGGATATCGCCCGCCTGCCGGTGAATGGCCGTAACTTCAGCAGCCTTATAGACCTTTCGCCGCTGAGCAGCGGAAGCAACCTGGCAGGACAGCTCGGTTCTTCTACCAACATCACCATTGATGGAACCTCTGCGAAGAATCCAACTTCCAGCAGTGGCACCAACACCCGTATCGGCGGCCCATATGCTATTTCAATGGAAGCCATCCGGGAATTTAAAGTGGTCACCAACCAGTATGATGTTACCTTTGGCCGCAGCGGCGGCGGTACCATCAGCACCGTAACCAAATCAGGTACCAACACCTTTTCAGGTAGCGCCTTCACCTTCGTAAGGGCCGATGCGTTGTCCAGTAAATACGACGCCCGCGGCAACAGGCGCCAGAACGACTTCTCCACCTATCAATATGGCTTCTCCCTGGGAGGTCCTATCATTAAAAATAAACTGCACTTCTTCCTGGCATGGGATCACCAGGCCGACTCACGCCCCTTGCAACTGGCGGATATCAAAACGCCGGCGGATGAAAAACGGTTCAACGTTACACAGTCTACGCTGGATACCTACCTCGATATTGCCCGCAGTAAATATGGAGTAGCCTCCACGCCGCAGTTTGGGTCGTTTAATAAGAAACGCGGTACAGATGCGGCTTTTGCACGTATCGACTGGCAGCTCAACGAGCGGAACCTCCTCACTATCCGCGATAACTATGTAAACGACCGCGCACCATTAGGCCGTGACGATAACACTGCCATCAACCTCTACGAGGTATATGCGGATGCCCATGCCGTTAACAACAGCTTGCTGGCTACGCTCCGTACGGTGGTGAATCCACGGATTACCAATGAGCTGAAATTGCAGCACCTGTATACTTTTGAAGAGAGTTCACCCGGCGATCAGCTGCCGGCGCAGAATATTCCACGCGCCATCGTGGAAAGAGTACAGTCGACCATTGACAACAAACCGGTATTTACCTCTATCCAGCTCGGCGGACAACGCTATTCACCGGAACACTTCTATAATAACGTATTCCAGCTGGTAGATAATCTTTATTATAATACCAATAAAGCCAACTATACATTCGGCGCAGATATAATGTACAGCCACATGAACTCACTGTATGGCAGTGAAATGAACGGGCGTTATTATTTCACCGGTATGGATAATTTCAATAACCTGAAACCATACCGTTATGCCCGCGAAGTAGCGCTGGCAGATGATCCCAGCGTGAACCAGAATATTCTCAGCGGTGCGTTGTACGCGCAGATGCAAACCTACCTGTTCCCGGGTTTTGAAATGATCGCCGGTATCCGTGCCGATTATACCACTTACCTGAACAAGCCAAACTTTAACCAAACGGTGTATGATGAGCTTGGACTGAGCACCGACAACTCGCTGAAAACTTTCCAGCTGCAGCCACGTATCCAGTTCAACTGGGATATCAAAGAAAAGCATACGGATTACCTGCGCTTCGGTGCAGCCATCTTTGGGTCAGACATAAACAACTATGCCATGATCAACAACATGCTGTTTGATGGCACCAAAGTACTCACCGTTGATATCCAGGGCGCCGGTGTGCCCGTTCCCGATTTCCCGGCATACCGTAAAGATCCCTCAACCGCACCAGGCAAGGAAATGTTCGACAAGCTCGGGCTGCCGCGCCAGGGTACCATTAATATGAACGGTAAGGATGCCAGGATCCCGGTAGTGTATAAAGCGAATATCTCCTATAATCACTTGTTCTCCGACCGCTTTAAAATGGGGGTGACTTTCTTCACCACTATTGCGCGTCACAATTATATGTATGTAGACAGGAACATGGCTGATCAGCCTTTCTTCCGTTTGTCGAATGAAGATAACCGCGGTGTATATGTACCCGCATCTACTATCAATGTAACCAATGGCGCTACCGACTGGACCAAAGGCCGTAAAACCACCAATGTGGGACGCGTGCTGGAACTGAACAGCGATGGTAAAGTGAACCAGTTTGCATTTGTGGTGGATGGTACCTTCCGTTATTTCAGAGACGGAGAGGTGTCTGTTAGCTATACCTGGAACGATGCAAAAGACAATACCTCTTACAACGGCGACGTGGCCAATACTGCTACGTTGTCGCTGATGGTAAAAGACGATCCGCGTAATCTCAGCACTATGAGTTATTCCGATAACCAGTTCCGTCATAAGGTAGTGGTATATGGTACCCTGCCTACTTTCTGGGGCATTAATGTGGGCGTGCGCTATTCCGGCATAGGCGGTACACGTTATTCGCTGGCAGTAGGTGGTAACGTGAATGGCGACTTTGTAAACTCAAACGACCTGGCCTACGTATTTGATGTGAATAATCCCAGCGTGCCGGAAAAGATGCGCACGGATCTCCAGGCGATTTTAGATAATCCCCTGGCGGATGAAAGCGTAAAAGATTATATCCACAAAAGCAGCGGGAAAGTAGCCGAAAGAAATGGCGGTGTAAATGGTTTCTATGGCGTATGGGATCTGAGGATTGCTACAAAGATCCGGTTTGGCAAGAAGCAATATCTTGAACCATCCTGCGATATCTTTAACCTCGCCAATGTGTTTAATAAAGAATGGGGTACCAGTAAATTACTGGGAAAACAGAATATTTATTCTTTAGGTGGTTTTGATCCCGTTACGTCTACTTACAAGTATAACGTAAACGTGAACTCGGGCGTGGTGGTACCAGGTGGTAACCCATGGCAGATCCAGCTGGGGCTCCGTTACGGGTTCTAGTAAAAAGAGGTAAGATATAATGAAAAGATAAAACAGCCGGCCAATGTGCCGGCTGTTTTTTTTGTCTCCCAAAAAAAATCCGGAAAAAGATTTGACTCTAACGCTACGTCATACCCTAACTTCGTTTTCAATCTAATAGTAACCAGGATGATGAAGCAATATGCGGTAAATAAACTGGCAAAACTGGCAGGTGTGAGTGTGCGCACGCTCCACTACTATGACCAGATTGGTTTGCTGACGCCCTCTGTGCGGACCTCCGCGGGGTACCGGGTGTATGGTGAAGCGGAATTGCTCCGGTTGCAGCAGATCCTGTTTTACCGTGAACTGGATGTAGAGCTGAAGGATATCGCCAGCATACTGGATGATCCCGGCTTTGACCTGATCCATGCATTGGAAGGGCACCGGCAAATGCTTTTGTCGAAGAAAGACCGCCTCCAAACCCTGGTGGCTACAGTAGAGAAAACCATCTCTCATCTAAAAAACAATGTAAACATGAACGTAGAAGATCTATATGCAGGACTGCCCAAAGAACAGGCAGCAGCCTGGCGGCGGGAAGCACAGGAAAAATGGCCCGGTCAGGTAGCGCATGCAGAAAAGCAATTACTGGAAATGGACAAAGACAGCTATGAACAGCTACAGGAAGGCTTTAAGGCCAACTGGGAAAAGCTGGCATCGCTCTCTCACCTGGACCCTGCCAGCCAACAGGTGCAACAGGAAATAGATTTGCATTACAGGTATATCCTGCAATTCTGGGGTAAAACCGGTAATCAGGCAGCAGCCTACAACGGGCTGGGCGATCTGCTTGCCACCGATGAACGGTATATGCAGGTGAATGGCCTGGCCAATCCGGCTTTTGGCAGTTTTATGCAACAGGCCATCCGGATATATGTGGAACGCCAACTGAAATAAAACAAACAGGGTACGGAAGTGATACCGTACCCTGTTTAAATTTTTCGGGAGATGTGATTACCACGCACCCAACTCTGACAGCACTGCATAGTGTGAGCCTGAGTAATTGGAAGCGGTCACGATTTTGATATATTTTGCAGAAACAGCTGCCCCGAAAGAGATATACTGCTTACTGTTTACATTCGCCAGTGTATAGTTTCCCCTCGATGTATACGTTACATTATCGGTACTGGTAAACACCGAAATGTCTTTCAGAGAACCATTGAGATTGGCCCGTTGAAGGAATGCCAGTCCCTGTATGGATCTGATGGCATTCATATTTACAATCACTGTATGCGGATGCGCCGGCTGTACTGTTTTCCACTGGGTATGCCATACGGTAGCCTGGTTGTTGTCGAGCAGGTTAGTGGCGGGGCCGTCGTCTTCCTGGCTGCTTACATACGTGATGCTCCAGGAGGATTTATTCAATTCATCTTTGGTGCTGATATCCAGTACGGGTTCATTATTTACAAAAGAATACGGGTAAGAGATTTCAGTAGAGGAGCCGTTGGTATACAGGAAGCGGATACGCAGGGCGTAGTTGCCTGTCTTCGTATGAAGTTCACTGATGGGCATACTCAGCTGGAAACTATCGCCGGAAGGCGCAGCCACCCATGGCACGGCATCATAATCATTTCCTCCTTCCGGATCATTATATACGTTTACGTTATTCACGGTTTGTGTGGAAGAGAATTTCACTTTCAGCACAATGTTGCCTCCGGTATAACTGGCTTTGATGATATCGATAGTGGTATTTCCACCGCCGTAAATACCTGTGGCGGTGCTGGTGCGGAATACCTGCGAGTTGTTGAGGATAGCAGCGCTGGCGGCAGTAAGGAAAGTAGGGTTTTTGCCGTAGGTATAATTACCGCTGCCCATGAGCGCCGTGCCCTTAGCCGGATCAGCGGCTTCCGATACTTTCTCTTTGTTATGCGGCAGGTTAAGTCCATGGCCCAGTTCGTGCATGAGGCCACCTATCCATTTGGTAGCGCGGTTGCCCAGCGTGGTGTTCTGACCGAGGTAACTGGTATCCATTTCGGCATAGTCCAGTGCAAAGCACCAGCGGCCCAAGCCGTAAAAGGGTACGCCACCGGGATCGCCATCGGAAGCATAGGTGCTGGCGGGCATAATAACAAGCGTGTGTTCACTGTGCTTATCTGCCGAATGCGCAGCAAACCAGGTGTTCAGTTCACCGATAGCAGTGTTGCCGCCTCCTTCATAAGGATAACCGGTTTTTGGCAGCGCGCCTTTTACTACGGTGATCTTTACTTTACCTGCGGAATCGAGCGCCAGGCCAAAGGAGCGGTCGCCATAACCGTAGTAGCTCATCCACTTTCCATAGAAGCGCTGCCCCTGCTGTAAAATACCGTTTAGCCGTGCCCGGTAGTTTGTGATGGTATCGCCATCGGAAGGCACAAAGTAAACAACGTTTAAAGCATACGCGCTGGGTACAAAATTTTCCAGACCGGATTTGGTTTTATCTTTCATGGGCTGCAATTCCCCGCCGGGAGATCGTTTACAGGCCATAAAAAGGGTAGGCAGCAATAGCATACCTGCTAACAGGGAATGAAGGTTTTTCATTTTCATTGTTCAGATTTATGATTAACAAAGACAGTAAGAATCGACAGATTTTGGTTTAAGGTTTTCCAGGTTACGCTGTTGGCGTTTCACATATTCAGGTGAACTAAATTAAGTAATTGTTTTATAAAGCAGAAAAATAATAATATTCCTCCCTTTCTTCCGGATATGGAATATTTATCGCAAATTGGTCCCCGTAAATATTAATAACTTATGTTCAAGTACCTGTACCTGTCAGGGTTGCTCTTTGCAGCCCTGGGTTTGTATGCAACCCCGGCTGTCCCTAAAGCCGTCCCCATTGAAGATTCAACGGAGCTTTATCAAAAAGAGCTTGATAATTATGTTGATTCTGTCAATAAGTCTTTTAAATATGAAACCGGCACTATTGTATTGCCGGGTGGAAAGGTGGAGATTAATGTGCCTGCGGGTTTCAAATTCCTGAACAAGGAAAAAAGCCAGTATGTGCTCACTACGCTTTGGGGCAATCCGCCGGAAAACGCCAACAATACGTTGGGAATGATTTTCCCGGCAAATTCTGATCCTTTTGCGGATAGCAGTTATGCCTTTATTATTGAATTCGAAGACATTGGTTATGTCAAGGATGATGACGCCGAAAAGATTGACTACAATGAAATGATGAAAAACATGCAGGAAGGCGAGAAGGAAACCAATGAGGAACGTGCCAAACAGGGTTACTCCGGTATTCACCTGATTGGATGGGCGCAACAACCTTTCTACGACAAAAAGAATAAGGTGCTGCACTGGGCAAAGGAAATCCGTTTCGATGACCAGGAAGGCGGTCATACGCTGAATTACGAGATCCGTATACTGGGGCGCCATGGTGTATTATCGCTGAATGCTGTTTGCAAGATGAGTGAACTCCCGCTGGTAAAGGCGGATATCGGCAAGGTGTTACACATGGCTACTTTCACACAGGGGAATACCTATTTCGATTTCGATCCGAAGGTGGATAACGTGGCAGCATGGTCTATTGGTGGTCTTGTAGCTGGTAAATTGCTGGCGAAAGTTGGGTTCTTTGCCATCCTGGTAAAATACCTTGCCGCCGGCTGGAAATTCATTGCCATTGGGTTTGTAGCGCTCATCGGATTCTTCAGACGCCTGTTCAGCCGCAAAAAAGCAGAGAAGGAAAATGTTGTTTTTAATACTGGTATAAACGAACCGGATACTGCAACACCCATGGCTGACGAAAACACAGATAACCATACTCCTCCCGCAGCAGAAAACAATCCTGAAAATAATCCCTAATAAAAAATCTTTTAAAATCAAAAAATAAAAGTTAATCAAATCAGCGTAATCAGCATAATCCGCCTAATCAGGCAGAAAGACAATTTCCATCGCCGAAGGCGATCCCCGATACCAGAAAGCCTGCGCACCCCGCAGGCTTTCTTTCTGCCCGAAATTTTGTTTTCCTATTTTTTTCCGAATAAATGTCTTATTTTTTCAAGTGAGATGCCATTATCTATGGTTTCCGGATTGTCAGAATTGATCACGAAAGGTATATTTTATGTCAACGCCATCCGACGCACTGGAGCCAGCCATACTTTTCAAAACTTACTATACCAGGCTTTGCTACTTTGCCTTTCAGTTTACCGGCGATAAGGACGCTGCCAGGGATATTGCCCAGGAAGCCTTTGTAAGCTACCTGGGGCAACAGGGGCAGGTGACTGCGCATCCGGTGGCCATCAAAAATTTCCTGTATACTACCGTCCGTAATGCCTGTTTAAATGCCATCCGGCATGAGAAAGTGGTGGAGAAATTTGCCGCCGCACAGGAAGGCGCGTCAGAAAACGATCCTTCTGTAATTTTAACGATGATCCGGTCGGAAGTGATCGGCGAAATTAACCGCGCACTGGAAACATTGCCCGAAGCCTGCCAGGTGATTATCAGGATGGGCTACATCTCCGGGCTTAAAAACCAGGAAATTGCCGACCAGCTGAACATCAGCATTAATACGGTTAAAACCCAGAAGAAAAGAGGACTGCACCTGTTAAGACAACGGCTTAACCCCGAAATTTACGCCGTATTATTCCTGTAAATCCTGCTCTCAAAAAAATATTCTTATTTCTTTCACCCTTTTTTCCGTCCCGCGTTTCTTTACCTGGTAAGCAACCTTTATGGAGCAAAACCAGGATCTGTATAAATACGCCGGCTTAATTTTAAAATATCTCCGGGAACAGGCTACGGCGGCCGAACGGCAAGAGCTGGAAGCCTGGCTGGAACACGATGTGCGGCATCAGCAGCTGCTGGAATCCCTGAAAGACCAGGAAACCCTGCGCGATGCGATCGCCTTTCATGATACCATTGATGTGGATGCCGACTGGCAGGCCGTACTGGCCCGCTCCACCCAGGCAACTCCGGGCAGGAGGGTAACATGGCGCCGGATCGCTGCATGGACGGCCGCCGCTGCCGCAGTATTAGGAGGCGTGATCGTCGCCTATAATTGGCGCACACCGGATACCAGGCCCGGAAAAATGATGGCCGGCACTTCTCCACAAATAAAAAATGATGTACTCCCCGGCAGCAACAGCGCCACCCTGCAACTGGGCAACGGGAAAACCGTACACCTGGGCAATCAGCCGGAAGGTGCCATTAAAGAGGCAGATGGAACCACTATTGCGCAGCAACCAGGCGGACTTGTATACAATAAATCAAATGAACCGCACGCGGCTGCGCTATTCAATACTTTGTCCACCGCAAAGGCGGGGCAATACCAGCTCACACTGGAAGACGGTACACGCGTATGGCTCAATGCCGCCTCCTCCCTGCGTTTCCCCGTACACTTTACTAATGGCGAACGCCGGGTGGAACTCACCGGGGAAGGATATTTTGAAGTAGCTGCCAGTCCTGGCAAACCTTTCCGGGTAATGGTGCAGCAGATGGAAGTACTGGTGCTGGGCACCCATTTTAATGTAGGCGCCTACAGTAAAGTGGTGAAAACCACGCTGATCACCGGCGCTGTAAAAATCCAGGTAAAGGATAATCGTTCCTGGCAGCTGGCGCCGGGCCAGCAAGCCAATGTGCAGGGCGACCAGGTACGTATCGCCGCAGCAGATACCGAAAAAGCTATCGCCTGGAAAGAAGGCATCTTCTTTTTTAAAGATGATGATTTCCGGGAAATTATGGAACAGGTAGCCCGCTGGTACGACCTGGACATTCATTACGAAGGCCCGCTGCCCGTAAAACGCATCAGCGGCAATATCAGCCGCCAGGCGAAGTTGTCGCAGGTGCTGGAAATGCTCAACTTCGTAAGCGGCGCCAACTTCAGGGTAAATGGAAAAGACGTCACTG
Organism: Chitinophaga sp. RCC_12; assembly: GCF_041360695.1. NCBI lineage: Bacteria > Pseudomonadati > Bacteroidota > Chitinophagia > Chitinophagales > Chitinophagaceae > Chitinophaga > Chitinophaga sp. RCC_12. The sequence goes on from NZ_JBFUPS010000009.1 coordinate 157,476, forward strand.
TAACACTGTCGAAATGAAACAAGTATAACTGGAACGGATGCACGAAAGTAAATAAGTACCTGTAATAAACAAAGACCAGAATTTAAACGAATCAATCGCTATTAATTAAAAATTAACCGATGATGAAAAGATTTATTTCCGCTTCCGGGCGGGGTATACTACTCCCATTGCCTGTAAAAATGAAGGTGGCCCTGAAGCTGACCACCCTGCTGCTTTTTCTTTTTGCATTAAGTGCAGCAGCCACTGCTTATGCGCAGAAAGTTACGTTGTCGGTAAAGAAAGTGCCGCTGCAGCAGGTGTTTGACGCTATCAAACAACAAACCGGCTACTACTTTTTATACAACAACGATATCCTGAAAAACACCACTCCCGTTTCTTTGAACGTAAAGGACGCGGAAATAACGGCGGTGTTGAATCAATGCCTGGCAGGCCAGCCGCTGGAATATAAAATCATCGACCGCACCATCACCCTAAAGGAGGTGCCGGTGAAAAAAGCCGTTACGGAACTGGCCGCCGATACCTTGATCACCGGCAGGGTGACCGATGAAAAAGGTGTGCCGCTGCCTGGTGTAACCGTTACAGTGGAAGGCTCTGCGAGAGGCGCCGTAACAGATGCCACGGGAAAATACACCATCCAGCTGCCATCCGGCGCCAGCGCATTGTTGTTCTCCTTTATCGGGTTTAACAAACAGCGGGTGGAAACTGCCGGCAGCACCACGCTCGATGTAAAGTTAACGGAAAGCTCAAAGGGTTTGTCTGAAGTAGTGGTAACGGCACTTGGTATTAAGCGCGAAAGCAAATCGCTCGGATACACGGTAGCAGAGCTGAAAGGCGCGGACCTGTCGGAAGGAAAGGAAGTGAATGTGGCTAATGCGCTATCCGGTAAAGTGGCCGGCGTACAGGTAAGTCAGCCTGCCTCCGGCGCCGGCGGGTCTTCCAAGATCCTGATCCGCGGAAATAACTCCCTGCAGGGTAACAGTCAACCGCTATATGTAGTTGACGGAGTGCCCCTCGATAACCAGAACATCGGCGCTGCCGGCAGCACCGGCGGTGTGGACTATGGCGATGGCATCTCCAATATTAACCAGGAAGATATTGAAAGCATATCCATCCTGAAAGGCCCTAATGCCGCAGCATTGTACGGCCAGCGCGGCAGTAACGGTGTAGTGCTTATCACCACCAAATCGGGCAGCTCACGCAAAGGCATCGGGCTGAAGTTCAGCAGCGATTACGCCATCGGCAACGCACTGGTAACCCCCGATTTCCAGGATGAATACGGCCAGGGATTAAACGGTGATTTCACGCACTTCCGCGCCACCGACGGTAAAGTATATACGATGGCGCAAGCCAAAGCACAAGGGCTGCAGGGCATGCCTAAAATGAGCGCCGGCCGCGACAGGATTGCCCGCAGCAGCTGGGGCCCAAAAATGGAAGGGCAGGAGTATGAAGACCAGTGGGGAAATATTTTGAAGCTGACGCCGCAACCCAATACCTATAAAGACTTTTTCGACCAGGAAAAACAGTTCGTAAATAATATTGCCGCAGATGGTGGAAATGATAAAGTGAACTACCGCTTCTCTTATTCCAACACGCATGTAAACGGGTATGTGCCCACTAACACGCTTGACAGGAACACTTTTACCCTTCGCACACAGGCGTCTATTACGCCCAAATTACAGCTGGATGCGAAGCTCAACTACATCTCCCAGAAAGGTAAAAACAGGCCCACACTCTCCGATGCATCCGATAACCCGGCTTACCTGTTTATCAGTCAGCCGCGGAGCATGCCACTGAGCATCCTCGCAGATTACACCTGGACCGCCCAGGATGTGGCCCGGCAATTTGGCTACAGCGGCGTAACACCCGGACTGGAGAAAACATACGCTACCAACAGTTCTACCGCCAATCCTTACTGGACCATCCATAAAACGCAAAACACCGATCACCGCGACCGGCTCCTGGGGATGCTGCGGCTGTCGTACGATTTTAATAAATGGTTGAAATTAACTGCCCGCGGCGGTACCGATTTTTATACAGAAGAACGCCTGCGCTGGAGAGCCAAAGGCACGTACCAGAGCCAGAACAGGAATGGTGATATTGAAGACCGGATAATAAGGGTCCGGGAAGATAACTATGATGTATTGCTGGCCGGCAACCTGGAGCTGAGCAAGGACTTCACCCTGGGGCTGAATGCAGGCGCCAGTCACCAGAAAAAGTTTATGCGCATGACCGGCAATACCGGGAAAGAGTTTATTGTGCCGGACCTGCATGTGATCAATAACACGCTTACCAATTCCTATCTTTTCGATTTACAGGAATCTGAGATCAACTCCGTATACGGCTTCGGGCAGCTGGCTTTCCGGAACTACTGGTTCGTGGATTTCTCCGCACGGAACGACTGGTCATCTACCTTGTCTGCAAGTAACAATTCTTTCTTTTATCCTTCTGTAAGCACCAGTTTAATCATGACCGACCTGCTGAAGATGAACAGCAACATCGTTAGTTTCTGGAAGCTGCGCGGATCGCTGGCGCAGGCTGGCAGCTCTGGTAATCCTTACCAGCTCACCGGCGCCTACAGCCTGGATCAGTTCACACATGGGGGTCAGCCGCTGGCATCTTTTACTTCTATTATTCCCGATCCTAACCTGAAAAATGAACTGACTACCTCGGTGGAATTTGGTACCGACGTACGTCTCCTGAACAACCGCCTGGGCATCAGCTTTACTTACTATAACGCCGCTACGAAAAACCAGATCCTGGATGTGCCCTTACCGCCTTCCAGCAAATTTGAAGCGCGCAGGATCAATGCCGGCGAAATCCGCAACAAGGGAATTGAACTGTCGTTAAACGGAACACCCGTGAAGCTGGCCAATGGATTTACCTGGGAAAGCACCTTTACATTTTCCCGCAACAAAAATGAAGTGGTATCACTCACCGAAGGTGTGGAAACATTTGTATTGGGAAGTGATAGGGGGATCAACGTAATAGCTGCACCAGGTAAGCCTTTCGGCACTATGATCGGAACAGGCTTCGCCTGGCTGAAAGATGAAGCCGGCAACCGGCTGATAGATCCTGCTACGGGCTTGCCATTGCGCACACAGGGGCGTCAGCTCACAGAGCTGGGAAATGCCATGCCCGACTGGACCGGCGGTTTTGCCAATACCTTCCGTTACAAAGGTTTTGCTTTAGCCGCATTAGTGGATATCCGCCAGGGCGGCCTGGTATATTCCCAAAGTAACCGGGAAGAACTGATTTATGGTACCACAACAAAAACACTGGCAGGCAGGGACGGCAGCTACGTAGCCTCCGGTATGATTGCGGAAAAAAACAGCAGTGGCAACTGGGTTAGCACCGGTAAAGAAAATACGATGAAAGTATTGGCGCAGGACTACTGGAACGTAGTCGCCAGCGATAAAGAAAATGTGGTATCGGAAGAAATGATGAATGACGCCAGCTACGTAGCCATGCGTGAAATCAGTTTGAGTTACGCGCTGCCATCGAAATTATTCTCCGGTAAAATTATCCGCAGAATGAATGTAGGCATCTATGGCAGGAACCTTTTTTACTTCCAGCGGAAAACGGATGGCTTCTCTCCCGAAGCGTCTTCCTTCAACGTAAACAACTCCTCTCTCGGCCTGGAATCAACGGCGCTGCCGATGATGCGGAGCTTTGGTGTGAACGTAAGCCTGGATCTTTAATCTGTAAAAACGAAGCATATGAAAAACAAATCATCGATATATAGAAAAGTGCTGGTGTTAACGGCGGGGTTGTTATTGGGTGGCTGTACCAAAGACTTCAGCGATCTGAACACGCCGCCAACAACGGTAACAAACATTGATCCCGCCCTGTTGTTATCAAAAGTACAAAAAGATGCGGCCTTTGCTGAAGGCACAGAAACCGCCAATATACAGGTAGGTTCCTGGGTGCAATACTGGGCCGGTGGCCTGGTGGCGCCTACTTCCCGTTATATCCAGCAGCCGGATAATAACATGTGGGCCGCACATTATACCTTGTTGAGAAACCTGGGCCAGATCCGGAACCAGGCATTGAAAGGAAAAGAAAATGATCCAACCGGGAGAACAAAGCTTGCCATTGCCCGCATCCTCGAAATATTTATATGGCAACGGTTAACGGATCTCTTTGGCGCCGTACCGTTTTCACAAACAACAGAAGATGCAACCGACGTAAATAACAAACCGGTGTACGACAGCCAGCAGTCGATCTATGAACACCTCATTGCCGACCTGGATGCCGCTATCGCCAATATCAACGCCAGCGATGTATCGTACGGCAACGCGGACTTCTACTACAAAGGCGCTACCGACAACTGGAAGAAATTCGGCAACTCACTGAAACTGCGTTTAGGCATGCGCATTAAGTATGCCGCGCCGCAGCTGGCGGAAAAAACCGTGCGGGAGGCGATGAGTCAGCCGCTTTTTTCAGATAATAAAGACAATGCGGCGGTACCTACTTTCAACGATGCACAAACCACCAACGCAAATCCTATCCTGGCGCAGTTTATCAGCGGCAGTCCCGATCTGCGTTACCTGGCATCGGCTTTTGTGGCCACACTGAATGATAAGCATGATCCCCGCCTTACGTTCATTGCCGCGCCCACGGTGAATTCAAAAAACAGCGGCACGCCTGTGTACAAAGGTATTGGTGTGGCATTAACGGATGCGTTGTTGTCCGGTATCATCAAAGATGATTATTCCACCGCTTCTATGACCACCTACTTTAATAAAACATTGGCTACGCCTATCCCTGCTTATGTATTTACCTATGCAGATGTATGTTTCTTTAAAGCAGAAGCGGCGTTGATGGGATGGGGTGCTACGCCGGCAGAAGCGGAGAAATTTTACCAGGATGGCATCAGGGCAGCAATGGCCATGCAGCCGTATAACATTACCACCGTTCCGCAGGCGTACATTGATGCGGAGTTTTCACTCGCCGGACTTACATCAGAAAAGCAGCTGGAGAAGATCATGACCCAGAAATGGATCCTGCTGTTTGGCCGCGACTATGAAGCATATGCAGAATGGCGCCGCACCGGCTACCCCGTTTTAACGCCGGGCCCTAACCAGGGATCTACCAACGGTACCATTCCCCGCAGGGCGGTATACTCATCACTGGAAGCCCTGCTGAATACAGAAAATTATAAGACGGCCGTATCCGGCTTAACCAACGGGGATTCTTACCTTTCGAAGGTTTGGTGGGATCAAAAGAAATAGATGCTGAATAATGGAGAAAGGGTCGTCTTTTACAGGCGGCCCTTTTTTATTTCGCCCCGGTGCTTTACCGGTAAAAATGTTGTTTTTACCGGCATGATCGTGTCATTAACCCATTTGTACTATGCTGCCGTAGCGCGGCTCCCTATTTTCGTATTCATTCCTAAAACAACTATCGTATGAACCAGGTACATGAAATTAATGCGATCAGGCAGGCGAACAACGCCATCTATCATTCATTCCGGACACTGGATTTCCGCGGCGCTGCTGTTTATCTCACGGAAGATTGTGATTACATTACGTTTAACGGCATGCACTTAAAAGGGCGGGAGGAGTACATCACCCTGCACGAGCAGCTGATGAACAACTTTATGTTCAAAGGCGCACGGCTGCACGGACAGATTGAACAGGTACGTTTCCTGAATGAGAATGTAGCCATCGTGGTAGCCACCGGCGCTATCCGTTTCCGCTGGCAGAAAAAAGTGCCTGAAAGCCGTCAGTCGGTGAACACCACGGTTTGGGTAAAAAGCCCGGAAGGCCAATGGCAGATGTCTGCCTTTCACAATTGCCGCGTAAAGAAAATGAACTGGCTGGCCAGGTGGATCATGGGGTCTGTGAAAAAAGCCGCCTGAAAGAAGCCGCAAACCGCCCCTTAGTTTGTCGGAACCACCCCCCAGGAGTGTTCCCCGGAATGAATAATTTTGTTTTAAGAGATACATCTTACAAGATCATTCAAAATAAAAAACAAGTATTATGTCATTCCAGGCTTATTTAGACAATATCAAAGCGAAAACCGGCAAAACAGGTGAAGACTTTAAAAAGCTGGCAGAGAAGAAAAAGTTCTTACAAAACGGCGAGCTGGCCCCCAAGGTAAAAGCCGGCGACATTGTAAGCTGGCTGAAAGAAGAATATGAACTGGGCCACGGTCATGCAATGGCGATATTCGCGTATTTTAAAGGGAAGCGGGATTAGTTTTTTTCCGCCACTGGTCGGCACTCCAGCGATAGGCAGGTAAAGCAGACAATAAAAAGCTGCCGGCACTGGCAGTGAAAACAGAATAGTTCAATGGTGCGGCTATGCCCAGCGCCACGGTCATGGCCAGTGCAAAACCAAGTAGCAAAACACCGCTGCCGATGGCTGCCCACCGGGTCCAAAAGCCCGTGATAAGCATTACGGCAAAAAGTATTTCTGCACCCGACGCCAATGCAGCAAAAACTTCCGCCACTGCATAGGGGAAAAAGAACATCAGTTTATGTGCATACTGCATGAAATGTTGCCAGTCGCCCCACCCGATATTCGCTCCACCCGGAGGACCCCACACGCCGAACCGGTCGAGCCCCGCACACAGATAACTGGCGCCTAACGCCACCCGCAGAAAAAGCTGGATGATATCCTGTTTAATATTCATTGCCTGGTATTTTTGACAGGCAAAAATAGTACAGATATAGCTACTGCCGGTAGTCCAGTTTATAATCAGGAGATAGTCCAGCTTTGTTATTATCTATGCTATTTATTACTTTCATGAGCAAAATATTTTATCATGAAGAAATGGTTGTTGGGCCTGCTCATCGCCGCAATAGTGGCTGCTACGGCCTTTGCGCCCCGGAAAATCACCTGGGTGGCCATCGGGGATTCTATTACCTACCTGAATGATCATCCCGGTGAAACCGGCAACAGGATCACCAAAGGATACCTGACACGCGTAACCGAAAAGCTCCCGCACCTACAGTATATCAATAGAGGCTATAACGGCTGGACTTCCGGCGGTATCGCTGATGCCATAGAAAAACTGGATCTTGTAAAAGCGGATGTGTATTCTGTGTTTCTTGGTACCAACGACTGGTGGGGCGGGCGCCCTGTTGGTAATTTCTCCGACTATCTCCATAAAACGGGGAACAGCACCGTGTACGGCGCGTTCCGGACTATCATTGACAAGTTGAAATCACTGAATAAAAAGGCGCATATCATCCTGGTCACCCCGCTGCAACGTGGTGATTTTGTATACATCGCCGATATGAACAACAACGCCTGGGGCTCTTATAAAGAAAGAAAAGGGCAACAGCTTTCACAGGTGGTGGCCGCCATCGATTCTATTGCGGACTATGAACACTTCGATAAATTAGACCTGTATCATAACAGCGGCATCACCCTGGAAAATATGGTGAAGTATAAACGCCTGAAAGACCCTGCCACCGGTGAATACAAGGACTATCGCTGGCCGGATTATAAAGATATTCCTTTCCATCCGGACACAGATGAATACCCTTATCCGGTGTCAGCGATCGATATGACGTACGATGGCCTGCATCCCTCTGATAAAGGCTTTGCGGTTATTGCGGATATGTTGGTGGAGATCATGAAACGTTATTAAACGGGCCGTAGCCTAACAATAGGGACAGTGGAATTGTTATCATTATTCACTCAAATCCTGTTGTATGAAACTGCGTTTATTATTTGCCGCTATCTTTATTCCTGCTGCCGCCCTCGCACAGGACATTCCTGCGAGCCAGGTGCCCGCTGCTGTAACCACCGCCTTTAAAGCCAAATTTCCTAACACCAGCCACCTGGAGTGGGAGAAGAAGGGAACTCTTTATGAGGCAGAGTTCCATGTAAACAATGTGGACCATAAAGCGTTGCTGAGCGAACAGGGCCAGTTACAGCAATTTAAAGAAGATATCCCCGTTACAGATCTGCCGCAGGCAGTAAAACAAGCCATTAAAACAAATTACAAAGCATTCCGGATCGATGATGCGGAGAAAGTTACCAGGGGATCAGCGTCGTATTACCAGGTAGAGCTGGATGGTGAGCCGCATGACCAGAAAATAGTGATGACACCGGCAGGTAAAGTGGTGCAGGATATGCAGTACTGGTGACTTGAAAAGTTGAAGTTATCGCCATATATCCTCTGAAATAAATATGCTATATTACCCCTGGTTTAAATTCTGAATAATGGCGATTAACTTACAAAAGGGACAAAGGATCGATATCGGCCTCTCAAAAATCAGTATTGGTTTAGGCTGGCATCCTAATGAAGGAACAGGCTCCGCTTTCGACCTGGATGCTTCTGCATTTATGATCGATGAGAGCCGGCATATCCTCCAGGAAGAATATTTTATTTTCTACGGAAATACAGATTCTCCGGACGGCGCACTGCATCACACCGGCGATGACCCTACCGGCGGCAACAGCGCCGATGGCGATGATGAAACCATCCAGGTAGACCTCACCAAAATAGATCCCCGCATAAGGGAAATATTATTCGTGGTAACCATCCACGAAGCCATTAGTAGAAGACAAAACTTCGGACAGGTAAGAGATTCGTATATCCGTATCGTTGATGAAGGCACCGGCAACGAAATTGCAAAGTATGAACTGGGAGAAGATTTCTCCATTGAAACCGGCGTGGAGTTTGGCCGCCTTTACCTGAAAGATGGCAAATGGAAATTTGAAGCATCCGGGATTGGCTACAGGGAAGATCTGGCTTACTTCTTATCCAAATATTTCAAAGGTCAGATTATTAAATAACCCCTGATAAACCACTACCTATGGCTATCAATTTAGTAAAAGGTCAGACGATCGACCTCCGTAAAAACGACAAAGGAGAAGAATTCGATTTATCCACGGTCACGATTGGTTTGGGCTGGGATGTACGGCAAACCAAAAGCAACGAAGGCTTCTTTGGAAAATTATTCGGCGGAGAAAAAAAAGAAGCAGAATACGACCTCGATGCCGTAGCCATGCTGCTCGACAGCAGCGGCAAAGTGGCCAACCTCGGCAGAACCGTACAAACAAAGGATGGCAGATCAGTAGGATTGTTTGAGGGAGATGTGATCTTCTTCAATTCCATGCGCCACCCTTCCGGCAATATCTGGTTAACCGGCGACAACCGCACCGGCGCTGGGGATGGCGATGATGAACAAATCATCATCAAGCTGGATCAGCTGGAAAATAAATACGAAAAGATCCTGTTTATGGTCACCATTTACAATGGCCGCGCCACCAACCAGCATTTCGGTATGATCGATAATGCGTTCATCCGGGCGGTCGACAGCCGCGGAAAAGAGATCGCTAAATTCAGCCTGTCGGGCGACAGCACCTACAACGGGATGTGCTCCATGACATTTGCGGAAATTTATCGTAAAGATGGCGCCTGGAAGTTCAGGGCCATTGGTATTCCACATCAATCCGATAGCTTTGTGGATGAATTGAAAAAGTTAACCTATTCCTGATCACAAAAAACCTATATTCAGCATAACCTCATCCGGCGGAAAACGCTGGATGAAATGTTACCCATTTTCAACATGCCAACACTGGTATTAAATTAATGCAGTATGAGAAGATTACCCGTGTATCTTTTATTAGATACTTCCGGTTCTATGAATGGAGAACCTATTGAGGCAGTGAAAAATGGCGTACAGATAATGATTAACTCATTACGTCAGAATCCGCAGGCCATTGAAACCGCATTTATCAGCATCATCACTTTCGATAGCTCCGCACGGCAGGTAGTACCCCTTACCGACCTCGCGTCTTTCCAGATGGTGGATATAAAAGCTACCGGCACCACCGCACTGGGAGAAGCGCTGCAGCTGGTAAGCAACTGCATCGATCACGAAGTGGCCAAAACAACTACGGAGAAGAAAGGCGATTGGAAACCACTCGTGTTCATCATGACAGATGGCATTCCCACCGATAACTGGCAAAGTGGATTGACCGCATTTAAACAACGCAAAGTGGCTTATACGATCGCCTGTGCTGCCGGCTCTGGTGCAGATACCGCCATACTGAAACAAATCACCGAAAATGTACTCAGTCTTGATACCGCCGATAGTCAGAGTATCGCCCGCTTCTTTGCATGGGTAACCGCTTCCATTGGCGTTACTTCCACAAAAGTGGAAGATGCCGGCAAAGAATTAATAGGCTTAAACGAGCTGCCGCCACCACCGGCAGAACTGAATATCGTGGTGTAAGAAATTAAAATATTGATATGCGACGATTACCGGTATTTTTTTTATTGGATACCTCCGGATCTATGTACGGTGAACCTATTCAGGCGCTCAACAACGCCCTGAGCGGCATGGTAAACACTTTGCGGATGGACCCCCAGGCAATGGATTCGTTGTGGCTCAGCATCATCACTTTCGACCGGGAAGTAAAAGAACTGACCCCGCTGGTGGAACTGGCCAATTTCCAGCTGCCGGAAATTACCTGTCCGCAGAGTGGCCCCACACACACCGGCTATGCCCTGGAATTTCTCCATGCAAAAGTAAACAGCGAAGTACGCAAAGGTACGCCCACGCAAAAAGGCGACTGGCGCCCGTTGCTGTTCCTTTTCACTGATGGTAAACCCTCGGATCTGCAGCTGTACCGCAAAATGATCCCGCTGATAAAAGACCTGAACTTCGCCACCATTGTAGGTTGCGCGGCAGGAAAAGCAGCAGACAACGGCATGCTCAAGGAACTGACGGATACCGTGGTGCATCTCGATACGGCCGACAGTGCCACATTGAAACAATTTTTTAAGTGGGTATCCGACACCATAGAACAGGGAAATAAAAGTATGGGCACTACCGAACAGGTAGCACTGCCGCCGCCTCCCAACGAAGTGAATTTAGTCATCTGATAATAAAAAGAATGAACGTAAAATTGATCGGACACGATTTTAAATGCCTGGAAGTAGAATTATCCCAACAGGAAAAATTCTTCTGTGAAAAAGGCGCATTGATCTATCATGAAGAAGGAATCACTTCAAAGGTCAATGTATTCGATAAAGGCGTAGCCGGACTGATAAAAAGAAAACTCACCGGCGAAAGCATTTTCCAGGTAGAACTGTGCAATACCCATTTAAATCCGCGCAAACTGGTGGTAGCCGGCAAAGTAGGGCTGTTGCCCGTTAACCTCAAGCAGCTTACCTCTGGCATCGTTTGTAAAGCAGGCGCTTTTGTAGCCTCCTCCGACAAAATTGATATTGATGTGAAAATGAACCTGACCTCCCTCATCGGTGGTACAGGGCTGATCATGCAGAAAATAACAGGATTTTGTACGGTATTTTTAGATGTGGTAGGCACACCCCTTACGCTGGACCTCACACCCGGGCAAACCGTTTTTGTGGATGAAAAAAGCTTCATCTGCATGAATGCAGATATGGTAAACCGGATGTCATCCCATTTCTCCGGAAATAATCTCCTTGGAGGAGAAGGATTAAGTATGCTGAAAATTACCGGTCCGGGAACCGTATATATCACTTCTGTAAATTTTGGATAATGAGAAGACTACCGGTTTATTTCCTGATAGACGTCTCCGAATCAATGGTGGGAGAACCCATTCAACAGGTGGAAGAAGGCCTCGGACAAATCATACAGGCACTCAAAACAGATCCTTACGCTATTGAAACAGCATGGATCTCTATTATTGTTTTTGCCGGTCAGGCGAAAACACTGGTACCGCTGCAGGAAATCATCAACTTTTATCCGCCGCGTTTTCCTATTGGCGGAGGCACCTCTTTAAGCCGGGGACTGGGACACCTCATGTATGAACTGAGAAAAAACCAGGTGAAAACCACCTATGAAATAAAAGGCGACTGGAAACCAATCATCTTTCTTTTCACGGATGGCGTACCTACAGACGATACCAGCGCCGCCATCGCAGAATGGAAACAGAACTGGCAACGCACCGCCAATATGGTAGCCGTTTCCTTCGGCAATGAAGCAGATACCAACCTGCTGAAAGAACTGACGGAAAACGTAGTGCATTTTAAAAACAGCTCTCCCGCAGCCTATAAGCAGTTCTTCAAATGGATTACCGACTCTATCAAAACCAGCAGTGAAAGCGTAGAGAAAAACGCTTCCGGATTTGAACTGTCGAAAATACACGATACCGATACGTTGTCGAAAATAGATCTCTCAAAACCATCACCACCCCGCAGTTACACCGATAGCAACTACGTGGTAATGGTAGGGAAATGCCAGCACCTGCAACGCGACTACCTCATGAAATACCGCCGCGCGGAACAGGACGCAGAAATATACGGCCTGAACCTGAACAGGCTGTATTACCGGTTGGTAGGGGCCTTCCAGGTAGATAAAACCTATCACGAACTGTCCGATAGCAACACCAAACCGGCCGTTATCAACAGTGAAGAACTGATAGGCAATCCCACCTGCCCCTGCTGCGGCAACCAATGGGGATTCGCCCTGTGCTCCTGTGGCCAGATTCATTGCATCGGTGAAGAAAAGCTCAGTACCTGCCCCACCTGCGGAAACACCGCGGCATACGGCGCCAGCGACGGCGGTTTTGATGTAAACCGGGCACAAGGCTAACCGACAAAAGATAAACATGGACAAATCCTTTATCCGGGAATTATTTAAAGCAAATAATATTACGATCGGCACTAACCGGCAGCACCTGTTCGACGCTTTTGTGAATGAAGAGAAAAACAGGCAGGCGGTAAAGCAGATTATGGACAATAAAAAGCTACTAATGGATACCTGGCAGTTTAAAAACCGGTTGGCCGACATTCAGCAACAACCCGTCAGCATCCCGAATGCCACTGCAGGAAAGCCTTACGAGGTGGCGCTGGATTTCGGGCTGCTGCAATGGAACGACTTCACCTATTTTGATATCGAGGGGCTCGAAGAATCCGGTCTGCAATACGATCCGGAAACAAAAGTGATCCGGGGTACCCCCGTTAAAAGCGGCGATTTTAAACTAACATTGAAATACCGCATCAACGGCGAAGATGACGCCACCGCGCCCAACGAAAAAAAGGTGCCGCTGGTCATCAACCCCAATCCCAGATCGCTCTGGAAAAATATTGACAGCGATAAAAACGATCCTTACTGGAAAGAAGACAACGTAGCCGAATATGCTCCACTGGGTGACCGGCACCTGCTGGTAGCCTCCAAAAGAGGCCGCTCGCACGCTAATACCGGTGGCTTCCGGGAAGATGATTTCGCCTTTAAACATTTCGGTGACACCGGATGGAGCGTCATGGCCGTTTCTGACGGCGCCGGCAGCGCAAGGCTGTCCCGCGCAGGGTCAAGGATGGCGTGCACCGGCATCGTGGAATACTTTGAACAGCACTTTACACCAGCGCTAAGAAGCGCATTTGATGCGCTGATTGCTGCACATGCCACCGCCGGAAGCGACAAAACACAAAAAGAACTCACCCGCTTTGTATATGATAACCTCGGCAAAGCAGCATTCACCGTACATAAAAAGCTGGAAGAATTTGCTGCCGCCTGCGCAGCACCAGTAAAAGATCTTCATTCCACACTTATATTTGTACTTTTAAAAAAGTACGAATCCGGCTATGTAGTCATGAGCTTTGGCGTAGGCGACTGCCCCATTGCTTTGATTAATAAGGATTTTACAGACATTGCACTGCTGAACCGGCTGGATGTAGGAGAATTTAGCGGGGGAACCCGGTTTATTACCATGCAGGAAATCTTTAAAAGTGATACATTTGCAACCCGCTTCGGGTTCAGGCTGGTGCCTGATTTCTCGTACCTGATGCTGATGACCGACGGTATTTACGATCCCAAGTTTGAAGTAGAAGCCAACCTGGAGAAGCTGACAGCCTGGAAAGCACTGCTGGAAGACCTCGGCGGTAAAAATGATGACAATGCAAAAGTAGACCTGGCCAGCCATACATTGGAAACCGCCAACCAGCTATCTGCCTGGATGGACTTCTGGAGCCCCGGGAATCATGACGACAGAACTTTAATGATCATCAGTTAAGTATGCGGACTATATGAGTACAAAAACGGTGAATTCCGTCATCAATGCAGGGAAAAGTTATCAATACGTTGATAACGGAGAACCTATGCGGGGCGGCATGAAGGACGTTTACTTCAGTCCGGATAAATCATACGTGGTGGCATTTTACCGGGACACACAGGACTACGCTTCGAAAGAGCGGTTGCGGAAAATTGTGACGGACTACTACAACAGCTTCTTTAACCGGGAAGGCGGCGACTACTACCGGGATCTTTATTGCTGGCCAACAGACATGGTGGAAGCAGATAAAAAGGTAGGCCTCGTAGTACCGTGTTACCATGCTAACTTTTTTTTCAAGAAGGGATACGCATCAAACGACCTGATTAAAGGAAAGGAGAAGGAAGGGAAATGGTTTGCTTCACCCAAATTCAGGAACAGGCAGTTTACCCTGCGCCTGGATGAAGCAGAACTGGGCAACTGGTTAAGCTATTTCCAGATCTGTGTAAATATTTCAAGAGGTGTGAAACGCCTCCATGCAGCCGGACTCGCTCATTCCGACTTGTCGTATAAAAATGTGCTGGTAGACCCGGTAAGTAAATCGGCGACCATCATCGATATAGATGGCCTCGTGGTACCGGGCCTGTTTCCACCGGATGTAATTGGCACCGCCGATTTCATCGCACCGGAAGTACTGGCTACCAAACACCTGGGCCTGAAAGATCCGGGCAGAAAGCTGCCCAACCGTCTTACCGACCTGCATGCACTGGCGGTAATGATCTACATGTATCTTTTATACCGTCATCCCTTAAAAGGAGGGAAGATCCATGATCTCGATGCAGAAAAAGACGACCTGCTGGCAATGGGAGAGAAGGCGCTGTTTATTGAACATCCGCAGGATACTTCCAACCGGCCAAAACTGAATCACATTAATCCGAAGGAATTGCCCTGGGCAGATGTAAATAAGTTACCATACACCATTACAGGGCCTTACCTGAAGGAACTGTTCTACCAGGCGTTTGTAACCGGTTTGCACCAGCCAACGGAGCGGCCGCCGGCAGAAATGTGGGAGCAGGCGTTATTAAAAACAACAGACCTCATGCAGCCCTGCAGCAATGCCGCCTGCGAACAGAAATGGTACGTTTTTGATAACACCCATTCTCCCAAATGCCCTTTCTGTGGTACGCCGCATAAAGGCACCCTGCCGGTGCTGGACCTGTATTACGAGTTTAAGCCAACCGTATGGAAACCGGAAAACCACCGGCTGATGGTGTATAATAATCAATACCTGTTCCAATGGCATGTAAACAGGAATATTATCCGCAATGAACGGATCACCGCCGCGCAAAAAGTGCCGGTCGGGTATTTTGTTTTTCACCAGGGTAAATGGGTGCTGGTCAACCAGCAGCTCACTTCTTTAAAAGATCTTACAGAAGATAAAGAAATTCCCATCGGTGAGATGGTGGAACTAACGGATGGAAAAAGACTATTGCTGTCAAGGGAAGAGGGCGGAAGAGTAGTAATTATAACGATTGCCAACAAGTAGAAACCTATATAAAAAATAAAGTGAAATGAATGAATTAATCCAACAAATTATTGACAACCCAATACCTTCGGCCATCATTGTCGGGAATCTCGTTATTATTGAAAGTTTATTGTCAGTAGATAACGCCGCTGTACTGGCTACCATGGTAATGGACCTGCCCGAAAAACAACGTGACCGCGCCCTTAAATACGGGATTTTCGGCGCTTACCTGTTCCGTGGTCTGGCTATGGTGTTCGCGTCTTTCCTGATCAAGATCTGGTGGCTGAAACCATTGGGCGGTTTATATCTCCTGTACCTGGTATTCAGCTGGTGGAAAAATAAGAAAACAGAAGGAGAGAAAGAAGAAGAGAGCATCGACAAAGGCCAGAACTGGCTATACAAGGCCACAGTGGGGGCTATCGGGCCTTTCTGGGCTACGGTGGCACTGGTGGAATTAATGGATATGGCTTTCTCTATAGATAATATTTTTGCCGCGGTAGCTTTTACCGATAATATACTGCTGGTTTGCCTGGGTGTGTTTATCGGTATCCTCGCCATGCGTTTTGTGGCACAGGCTTTCGTGAAACTGATGACGAAGTTTACCTTCCTGGAAGCAGCGGCGTACATCGTTATTGCGATCCTGGGTATTAAACTGACGTTGTCTATCTACGAACATTTCTTCCCGGAATCACCTGTTACCCATTTCCTGGAAAGTTCAAAAGCAGACATCATTACGTCGATCATCACCGTGGGCGTGTTTATCGTTCCGATCATTACATCGGCGCTGTTAAATGTTCCTAAAAGAACCTCTACTGCAGAGTTGGAGAAAAAATGATGCCGGTAACAAACCGGCTCAGCTTAATAAAGGTTTCTATGGCGCCAGTTTGCGGACTGGCGTCTTTTTTATGCCTAAATCACATTGGTGTTCAGCATAGTTTTGAGGATGTTGGTCTGCACATCAAAGCGACCAATCTGTTGCAGGAAATCGACGTCGGAAATTTTTTCATAGTATTCTTTCAGGAGGGCATGCACGTTATCCGGGATCACCGTTTTCAGTACGTTGGCGCGGCTCATCAGGTTATCATTCTTATCTGTTAACTCCTGTACAATCCTTGTTTTTTTGGAGAGGGTATTGGACCAGTCAACGTCTGTGATTTTTGAAAGATCGCAGAACAGGAATAAATTTTTAGCGGGGAAGAAGAGAAAATAACGGTCCATGTTAAGGAAGCGGTACACTTCCAGGATCAGGTTACCGGCACTGAGTCCGCAAAAGAACTCGGTTTTAAAATCCATTTTGCACAACAATCCCATCAGCTTGCGCTGTATGATGGCGGAGTTGTTGCGGTACACTTCTGCCGGGTTGAATTTAATCAGTTCATTGAGCGCTTCGGTGGAAATATCGAAATAAAAATCCTGGGAGAAGCGTGCGCTGAAAGCGTTGATGTTTTTGGAAAAGGGGTAGTCTTCGGAGTTGTCAGACAGCACCTGGTATAGCTTCCGCAAAGATAAATTGATCTTCAGGGACTGCTTTTGTTTATCCTGCTGGTAATTTTTTTCTGAAAAAACGGAGTCGTTGATATTGGCGATCAGGTCTTTGTTGATCTGTATTTCGTCGTATAAAATACTCACGTTCCTTTCGTTGCTGGCTTTTATTTTCCGCAACAGGTCAATCACCGTGGCAGTGTATTGCAGGTGAAAGAGTTCCAGCTTATTGACATCGAGTTCCGGATTGGTTTCAAATAATTTATGGACAACCTGGCTTCGGAGATAAATCTTGTATATTATCTCTTCTTCAAAAAAAGTGGACAGCAATTGCAACTTGCTGATAGTTTTATTTGAGTCATTTAATATTATTGCCAGGTTATCCTCCATTACTTATCCTCCGTTAGCTAACGTTTGTTACATTTTTCTTCAACTCTGTTTCCAGCGTCTGCAATTCACCATTCAGCACTTTCCGGCTTTCGGTGCCCTGATCGTGGATCTTCTTCACTTCATGTAAAGTTTCAATCAGCGACTGGGTAGTTCTCTTCAATGTTTCAATAGATACTACTGTTTTCTCATTCTCTTTCGCTACCTCGATGCTGTTTTGTTTCAGCAGGTCGGCATTTTTCTGGAGAATGGTATTAGTGGTATCAGAAATCTTCTTTTGCATTTCCACGTTGGCTTTCTGTCTTTGCAGCGCTACCGCAATGGTGAGCTGGTTTTTCCAGACAGGGATCGTGGTGGAAATGATCGACTGCGCCTTTTCCGCAATGGAAGTATTGTTGTTTTGTACCAGCCTGATCTGGGCTAAAGACTGCAGCATAATAAAGCGCACAATCTTCATGTCCGCCAGTCTTTTATCCAGGCGGGTAATGAAATCCCTTAAATCAGCGATTTCATAGTCGTTGTAATTGGCGGCATTCACTTCCATTTCGGCCAGCTTCTGGCTGAGCTCATTGAATTTCAGCTGACCTGAAATAATGAGATCTTCCATTTGTTTGATGTAAGATACGTTACTATCAAACATGGTTTGCAAAGAACTGTTGTCTTTCAGTGAATTGATGCGGCCCGCTTTGATCTTGTTGGTGATCTTATCAATGTTACTGATAACGGTATCGTACTTCTGGAAAAGCTTCTTGGCATCAAATACCAGTTTTTTCAGGAAAGGTATTTTGGAGATAAAGCTCTGTACGGCGCCCTGGTTCAGTTCATCTACGTCGATATAATTCAGTTCTGTAAGCAGATCGTTGATCAGCCCGCCTACTTCGCCTGAGTTATAGGTACGTACAGAAGTGAGGAACTCATTACTGTATTTTTCCATTGAATTCTGTACATCGGTACCATAATTCAGGATGGAATTTACATCGGTGGTTACCAATGTTTTACTTATTTCCCCGTATTTCTTTGCATCGTCCGGCGTAATAACTGCCAGATCCACATTTCCCTCTTTGTCGAGCCTTACCGCGGGAAGGGTTTGGTCGGTGATATTTGGGTTTGCTTCCATAAGGTATCTGATTATAAATTGATATTATCTTATCAAAAGTGATCCTACAGGTAGTTCTGCGCAACGGTGCTTACGGTTTCCTGCAGTTTTTTATCTTTTGTAGGTTCACCGATCGCATTAAATTTCCATTCGCCGTTCTTTTTGTAGAAAACGCCCATCACCATAGATACGTGTCCTGCAAAGCCGGGGCCGCTGGCGATATCATAGGTGGCAAATACTTCGTTCACACGGGCAGGGGTACCTTCATAAATGCGGATAGACGCAAAAGGAATTGTACCAAAGTCGTGTCCGCGGAAGCTGTTCAGCACAAACGCTACGTAGTTTGTGTTAGCGTCCAGCCTTGAGAAATCGAGCGTGATCACTTCATTGTCCAGGCCGTCGTTGCCGTTCAGGTCACCGGTCAGATCATCGCCGCTGTGTTTTACCGCGTTGTCTTTTGATTTCAGGTTACCGAAGTAAACCACTTCCTGCAGTTGTTTCTGTTCGGTGAACATTGCGCAGCTGCCGTCCAGGTCTACCGCTTCTTTGGTTTTAGACAGGCCAAACAGGCCTTTCTTTTCAATAGCGCCCCAGTTGATCCCTACACAGATATTCTGAAGTTTGGCGCCATTGCTTTTTTCGAGATTTATACGCTGACCTTTTTGAAGATTGATTGCCATGTTGATCTTATATTTTTAGATATAGTGGTGTATAGATTAGTTGTATTTGTTCAGGTAGTCCTGCAGGCCGCCTTTCATGCCAACGCCTACTGCTTCAAACTTCCATTCGTCGTTGCGTTTGTAAATTCTTCCGAATTCCACCGCTGTTTCAATGGAGAAATCTTCTTCCAGCTCGTATTTCAGCAGCACTTCGTTGGTAACCGGGTCGAATATACGCACAAAGGAATTCCTTACCTGGCCAAAGTTCTGGCGGCGTGCTTCCGCGTCATGGATGGTTACCACCACGCATATTTCGGTAATTTTAGGATCTGCTTTGGACAGGTCAATTTTAATCTGTTCGTCGTCGCCGCCGCCATCGCCGGTGAGGTTATCGCCGGTATGCTCTACGCTGCCATCGGGTGATACGAGGTTATTATAAAAAATAAAGTGCTGCTCAGATAATATCTTTTTATTCTCTCCCATTACGAACAGGGAAGCATCCAGATCGAAGCTGGTGCCGGTAGATGAAGCATTAGCGTCCCAGCCCAGGCCAATTACGAATTTGGGCGCATTAATCGTTTGCCGCTGACCTTTTTGCAAATTAATTGCCATGTTGTATGCTTTTATGTTTTCTGTTAAATAAGTAATTATTAATAAAATTCAGATTTTTCTGGTAAACTTCTATCGTATGATAACCGTTTCCCAGGGCCATATTATACAAAAGATTCACAAATTTATCGGATTGATTTTGCAGGAAAATACAAAATGAATCGAAATCGTAATTCAAGATATACTTTACAATCCGTGTATTAATGAAAAATTGTTCCCCCTGGATGATTTTTTCCAGGTGGAAGATGGACTTTACAAAATGATAGTTCAGGTGGTTTTCAATGTTGGGATGAATGCTTTTATTCTGCAGTTCTGCATAATAGAGCAGGTACACATCATTAGACAGGTCGTAGGCATCCACCATTTTCAGGATCATTCTTTCATGGCCTCCCGTAATTTTGATGTCATCCAGGAAAATCACTTTCTTCCCGGTCAGGAAGTGGCGGTCGATATGGAAGCTGTCGTTGCCGATCAGCTTTAACCGTTGCTCCGCATCCAGTTCGCCGTAATCCTCCTTGTAAGTAATGGTACGGTGTACTTTGGTTTCCTGTAAAACCGGGTGCCCGTGCGCCGCCAGCCACCTGTTCAAATGAAAAACGAAATAGTTTTTCATCGCAAAGGTAGCCGTGGGGATAAAGGAATACGGACTGGACACTACCACAAACTGCGGCACTTCCTGTCCTTTGAGGTGATGCTCAATAAATCCTTCCGCCAGGCTGGTCCCGAATTTTTCGGCAACGGCGTCGTCCCCGAACTTGAAACGGCTGTAGTCATCGGGGCTAAACCCGAAATGGCCGGCATGGGTGATCTTATGAAGTGAATAGGTTGTTGTCATCAGTTAAGTAAACTTGAAATACATTGATTATTGGAGTTGACCAGTAAAGTACGAATGCCTGTCACCTGCGCCCCGTTGATATCTGCTTTTACATTATCGCCAATATGTATGATGTTACTTAGCGGGATTGCCGTATCATTTCTAACCATCGCCACGTTTTCCAGCATCAGGCGAAACATTTTTTCATTGGGTTTCGACATGCCGGTTTCATCTGAATACAGCTGGAAATCGAAAAAATGCTCCAGCTCCAGCTCCTGTAGTACCCGTCTTAATGTGCTGCCTTTTATAAAAGCGGTGTTACTGAGTAAACTGATGGTACTATCGGACGATGCTTTTATCCTGCGCAATGTTTTCACTGTTTCCGAACAATAAATAACCGGGAGGTATTTGAGCACCAGGGCATCCATTTCCTGGTAAAGTCCTGCCAGATCAATGCTCCCGAAGGCATTGTCATCATCATTTATTTCACTGATCACCATGAGGTACATTTCTTCCGCATCAATATTACCGCCTGTTTTTTCATTGATGGCATTGCATAGCAGATCTGTTTTGCGGAATATGCGGCCTACCTCTTCCAGTGTTTTTTGGTGTTGATTGAAATGGTTGTAAAAAAAGCGCGTCCTTTCCTGTTTAAATAAAGGATTCGATTTTATTAAAGTTAACCATAGATCAAAAGAATAATGTTGGTATATGTTCATGTACTTTTTAATCATTTACGTCACTCCGGCAATTGTTAGTCGGCCCGGTTCCCTGTACCAGCATACCTGTAAGGGTTAATATAAGTAATATTTAGCAGCTCCTGTTTAATCTTTTTGTTACCAAAATCAGTTTGTTATGGGTTAATACTAAAAAAGCCTGCATCCCGCTTTTTTTCAAGGTCCTAATATAGGATTTTATCTTTCATATAAACCCAAAACCACCTGTTAATGTATTGGTAATAAAGTAAGTTGGTTTTTTAACTTATCTAGCTTTCCTGCCCGGGTGTTACAAGCCCGGATATGCAGTTCCCGGCCGCTAAGCTACCAAAAAGCAGCCATTCTGCACCTGTGGAAATTCTCAGGTTGCAAGTGCTGTTTCTGGCATGCTCTATGCGCTGGCCCGCAGGCCAGCGCTGAATCGGTGTAGGAATCTGTGCAAAAAAGGGATGCGTATAAATTTCCGGTTTTATCATCATTTAATGAACCCGGCCTCTCTCTTCCTGGTTGCCGGTGTCACCGGCCGGCTGTTTAGTGGCCCTGCTGCCAAAGCGGTAACTGATGCCCAGCTGCAGGTAACGGTTCAACTGGAAGTTGCTCAGCTGCTGCCGCGCGCCGTTGATGGTGGAGTTAATGGTCATGGCGCTGCTCTGGCAAATATCATTCATGGTTAACACGATGTCTACTTTCTTCTTCATCACCGACGCCTTCAGCCCTATATCCAGTTTAAAATAAGCATCTGATCTGCCAATATGATTTATTTCGGGAAACTGGTACCAGCAGTTGATGGCCCCTGCAAAAGTTTTATCGCGGTTGAAATAGATATTATTATTTGTGGCAAGATACATTCCCCAGCCACGGATACTACTCACCTGCGGAATGTCGGAATGTGCGTCGGTATGGTAAAGGGTTACCTGGTTATTGTTGTCGAGCCAGTCAAAAACAGTAAACGACACACTTTCCGAGATGCCATACCGGTAAGTCCGGATAAAGTTTAACGGAACCGTATACACGAGGTTGGTGTCTGCACTGGCGATGGTAACGTTGTTAAATCCATCATCTGTTTTATTAAAAAATAAGGAAGAAGTAAACCTGTTCCTGAAAGTATGTGATAATTCGATATTGGTGTTATACTCCGGGTTTAACGCAGGATTCCCTTCGCCATAACTATAAGCGGTATACAACGATTTGAAAGGGTTCAGGTTCCAGAACGACGGGCGGTTAATACGCCGGCCTGCTGTAAAAGCCAGGCTGTTGTCTTTATTGGCCTGCCATGATACCGACAGCGACGGGAATAACCGGAAATATTTATGTTGAGTGCGCTGATCCAGCGTATAGGAGTAACCGGTAGTTTGCGTAAGTTCCCCTCTCAAACCAGCTTCATACTTCCAGTTGTCCTGTTCCTTGTTCATGCTCACATACAGCGCCTGCGTGTTTTCCTGGTAATCAAACTCGTTGCTGAGATTTTTGTCGTATTCCAATCCGCCGGAAGAATCCTTGTTATAATAAAAAGCATTGCTGTAGTTATCGATAAAGCTCAGCTTGCCGCCTACCAGGAACTTTGCAAAACGGGTAGGGAGTTCCATATCTGCTTTCAGCGTGTAAATATGAATGCGTTGCTTGTTATCGTCGTAGTAACGGGTGGTGCCGGAAGGGTGGGTGGTGTTATCACCCAGGTAGTTATTGCTTTCAAAATCGGACCGGTCGGTGCGGTAGTAGCTGAAGTAGTCTGCATTCAGCAGCAGCCTGCGGCCGGTGGTATCAAAGTTGATCGCGGAATGCAGGTTGATAGAATGATTATCGGCGATAGGGCGGTAGGTGGCGTGTGTTTTCATGATAGAATCCTGTTTGCCGGTGGCATTGTCAAATACCGGGTTGTTCACGCGGTCGCCGCCATCATACACATTTTTACCGCCCTGGTAATTCAGCCCGATGGTGGCCTTCCGGCTGATCCTGTAATCAGCGCCGGCGATTACATTCGCATTGAGATAGGTATATTTACCGGTGTCCGACTGTATCCAGGTTTGCTTCGGGTAATAGATGGTGGTCCGGAAGCCTTCCAGGTGCTGATCCTGGTCGAGGTTAATACTCCCGTAAGCCGACCACCGCGCGGCGTTGTAGTTCAGCGTGGCGTTTACATTCAACGCCTCATAGTTACGGGTGCCATACACTACGGCGGGGTTGTGAAGCCATCCTTTGGCATTGGCCTGCACGGTGCCGGAGTAGCCTTCGTTTTTACGCTGACGGGTAGTGATATTGATTAGTCCTGCATTTCCTTCTGCGTCATACTGTGCGGA
Source organism: Chitinophaga sp. RCC_12 (assembly GCF_041360695.1). Classification (NCBI taxonomy): domain Bacteria; kingdom Pseudomonadati; phylum Bacteroidota; class Chitinophagia; order Chitinophagales; family Chitinophagaceae; genus Chitinophaga; species Chitinophaga sp. RCC_12. The sequence goes on from NZ_JBFUPS010000009.1 coordinate 181,004, forward strand.
AGGATTTTTGATCAGCTCAATTTTCGAGATCTGGCTGGCAGACATAGATTTTAAGTAGCGTACCAGGTCGATGCCGGCCAGTTGCACCAGGCGGTCATTTACCATCACTTTTACCGCTCCCTTACCGGTAATGCTGATTTCATTGTCGTTCACTTTTATGCCGGGCACTTTGCCAATGGCTTCCAGCACATTGCTGCCGGCAGCGGTAATGTTAGACGCCACATTGTACACCAGTTTATCCGGGTTGTTTTCAATAGCGGGTTTGCCGGCCGTAACGGTCACTTCACCCAACCGGGTATTGGAAGGTTGTAAGGTGATGTTTACCACTGTATCACGGCGAATGCTGAAATGCAGCGTGGCGGCCTGGTAGCCGGTAACAACGGCATTCAGCGTGTATTCGCCTGCAGACAGCCTGGTAAAGCGGAAGCTGCCGCTGCTGTCTGTTTGCAATACCTGCTGCGGATCCCCGGGTAACCGTTGAAGGCGTACAATGGCATAAGCAGCGGGCGTATGAGATGAATTGTTCACTGTGCCTGTAAGTACCGCCTGCGCATAAACGCCGCTGCTGATAATACTTATCAGGAAAAAATTAATCAGAAATTTCAAAGACGTGGGTTTTATTGGTAATAGATCGGGGCTAAGATAGAAAAACTGGCCGTAATGAAAAACATGAATAAGGACAAGTGGTTTTGGTAAATCAATGATTTTTTACAATTCCGGGTTTTGGGGGAGAGATACTTTTGTAAAAAGAAAAACAAATGAAAACCGTTCATCTTACGATATACCTGGTCACTACACTGCTACCAGCGATGTCATTTTCACAGGGAAAAAGTATTCATCAACAAAAGGAATTTAAAATAACAGATATGGAAAAGAACAAAGCCATTATACAGGAACTATATGAAAATGTCATGAACAAAAAAGACATGCGCCTGTTGCCGTCCATTGTATCCGAAGCGTATACCGGTCCGGAAGGACACAAGGGCGTGGCGGGGTTTACTGCGCCCATTGCACCACTCATCGCCGCCTTCCCGGACATTCAGTGGAAATTATCGTCACTGGTATCAGATGGGAATAAGGTAGTGGCGAAATGGACCTGGTATGGCACACAAACAGGGCCGTACAAAAACATTCCTGCTACCGGCAAAGCTATTCATATCAACGGCGTAGCCATCTATGAATTTAAAGATGGAAAAATCATCGCATCAGAAGTACAGACCGACCGCCTCGGGTTTTTAACCTCGCTGGGCGTATTACCCGCGGATATTGCCACGGCGCCGGTAAAAGAACAGGTACAGTTCATTGATAAATTTCTGGTGCCTGCTGCGGGCATCGCGGAATTCAAGCAGCGGGTGGCGGTGAACCGGCGCCTCATTAAAACGCTCCCCGGCTTTATTTCAGATGCTGCCTATGAATATTTTGATGAGCAGGGCAACCTGGTGTATGTTACCATTGCACAGTGGGAAAACAAAGCGGCGGTAGCCAGCGCCAAAGAACAGGTGCAGGCGGAATACAAAAAAGAAGGGTTTGATATGCCGGGCATGATGAAACGCCTGGGGGTGACTATGGACAGGGGATTGTACACCCGCGCAACAGAATAGCCGCGGCAATAAAAAGTAAAAAAGGTGTGCAGCGTACTGCGCACCTTTTTTTATGTGTCCTTTAATATCTGTTTACAATTGTTTAAAATCCGTTGACAGGTTACTGTAAAAAGATGTGTTAACTTATCTACCTGAACAACCAAAACTGCATTGATTAGTAACTGCTTCACCAGGAGCAGTTGCGCATGATTGAAAACCCGAAACCCCCTTCATTCACTCATCTTAAAAAAAAACGTATGAAAACTTCATTGTTTGCTGCGGCATTTATTGTGCTGGGCATACTGCCGGGATGCGAAAAGAAAAGCACTTCCGGCGGTGATCTTCAACCCGTTGCCGGAAAAAATAACCTGCAGGTGTTAGCCACGCCACCCGCCACCTGGCAGGAACATTGGTTTGAACACCAACAGCTGCTTAACCGCGTTTTTTATGATACCAGCGTAGCAGTGTATTTTGATAATGATGTAAACAGCAGCATTACCTGGCCCAACACCTACCTCGCGCAGGTATGGAACTATACCAAAAGCACTTACGGCGCTTTTGGCGACGATTCCCGCCTCTTTGTAATCCTGCACTCCGGCAAATATTCCGGTGGGCATCCTTCTACGTATATGGATGCCAGTCATGATTACCGCAACGTAATAGATGTAGGCTCCTCTGATCCCAATGCTTGGATCTCCGGCGCCGGCAACGACATTGACCTGACTACCCATGAAGTGGGGCATATTGTGGAAGGCGCTTCCAAAGGCGTACACGGCTCCCCGGCGTTTGGCATCTGGCACGACAGCAAATGGATGGAAATCTACCAGTACGACGTGTACCTGGCCCTGGGCCGCAGTGCCGATGTAACCCGCTGGTATAACATGAAGATCACCCAAACAGATGCTTATCCCCGCGCAGGCACTTACTGGTTCCGGGATTGGTTTTATCCAATCTATCACAACTACGGCGGTGTGGCAGCACTGAATAAATTCTTCGCACTGCTGGCGCAGCATTTCCCCAAACAAACGTACAACAACGGCATCACTACTTATCCCGAATACACCCGCGGCCTTAACTTCGGGGAATTTGTACATTACTGGAGCGGTGCTGCCAATAAAGATCTGAAGCAATTAGCCCTCACTGCCTTTGGCAATAAAGATGAAGGGGGCAACGACTGGACAGCACAGCTGAAGCAGGCAAAAACGGATTTCCCGGGTATCACTTATCCGTCGGACGACATCACCGGTTCAGGCACTATTACGGTGAGTAAAGAGAATAATGGCGGCGCCTCCGCGGCAGAAGGCTCCTTGAAGCTCACCGATAATGTATACAGCACCAAACTGTTTGTAAATGCGGTGCCTGCTGATTTTAAAATGCAGCTGCAGTTTGCCACCGCGCAAACCGTGAAATCATATACCCTCACTTCCGGTAACGACGCTGTAGACCGCGATCCTAAAAACTGGCAGCTGAAAGGCTCCAATAATGGTACTACGTGGACGGTACTCGATACGCAAACAAACCAGGTGTTTGGCGCCAGGAATCAGACCAGGCAGTTTGCCATTTCCAATACTACGGCGTATAAATACTATGCCGTGTATGTAACCGCCACCAATGGCAGTGCGGATTTCCAGCTAAGTGAGTGGAGATTATTTAAATAGATAAATTGGGCTGTTGCTGTAAAAAGGAACAGCCTTTTATTTTCGTATGCTGATGGCCGTTATCCCATATCCTCAAACCGGCGCAATATTTCTTCCAGTTGCTTCCTGCTGAGATCAATGTTCATCCCCTGCGGATCCAGGATATTTTTGGATCTCAGTTCTTTCAAGGTCCTGTTAAAACTCCGGATCGTAATACCCAGGTAAGATGCCATATCCTTTTTGGGAATCACAATGTCCTGTTCTGCTTCCAGCGCCAGTAACCGGAGCAATGCATATTCCACCGGGTATAGTTGCTGGTAAGACGCGCGGATACAGGTTTGGCGGATACGGATCACCAGTTCTTCCAACATCAGCCTGTTAAACTCCGTATTGTTGACCAGCAGCCAGCTAAACAAGGTATGCGGAATGGCATATGCTGTTACGGGCGTAATGGCTTCAATATTACACAGGCATTTTTCTTTCCTGATGCCTTCCAGGTCGCCGGTAATTTCACCCTTTCCCAGGAATTCGAAAATATAGTCTTTCCCGTTATCTTCTTCAATATAACATTTTGTAATACCTTCCCGGATAATATAAACATGACTGATGGTATCGCCCTGGCGGATGAGCCGCGTGCCGGCAGCAAAGGTTTTAATGGCCACTGCTTCGCCCTCCGCGCTGCTGGCGGTGAATTGTTCCATGAAATGAAGAAAAGCAGGATTGGTCCGTAACATACTTTTAAGAAGTGGGACAAATGTCCCGTTTTATAAACTGCCGGGTTCTATTTTTGCATCCGGAAAAACGTAAAAATAACAATGATCTCTGACATTAGCGTGATTGCATTCGATGCCGACGACACCCTTTGGGTAAATGAGCCTTACTTCCAGGAAACAGAAGCCCTTTTTTGCAGCCTGCTGGAAGATTACCTGCCGCATCATACCGTATCGCAGGAGCTGTTTAAAACGGAGATGGCCAACCTGGAACTCTATGGTTATGGCATAAAATCTTTTATGCTTTGCATGATAGAAACCGTGTTGCGCGTATCCGAAAATACGGCCAGCCCGGAAGTTTTGCATAAGGTGCTCCAGTATGGAAAAGAAATGCTGGATAAGCCTATTGTGCTGCTCGATGGGGTAGAAGAGGTGCTGCAGGCGCTCTCCGGCAAGTATCGCCTGGTAGTGGCCACAAAAGGCGACTTGCTGGACCAGGAACGCAAACTGCGAAAATCGGGCCTGGAGCATTATTTCCATCATATTGAAATAATGAGCGATAAAAAGGAACGCGACTATCTTAAATTAATAAAGCACCTCGACTGCAAGCCGGAAGAATTCCTCATGATGGGCAATTCCCTGAAATCGGATGTATTGCCGGTGCTGGCACTGGGCGGTCATGCTATCCATATTCCGTATCATACCACCTGGCAGCATGAACACATCGATCATACGATCGAAGATCCCCGTTTTTATGAGTTTACAACAATGGCAGATATCCTGCCGCACCTGATATTATGAAACAATTATTAGATCTGGACACCTGGGCGAGAAAGGAACACTTTAACTTCTTCCGCCAGTTCGAAGAACCTTTTTTCGGGATCACCACCGACATCGACTGCACTGCTGCCTTTAACAACGCCAAAGCCAGCGGGGATTCCTTCTTTTTAAGCTACCTGCATAAGTCGCTGGCAGCCGCCAATGAGGTTACCCCTTTCCGTTACCGTATCGCCGGCGATGAAGTATGGGTGTATGACCAGGTACATGCGTCACCTACCATTAACCGGCCCGACGGTACTTTTGGTTTTGCATATATGAATTTTTATGAAGATGCAGCGGCGTTTGAAGCCAGCAGCAAAGCGGAAATTGAAAGGGTCCGTCAGAGTACGGGGCTGATACCGGCTGTGTCGGGCGAGAATGTGATCCATTATTCCTCACTGCCCTGGATTAACTTTACCGCCGTATCCCATGCGCGGAGTTTTTCATTTAAAGATAGCTGCCCTAAAATTACTTTCGGCAAGGTGAAAGAGGCGGGCGACCGGAAAATGATGCCTGTATCTGTGCATGTGCATCATGCGCTGATGGATGGGTTCCATGTGGCGCAGTTCCTGGAAGGGTTTCAGCGAAGGATGGAAATGTCTGCCCCGTAGGCGGGCTCATTTTCCTTGCCTTCTCAATTTCTTACCTCTATTTGTAGCAATTTAGCAACACTCCCGGTCCATCTTTTATTTTAAAACTCCCTGCCAGCAGTCACTTCCGGTCAGGCAGCCTTTTTGCGGTACCTCCCGCAAAATTCAGACACATCATTTTGAAAAATCATGCTTTATGAATAAAAAATTGCTGGTCCTGGGAGCAGCTGCGTCTGCTGCCGCCGCATATTTGTTGTATAATAATACCAAAGTGTCCATTCCCAAAGGGGCCAAAGCCGTTTCTCCTTTTGACATACAAAAATTCCTGGGCACCTGGTATGAAATTGCCCGGCTGGATTACCGGTTTGAACATTATCTCAGCAATGTTTCTGCCACCTATTCATTAAAGGAAAACGGGGAAATAAAAGTGGACAACAAGGGTTATGATACTAAGAAATACCGTTGGAAAGAAAGTGAAGGTAAAGCTGTGTTTGTGAGTACACCGGATGAAGCCCGGTTAAAAGTATCTTTCTCAAGACCGTTTTACGCCGGGTATAATGTCATTGATATCGATGAAAAATATCAATATGCCCTGGTGGCCGGCAACAACCTGAACTATATCTGGATTTTATCGCGTACCCGGACTATCCCCGAAGATATTAAAATCCGTTTCCTGGCAACGGCCGCCGCGCTGGGATATGATACCGGTGCACTCATATGGACCAAACATGATAGTTATGTGGGACCCAGTTGAGGCCGTGGATAAAATAAATTAGGATTTACTAAAAATATTAGTATTTTTGTTTCAGAAAGCAAATGAATAATGTAAAAAAGCCTTGAGAACCATGCTGTAGTGGCCATCAGGGCTTTTTTATTTTATATAGGTACTAACTATCTTAGTATCTTTCCTGGAATGTTAAATTCAGTTCATGCATAATCCCCTGGCGCTGCTCTCTCCGGAATTAGTGATGTCTTTGGCAAAGCATGGTTTTGTTGCTTTTGTAAGACAAAGCTATCCGCGTGGAAAAGATCATTTTGATACGGATACCATTGAAACTTTTCTCATTACCCCCTATAAGCAACTTGCACTGGCAAATGAGCACCTGCAACATATTTCAGCGGATTATAGAAAAAGCATTTACCATACCGCTAACCAGGAAGAGATGATGAAACTGATGACTGCCGCTTCACAACCTAAAGGATATAAAGTGTATGTAGCGTTACTGAAAGTCCGGAAATGGAAAGGAACCGCGCAGCTGGAGGAGAAATTAAAACGCTACCTGCAAACAAACACCAAATGGAAAGTAAAAGATGGCGCCATAGTGGCCGATCTCTACCTGCATTATGGAGAACTGATGCTGAAGGTGGTAAACCCGGTCGGGGAAATCAGGTTGCCCTTGAGTGAAGTAGAAAGACTTTAAAAGAGGGTACCGGTGTAAAAAATAGCCGGCACCCCGGTGAAACAGCTAGCAGTCGAAAGTCCTGATTACCGTAGTGGTAGGATGAGTGATCTTTTTCTGCTGTTGATCTGTGGATGTAATACCAGCACTTAACCTGGCCACTTTAATAGTGCCGAGCTTCATTTTTTGCTCATTCTTCTTTTTCATACCAATATGTATTTAGTGAGTAATTGCCTTGAGCTGTTTTTTAGAGATGGCCACCATGGATTCATAGTACCTGCTGAGGAAATGATAGATCACCAGTTCATGTTTACGCTGATTGGATAACAGGATCCTGTTAAGGAACATATGGATGTAGCTGCAAAGGAGATCGTCGCGGTTGGCGAGCTGTATGCCCGCAAGCTGTTCCTGTATATGAGTTGAGCGGGTTTGAAAGCAAGCCACGGCCGCTTCAATACCATGTTCGCTGTCCTGCATAGGATCAAGAATACTGCTCACTTTCCGCATTTCTTCCCGGTATTTGTCGTTGAGTTGTACCAGTAAGGGTTTTTCACCGCCAAATTCTTCGAAGAAGCTTTTCTGAAGCATTTTCAATAAGGCCGATTTAGCTGGCAGCGTATACCCGAAATCGTTCAGCAGCATGTCCACACCTCTCAACGCCAGCATCCAGCGGTAGTTTTCACCTTCTTCTTCTTCCAGGAGATCCAGGATACTGATAACGCATGTACTGTCGTAATGAAACACCGCTTCGCTAAACAGCATGGTATCCGCGCCATAGCGTTCAATTTCCCTTTCGTAGGTATCTGTTTGAAGCCGGTGTATGCTATCGGTGGGTAGTGCGGCGTGCAATCTTTCCAATACGGTACTCCAGAAATGCGGATTAGTGCTGTGGTGGAACCTGATCCGCAGGTGATGTTCGGGATCGGTGTACCGGATAAAAAACCATTGGTCAATGATGTTTTCCTGCATCAGTTCCTGTGTTAACGGGAGGATCTTTTCTTTCAGGATATTTTCTGCACTCCGCGTACCTGCGTATAGTTTCACATACAGCCATTCACTGCCGGTACTGAATTTTCGTACAGGCGTAGTGGTAGGTGTGGTAATTATTTCGTTTGTTTGTTTTTTCTCTTTTTCGGAAGATATATTCCTGAGTGGAATAATAAATTCGTTGGTATGTGCGCCATCGGGGCCGTTGATCCAGCAGTTTCCGGGGGTATGGAGGAACTCCTGCAGGGTTACCTGTTCTTTTTTCAGCAGGGTGGTTACCAGCAGATGCACCGCCACTTCGTTTTCAAGATCGGCCGGCAGTTCATTGTCGCCTTCCTTTACCACTACATAACGGGGAAGCCCCAGCTGCGCGCTGATCTCCCGGAAAATTTCCATATACTTTTCCGGGGTTGCTTTAGCCAGTGCCGGGTATGTTTTTTTGTGCAGCATCCAGGTTCCTTTGCTGAGGATGATGTTGCCATACTGTATGCGTGGATAAAAGGATACCTCGCCGGGTACCTGCCAGTGCCAGCCAATGCCGGTATGGTAGTCCTGGAATTGCAGATCACAGAGGAATTTATAAACCGGTAGTCCCTGCCGGTAATTATGCGCGGTGCTGAGGCGCGGGACAATAATTTTATTCAGTTTCCTGGAACGCAGCACTACCTTATTACGTTGCACACTCACCATCAGATCGGAAAGGTGCAGCTGGTACGCTTCCGGGGCGAGGCTATTGGCCAGGTACACAATTTCGTACTCCCGTAACCGTGGCCGCATAAGAATGTTGCCTGTCCGTGATTCCGGGAGGTGAATAATTTCTGCATAGATTTTTTCCGGGTCGCTGGCTTCCTCTGCTTTTAAACAGGCTTTTACATGGGTGGCCAGTTCTTCATCACCGTGACAAAACCTTCCCAGCAGGTTGGCGGCGGAAGGGCCGCTGCAGCCATTCATATCGAAGAGGTAGTCGCCGTTATCGATGGCTTCGGCGCTGTTGCTCAGTATACTCCCCATGAGGTACATGCTGTGGGGAAGGGAAGGCGTTTCTTTTTCCCGGAAGCTTTCCAGGTGCTCACGGGTGAGGGTGATCACCTTTTTGTTTTCCTTGAGGCACTGGTGTAGCTGTTGCAGCTGAAAGTCCTGCAACTTACTGCGGGTGCCCGCAGCCACGGTATTACGTGGTGGAAGGTGTAAATTATCAACCAGCGGCGTATGGTCTGTATTGCTCTGGCTGTGGGCGCCGTAGCCGATACCGGCTTCACTGTCCAGGGCCAGGCTGAGCGGAATTTCCTGCTCTTCGTACCGTTGCCGGAAGGCATCGCAAAACTGCCGCAGGTCGCTGTTGTTATCGTTGCTGGCCAGTTTCCACAGCTGCGCTACCTGGGCGGACAATTCATTGATAACGGTATGGCTCAGGGTATTTTTTGCGGTTGAAAGAAACAGATCTGTTTGTACCAGGTCTTTGTTACTGGTTTCCGTGAGCAGCGACTGCACCAGCTCATGGGTGGTGGTATACTTGCCGGTGCCTGTCTGTTGCAGGTTAAGCATACTTTGTATGGTCGTCAGCAGTGCGGTTGTTTCGGTGGTATGCTCCAGGTTTTTTAACCGGTTCACCAGGTGGCTAAAAAACTCTTCGCCTGCAACGGTGGGCTCCAGTTCACTTACCAGCAGCTGGTTCTGCAATAGTTCTTCGGTGAAAACTTCAGCATCTTCTGCACTGATATCTTCTTCTTCGCTTACAATGCTGTTGCGTATGTCCGCCAGCGTGGCGCCGTTGCGGGCTGTTTCCAGCATTTTTTCCAGGTAGCTGCTATAATTTACGGCGGTGAGATAATAATTGCGGATCTTATTTTTAACGCTGTAGGCCGCATAGCGATATTGGTTACCGGCAGCATACAAGGAGTTGTTGGGATAATACAGCAGTTGTTCCCGGATGGCCGGTATGGCAGTAATGGCGGCGGTAAGCTCTGCCACATAGTTCATGTCGAGACGGCAATGTTTTTTATGCAACTGTTTATCATTCAGTTCAATAGCCGTGTGATCTGATAACCCGCCGGTGGCACAGCCCGCAAAGAGACCGTAAGGTGTGCATCTGCTGCTCATCCGCAGCAGGTAGCGGTACAGCGCTGATGCCAGTTTCTGGTTTTCGCTGTCGGTGGCCAGCCACTTCTGCAACTCCTGGTATAGTTCCGGGGAAGCAATATAAATAGCTTCCTGGAGAAATTCATCCCGGAAAATAGCTTTGATAACAGGAGCGAGGGAGGCTTGGGAGATATGGTGTAACTGAGTGACAATATTCACCGGTAATAGCGGTGTTCTTACCACATAGAAGTTTTCAGCTCTGATCATGGCGCAAGGTCAACATTAAAAAAATGAAGGTAATTTTTTCTGCCACAGTATAGTATCACGTAAAACCGGTAAAAAAGATGTTTAAACATCTTTATGTGAAAAATCACGTTTTTACGTGATCCCTATATTCTCACTTTCTACCTACATTTATCATCAATCCTGTAATCTTATAAAAACCTGTATTTCGAATGACCCTATTATATTGAACCTGCCAAACTTATTGTCTATTTATTTTTCAACCATAAACATTTGCGAAATGAGAAAAACACCTGTAAAAAAATTGGCCCTCGGTAAATTAAAAGTGGCTAAACTCAGTATCAGCAGCCAGGAACAGGCCGATGGTAAAGCACCTACATATACCGGCTGCAGCCTGTTTATGAAATGTACTCCACCTATTTCCAAAGATCCTTGCTTCTAATTAAACTGAACAACCATGAAAAAATCCGGTAAGAAACTGAGTCTCGGTAAAATTAAAGTGGCCGACCTCAGCAAAGTCAATAATGACAGCAGGGGAGCTGCTCAATTCATTCCATCACTGGCCTGTGTTCCAAGCGTTAAGATCACCTGTCTTAGCCAGGGCGCACCTGTATGTAGTGAAGACTCCTGCATTTTCTAATTTCATCATTGTACTGTTAAAAAAATTGTGTCATGAAAAAATCATCAGGCAAAAAACTCAGTCTGGGTAAAATAAAAGTGGCCAGTCTTTCCAATGCAACAGGACAACAGATGGCGGCAACTGTCGGCACCTGTTCCGTTTTATGTTCGCTCCGGATTTGTACTGACAACATCAGTCAGGGTGCTCCCATTTGCAGCCTCGACTCCTGTCGCTACTGATCAGTAACAGATCGATAATTTTTCACAGCAACCTGACTGTATGGCAAAACATGTATTGCAGTATGCATACGTGTTTTGCCATTATATATTTATAACGGCAATTTATTATATGGATCAACTGCAAGAGGCTACTTCCGCGCTGCAAAGGATCTGCGCAGCGCTGGACCCATTTATCCTGGAAGATACCAATACCAGCCTGCTGGGGGGATATACCGGCGTGGCCTTGTTTTATGCCTACTATTATCAGCTCACCGGTAAGGAAGAACACCTGGACAAAGTTCATTACATCATAGAGAAATGCCTGCAGGCATTATCTGAAGAGCCCATGAATGGCTCACACTGCAGTGGAATTGCAGGCGTATCCTGGTGTATTCAGCACCTGGGCGCCATGGGATTTATTGAAGCCGACGATACGGAAGATACCTTTGCAGACATCGATCTGCTGGTAGCAGATTTTATGGCATCGGAGTTAGCGGAAGGCAGAAATGATTTCCTGCATCACGGCCTCGGCACAGCACTTTATTTCCTGGAGCGGCTGCCGGCTGCGACTGCCGTTACCCAACTGGAAAATCTCGTGGCTCACCTGGAAGACAGCGCCATCCCGTTACCCGGCGGCATTGCCTGGAAAGACCATTTCTCCAGCAGAAGCCAGCAGCATCCTGATGAAGACCTGTTTAACCTCGGATTGGCGCATGGCGTTCCTGCGATTATCTCGGTGTTGGCGAGGTGCTATGAAAACGGGATTGCAAAGGAACGCGCCGGCAGGCTAATCAACAACAGTGTTCAATGGCTGCTGCACACAAAAAATAACGCGGCAGAAGCCACGCATTCACGCTATCCTACTATTGTAAATGCGGCCAATAAAGTAATGGGAGACGCGCACAGCAGGCTTGGGTGGTGCTATGGAGATCTTGGCATTGCTATCACGTTGCAGGGAGCCGGTAAACGGTTAAACAGAGCCGATTACCAGGAGGAAGCGCAACAGTTGTTTAAACATATTGCCACGCACCGGAACGTAAAAAATGGCGCCGTGCATGACGGTTGTTTATGTCATGGCAGCGCAGGCATTGCCCATATCCTGCAACAGGCCGGACTGGCCGGGGGTGATACCGCTTTATTGAATGCCTCCCGCTACTGGCTGCAAAATACCCTGCAAATGAATACCTGGGATGATGGGCCTGCCGGGTATAAATTTTATCATCATCCCGATTATATTAACAGTCATAATGTATTGGAAGGTATTGCGGGCATCGGGCTGTCGCTGATCAGTTTTGCGGATACCTCTATCAAACCGGCATGGGGAGAATGTATGCTGATAGATTAAACTTGTCTTGATTTTTTTACTATATTACATACATAGTAAATGAGCATTTCAGTTGTTCGCCCGATATTATTTATGCCATCGCATACAGACGTTACAGCAAACAGAAAAACCATGATCCGTTTATATTTCGTTGATGATCATCCATTGATACTCGAAGGATTGCGATCTTTACTCAGTATGGAAAAAGATATTCACTTAGCAGGTGAAACCAGGAACGGAATTTCCTGTCTTCGTTTCTTAGATCAGCACACTGCTGATGTTGTATTACTGGATACCCTGCTGCCCGATATCAGTGGAGCAGAACTTTGCGCCAGCATTAAAAAGCGGTACCCGGATATTGCGGTATTGGGATTAAGTTACCATAAAAACGACAGCGGCATTGCCGGGATGCTGGACAGCGGCGCAAGCGGCTGCCTGATGAAAAATGCCGATAAGGAAGAATTGCTGCGGGCAATACACGACGTATATTCCGGGCGCACCTATCTATCGGCAGAATTAAAACAGTCGCTTAAAAAAGACCTGCTGCCGTTGCATATTACCAAAAGGGAAAAGGAAGTATTGTGGCTCATTGCCAACGGTCATACCAATCATGAAATTGCAGAGAAGCTGTTTATCAGTTCAGATACGGTGGATAGTCACCGCCGGAACCTGCTGGGTAAATTCAATGCACGGAATACCGCGATGCTCATAAAATGTGCCGTGGATAATAAAGTGCTGATTTAAGCCAGGCTCGTGCATATACCAGGGATTTTCGTCACAGCAGTGGCGCGTAATTTTTACATCCTGTAGAGATTTTTACCAGAAAAATAGCTAAAAACCGCCCTTTTTCACTGGCACGATTTTTCGACATTTATTATCAGATGTTTCAGAATGGGGTGGTCTGGTAAAACAGATCTGAGATCATACCCAAGCACCTGATCTGGGTAATGCCAGCGTAGGGAAAACGAAACAACTAACAGCTCCGGCCACAACCGGAGCTTTTTTTATGCCTTTACGGCTGGTAATGACAACAGCGGAATATTGGAATCGTACGTCAGCTTTTTGGAAACGCTACTATGGAAGAAAGAGGCTACTGCGCCCAGTTTTTTAGGCACCACAATGATCATGGAAGCATGGTGGCTATTGGCGTATGATAAGATACCTTCTACGGTATTATCTGTATTAATATAATCGAAGGCTGCATTGTACTTATCAAAAATTTCATGCAAACTGGCAATGGATTCTTTTGTTTCTACAGTATAGCTGTTACCGGCTGATTTATCTACGTTGATGACTTGCACAGCGGCTCCGGGAAAGGCATCCAGGAATTCATACAGCTGATGCGCCGGTATGGATGCATGGTCTTTCAGGTCGGTAGTAAATACCACAGAATTTATGGGTTTACCAATCAGCGTGCTGTTGGGGACAATAAGTACCGGCACACTGCTTTCCTGTATCATCATGGAAGTAGTGCTGCCGAGTAATAATTTCTCCAGCCCGGAACGGCCGGAAACACCCATCACCACAATATCTATTTCTTCACTCTTACATAGCCCGCTGATGTGTACGGGAAGTGAAACATCTTCCGCCATCAGGTCGATCCTTACATTTTTTACGAGCGCTGACAGGCGATCCTGTTGCAGGCCCAGGTTTTCCATACTTTCGAGATATATCTGCTGATCATTGGTGGTATTTGCTACAGGTAAATCAGTACCTATAATAGTGCTTTGGTAAGCATGATACAAAACGATCCGGCTGATTTGAAGAGGATTTACCAGCTGCGCTGCATATTCTGTAGCCCGGAAGGCATTTTCTGAAAAATCCGTCAGGATGAGCATTGTTTTCATATGCATGTGTTTTGGTACAAACAGATTAGTACGAAATTACTGCCAATAACTGGATGAACAATTTAAGCAGGCTTATGTTCAGCGAAAATTAATAATCGGGATGTTCATTTTTACAGAAAAGTGTTCATTTTTGAACAAAAAGGAGCTGGCTGGCTTCTTAAAATCCGCTATGGTACGGGCTCTGCTATGTGGCATCTATTTTGGGCGCCAGGTATAGCTATTTAAATAATATATCGTCGTTATTCACGCAATTATGATCTGCAACTATTTTAAAATTGCCTGGCGGAGCCTTTCCCGGAGTAAAATGTACTCTTTGATCAATATCATTGGCCTGACCGTTGGTATTGCCTGTTGTATCCTGATTGTGTTATATGTGAAAGATGAATTGTCGTACGACCGATATCATAAAAATTACCATCAAATTTACCGGGTACTGCATGCGTACCGCGAAAAATCTGCTCAGAAGTTGCCCCCGCCAACAGCCGAGGAGTACCAGGTATGGGGCAATGCGCCAGTAGCGCCAGCTTTACAGGCGGATTTCCCGGAAATAAGAACGACAGCCAGGTTCACCAGCCCGGTTACCTTGTTACTGCAACATGGCGATAAACGGTTCCAGGAAAGCAACCTGACATTCGCTGATTCTACCATGTTTGATATCTTTAGCTGGAAGCTGATATACGGTAACCGGGAAACAGCGTTAAAAGCGCCTAACAGTATTGTGCTTACCGAGCGTACTGCAAAGAAATATTTTGGAGATAGTAACCCGGTAGGGCAGGTGTTTAAAACCGATCAGGATAATCCGTTAACAGTTACGGGGGTGATGGAAGATGTGCCTTCCAATTCTCACTTTACGTTTTCAGGATTATTGTCGATGAGTACTTTTTATCGCATCAGGCCCGAGATCTTTAATGAATGGGGATATATTGATTTCTACACTTATTTCTTACTGAATGAAAATGCTGATATCGACATGATGCGGGGAAAGTTGCCTGAATTTTTAAAACGGCATATTCCTAATGAAACTAACTATGCTATTGCTTTTGAACCGTTGAAAAACGCTTATCTGCGTTCGGAGGCAATGCGGCAGCCCGGAGCTACCGGGAGTTTGTCAAATGTGTGTATTTTTTCGCTGGTAGCCGCTTTCATTCTTTTCATTGCGGCTATTAACTTCATCAATCTTACTACGGCGCGGTCTATGGAAAGGGCAAAGGAGATCGGCGTACGAAAGGCTGTGGGAGCGCATCCGCAGAGTTTAATCCTGCAATACCTTGTAGAAGCTGTGGTGATTTCCATGTTGGCTACTGTGCTGGCATTTGCGCTGGTATTTGTTTTATTGCCGATGGTGCGTAATATATCCGGAAAGCCGTTGCCATTTGTTGACCTGCTGTCGTGGCAGATGATAACTGTTTTAATACTGGCGCCTTTTTTTGTAGGGATTCCCGCCGGTATTTACCCGGCATTGGTGCTGTCGCGTTTTAAGCCGGCCCTTGTGTTAAAAGGAAAATTTTATTCCTCGGGGAAGGGTATCCAGCTGAGAAAGGGGCTGGTGGTATTCCAGTTTACTTTATCCATTGCACTGATTGCCTGTACGGCCATCGTGTTTTCCCAGCTCGATCACTTGCGGTCGCATAACCTGGGTTTCCGGCAGGACCAGATGCTGGTAATTGACTATGGTGGCGATAATGAAGTGAATAAGAACATAGAAGCCGTAAAGGCCACACTAGCCAATAATCCGGCGGTGATAGCCATAACAGCTTCCCGTGCAGTGCCAGGAGAATTTTTTCCCAACGCACATACCGTTATTGCTTCGCCCAGTGGTGAAATGCAGCCTTTTGGTCCGGGGCTGTATGAAATAGATGCAGATTTTATACCGGCATATGAAATAAAGATGGCCGCAGGCAGGGCATACTCCCGCGATTTCCCGGCAGACCTGGAGCAGTCGATGATCATTAATGAAGCTGCTGCGAAACAATGGGGCTATGCCAGCCCGCAGGAAATTATCGGGAAGAACTTTGAGCAATGGGGCCGTAAAGGTACCGTTATCGGCGTTGTAAAAGATTTCAATTATCAGTCGCTGCATAAAAAAGTAGAGCCGCTGGCGTTAAGAATGGCGCCCTCCAATGAATTGAACCGGCTTTCCCTGCGTATTAAAACGGCGGAGATAAACAAGACTATTTCAGCGTTGGAACAAACATGGAATCAGCTGGAGCCACAAAGGCCATTCAAATACAGCTTCCTGGACCAGGCTTTCAATGAACAATATCTGAAAGACCTCCGCTTCGGAGAAATTTTTGCGGCTTTTGGCACACTCACTATATTCATTGCCTGTCTTGGTTTATTTGGCCTGGCCACTTTCTCCACCGAAAAACGGCTGAAAGAAATCGGCATCCGCAAAGTGCTGGGTGCGTCCATCACGAGTATCGTCGGCCTGCTATCCGGCGACTTTATTAGACTGGTATTAATTGCCATCCTGATAGCTACACCGCTGGGCTGGTGGGGCATGCACCGCTGGCTGAATGGATTCGCCTACCGGGTGGATATCCATTGGTGGACGTTCGGCCTGGCAGGACTGGGGGCGGTGATTATCGCTTTACTTACCGTAGGTGTGCTGGCGCTGAAGGCCGCGAGGATGAACCCTGTGAGGTCGTTGAAGGCGGAGTAGGGGTATAAATTAATGATAGCTGACCCATTGAATTTCAAACAGGCCGCGGTGTTCTTCTTTATTCAGATAGTCTCCATCTTTAAACCGCTTGTATAAGCTGAAGGGAACAGTTTGCCGTACAGGCAATACATTTGTAGGGAGTAATTCGAGCTGGAAACGCTCCCTGAAAGCCACTGCTGCGCTGTCACGTCCCTTCCACTTATCCATTACGAGATAGTTTACACTATCCTTACCTTTGTAAGGACCATAGTCTTTAACGCCATAGTAGTCATTAGCGGGAACGGTCTGCCAACGAGTGGGGCCGGTCATACTTTCCGCGGGCAACAGGTAAAAGTAATAGATGTCTATTTCGCTAATATCCGGATCGTTAAAGACATGGGTTGTATGATCGCTGCGGGTGATGTAATATTTTGTAACCGTGGGCGTGGAGAAGTCGAATGCATAATTAACGGCAAAGAAAAAGGGAATGATGTAAAAGGCCAATGTCCGTAACAATGCCCGTTTGTTATGTCCATGCATTTCTGTTGGAGCAGGATCCTTACCAAACAAAAGATACCAGCCTATCGCAGGTGCAATGATGATGAGTATCCACCAGAAATAGGAGGTAGTGTAAATCTCAAGTACATGCGCTAACACCAATACATACAACACTGCTATGCCGGCAAGGATAAAAAAATGACTTACTACTCCCAGCTTCGGGTAGCCGGTGAAAAAAACGTCCATTTCCGTTTGCTGCCACGCATGAAGAATATACCTGATCACCGGTAATAAAAAAATGACAACAATAAGGCATCTGAACGCCACAGACAAAGGGTCTGTGAACAAAAGAGCGATACCCAATGCCATCCGGGTGATGGCAGAAAAGCTGACCCGGTACAAAAGGTCTTTCATTTAAGATTATTTTCTGCTATTCTCTGTTTGTGGAATAGCACAGGGCTAACGTGTCAATCTGTATTTTTTTTGGTGGTAAAATTACAGGATTATATTGTAAATGAGTAGATTTTATGGGTTGATGGAATAGGTGCGTTGCTCTGATTTTTATTATATTTATAATCCAAATTATTATTCACCTCAAAATAACTGACCACAATGGAGGCCTTATTCGCTTTACTTTCACGGCTAGGTCCTATTTCTGACGACTTGAAAGTTGAAATATCAGGTAGGCTACAGTTTGCTGAGTTTAAAAAGAAACAAACAATATTAGAGCAAGGGAAGGTTTGTGATCATCTGTTCTTCGTATCAAAAGGGCTGTTAAGGGCTTACTATGACAAGGACGGAGAGGATGTTACGAGTTGGTTCATGATGGACAACGATTTTATCGTATCGGTTTTGTCTTTCTTTGAAAGAACTAAAAGTCATGAAGCAATTGAGGCGCTGGAAGATTGTGAACTGGCGTACATTCATTATGATGATCTCATGTATCTTTACGCGCACTCCCTCGAGTTTAATATTATCGGACGAAAGCTTACTGAATATTATTACTGTAGAAGTGAAGAACGTTTACTCGCAATGAGAAAGCAGAAGGCTTCTGACAGATATGACTTCCTGCTGCAGAATCATCCGCAATTGATCAAGAGAGTTCCATCGGCGTATATTGCCTCTTATCTTGGGATTTCAAGGGAAACTCTCTCAAGAATAAAATCTTCATCAAAAATAATTTATTGACATTTGTCACACGACCGTTCAAAACAAATCCCCTAATTTTGATCCCGAAGCGCTAAATCATAACCAAACATTATCAAAGCAACAAATCCATTATCTTTTAAAAAACGAAATCCCGTAGTCGCTACATTCATTATTTATTTCCGGTTGACAGGACATTGATTCAATACCATATATTGAAGGAGGCAATCGCATGGAATAAGAATTTCATTCATCCATTAAATAACCCAACCAACCAAACACCCACTTTGCCACTTCCGGTTGCATGGGCGCGCAATCAAGTGGTAGGCTCTCCCTTTCCTCCATCCGTTTCAGGGTGGGGGAAAACGGGAAGCTGTTCTTCTCCCCAATTTACATCCCCCCGCAAAACCTCGTTAACAAATTGATCACTTCCGGTGTTATAAAAGGACGGTACCCTGAAAATAACATTTCCCTCATTATTAAACCACACATATGAAAGCTATCAGGAACTTTACCATATGGTTATTGTTTATTTCCTTTACTGCCATACAACCATTTGAGGGCTTTGCTCAGGAAAGGAGACGGGGAGGAGCTGCACCGGCAAGGAACAGGCCCGCACGTACACCTCAGAAAGCACCCGCCAGAACCCGCCCTGCACAAACAGCAAGACCTGCACAAACAGCAAGACCCGCCCAAACGGCAAGGCCCACGCGGCAGCAAACACGACCGGCCAATCGCCCGCAAAACAACACCGTTAACCGGAATAACATTAACCGGAATAATAACTCCGGCAACCGTGTCAATAACTCCGGTAACCGCGTAAATAATAGTCGCAGAAACGTAAACATCAATGTCGATAACAGCAGGGATATCAATGCACATAACAACCGCAATACGGTCGTAAGGCGCAACAATATCAACACCTACCGCAGACCGCCATATGCTTACGGCGGACGAAGATATTATTCCTACCATCCTTACTATTACCACCCCTACAGGCCCTATGCATGGGGACCAGTATGGCATCCATGGGGATTCTTTATCGCCACACTGGCTACTACCGCCATCATCGTGAGCATCAATAATGCAAAGTATCATTATGACCAGGGCGTGTGGTATCAGCAGGCCAATAATGGCTACACTGTTGTACAGGCGCCGGTGGGAGCTACTATCACTACGGTGCCTTCAGGCGCACAACCGGTAGTAGTAAATAATGTCACTAACTATTATTATGGCGGGGCATATTACGAGAAGGATGGCAGCAAGTATACCGTTGTATCTCCACCTGCCGGAGCCGTTGTGCAAAACCTGCCCGCCGGTGGCGAAGAAGTAAAAGTAGGAGATCAAACCTACGTCAAAGTAGGAGAAACTTACTACCAGCCGGTAAATCTCGACGGCAAAAGCCAGTATGAAGTGGTACAGGTAGAAGATGGTGCACAATGAAAAATTTCTTCCACTATATAAAAATAACCATTGTAGGAGGGTTGTTATTACTGATCCCCCTGTTTGTGCTGATAGCAGTAATTGTGAAAGCAGGTAGCCTCATAAAGCGGGTGGTGGTCCCCATTGCACACAAGCTACCTGTTCAGGTCCCCGGCATCGGGAAAGAAACGCTGCTAACCATCCTCATTCTCCTGCTGCTTTGTTTCCTGGCAGGGATCTTTATGCACACCGGCATTGCCCGGCGTTTTAAAAGGATCCTGGAAGATGATATCCTGGTACATATTCCAGGATATTCTTATCTGCAGGCACTCTCCACCGACAAACTTACCAGTAGCCAGGCTTCTAACTGGAAGCCGGCTGCTGTGCTGATAGATGGTAATGAAGTAATTTGTTTTGTGGTAGATGAAACAGAACACTACTGCTCTATATTCTTTCCTTCGGCGCCCACTCCCTCTTCAGGTACTATCTGCGCCCGGGAGAAGCAGGATGTCCGTTACCTGCCAATCAGTGTATCGGAAACCATTATTATTATAAGGCGACTGGGAAAAGGCAGCGCCGCAGTACTGGAAAAAATAAGAAATACCTGAGCTTCCTGGCAAACTATATTTGAGCCCTGCAACAAAATCCGGCAGTAATTTCCACCCGACCTTTGTCTAAACAAAAAACAATACCCATGACAAAAGTTTGGTTTATCACAGGAAGCTCCCGGGGCCTCGGCCGCAGTCTTACAGCAGCAGTGCTCGCCCAGGGCGATCAGGTTGCCGCTGCCGCCCGCACCCCCGCACAACTAAATGACCTCGCCGCACAATACCCCGGCCAGCTCCTTCCCATACAACTCGATGTAACAAACAACCAACAGATCGAAGAGGCAATAGATACAGCCATCGCACACTTCGGTAAAATTGATGTGCTGGTAAACAATGCCGGCTTTGGTATCACCGGCGCGGCAGAAGCCTTCACAGAAGAACAGGTACGCAGCCAGCTGGAAACAAACCTCTACGCACCCATCGCTATCACCAGGGCGGTACTTCCGCACATGCGTAAACAACGCGCGGGCCGCATCCTCCAGATCAGCTCCATAGGCGGCCGTGTAGGAAACCCCGGCCTCACCATCTACCAGGCGGCTAAGTTCGGCCTCGGCGGATTCACCGAAGCCCTGGCCAAAGAAGTAGCGCCGCTGGGCATCTTCGTTACCTCCGTGGAGCCAGGCGGATTCCGTACCGACTGGGGAGGCGCATCCATGACCTTCGCAACACCCATCGAAGATTATGAACCTACCGTTGGCTGGATGATAAAATACCTCCGCGAAGGCAACTATGTGCCGGTAGGGGATCCTGAAAAAGCCGCCAAAGTAATGGTGGATCTGGCAAACCATCCCGCCCCACCTGTGCATCTCATCCTGGGCAGCGAAGCCGCAGGAATTTTAAAACAGGCGGATGCCGCGCGACAGGCGGAATTTGAAAAGTGGCTGCCCGTTAGTACTTCCACTGATCACGATGATGCCGTCGACTTCTTCGGAACAACCGCAGCAGATAAATTCGCCACAAAAACAGCCGAATAACATGAAAACAATAAACCAGATATATATCAACGGCGCCTTCGTAACACCACATGGCGCCACTACCTTCGATCTCATCAACCCCACTACCAATCAACAAATAGGAACGGTAACACTGGGCGATGAAACGGATGTCAACAGGGCCGTTGCCGCCGCAAAAGCCGCCTTTACTATCTTTTCAAAAACGACGGTGCAACAACGGAGCAACTACCTCCAACGCCTACACGACGCCATGCAGAAAAGAGTGCCCGACCTGGTGGAAGCCTCCATCACCGAATACGGCGCTCCTGCGCAACGGGCCCTCGCCAGCAATCAACTGGCCGCAGATAGTTTTCTTCACTATAAAAAAGTATTGGAAGATTTCTCCTTCACCCGCAAAGCAGGCACCTCGGATGTGGTCATGGAACCATTGGGTGTTGTTGGAATTATTACGCCCTGGAATGCGAATGCCAGCTATATTTGCAATAAACTGGCTACCGCTATCGCGGCAGGTTGTACTGCTGTTATCAAGCCCAGTGAAATGAGCGCCATTCAAACGCAGATCGTGGCAGAAGCGCTTCATGAAGCAGGACTGCCGCCGGGAGTATTCAATATCGTCAATGGCCTGGGCAATGTAGTAGGCGCAGAAATCACGCGGCATCCCGGTATCGCAAAGATCTCTTTCACCGGCTCTACAGCAGTAGGAAAAATGATCGCACGCGGCGCCGTAGATACCATGAAACGGGTCACACTGGAACTAGGTGGCAAGTCGGCCAATATCATCCTCGATGATGCCGATTTCAGTACAGCCATTCCGATGGCAGTAGCTGCCTGCTTTATGAACAACGGGCAGGCATGCATCGCAGGCACCAGGCTGCTGATACCGGAAGCCAGGCTGGAAGAAGTAAAAGCCCTGCTGAAATCAGCGGTGGCAAACGTGAAAGTTGGCGACCCTATGGACAAAACAACGACCATAGGCCCGCTCGTAAGCAGGAAACAATACGACCGCGTGCAGCAGTATATTCAACTGGGCATCGACCAGGGCGCAGAACTGCTCACAGGCGGTACAGGACATCCCGAAGGATTGGAAGCGGGTAACTTCGTGCAGCCAACCGTGTTTACCGGCGTTACCCGGAACATGCGGATCGCCAGCGAAGAAATATTCGGACCGGTGATGTCGGTGATGACTTACAAAACAATCGAAGAAGCCATCGATATCGCTAATGATACGGCATACGGCCTGATGGCGTACATCAGCTCATCCAACGAAAAGACAGCAAAGGATATCGCAGGAAAAATTGTAGCAGGACGGGTGCTGATTAATACGCTGCATCATGATCCACTGGCGCCCTTCGGAGGATTTAAACAGTCAGGTATCGGAAGGGAATTTGGCGCATATGGATTGGAAGAATATGTAGAACCGAAAACCATCATTCTATAATATGTCGAAGGAAATTGTTTATTCCTGTTACGTAAACAGGAGCAGGGAAGGAGAACAGTTTGTTCCGGTACACGTTTTTAGTTACCAGATCGCGGGGGCTATCACATTCAACGATGGACAACGCAATCAAACTTTTGATGAGGGAACTTTCCGTTTCTGCAGACGGAATAAACTGCTCAAATTCTTCAAACAGCCACCGGAAGATGGTGAGTTTAAAACAATCTCCGTTTATCTCGATGAAACCACGCTGCGCAATTTCAGTATGGAATATGGCTATGCAGCCGATAAACAGGTGGACAGCGAAACCGTGATGGAGCTGAAAGCCCATCCGCTGCTGCAAAGTTATGTAGCCTCCTTACAGCCTTACGAAAAGCTGAATGAACCCGGCAACGATCACCTGTTTGCGCTGAAGATGAAAGAGGCCATCCTCATCCTGCTGAAAGTAGATCCGGCACTCAAAAATATCCTCTTCGATTTTACAGAACCAGGCAAAATAGACCTGGAGGCTTTTATGCAGCAAAACTATCACTTCAATGTAGAAATGAAACGCTTTGCCTATTTAACCGGCAGAAGCCTGGCTACCTTTAAGCGCGATTTTGAAAAGATCTTTCATACCTCGCCCAGCCGCTGGTTGCAACAGAAACGACTCCAGGAAGCCTACTATCTCATCAAGGAAAAAGGAAGAAAGATATCGGATGTATACCTGGAAGTAGGATTTGAAGACCTGTCACATTTTTCTTTTGCTTTTAAAAAGACGTTTGGCGTGGCGCCGTCGATGCTGGTATAACAAGGGGCTGCCGGTAAAGACAGCCCCCTGACGCTTATAACCGTTGACCGCCAATAGCCAAACCACCATCCACCAGGATACTTTCCCCGGTAACAAATGAGGCTGCCGGGCTGCTCAGCCACAACACCAGTTCAGCCACCTCTTCAGGTTTCGCAAAACGGCCCATGGGCGCATGTTTCTTAAAAGGCTCCTGTAAAGCTTCCGCATTCTCCGTAGGGAAAAACCGGTCGAACATCGGCGTGTGGATATAACCCGGCTGAATATTATTTACCCGGATACCCGCTGCCGCAGTCTCAATAGCCAGCGCCCGGATCAGGCCATCGGTACCCGCTTTGCTGGCGGAATATACACCCGAACCAGCTCCCGCTCCGCGGGCCAGCCAGGACGAGGTATTTACAATTGCACCGCCGGTACCCTGTTTTTTGAATTGCTCAATTTCATATTTGCAGGATAACCACACACCCTTTAAATTGATGCCGATCACCTTATCAAATTCTTCTTCCGGCGTATCTTCAATCAACCCAAACCGGCCTTCAATACCCGCATTATTAAAAGCAATATCCAGTTGCCCGAAACGCGCCACGGTATCAGCTACCAGCTTTTGCACAACAGTACTCTGCGATACATCGGCCGCAATAAAATGTACATCGGAACTGATTTGTTGTAAATGCTGTAAAGCTTTTTGCCCTTCCGTTTCCCGGCGTCCTGCAATCACCACTTTTGCGCCATTGCGCAGAAATAATTCAGCCGTTGCCAAACCTATACCGGTAGTGCCTCCTGTAATCAGGGCTACTTTGTCTTTTAATGCTTCCTGTGCCATATATTTTTTATTTATGACACAAAGATAGCCGGCACCGTACTCCCGGAATTATGCGAATCAAACAGGTAGTTATGAAATGGAAACAGTTGCCTTCCGGAACTGGTTAGGCGTTTGACCAGCTTGTTTTTTAAAGAAGATGTTGAAGTTGGAAGCATGCTCGAAGCCCAGGCAGTAACCGATTTCCGCAATATCGCAGTTGCTGTGCAGCAGCAACGCTTTTGCTTCGGCGGTTATTTTCTCCGAAATCCACTCGGTAGTGGTTTTCCCGGTGGTTTCCTTTAACGCCCGGTTTAAGTGATTGGTATGAACAGATAAATGTTCGGCAAACTCATTGGCATTTTTTAGCCGGATCACCTGGTGGGGCGGATCAATAGGGAACTGCCTTTCCAGCAAAGCGATAAATAATTCACTGATCCGCTGGGAGGCATTGCCCGCCTGGTAATAGCTTTCAGGTGGCTGCATTTTCAGCGCTTCATGCATAATGATCTGCACATAGCTTTTCTGCAATTCCTGCCTGTTGGCATAACCGGAATTCATCTCCCGCAGCATGTTCTCAAATATCTGCCGCAAAAAATCCACTTTCTCTTTATCAGGAAAAAAGATGTGATTGCCGCCGGTTTTAAACAACGGCGACTGCGCAAGGCTCCCGTTCTTCAAATGCGCATCTATAAAGTCTTCCCGGAACAGGCAGAAATAGCCGGTTTGCACGTTGGTAGTGGGTTCCCAGGAATAAGGGATCATTGGGTTCATGAAAGAAAGACAGGCGCCTTCTATCCGGATACTTTTATCTGAATAAGATAAAATACCACCGCCCTGTATAATGAGCGAGATCTTATAAAAATCCCTCCTGTTGGAAGGCAAATTGGTAGCACTGCAGCCAAATTCCTCCAGCCGGTTTACACTGAACTGCCCGCTTGGATATTCCTTTCCATGTAATTCAAAAAAGGAGGCTACACTTTCTTTTGCTTTCATAGCGCCAAAGTTATGAAATTCAAACGTAACAATAGCCGGCTGTGCTCCTCCGGGTAAACCCCTTTTTTCAACAATTCAACCCCTTAGATCTGCAGCTCATGATAAAATAGATGGCCGTAAACCTTTGCTGTTGCATTTTTACGGCGGATGCTACGCATAAAACAGCCGCATATGAAATTTGAAAAAGTACACAACAAAGGTCAGGCGCAGATTTTCAGTAACAGGTACCTGGAGTTCCTTACAAAAACCCATCCCATCATTATCTTCGGGATGTATCTGCCCGTAATCAGCTACATGATATACTACAGCCGTATTTCATTACATTATTCCTGGTGGGAAATTGGCGCAATTTACCTGGTCGCCGTAACCGGCTGGACACTCTTTGAATACCTCGCTCACCGGTTTATCTTTCACTGGGTCAGCGAACATCCGCTGGCCAAAAAAGTCACCTATACCATGCATGGCAATCATCATGTATATCCGCGCGACCGCCAACGGCTGTTTATGCCGCCCGTGCCAAGCCTTATCATTTCTTCCTTTCTTTTTGCTGTCTTTTATTTATTGATGCACAACGCCGCCTGGGTATTTTTCCCGGGCTTCATTTCCGGGTACCTCGCCTACGGAAGCATGCATTACGCCATCCACGCCTGGGCGCCACCTTTCAAATGGCTGAAGCCCTTGTGGCGTAACCATCACCTGCACCACTATAAAAACGAGGAACTGGGTTTTGGCGTAAGCTCTACGCTGTGGGACCACGTGTTTGGTACCATGTTCTGATGCGGCATCGCCGGAAATAGGTGACCTGATTATTGTCAGGTTTACATTTAATTGCTACCTTAGTTGAAGAGGCCTATTAAACAGCATCTTCAAAGAAGAAAGCAGTGATCTATACCAATTCACGTACTCATATTCTCGGTAGCGTAATATCCCTGGTCGTGGCAATGCTGCTCATACGCAGTGAAGCGCGGGCACAGCAACAGCCTATCAGTCATCTCGGCATTGAGCGGGGACTGTCCAATAACTCCGTTACCTGCATACATAAAGACCGGTATGGTTTTATGTGGTTTGGAACTTACGATGGACTAAACCGCTTCGACGGCTATAGCTTCAAAGTAAGCCGGCAACAGCTCAAAGTGCCGAACTCCCTGATCAATAACCGCATCGTTGCCATCGCGGAAGATTCTACAGGCTATATGTGGGTAGGTACCAAACATGGCGCGAACCGGTTGAATAGTCCGACAGGCGTATTTCAGCCGGTGTATTACCGCAGCTGGACAAAAGGCGACACCCTGCCCGTTTCTTCAGAAGTATATACCATCGTCACCAACCGGAAAGGAGTGGTGCTGATGGGTACCGCCAACCATGGTTTCCTTGTTTACCCGCCAGCCGGCAACCTCGCCCGGCAAATTCCATTGACAGGCGTCAACACCATTGTCAACACCAACGTTCCCGCTATTGTGAATGATGCCCACGGCCAGTGCTGGCTCATTGTACAAAACGTAGGACTTTGCCGCTACGATGAAGATAAACAGCAGATCATATTAGTAAACGGACAACAGAAAAGAGGAAATTGCCTGATCGCCGATGCCTCCGGGCAATTATGGATGGGCACCGACGAAGGTGTTTACCTTTACAATCCAGCCACCAATAACCTTTCACGGTCGTTAGCGGCCACCCGACAGCAGGATAGTAAAGTGATCAGCTTAACGATTGACGCCAGCCGGCAGCTATGGGTCGCCACCGATGGAGATGGTATTTTTGTAATGCCCGCACAAAAAGATACTGCCTGGCAACTTCAAACCGGTAAAGATAAATCTTCCCTTACCAGCAACGCGGTATACGCAGTGTATGAAGATCGTGACCAACGCAAATGGATCGGTACCCTGCGCGGAGGCATTAATATTATTGATAAACAGAAATCCCGGTTTACTACCATCACCCCTAATCCCTTACCGGGTAATAGTCCCGCAGCGAATTTTGCTTTTTCATTTTGTGAAGATGATAATAAAGATATCTGGATAGGATCCGACGGCGGCGGGATCTCTGTATGGAACCGGAAACAAAACTCCTATGCCGCCTTTGTCCACAAAGCCAACAGCCCCGGTTCACTCAGTAATAATAATGTTACCAGTATCGTAAAAGACCAGGATAATAATATCTGGGTGGCCACCTTCGGCGGCGGCATCAACCGCTACAACAGGTCAACACATACCTTTGAAAAATACCCGTGCAGTCTTAATGGTTATGAAGATAAGTTCATCTGGAAACTCTATCTCGACAGCCAAAACAACCTATGGGCGGGCGCCTGCATGGGAGGCACCATCTACCGTCTGAACAAAACCGCCAACCGCTTCGAGTGTTTTGATCCCGGCCTTCGCGATATTATCACCATCGCGGAAGATAAAGCCGGCGACCTTTGGCTCGGCACTTTCAACAGGCTCATAAAAGCGGATACGAAAAACCGGCAGCACCAGTATTATAATATGGACTTCAACGTCCGGGCAATCTGTGAAGACAATGCCCACCATTTCTGGATAGGTACCGAAGGAGGTGGACTCGTGCAGTTTGACCGCCGTACGGGTAAAACCACTACCATCGCGGAACAGGAAGGGCTGCCCAATAACGCGGTGCTGAACATTGAAGAAGATAACAAAGGAAACCTGTGGATGAGTACCTACAACGGCATCTGCCGCTACAGCCCATCCACCGGGCAATGTAAAAACTTTTATGAGTCCGACGGATTGCAAAGCAACCAGTTCAACTACAACGCATCATTGCGCCTGTCGTCCGGAGAACTGCTTTTTGGCGGCATCAAAGGGTTTAACATTTTTGACCCCGCCACCATCGCGGAGAAAAACGATTTCCCGCCGCTGCTCATCGCAGGGCTCCGTATTTCCAATACGCCCTATGATCCGGAACATACCAAAAGCAGCCACCAGTCGCTAAGTTATCTTGATGAACTGGTGCTGCCCTATGATAAGGCCGTATTCTCCCTCGACTATGTAGCGCTGGAATACTCTTCCCCCGATAAGATTGCCTATGCATATTATATGGAGGGCTGGGATAACGACTGGAACTATGTGAACGCACAACGAACCGCCAACTATACCCGCCTGCATGAAGGCAATTACACCTTCCGTATAAAAAGCACCAACGCAGATGGCATCTGGAACCCGCAGGAACGCATCATAAAAATTAAAGTGCTGCCTCCCTGGTACCGCACCTGGCTGGCATACGTCATATATGCATTGCTCACCGGTGGCCTTTTATACGCCTATCGCTTTTACCAGCGCAGGCAGGCTCGCCTCCGGTATGAAATAGAACTGTCGCATATCCGGTCGGAAAAAGAAAAAGAAGTGCATGAGAAAAGGCTCTCGTTCTTTACCAATGTGTCGCATGAATTCCGGACCCCGCTCACGCTGATCATCAATCCCGTAAAAGAACTCCTTTACAGTGATGGCCGGCAGATCGAAAGCAAGGACCTCACCATCGTATACCGCAATGCCCGCCGCTTACTGAGCCTGGTAGACCAGCTCCTGCTGTTCAGAAAAGCCGACCAGGAAGAAGATCAGCTGAAAATTGTACCGCTGGACATGGCCGCTATCTGCCGGGAAGTATATCTCTGCTTTACTCACCAGGCCGGCATGAAGAAACTGCAGTTCGACTTCACCTGTAACGCAGAACAGGTAATGGCATATGCCGACCGCGAGAAAATAGAAGTGGCCTTGTTTAACCTGTTGTCTAACGCCTTTAAATATACGCCCGACGGCGGCAGCATCCATTTTTCGCTGTCGGATCTCCCCGAAGGTATTGTCATCCGCGTTGCAGACAGCGGTTGCGGCATCCCCGGCCAGGTAGGCAATCAACTCTTTGAACGCTTTTACCAGGTATCAGAAAAAGATACCTCCCTGAAAAATGGCTTCGGTATAGGATTATATCTCGTGAAAAAATTTGTACAGGCGCATAAAGGTACCGTGGCATATGAAAGTGAGCCGGGCAACGGTACCACCTTTACGATTACCCTGCAAAAGGGCAGGGATCACCTGCAGGGCTATACGATTTTCGAAGAAACCGCCGGGATGGAATCCCTGTTGGAAGAACTGGTGGAAGAAGATGACCTGGCACTGATGGAAGCAGAAGAAGCTGCTGCCGAAGATACCCTGGACGTGTTGTTGTCGCCCCGCCCCAGCATGCTCATTGTAGACGACAATGGCCAGATACGCGATTACATCAAAAGTATTTTCAAGGCTACCTTCAATATTTATGAAGCATCAGAAGGAGGGGAAGGCTACCAGCTGGCCAGCCGTCACCTGCCGGATATCATTATCAGCGATGTGCTGATGGAAGGACAAAGCGGTATTGAATTGTGCCGCCAGATAAAGTCGGATCCGGCGTTGGGTCATATCCCCGTGGTATTGCTTACGGCCAGTTCTTCTCCCGAAATAAAATTAAAAGGCATCGAAGGCGGGGCCGACGACTATCTCAGCAAGCCATTTGATAAAGACCTCTTCGTGGCGCGCATTACCAATATTATCCGCAGCCGCAACACCCTGCAGCAATATTTTTACAAGGAAATCACGCTGAATACCGGCAACCAGAAAATATCAGCAGAATACAAGGAGTTCCTGCACCGTTGTATTGCTGTTACCGAGAAGCATCTCGATAACCCCGACTTCAACATCAAACTGTTCGCGCTCGAAATAGGGATCAGTCACTCCACCCTTTATAAAAAGGTGAAATCCATTTCCGGCCACTCCGTAAATGAGTTTATCCGTTTCATCCGGTTGAGGAAAGCGGCAGAACTGCTCATTAATACCGGGTGCAATGTAAATGAGGCCGCCTTCCAGGTAGGATTTAATGACGTGAAGTATTTCCGGGAGCAATTTTGTAAGGTGTTCGAGATGAACCCATCTGCCTATATCCGGAAATACCGTAAAAAGTTTGATAACCAGAAGCAGGTATGAATTTCGGGAGATAGAAATGCGAATTGCTATCTCCCGGAATCAAAATCCCTTGAATATTAGCACCTTATTCCCAATTTCTCCCCCTAAATAGGCGAATCTCTCCCCCATGATTCAGGATGATTCATCCGAATTTTACCCCTGTCAACCAATGTAATGCGGGGCATACAGCCACGTCATTCTCAAAAGTCAATACCCAACGTTATGAAAAAAAGCTACTGTAGTGTGCGGTCTTTTTTACGGATAACTTATGTTGTCCTCCTGTCCCTGACCTCATTACCTCTCTTTACCTTTGCCGCCGTTAAACCGGCCGGCGTCATCATTACCGGTAAGGTAACCGATGAAAAAGGCAGCGCCCTGATAGGCACTACCATCGTGGTGGAGGGCACCCAGAAATCCACTTCGGCCGATTCGGATGGCAATTACCGCATCGATGTGCCGGAAGGCAAACGGGTGCTGGTCTTCTCCTGTATCGGGTACATTACCCGCAAAGTGTCGCTGGGCAGCGGAGCAGTTTTAAATGTAAAGATGCAGCCGGACGAAAAGAACCTCGGGGAAGTGGTGGTAGTGGGATACGGCGTGCAGAAAAAGGTAACCGTTACCGGCGCTGTGGCGTCCATCGGTACAAAAGACCTGTTACAATCCCCTGTTGCCAACGTATCCAATATGCTGGTGGGCCGCCTGCCGGGCCTTATTGCGGTACAACGCAGCGGTGAACCGGGCCAGGATGGTTCCAGCCTGAAGATCCGCGGTATCGGTACACTGGATGCCGGCTCCGGGTCGGATCCGCTTATCATGGTGGATGGAATTGAACGCTCCAACATTAACCAGATAGATCCCAACGAAATAGAAACCATCAATATCCTGAAAGATGCCTCTTCCACAGCGGTATATGGGGTGAGGGGCGCCAACGGCGTAATCCTGATCACCACCCGCCGCGGCAAAATGGGGCCTCCCAAGCTGAGCTTAACTTCCAACCTGGGCCGGCAAAGCCCTACCCAGTTGCCCAAAATGGTGAGCAGCTATGAGTATGCCACCCTGAAAAATGAAGCGCTCAAAAACGACGGAAAGGAGCCTTATTTTACAGAAGAGGACCTGGAATTGTTTAAATCCGGCAAGGACCCGGTGTTTCATCCCAGCATCGACTGGTTCGATATGATGCTGAAACCTTATTCCCTTCAATCACAGCACAACCTGAATATCAGTGGCGGTACCTCGCTGGCGAGATACTTTATTTCAGGCGGCTATTTTGAACAGAACGGGGCTTACCGCTATGCCGACTATAACCCCGAGTTCAGTGCCAACCCAAAATACAAACGGTATAACTTCCGCTCTAATTTCGATTTTGATGTAACCCCGCTGTTCACCGTAAAAGTAAACCTCGGCGGACAAGTAGAGAACCAGAACTACCCGGCCAAATCTGCCGGCGATATCTTCTTTGATGTGCTGTCGGCCAATCCTTTCAGCAGCCCCGGTATTGTGGATGGTAAGCTGGTCACGATTTCCGGCGCCGTAAATGGCAGGAACCCGTTGTTGACCATGCTGAACGCAGGCTACCAGCAATTGTTTAAAAGCAATGTGAATTCTTCCGTTATCCTGAACCACAAACTGGATTTTATAACGGCTGGATTATCGGCCCGTGGTACCATCGCTTACGATAGCTGGTACAGCCACTCTATCAGGCGCTCTAAAAACAATGTTACCTACCTCGCCGTAAAAGACCCGGCCAACGCCGGTAATATCCTCTATGTGCCGCAGGGCGAAGAAACCACCCTCGGCTTCAGCGAAGGATACGATAAACGCCGCAAAATATATGGTGAGCTGGCAGTGGATTATAACCGCAGTTTCGGATCGCATAACGTTACCGGCTTACTGCTGTATAATCAGAGTAAAGCCTATGCGCCTACGCTCACCTATAAAGTGCCCAACGCCTACCTCGGAATGGCGGCACGTGTGACCTATAACTTCAAAAGCCGCTACCTGGTGGAGTTTAATATGGGTTATAACGGCTCTGAAAACTTCCCTGAGGGCAAAAGATTTGGTTGGTTCCCTGCTTACTCCCTGGGTTGGGTGGCTTCTGATGAACCCTTCTTTCCAAAAAATAAATACCTCACCTTCCTGAAAGTACGAGGATCTTATGGAGAAGTGGGTAATGATAAACTCTCCGATATCTTCAATGGCGGCTCACGGTTCCTCTACCTTCCTTCTTCTTTCGCATACGGCGGTGGATACAATTTCGGCGAAGTAGGTTCCTCCTACCAATGGTATGGCGGTTCTTACGAAGGCAAACTCGGTAACCCGGATATCACCTGGGAAAGAGCAAAGAAGTCCAACATCGGCCTTGAAATGAAATTGCTGAATAACCGGTTGTCTTTCACCGGCGACTATTTCCAGGAAAAGCGTAATAATATCCTGGCTATGCGCGGCGCCGTGCCGGGCATTGTAGGGGTGAGCGACCTGCCGGCGTATAACCTGGGAAGGGTTAGCAACAAAGGGTTTGAACTGGATGCCGGCTACAACGACTATGTTGGCAAAGTGAACTACTGGGTAAAAGCGAACTACTCTTTTGCCCGTAATAAAATAGAATTTAAAGATGAAGCGCCGCGCTTATACGCCTATCAAAACGAAACCGGTAACCCGGTAGGTCAGTATTTTGGCCTGGTGGCAGAAGGGCTGTTCAATTCCTGGGACGAGATCAATGATACAAAAAGACCACAGTCGTCCTATGCGCCCGGCGCCAACGGCAGGGATGCCCTCCAGCCCGGCGACATCCGCTATAAAGATGTAAACGGCGATGGCGTCATCAACAACGACGACCAGATGCCCATCGGTTACTCGCAGCTCCCGCAAATCATTTATGGTTTCTCCTTCGGCGCAGCCTATAAAGGATTCGATTGCTCGGTGCTGTTCCAGGGAGCCGGCAAAGCTTCCGTATACCTGGAGCAAATGGCGGCATGGCCATTTGACACCGACTGGCGCAATGCAATGTCGGTACACATGGAGCGCTGGAACGAAGAACGGTATAAGGCTGGTGAAAACATCACGTTTCCCCGCTTGTCGCAAAGCCCTGCCGGCAACAACTATCAGCGTTCCAGCTACTGGCTGAAAGATGCCAGCTACCTGCGACTCAAGAACGTGGAAGTGGGTTACACCTTTACGGAGGGCATCCTGAAACGCGCGAAGATCGGCAGCGTACGGGTATATGCCAATGGCATGAACCTCGTTACCTGGTCGTCCCTGAAAACATACGACCCGGAAGCGCCGGATGGCCGCGGCCAGTTTTATCCGCAACAAAAGGTATACAACGTGGGGTTGAATCTGCAGTTCTAAAAAATACAAACTATGCAACAAGTAAAATACTATATCATATTAAGTCTGCTGCTGGGCGCATTCTTTTCCTGCACAAGGGATTTTCTTGAGAAGCCGCCATCAGTGGATATTACAGAAGATACTATCTTTTCAAAGATCAGGAATGCAGAAACATTTCTGTATGATGTATATGGCAACAGCATGCCTTCGGGGTTACCTACCGGCTGGAGTATTTCCAGCAGCGGCGGCATTGTAGCCGGTGTGCTGGCGGCGGCCTGTGATGAAGGCGATATTGCGGACAGCTGGCCAGGCGCCAACCGCTTTAACGAAGGGCAATGGAACGCCAACGATAACCCGGAAGATGATTTCAATACGCACTATAAAGCCATCCGCAAGGCCAATATTTTTATGGAGCGCATCGACGGCGTGCCAGATGCCTCCGCGGAATATAAAACACAACTGAAAGCGGAAGCGCGTTTCCTGCGCGCCCTGCAGTACTTTGAACTGGTGAAGCGTTATGGCGGCGTACCTATTGTAGACAGGCGTTTGCTCAACAGCGATGATCTGAAACTGCCGCGTAACAAACTGGAAGATTGTATCAATTTCATCGTGGCCGATTGTGATGCTGCTGTAACCGGTCTGCCACCTGCGCAGGAAGGTTTCCTCCGGGGCCGCATCAGCAAAGGCGCGGTGCTGTCACTGAAATCGCGCGTGCTGTTGTATGCAGCAAGCCCGTTGTTCAACAGTGCCACCCCGTATGTAGCTACTACCGACGCCACCGCTACATTGGTGGGCTATCATAACTACGACGCTGCCCGCTGGCAGAAAGCTGCAGATGCCGCCAAAGCGGTGCTCGACTGGGCGCCCACCGGCAGCTGCCGCCTGATCACCGAGTTTGGCGCGGATAAGAATTATGAGTACGTGTGGTCGCAACCGGATAATGCGGAAATCATTCTCGCGAATAAATCGAGCGGCTGGTGGGGCATTTATGGCGACTATTTCAACTTCACCATGCCCGTGAATATGTACGGAGGTTGGTATGGTATTTCTGTGCCAATGAACTTCGTGAAACTGTATGAAAAGAAAACCGGTGGCGCCCAAACCTGGCCGGAATCCGGCGATAACGCCAATGCCATGTACGCTTCGCTGGACCCCCGCTTTGCACAATCAATAGGATACAACGGCGCCAACTGGAACAGTGAAATAGGAGCCGTGCAGATGTACATCAAATCAGATGGCAAACCTGCCCTGCATGGCGGCGACCGCGGCGGCGGACAGTGGCTGCATAAGTTCCTGCCCCGCAGCGTTACCTGGTCTACCTACGGCGCTACCATCAACTGGCCCGTATTCCGCCTCGCCGAATTTTATCTCAACTATGCAGAGGCGCTGAACGAAGCGCAAGGCCCCGTTACGGAAGTGTATACCGCCATCAACACGGTACGCGCCCGCTCCGGCATGCCTGCACTTTCGGGTAAAACAAAAGAAGAAATGAGAACGGCTATACGAAATGAGCGCGCTGTGGAACTGGCATTTGAAGAGCATCGCTTCTGGGATGTACGCCGCTGGAAAATTGCCGGCGACGAAGGGGTGATGAATGGAAAGATGTATGGCCTGAGATTAAAACCTATTACGGGCAGCAGTGAATTTCATTTCGACCAGGTAGTGTTTGAACAAAGGGTGTGGAACGATAAAATGTACCTGTATCCTTTCCCCAATGTGGAAATCTACAAACAATACATGATCCAGAACCCAGGCTGGTAAACCGTGCCCGATTGTAAACTTCAATACTGAAACAATGAACTGCATATATAAAATAAAAAGAACAGCTTTGCTAACGGCAACGGGCACACTATTATCCGTTGCAGCATTGGCACAATCTGCTGCCGACTCTACCTCGGCAACAGCGGATACCTCCCGGCAGGTGCCTGTGGCATATGGAGAACAGGCGTGGTGGAAAGTAACCGGCGCCTATGGACGGGTTAACGGCAACGTGTTACGGAAATCAGCCGCCGCCACCCTGAGCAATGGCCTGTATGGCCGTATACCAGGGCTCACCGTTATGCAGGGCAGCGGTGAACCAGGTTATGATGCGCCGTCTATGACCATACGCGGCGTTAGCTCGTACAGAGGGTCAGGACTCCTTACTTTTGTAGATGGATTTGAAAGTCCTTTCGATCAGCTGGCAGCAGACGAAATAGAAAGTATCACCGTGCTGAAAGATGCCACCGCCACTGCTATGTATGGTATCCGGGGCGCCAATGGCGTATTGCTGGTGACCACCAAAAGAGGCTTCAACGGCAAACCTAAAATCTCCTTCCGCGCGCAAACCGGTTTTCAGCGCCCGCAGCGGCTGCCGGATTTTCTCGGGTCATACGACTACGCCACTCTCTACAACGAGGCATTACGGAATGAAAGCAAAACAGATAAGTACTCACCCGCAGACCTGGATGCTTACAAAAGCGGCAACGATAAATACTTTCATCCGGATGTAAACTGGTATGATGAAGTGCTGAAGAAGTCCGCGCCCATGTCGGAGTACAACCTGAACCTCACCGGCGGCAACAGCAACGCTACCTACTTTGTATCACTGAATGTACTGAAGAATACCGGCCTGTATAAGAACACAGATAAAAAAAGAGAAGAAAGCTCCAACGCCAATTTCCTGCGTTATAACTTCCGCTCCAACGTGGATATTAAAGTAACGCGGCGCTTAAGCACTTCGCTGGACCTGGCCGGAAGGGTGGAGGATCGCAGCTACCCCGGCGTTGGCGCCCCGGACATATGGAACAATATGATGCTGATACCACCTAATGCATTCCCTGTACGCAATCCCGATAACTCTTACGGCGGCACCTCGGTATACCGCGGCAACCCTGTAGGACTGGTGCTGGGCCGTGGCGTAGCTACTACACATGCCCGCAGCCTGCAGGCGACCATGCGCCTCAGCTATGTCCTGGATCAGATTACACCGGGATTAAAAGCCGGTGCAGCAGTATCTTTCAATAACTGGTTCCAGGGAAATGACGATAAAACCAAGCAGTTCGCCGTATTTCAGCTACTCAGAAACCCGGCAGGAGACACCATCTACAACAAGTTTGGTGATAACACCACTATCGTGGAAAACGATGGGGTGAACGACCAGTGGAGACGCACCAACACCCAGTATAATCTTACCTATAACCGTACGTTCGGTGATCATAGCATCGATGCGTTGTTGCTTTACCAGCAGGATGTTTATACCATATCCGGTAATAACGTTCCCTATGCACATCAGGGTACCGCCGGCAGGATAACGTATGCGTATAAACGAAAATACATCGGCGATTTTTCCTTTGGCTACAACGGTTCCGAAAATTTCCCCAAAGGCAAACGCTTTGGCTTTTTCCCTGCCATATCCGCCGGATGGATCTTGTCTGAAGAACACTTCCTGCAACAGGCAGATTGGATCAGCTTCCTGAAACTACGGGCCTCTTACGGCCAGGTGGGCAACGACCAGGTGGGCGGACGCCGGTTTCCTTACAGCCAGTATTACAACAGCGGAGGAGGATATTACTTTGGCACGGATAATCACTATGCCGGTGGTATGGATGAAGGGAGTCTCGCTAATCCCGGTATTACCTGGGAAAAAGACCGCAGGGCCAATATTGGTATAGATGCCTCGCTGCTGAATAATAAAGTTAGCCTGATGCTCGATATCTTCGACGAGAAAAGAACAGATATCCTGGCGGAAAGATATGGCGCTGTTCCCGGCTATATAGGCGTGGGACTGCCAGCCGAAAACGTAGGCAGCGTACAGAACAGGGGCTTTGAATTGCAACTGGGATACCAGAGCGAAGTAAAACGCAGCTTCAGTTATTTCGCTACTGCCTCCGCCGCCTTTGCCCGGAATAAAATATTGTATATGGCAGAAGCGCAACAGCCCTATGCCTATCTTAACCGCACCGGTCAAAGCATCGGGCAGCCTTTTGGCTTACAGGCTATCGGGTTCTTTAAAGATGAGGCAGATGTAAACAACAGCCCGCAACAGATCTTTGCACCGGTAAAACCCGGCGATATCAAATACAAAGACCAGAACGGCGACCACATCATCGATATTTATGATGAAGTAGCTATTGGTAAACCCGTATTGCCGGAGTGGACTTTCGGTTTGCACCTAGGCGTACAATACAAAGGGTTTGACCTGGATGCATTTTTCCAGGGCGTTACCAACCGCAGCATTATGTTATCCGGTCCGCTGGTATGGGCTTTTGTAAATGATGCAAAAGCAGCGCCCATTGCGATGGGCCGGTGGACGCCGGAAACTGCCGCTACCGCTACCTATCCGCGGCTTACTACTGCAGCCAATGATAACAACTACCGCTCCACAGACTTCTGGCAGCGCAACGGCAGCTTTATAAAACTGCGCAACATTGAACTGGGATACACTTTCCCGGCCTCGCTGTTGTCGCGCATCAGGATGCAGCAACTGCGGCTGTATGTGAACGCTACCAATGTGTTTTCACTGGACCATATTCATTTTGCTGATCCTGAAACACTCAGCGGATATCCTGCTATGCGTTCCATGAACGCTGGTGTACGGGTGCAATTATGATCATCATCTCAACAAAAAATTTCAAGTTATGAAATATAAGTTTTGGTTATTTCTTACAGGAGTAGTTACACTCATCACCGCATCCTGTAAGAAAGATTTCCTGGACAGGCAGATAAGCACAGAGCTGACGAAAGATGAAGTATTTTCTTCTTATGCCAGAACCCGCGATTTCCTTATTGGTACCTACGGCTTTCTGCCAGATGGCTTTAACCGGTTGGATAATGCCATGCTCGATGCCGCTACCGATGACGCAGAATTTACCTGGGAAGGCAGCGCCATTCAACGTTACAATAACGGCAGCTGGAACCCCTACATAAATCCGGATGATAACTGGAATACCACTTATACGGCTATACGCCGCACCAATCTTTACCTGGAGCAATCCGGTAATGTGGACCTCAACATGTATAAGCTGAACCCTGACGCCACCGCGCAGCAAACCTACCGCAACATGACAGCCGACCTGGAGCGCTGGCGTTATGAGAACCGCTTTTTGCGCGCCTACTTTTATTTTGAACTGGTAACCCGCTATGGCGGCGTACCGCTCATTACTAAAACACTAGCCTTGTCGGACAGCCTCAACCTGCCCCGCAATACCTATGATGAATGCGTGCAGTTTATCACGTCGGAATGTGATTCTGCTGCTGCGCACCTGGCGGTAACAGTGCCCGATAACGATCTGGGAAGGGCTACCAAAGGCGCGGCACTGGCCCTGAAAAGCCGTATGCTGCTTTATTATGCGAGCAGTCTCAATAACAAAGGACATTTACAGGAGCGATGGATAGCCGCTGCAAAGGCAGCAAAAGAGGTGATTGACCTGAATGCGTATCAGCTGGAAAATGATTACCGTGGACTGTTCCGCAGCACCACCAGCAAAGAGATCATTTTTGCACACCGCTATGCACCTGGCAATGGCTTTGAACGGGCCAACTATCCCATCGGTTACGATGGCGGCGGCAGTGGCACCACGCCCACGCAAAACCTGGTAGATGCCTATGAAATGACCGACGGCAGCACTTTTAACTGGAGTAATCCGGATCAGGCGGCGCATCCGTACGATAACCGTGATCCGCGTTTAGCCATGACCGTGATCCTTAATAACTCGCAGTGGAAAGGCCGCGCCGTGGAAGCATTTACCGGCGGCCGCGAAGGCAGGGGAGTAGACCGTGCCACCAAAACAGGTTATTACCTGAAAAAGTATGTGGATGAAAACCTTGACCTGGTACAGAATAAAACCAGCGTGCACACCTGGATCCTATTCCGCCTTGGTGAAATCTATCTCAATTATGCGGAAGCCATGAACGAGGCATACGGCCCGGATCAGGATCCGCAGGGTTTTGGCTTAACAGCCCTTGAAGCCATCAACAAGGTACGTGACCGGGCGTCCGTTAAGATGCCGCTGTTGCTGGCAGGTCAATGGAACACCGCCACCCTGCGTGATAAGGTGCGCAATGAAAGAAGGGTGGAGCTGGCCTTTGAAGAACACCGCTATTGGGACGTGCGCCGCTGGGAACTCGGCGTGGCACTGTTCAATACACCGGTGTATGGTGTAAACATCACCCGTGTGAACGCTAATACTTTTACCTATGAAAAAGCAGAAGTGGAAGGACGGGTGTTTCAACCAAAGATGTACTGGTACCCGATACCACAGGCGGAGAAAATGAAATCGTCTGCCCTCGCGCAAACACCGGGCTGGTAAATGTATTTTAAAAGATAACTGAAATGAATATTAGAAAGGTTTTTCAGGGCGCCGTATTAATTGCCATGATGGCGGGTTTACCTGCTGTTGCTGCGGTGCCCAACACGTATTATATAGATGCGCTTACGGGGAAAGATACCAATAGTGGGTTGTCGGAACAACAAGCCTGGCGCAGTTTACAGCAGGTGAATAGCCACGTTTTTGAGCCGGGCGATCAGATCCGCTTCCGCGCGGGCCGTATTTATGAAGGGCAGCTGAAGCCGCAAGGGAGCGGCCACGCGCAACAGCTGATCACCATCGACCAATATGGAGAAGGATACAAACCACGCATCCAGGGCAATGGCGTAATGCCGGCAACATTATACCTGTTGAACGCAGAAGGCTGGGAAATCCGTAACCTGGATATTTCCAACTACGGCCCGGATGTGAAGGCACATCGCGCGGGCGTACTGGTGCAGTTATCAGACTATGGTATTGCTTCCAACATCTATCTCAAAAATATAGATGTACATGATGTAAACGGCAGCCTGGTGAAGAAAGACGGCGGCGGTGCAGGCATCATTTTCAGTAACGGCGGCCGGCATACCCGCTCGAAATTCGACAGCATCCTGGTGGCAGATTGTACCATCAAACGTTGTCAGCGCAACGGTATCCTGGTAAATGGCAACTGGTCCAGGACGGACTGGTTTCCCAACGAGCATGTGGTGATCCGCGGCAACCTGATAGAAGGCGTGCCCGGCGACGGAATTGTGCCTACCGGCTGCGATGGCGTGCTGGTGGAGCATAACATCATGCGGGACTGCCCCCGCTTATTGCCCGATACAGAATCAGCTGCCGGCATATGGCCCTGGAGCTGCGATAATGCACTGATTCAATACAATGAAGTAAGCGATCATAAAGCGCCGTGGGACGGACAAGGATTCGACTCCGACTGGAATTGTAATAATACCGTGATTCAGTATAATTACAGTCATGATAACGATGGTGGCTTTGTACTGGTATGTGACGACGGAAGTGCCAAAGCTCCGCAAAGCTGCGGTAATAAAGGAACCATCATCCGTTACAATGTAAGCATGAACGATGGTTTGCGAACTACCGGTAAACACGCAGGCTTTGCGCCGGTTTTTCATATAACCGGCCCCGTAGTAAACACGCGTATATACAACAACGTTATTTATCTGCCTGAAAGAGATATTAAAATGGATAGCACACTGGTAGAAATGGGCAACTGGTTTGGTTATGCCGACAGCACCTATTTTGCCAACAATATTTTTTATACCCTCGGCACGGCAGACTACATCACGAATAAAAGCAAACGGAATGTGTACAGCAACAACCTTTATTTCGGCAGGCATCTTAACCGGCCGGCCGATAAAGCGGCGGTTACAAAAGATCCGCAGTTCCGGGCAGCCCCGTTAACCGGCATGCACGGTATGGAAGCGCTGGAAGCATTTCGTTTGCAACCGGGTTCGCCTGCCCTGCACAAGGGCGCCGCACTGCCGGATAAAACAGTAAAAGATCTATATGGGACCCCATTGTTGTTAACACCTCCCAATATAGGCGTGGATGGAAAATAGGGAAGTATTTTATTATTCACCATAAAAACTCCACTTTATGAAAACAAGTATGAAAATCCTATTGGCGCTTAGCAGCTCCTTGATCCTGTCGTGCGGCAAACAGGCATCCGACAAACTTCAGCCGGTTGAAAATGCAGCCCTGGCCAAAACAGAGGCTGCTGCTGATCTCACCTGGGAAACCGTACTGGACAACAGTTCGTTTGCCAGCTACAGCGCCTTTGAAGCGGCCTGGAACTATCTCTATCCCTGGGGATCGGATCATAACGGTACCGCACGTATGTATGGCAGCAGTTCAGATCACAACCATATTTACCTGAATGCAGGAGTCCTTACTATTAAGGCCGCCCGTATCAACTGGAATGAAGGTAACAGCAGCAGTGACCCTTATCTGCCCATTCACTACCATAGTGGTGCGGTGCATGCTAAAGCACAGGTGTTGATCAACGACCAGTTCCCCGAATGGGAAGTAAAGGGAGATTTTCAGGCGCCCTCTGTAGCTGGTTCCTGGCCTGCCTTCTGGCTTACCGGCGTTAACAGTTGGCCTCCGGAAAGCGATATCCTGGAGTTTAAAGGGAATGCCACCAACTGGCAGAATACTTTCAGAACCTGGCAGGATGTGTCCAGTATCTTAACCAATGTATCATCTCCCGGCAACTGGCACAACTACCGCGTTTGGATCACTAAGGTGAGCGCTACCGATGTGAATATTCATTATTACATCGACAACGTATGGACGGGGATGCATGTGGCTAATTTTGTAGGCAAGCCCATGTATATTATCATTAACATGCAGATGGAAGGCTCCAGCGGCAGCAGTGGCCCCGCCGGAGATACCTATTATAATGCGAAGAATATTTATGTAGGCCGTAACCGCGCCTGGTAGTAATAAATAACCTGACTAAAGCCCTTGCAGCATATTGTACTGCAAGGGCTTTTTTTATTAAATTTACGGGAGATGATAACGCTACTGACATTACTGATCAGCAACTGTTGCGCGGAAAGCCGCCTGGACACTGTGCCCCTGCAAAGCAGGGATACTGTGCACCTGTCTTATACCGTGGCGCCGGCAAACGACTGGAATGCACTCTTTATCCGCCAATCCGGCTGGTTTGGCGGCGATGGCATTTTCAGCATTCCGGTGAATGGGGTGGATACCGTCGGCGCGGCAGACAGTACCCTGTTGCTTTTCAGCGACACCATGACCGGTACCATCCGGGATGGCAAGCTCCAGCCGGATGTAACCATGATCCACAATTCCGTAGCGATGCTGAAAGGTAATGAGCCGCTGGAGAAAAATATCCGTTTTTATTCGGATGCAACGATGTTTGAACCCCACACACCCGCTGCTGTAAAAGGCGACTATTACTGGCTGGGCGACGGTTTTGTTAATCATGAAAAAGGAAACAGCACTTACATTGTAGCTTACCGTATCCGCAATATTGGCAGCGAAGTGTTCGGTTTTGCTGAAACAGGCAATGCCCTTATTGTATTGCCGCCCGGTAGCCGGCCTCCTTTTGCCAACCACCGGCAACTGGATACGCCGTTGTTTCAGCCGGTGGATAGCAGTCAGCATATCACTTTTGGGGTGGGCATCTTCGTAAATACCCGCCGGGCGGGCGCCCCCAACCCGGATGGCTACGTGTACGTTTATGGGGTAAAGGGATTACAGAAAGAAGTGCTCGTAGCCCGTGTGTTGCCAGCAGATATCGAGGATTTTGGAAGATGGCGCTACTGGAACGGGCAGCAATGGACGGCGAACATTCAGCAGGCGGCGGCGGTAACCGCACATGCCTCCAATGAACTAAGCCTAACGCCGTTGAAGGATGGCCGTTATGCCCTCATCTTCCAGGTGGATGGCATAAGTCCTGTAGTGGGGCTGCGCCTGGGTCTCAGTCCTGCCGGGCCTTTCGGACCGGTCATCAAAATATGGGAATGCCCGGAAGCAAAGGAAAACAAGCATTTCCTTGTATATAACGCCAAGGCGCACCCCAACTTATCAAAGCCGGGCGAACTGCTCATCAGCTACAATGTCAATGCGTTCGATTTCCTTCATGAGCTGGCCGCCCAGCCACAATTGTACCGCCCGCGGTTTATCCGTCTTACCTTTAAATAACCACTGGTCACTATCCTGCTTGATAAAAAGCGGTTATTTTTATACATTGGCGCGTCAGCTTTCTTTAGCTGCTTAACAACAGATATCTAATCAGCGCTTATGAAGAGATTATTATTCGGATGTGCAGCCATCCTCATGGCCGCCACTGCCTATGCCCAGGAAAATGCCCTATGGCTCAGGAACCCTTCTATCTCTCCCGACGGTAACACCATTGCCTTTGGCTATAAAGGAGATATTTACCGGGTAGATACCAAAGGGGGAGTGGCCGTTCCACTCACTATTCATGAAGCCCACGACATGCTCCCGGTATGGAGCCACGATGGCAAATACATTGCGTTTGCGAGCGATCGTTATGGCAACTTCGACGTGTTTGTAATGCCAGCCGCAGGCGGTACGCCGGTACGTGTTACCAGCAACAGCGCCGGCGATTTTCCGTACGACTTCACCACCGACAACAAACAGGTACTTTTCGGAAGTGCACGCAACGCGCCTGCTGCCAGCGTAAGATTTCCGTACCGCCTGTTCCGGAACATGTATACCGTTCCGGTAACCGGTGGCCGCGCCACACTGCTTAGCGCCGCAGGAGCCGACGTAGCGCATTATAACAAAGCAGGCGATAAAGTCATCTTCCAGGACCGGAAAGGATATGAAGATCCGATGCGTAAACACCACGTGTCTTCTGTTACCCGCGATATCTGGGTAATGAATATTGCAAAAGGCAGTTATGAAAAGGTATCGGAGTATGTTGGGGAAGACAGGGAGCCTGTATTCGGCAATGGCAACGATATTTATTATCTCAGCGAAAAAGGCGGTATCTCACAGAACCTCTTCAAAGGTTCTCTCACAGATAAAGCCAGCATGCAGCAGCTTACCACCTTTACCAAACACCCGGTGCGTAACCTGTCCAAAGCAGATAACAACACCCTTTGTTTCACCTATAACGGTGAAATATATACGCTGAA
Source organism: Chitinophaga sp. RCC_12 (assembly GCF_041360695.1). Lineage (NCBI taxonomy): Bacteria > Pseudomonadati > Bacteroidota > Chitinophagia > Chitinophagales > Chitinophagaceae > Chitinophaga > Chitinophaga sp. RCC_12. The sequence continues at coordinate 225,554 of NZ_JBFUPS010000009.1, forward strand.
AGAAGGTGAGCAACCGCGTAAGCTGGAAGTAAGCATCTTTAATGATGGACGGGCCGGTATTGTGAAAAATGTACCGGTGAGCGGTAACACCACCGAGTTCGCCATGAGTCCCGACGGTAAGGAAATGGCATTTATAGCCAGGGGAGAAGTGTTTGTTACCAGCGTGGAAGGCAATCTTACCAAACGTATTACTAATACGCCCCAGCAGGAAAGAATGGTGCAGTGGAGTCCCGATGGCAAAAGTATTATCTATGCAGCAGAACGCAACGGCAACTGGGACATCTTTCAAACTACCAAAGTACGCAAAGAAGAACCTTACTTTTTTGCTGCCACCCTGCTGAAGGAAGAACCGGTGATCGCCACCTCAGCAGAAGAATTCCAGCCGCTGTACTCTCCGGATGGAAAAGAAATTGCCTATATAGAAAACCGCAATGTCCTGAAGGTATTCAACATCGCCTCCGGTAAAAGCCGCACGCTGTTGCCCGCAGGCCGCAACCATTCCTACTCGGATGGCGACTGGAGCTTTGAATGGAGCCCCGATGGCAAATGGATAGCTGCAGATGACCAGCAGGGTTATTTCACCACGAAAAATGCTACGCTTATTCCCGCCGATGGTAAAGGAGCATTCGTTTACCCCGTGAACAGCGGTTTCGGCGAAGGCGGTACCAAATGGGGCGCCGGTGGGAAAATGCTCACCTGGGCCAGCAGTCGCGAAGGACGTAAATCACTTGCCAAACAAGGCAGCCGCGAAGTAGATATCTTCGCCGTATTCTTCGACCAGGAAGCTTATGATAACTATAAGCTGTCGAAAGACGAATTTAATCTCCTGAAAGAAAAAGAAGCCACCGGCGGCAAAGCAGCCAAAGACTCCACGCTGAAAGCCAAGGATTCTGCTGACGCGAAAAAAGTATTTCATCCCGATTTCAATAACCTTGAAAACAGGAAAGTAAAACTTACTATCAATAGCGCCTCCATCAGCGACTACGTGCTGAGCAAAGATGCCAGCAAACTATATTACATGGCCTCTTTTGAGAAGGGCTACGACCTGTGGATGACTGAGCCGAGAACCGGTGAAACAAAGATCCTCGCTAAGTTAGCCGGTACACCCGGCAGCATCGAGTTAAGTAAAGATGGCAACACCCTCTTTGTCGGTAATCGTGGCAGCGTGGTAAAGGTAGACGCTAACAGCGGCAAAATTACGCCGGTGTCTATCAGCACAGAGCTGTCGCTGAACCAGGATGAAGAACGTAAATACATTTTCTGGCACGCATGGAAACAGGTGAAAGAGAAATTTTATGATCCTACCATTCGTAACATCGACTGGAAAATGTATGGCGATAACTACGCCCGCTTCCTCCCGCATATCAGCAACAACTATGATTTCGAAGAGCTGCTGAGTGAACTGCTCGGAGAACTGAATGGCTCCCACACCGGTGGCCGGTATTCGCCGCAACAAATGAATGGCGATGCCACCGCATCTTTAGGCTTGCTGTATGATGAAACCTCCACCGGCGACGGCCTCAAAGTAGATGACATCATCGCCGGCGGTCCCTTCGACAAAGCCGCCAGCAAACTGAAGAAAGGTAACATCATCGAGAAAATAGACGGCGAAAGCATCACCGCTAAAACCGACTGGGCATTGCTACTGAACCGCAAAGCAGGTAACAACGTACTGGTAAGCATCTACAACCCCGACACCAAAGCCCGCTGGGATGAAACCGTAAAACCAATATCCGCCGGCGAAGAAAGCACGCTCATGTATAAACGCTGGGTGGAAAATACCCGCGGAATGGTGGATAAACTCAGCAACGGAAAAGTAGGCTACGTACACGTACAAGGCATGAACGACGCCAGCTACCGTTCTGTATACGATGAGGTGATGGGCCGCAACCGCGATAAGAAAGCCCTGATTGTAGATACCCGCTTCAACGGCGGCGGATGGCTGCACGACGACCTGTACAACTTCCTCAGCGGTAAAAAATACCTTGAGTTTGCACCACAGGGCGAAAAGCTCAAAGGCGGTGAACCCTCCGGCCAATGGCAGGAGCCGAGCTGCGTACTCATGAGCGAAGGGAACTACAGCGATGCGTTCATCTTCCCCTACATCTATAAACAAGGTAACCTCGGTAAACTGATCGGTATGCCGGTACCCGGCACCGGTACCGCCGTTTGGTGGGAAACACAGATCGATCCAACAATGGTATTCGGTATTCCAATGGTAGGCACTATCGGTAAGGAAGGCCGCCCTACGGAGAACCTCCAGCTGGAACCGGACATCAGGGTGCCGCTTCGCTATGAAGAGTTCCTGGCGGGGAAAGATGCCCAGTTGGAAGCTGCGGTGAAGGAGATGTTACAGGAGATTAAATAAAATGGGTTAATGAAAAGGAAAGCCCCCGTAGCGTGTGCTGCGGGGGCTTTTGTTTATTGAGCGCTTCGTTTGATCATTAAAACTGAACAGGTATGTCCGTATCCGTACATATTACTTATTAGACTATCCGCCACAGAAAGGCAAACATAGCCACCACAGCGGGGCGAGGAGATAAGTAACAAGTGGTATGGTAGTTGTTGCCCAGGTAAAATACCGGCGCCGACTTCAATATTTCCCGGTTGGCGCTATGGAACTAAACTGTTTAACAGTCTTTTTAAATTAACCTTATGTTCTCGAACTACTTGAAGATCGCTTTACGTGTTCTTTGGCGCAACAAGATTTATGTGGTCCTCAACGTAGTAGGCTTAGGCTTTGCTATTGCCTGTTGTATCCTGGCATATCTCAACTATAACTACAGAGCTAACTTTGATCTGAATCACGTTCACACCGAGCAAATTTACCGGCTGAACAGTGTGCGTCTGGTTGATGGAAGCAGGCAGCCCTGGGCCGTTGTACCCTTACCTTTAGCCCAGGCTATGCAGAAAGAACCTGCCGGGGCGGAACAGGTGGCCCGGTTCAGTAGCGCTGCAGTTGTGGTGAAAATTAAGGAGAATACTTTTGATGAGCATATTCATTATGCTGACAAAACGTTATTCGATTTTTTTACTTTCCCCCTGAAATCTGGTAACCTGTCCGGTTTTGGTCAACCGGACCAGGTAATCATCAGCGAAGATTTTGCAGACAAATACTTTCCAAAGCAAATTCCGGTGGGGCAGTCATTGACAATCATTGGATCGGAAGGCCGGTCTAAGATATATACGGTTGCTGCTGTAACGCAGAAGATCCCGGCAAATTCAAGTATCCAGTTCGATATCATCACTTCATTTGATAATGGATTTGTGAATGGACAGGTGGCCCCCGACGACTGGGCCAATCCGGATCTCATTACAACATTTGTAAAATTAAAAGATAAACAGGCGGCCCGTTTTGTAATGGCTGATCTTAATAACTATGTAGCGGTTCATAACCGTAATCGTTCCAATTGGCCCATAGCAGGCTTTTCCCTCCAACCTTTCTCTGAGTTGGCGACCACCTCGGATATTGACATGCCGGGATACGTATATGGCAACCAATTAACGGTTAATCCACGTGGTGTGCTCGTTATAGTTCCGGCCATCATGTCGCTGTTTATTTTAATTATCACCTGTTTCAATTTCACCAATATTTCCATCGCATTTGCCAGTGGACGGTTAAAAGAGATTGGTATCCGTAAGGTAATGGGAGGTTTCAGGAGCCAGCTAATCCGTCAATTCTTAACGGAGAATATTGTTTTATGCCTGTTGGCATCTGTATTGGCGTTGTTGTTTGTCCATCTGTTATTGCCGGCTGTTAGTCAACTTACAAACGTTGAACTTTCACCTGACTATAGCAGGGACTATGGATTTTGGTTATTCCTGGTATCAATTCCCATAGTCAGTGCCATTTTTTCTGGTCTGTACCCGGCAATGTACGTTAGCTCTTTTCAGCCGGTTCAGATTCTCAAAGGCAAAACTTCACTTGCGGCCTCCAACCGTTTTACACGTTTCCTGTTGATCTCACAATTTAGCTTGTCGTGCTTCGCATTGGTGGTTGGCATTGTGATGTCTCAAAACGCCATATTTCAAAAGAAAGTAGATTTTGGTTATGCTGTCAATGAAGTGGCCGTTGTAGAGATCAACAATCCCCGGGAGTACGGTGTTTTTACCCAGGCCATTCAGCAGTATCCGGAAATTAAAAGCGTGGCCGGATGTGTGCAGCAAATTGGTGACGGCACCTACACCCAAACGGCAAAGGCTGAAAATGGGCAAACCCAGGTACAGGTTGCGCAGGTCGGAGGGGAGGCCTATCTTAACACGATGGGAATCCGTTTGCTTCAGGGGCGTCATTTTTACGATAATGGCGCTGATGCCGATGAATCCATCCTGGTCAATCAGACCTTTCTGCAACGGTTACAGATAAAGGAACCGCTTGGTCACCGGGTCACCCTGGATAGCATCAATTACACGATTGTTGGAGTTGTGAACGATTACAAAGAATACGGCTTACATGGTCTTGTACCACCTTGTGCGTTACGTATGGCCAAACCAGCGGAGTATAAGTTTGTGGTTGTTCGCTCAGATAAAGATAGATTGTCCCAGGTAACTCAGCACTTGCAGGCAGCCTGGCATAAATTGATACCCAATGTACCCTACCGGGGATATTTGCAATCAGATTTAATTGAAAAGGAGCTCCGGATGACGCAGGCATTTAAGTTGATTGCATTTTTCCTGGCCATAGTTACGTTGCTTTTGTCAGCATCGGGCTTATTTGCACAAATTTCATTGAACATAGACAAGCGAAGTAAAGAAATCGGGATCCGGAAAGTACTGGGGGCATCGGTGCTGCAAATTATAGGATTAGTCAACCGGGAGTTTATACGTATTCTCCTGATTGCATTTGTAGTTGGTTCAGCGCTGGGCTACTTGTTTACAAACAAGTTTATTTTTGGAGTTATTTACCGGTATCATGCTGATATCGGAGCAACGCCTTACATCGGTACATTCCTGATTGTATTGCTCTGCTGCAGTGCTGTTATTGGAACAAAGGTATACCGGGCTGCTAATGCAAATCCAATAAAAAGATTGCGTACTGAATAGTTATGTTTTTTGAGAGAATGGAGTGGGGGATTGCCTGTGGGTATTCTTAAAAAAGCTGCTCCAACTTATTTGCTTCAAAAAATAATGGCATCTCCGATATTGCGCTTTGAGGCGTATCAGGATTAAAACATCCCAGTTGTTTTGCATTGTTTATTGCGGTAGCTAATTTTGATTTTAGTTGCAAGTAAATATCATTATTTTGTTTGGTATAATACTTTTGTGTCTTTTTATAATCTTTGAGATGTTTTTTTAATTGCTTTTCAGCGCCTTCGCATGAGCTAAAATATTTTGATGTACGTTCAAAATGGAGCAATATCATCTCAAATTGTTCTGAAAGCCTTTTCCTTTGAGGTATCTTAGGCTCAATGTTAACATTAATGGACCTTTCGTTTCTCTTTAGCATTTGCAAATACCACACTTCAGTATCTCCATCCACAACAACCGCAAATGTTTTCCTGGCCTTTATTGCAATAGCTCTTTTTTGTCTCATTTTTCGATGTCAATGTAGTAATCTCCTAAATGCGGAACACCACCAAGTTTCCCACTTTTATAGACATTTAACCTATTTGTGGTGTCCCTGATTACTGAGCTGTCAAAGTCGGCTAGTGAATATAACGAAGTTGAGCAGGATTCATCTTTATCGGTAATCCAAATAGCATCATCTCTGAGTATATCCCTGCTGTCAAGGATTTCTCTGTTATGCGTCGTTGCAATTATTTGAGATTTATCTGCATTCAAAAGAAATGAAAGTAAAAAATGACGATACAATTCAGGATGTAATGATGATTCAAGTTCATCTATGGGAAACACAACCGAGTTTTTGATAAGTAGCGCCAGTATACCAGCAAACCCATAGTATCTTTTAGTACCCTGCGACTCCAGGTCGAAAAGCAGTGTATACTTTTTGTTATCTTCTGTGGTGTGTTCGAATGTTAACTTCCGGGAGGTCATTCTTCCCTTTGCTTTTAATTCGTTTATTGTATCGTTGGGGGCATTCAACTGGTTTTCAATAAATGTAATGAAGCCTTCAGGAATGTCTCTTTCTTCTTCCTGAATAAATATATCTGAAATATTAAAGTCAGCTTTTTTAAGAATGTTAACAACGTTCTCTTTTGAGATGTTGGACTTATCAATGTGAGAGGTCACATAGCCTTCCAAATCCGTTGTTGTAAGAACCAGGGGTTTCAGATATTGCTTAAACCAATCTGTAGCCTCCTTTAATTCTTTTAACTCAATGTTTGTTTTCAGAAAGCCACCCAATACCGTATTGTTCCAAAGAGTGTTGGATTCTAATATCTTTTCAGAAGTTTTATCTATCTTAATCTTACTACCAAAAGAGATTTCTGTAAATTGGTTTTCCAGACTTGTTTTTCGTTTGAAAATACCCGCTTTGTTAGGATGAAAGAAATCCAGTTTTTCTGTTATAATTGCTTTTTGGGAAAACTCAACTTCATAATAGTATCTTATTTCATTTTGAATAAACGTTATCGTAATAGTGGAATTTTGTTTAGACGTTTGACTATCAAAAAGGAAAGGATGAAAATCTAATTCTTTCGTTTTCTTCCCAACGGGCTCTAAAACTATATTTCTTAAAAAATCCAGTGCTTTTAATATGGTAGTTTTCCCTGATGCGTTTGCTCCATAAATTAAAGCCAGCTTTAGTAATTTAACGCCACCAGTATTTACCACATATTGATTTTCAAGATGAGATGATTTGGTCGCTTCAAAAGAAAGCGTTTGCTTATCCTTGATCGAGCCAAAGTTTTCAATGCTAAAATTAACTATCATTTTATGCCTTTATAAATGCAGTTGAATTACAAATATAGCCATAAAAATACAGAATGTATTACTTTTAGGTCTGATTTTTGTAATCAAATTACAAATAATAGCGGTGAAATGCAGTAAGGTGGATAGTGCAGGAGACTAAATAAATGGGCTAATGATAAGGGGAAGCCCCTGTAGCGTCTGCTGCGTGGTTTTTTTGTTTATTGAATTTATTCGGAGACACGCCTACTTCTTTTTTAAACAGACGTGAAAAATAAGTGGCATTTTCAAAGCCAAGTGAATACGAAATTTCCGATATATTCATTTCGCCTGCTGTTAGCAAATTTCTGGCTTCACCAATCAAAAAAAGATGAATAAGCTCCAAAGCTGTTTTTCCTGTTTCCTGCTTCAGTACATCAGTTAAATAGCGGGGAGAAACATGCAGGTTTTCTGCCATGAAAGATACCGTGGGCAGCCCAATATTTTTTGTTTTTCGCTCTTCAAAATTAGCAGCAAGCAAGGCATTGAACTTTGTAAGGGTTGAACCGGTTAATGGTGCCCGGTTAATAAACTGCCTGTTATAAAAGCGCTGCGCATATTTAAGCATGGCATCAAGATGACTGATAATAATAGCCTTGCTATGTTCGTCCGTATTATTATTGTATTCTTTTTCTATGCTGAAATACAAATTCCAGATGATTTCCTCTTCTCCAGGTGAAAGGTGCAATGCTTCATTCACTTCATAATCGAAATAGCTATATTGTTTTATTTCCTTGTAAAGAGCAGTTCCTGCGAGGAAATCTTCCTGGATAAGAATTAAAAATCCATTTTCCTGTAGTTTTACATTTTTAAAAATCACCTTCTGCTGCGGCTTTACAAACGACATTACCCCCCGGTCGTGGTCATACTTTGTTTTTCCATAAAGCATGCTTCCTGATTTCAGCTTTTTGAATCCAATGGTATAAAACGCTGAAGAAAACTCAATTTCCTTGCTACCGGTACACTTATCCTGTTCACCATATATCGCACTGAAAAGCGGATGCTCCGGTGGTTTAACACCGAGTGCTTCATGTAAGTCGGCTATTTTTTTAAAATGATTCATTTTTGTAAAAATAATGGAAACAGCACCCGGTAAAGCCGGATGCCGTAATTTAAATTGCTGTTAACCATGTGCTGCCACAGAAACATCCTGCCATGATTCCCATATTTTCAGGCGCTCTTCGTAAGTGTGTTTTACCCAGGGGTAAGTAGTTTTACCCAATAGCAATCTTAATGGTGGATTTTCCGAATCCACGAGGTTAAGAAGCGCTTTGGCAGTTGCTGCAGGGTTGCCGGAATCCAGCTCATTAGCCTGATCATAAAAAGCTTTTCGTATGCCATCGTAAACCGGTATTGATTCACTTGATGCAAGGGAACTGGCGCTGAAGAAATCTGTGGAGAAACCACCTGGTTCCAGTATGGTCACTTTAATGCCAAATCTACTTACTTCGCCGGCCAGTGTTTCAGCAAGACCTTCCACTGCGAATTTGGATGCGCTGTACAGTCCCATCAATGGTACCGTATTCAATCCCAGGGCGCTGGAGAGTTGAATGATTTGCCCTGACTTTTGCTGACGCATAATGGGCAGTACTGCCTGTATCATCCACAATGAACCTAATACGTTAGTTTCAAACTGTGACCTGACGTCTTGCTCGTTTAACTCTTCGACTGCGCCAACGTGCCCAAAGCCGGCATTGTTTATTAGAACATCGATGCGGCCAAATTTGTTTTTTGCAGCTTTGATCGCTTCAAAACCCGCCTTTTTATCAGTTACATCAAGTTTCAGTACCAACAGATTTGATGAAAATTCTTTCGCAAGCCCGGTTAATGTTTCAGGGTTGCGAACAGCCGCAACTACATTATCGCCACGTTGTAAAAATGCTGCTGCCCAAATCCTGCCGAAACCGCGTGATGCCCCCGTTATAAAAATTGTTTTTGCCATGGTAGTAAATTTTGTTGTTTAAAACAAAGGACAAAGCTAGCCTGACCACCAGGAATTAATATGATACAAAAGCGCGGGAAAATGAAACATTTGTACGATTGACGTTTATTTAAAGTCTTTTGGATTTTTAGAGAATAATGAACGGTTAAGTTTTACGGTTTCTTCATGAGAAGGTTGACTTGGAAGTTCCATGAATGTTGAAATAGCAATATCTCTTATGCCCGGAGCATTTTCTTTAACACCATCACTGAGGGCTTGTTTAAGTGCTGCTGCATTCAGTTCTGTACAGTATGCAGGCGTGCCTGGCTGATGTCTCCATGATTCAGCAAGACTTCCCACATCAACAGCATCAAAACCTGCGTCATTGATTAGCCGGGATATTGTCTCTTTAGCTTTTTGGTCATCGCCTGATATGGCCATGGCAATCCGGTCATCTGCATTTCCGGGCTTACCTCCATGCTCAAGACTTGCGGCCAGTAGGTTATTGAAAGCCTTAATAACAGGACGCCCTATTTGCCCGGCCACCCATACACTTTCGACCATTCCCTTTTTGAGTTCTTCAATTTCCCCATCACGGAAGGGATAGTAGTTAGAAGTATCAACGACGATCACGTGTTCCGGAATGCCGGCAAATAACGTCTTTGGCAGTTTGGGGATGGCTGCAACCGGGATGGACAGGATCAGGACATCCACATCTTTTGCAATATCATTCAGTGTAGAAGGAGTGGCGCCTAACTGCCGGGCACGTTCTTTTAATGTGTCAAATTCCGCTGTATTATACACCTTTACCAGATGGCCTGCTGCAGCCATTTTTTTTGCTATCGTACCGCCTATTGCGCCGGTACCGATTATTCCGATTTTCATTTTTTGAATTTTAAGATTTCGTCAGAGGCCAGGAAGAGATCAGATGGCCATCACCTTTATTCCATATTGGAATAACATTTGCAAAGTTAACCTATTATACTTTCCTTTGTATAGTCCTTTCCCAAAGGAAAGTGACTTTGTAAACAATCTGAACTTATGGCACAAAAAGAAACGCATTGCGACTGCCTCAATACCGTGAAACCTGTGAGGGACGCTCTCGATGTCATCAGTGGAAAATGGAAATTGCCTATTATCATTTCCGTAGGCGTGGGCAATGATCGTTTTACCGATATACAGGAAAGTATACCTGGGATTACCCCCAAGGTGTTGGCAAAGGAACTTAAAGACCTGGAACAGCACAAATTGATAAAGCGCAACGTTTTGGGGGAATACCCGGTGAAGATATCTTACAAGCTGGAGCCGTATGCGGACACCTTAACCCCCATTATCTATTCGCTCAAGGACTGGGGAATTAATCATAAAAAAAGAGTTACCGGGAAATGACCGATTTCCTGCTACCTCTTGTTTCTCATCCCCTTATACCTTAGCTTTGGGATTATAACAATCTCTGAATATCAACCAATCATTAATTTTTGCAGGCATTTTTATAAGAGATGATGACCGAGTACTCCTACTATGCTGATGATGAGCTGGTTCAGCTGATGGGTAAAGATGATCACAACGCCTTTACAGAAATTTACAACCGTTACTGGAAACGTTTGTACGTACTGGCCTACGATCGCCTGCGTTCCCGGGAGCTGGCGGAAGATGTGGTGCAGGATGTGCTTACCGGTCTTTGGCAGCGCAGGGCGCAAACCATCATCCGGTCGTTGCCTGCCTACCTGGCTACTGCCAACAGGTACGCCGTATTTACACAATTATCGAAAATGGTCCCGGTTACAGCGGTGGAAGCCCTCCCCGAAGCTGTTCAGGCAGTAACAGACGATACCGCCCAGTTACATTTCCTCCAGCAATCCATGCAGGAGCAATTAAAACAACTACCCGAAAAATGCCGCATTGTATTCGACTATAGCCGCAATATGGGGATGAGCAACCGGGAAATTGCCACGGAACTGAAGATCTCCGAAAAAGCCGTGGAAAAGCATATCACCAAAGCCCTGCAGCGGCTGCGCCTCCAATTCCGCAACTACTTTCACGCCATTTTTTAGAAAGTCTATAATTTTTTTTTTGACGGAGGTAGGGTAGCACCCTTATTTCCGGACATTACTATATAGGACCCTGTAAATTATATCACGGATGGAAATGAATGAACTGGCCATACTGTCAAAAAAGTACCTTGCCGGCGCGGCCAGTGACGAGGAGAAGGACCGTTTGCTGCGATGGTATAATGCTTATGACGAGCATGCCTTAACAGCCCATTTAACTGTGGAGGAAAGAGAAACCGAAACAGCCATGGAACAACGGATGCGTAATCGCCTGATGCTGGCAACGGCGCCAGAGCCGCGCGTAGTGCCCATACGCCGCCGTAGCGGCTGGAAGGTGGCAGCAGCAGTCATATTGCTGGTAACGGCAGGCAGCAGCTTCTTTGTGTGGCAGTCGGGTAAAAAACAGGTGCTTGCAGATAAACCGGCGATTATTATGCCCGGAGGCGATAAAGCCACGCTCACGCTGGCAGATGGAACGGTGGTAAACCTGGACAGTGCCGGCACGGGAGTACTTACCGTACAGGGGAACAGTAAAGTAGAGAAAACCACGCACGGGCAAATTGTATATAAAAACGAAGAAGCCGAGGCATCTGCGGTAACGTACAACGTATTGCGCACGCCCCGCGGCGGACAATATAAAATCACCCTGCCGGATGGAACGGATGTATGGCTGAACGCCGCCTCATCTATCAGCTATCCCACGGCGTTTGCGGGAAAGGAGCGGACGGTGACGATCACAGGAGAAGCGTATTTTGAAGTGGCCAGCGATGTGGAACGGCCTTTCACGGTGAAAGTCAATAACATGGAAGTAATGGTATTGGGTACGCATTTTAATATCAATGCCTATGCAGATGAAAGCACCATCAATACCACCCTGCTGGAAGGGGCGGTGCTGGTAAAAACAAGCAGCGCTATGCGCCACCTGAACCCGGGGCAGCAGGCAAAGGCCACGGCCACCGGCGACGGGATCATAAAAGTGGGCAGGGTAGATGTAAACAGCGCTATCGCCTGGAAGAACGGGTATTTCTCTTTTGAGGAAGCAGATATCCCCACCGTTATGCGTCAGTTATCCAGGTGGTATAATATAGAAGTAAAATACAGCGATAAAATACCGGGAGAAATATTTACCGGGGAAATAGGGAGAAGTCTTACACAGGAACAATTGTTAAAAGTATTGTCACAGGCAAAAATTAACTTTAAAGTAGAGGAGGGAAGACGGATCATTATTTATCCATAAGCTAAATCAATAACCAACCATAGCTGATACCACCAACGTCAGCGAAACAACCAATGTTGCCAGGCTTGCTAACGCCTGCACAGATAGCTATCCAGTAATATCATGTTATGAATTGATGAGGTCCACCGGACGCGGAGGTCTTATGTTCATCCATAAAAAAAAACCTGGTGTCAAGATTGGCGTCCGCACCAGGTTTTGATCAATGGTTAACCCGTTTCAGGAAAGCTTTTCACTGCCTGCAAAGGCGGATGAGAAACATTTTGTCAACCAAAAACCAATCTAAGGTATGAAAATTAATGTTGTTCGCAACCCGCATGGGTTTTCCATGTCATTGGTTCGTTCACTTGATAACGGAAGGTCTCCTCAACCAGGGACCAATTATGTCACCAAAATCTGGCGAGTAATGAGAATGACCGCAGTTTTATTAACGGTACTGGCTTTACACGTTTGTGCCAGTGGAGTTTCACAAACGGTCACGGTGTCCTGCAAGGATATGCCGCTGCAGCAGCTGTTCAGCGTCATCAAACAACAAACCGGGTATGTGTTTTTTTACCGGAGTAAAGATTTGTCAGATGTGAGTCCTGTTTCGGCAGAGATCCGGGAGGTGCCGCTAAAGGCCGCTCTTGGAAAACTGCTGAAGGATAAGCCGTTAACCTTCGACATAGAAGGCAACACCATCGTTATTTCCCGGAAGGTAACCCCTCCGGCCGGCGACGATGCGCTACCCCCGGAAGATGTGCGCGGCAAAATAGTGGACACCAAAGGCAATCCCATACCCGGCGTATCGGTGCGTGTAAAAGGCAGCAATGCCGCCGCTATCACCGACCAAACGGGATTCTTTATCCTGCATAATACCGATGCCCGCGCGGTGCTGCTGATTTCATGCGTAGGCTTTGAATCCAAAACCCTCAGCATGGGTGGTAAATTCACTGTGGAGGTGGAGCTGAAAGCTAAAGTGGATGACCTGAACCAATACGTGGTAGTAGGCTACGGCAGTACTAAAAGAAAAGACCTCACCGGCTCGGTGGCCTCGGTAAATGTAGACGAAGTAAAGAATGTTTCCTTCGTGAGCATCGACCAGGCGCTGGCCGGTAAAGCAGCAGGTGTGCAGGTTACACAGTCCGACGGCTCCCCCGGCGGTGTAGCCAAAATCCGCATCCGCGGTGGTACCTCCCTGCTCGGCGGCAACGATCCCCTCTACATCATCGACGGCGTACAGGTAACTATCCAGAACAGGTATATCCAAAACCAGGCGGAAGTGGTAAACCCGATCGAAAGAGCCGGCAGCGATGATCCTAACAGTACCGTGAGCGGTTCCTTCTCCCGCGGACTAAACAGCCTCGCCGGGTTAAATATCAATGATATTGAAAGCATCGATATTTTGAAAGATGCATCCGCCACGGCTATCTACGGTTCCAAAGCAGCCAACGGCGTGATCATCATCAACACCAAAAAAGGTAAGCTGAACCAGAAACCGGTGCTGGAAGCCAATTACTATGCAGGCGTAAGCACACCTATTAAAGAAAAACTGCTCAACGCAACGGATTATCTCTCGCTGCTAACAGAAGCCGCTGTAAACCTGAATACGGCCCGCGCAGCCGCAGGTCAGGCATCCAGCACCAAGGCAGATAATATTATTAAAAATCCTTCCAGTCTTGGTACAGCTAACACCGACTGGCTCGGCCTCGTACTCCGTAACGCTACCTCGCAGAATGCCGATATTTCTGTACGTGGCGGCGGCTCGGGCTCCCGTTACTATACCTCCCTGGGTTATAACAAACAACAGGGCGTGGTGCTCGGAACAGATTTCTCCCGTATCTCCGGTAAAATTAGTCTCGATAATGAAATCACCAGCCGCTTCCGGATCATTACTAACCTCGATTACGGGTTCACTAAAAACAATATCACCAATGGTATTTACCCGGCTGCATTCTTTGCGCCGCCTACCTTGCCTGAACGCAACCCCGACGGCAGCTATTACCGGTTCCTGGGCTCGCAGATCGGTGGGTACGACTACCAGGGCAATCAAAACCCGATGATCCTCCTGGATGGTATCAACGAAGGAAAAACATCTTCTCTCCTGGGATCACTCTCCGCAGATTATGATGTGCTGAAAGATTTGAAATTCAGGTCTACTGTTTCTGTTAACTACAACAACTACCACCAGCTGAACTATGTGTCCAGTTCGGCCGTTATCGCTTCTCCCAGCGGGGTAGACGACTCCAATGGCGGCGTCGGCTCACAGTCGCAAACAGAAGATGTAAACCTCTTCTTCGAAAATACCCTTACCTGGGACAAACAGTTTAATGAAAACAACCGGTTAAATCTCCTTGGCGGTACCTCCTGGCAGAAATACCGCTATAACTCCTTTTCCGCCAGCGGTCAGGGCTTCCCGGATGATAAATACCTGAACAACCTTTCCTCCGCAGCCATTACTTTACCCGGCACCGGTGTTTCCGGGCAGAACTCCCTGCTGAGTTTCTACATGCGCGCTAACTATGCCTGGAGAGAAAGATACCTGTTCACCTTCACCGGCCGTTCAGATGCGTCCTCCAAATTCCCGAAAGATAACCGCGTAGGTTATTTCCCTTCCGGCGGTGTGGCATGGCGTATTTCTGAAGAGCCCTTTATGAAAAAAGTAACCTGGGTAAATGAACTGAAACTGAGAGCCAGCGGCGGTTACACCGGTACACAGAATTTTGGTGATAACCTTTATTATACTTTGTATACGCCCGGTTCTTACGGTGGTGTGAATGCACTCGTTCCTACCCAGCTCGGGAATGAAAAAATTAAATGGGAATCTACCCTGCAGAAGGATCTGGGCCTCGACTTTGAACTGTTCGGCTCCCGCCTGCGCGGTGTGATAGGTTATTATGAAAAAAATACCACGGGCCTGTTAATGGCTACACAACTGGCCCCCAGCTCATCTTATGGGAGTGTGATCTCCAACTTTGCCACTATCAACAACAAAGGACTGGAACTGGACCTGCGCACGGACTTTATCAAAAGCAAACAATTCCAGTGGACAGGCGCGCTTAATATTTCCAGGAACAGAAGTAAAGTAACCGACATCAACGACGATTTCACCAATGCAGGTGAAGTCAGCTCCTATATCCAGGGGAACAGCATCGTACGCAAAGGAGAACCCCTCGGCCTCTTCTATGGCTATAAAATGAAAGGTATTATACAAAACCAAAAGCAACTGGACGATTACAAGAAAGAATTCACCTTAGCACGGTACATGGCTCCCTACCTCGGCATCGGTGATCCGATGTATGAAATAGGCGACAATGGATTTTATAAAAGCGATGTGATAGGAAAGTCGCAGCCGGACTTCTTTGGCGGCTTCACCAACACTTTTACCTTTAAAAATTTTAGTCTTATCACCTTACTGACGTTCTCCTACGGCGGAGACCTGCTTTATCTCGCAGATATCCAGAATAAATCTTTCGATAGCTATGCCAACAGGGGAGTATCTATAAAAGATCGCTGGACACCCGAAAATCCAAATAGCAACAGGCCCCGCCTGCTGCTCGGGGAAAATGTGAGCAACACTGCCAGCGACGATGTGTACAATGGTTCCTATATCAAATTAAAATCCATTACGCTTACCTACCAGCTGCCGGCAAGAGTAGCGTCCTCGCTGCATATCAGGGACGCTTCCATGTACGCATCTGCTACCAACCTGTTTACGATCACCAACTACCCTGGCCCCGATCCGGAAGTGAGCAACAATCCTTACAGCCTTATCAACGGCAGCTCGGATGTAAGCACCTTTCCCACTACAAAGCAGTTTAACATCGGTCTTCGTTTTGGATTTTAAAACAACAAAAAAGATTTTATGAAAAGGATCATATATACTTTGCTCGGCACCCTATTAATAGCAGGAACTTCCTGCAAAAAGGAGCTGGGAAAATTACCGGAAAATGCAAAGGTAGATGGTAATACCATCATCGACCAGCGTACTTCTGAAATCGCCCTCAATGGTGTTTACTATCGCTTTGCCAACGTGGATGCCACTAATAATGTAACGGACTGGTTTGAACACGAAGTGCCCCCCGCCGTATTTGCCGGTTATATGGGATATGGTTATGGCGAAGATGGAGCAGAACTCAATGACTACACCAATTCCTTTTTCAGCGGCGTATACTGGACTTCAGCCTATCAGTTGGTAAATGCTGCCAACGGCGTTATAAAAGGCGTTTCCCTGCTGGAGGACAAAGCGTTTACCAACAACCGTAAAAAAGAAGTATTGGCAGAAGCACGGTTCCTGCGGGCTTACGGCCATTTTAAAGTGCTCAGTTACTTCGGCCAGTGGTTCGATCTCAGCAGCCCTTACGGCGCATTGCTGCGCGATGAATTTGTAACAGTGGGCGCTACCGCAAAAGCACGCAGCTCGGTGAAAGACAGCTACACCGCTATCCTCGCTGATATTGATGATGCCATTGCCAATGCGCCGGCACAAAATAAAGCGTTCTATGCTACCCGCTGGGCCGCCATGGCGCTGAAAATGAGGGTGCTTATGAGCCACGGCCAGCCGGCCGATTACCCGGTGGTAATAGCCCTGGCAGACAGTATCATCCTCAATAGCCAGTATACGCTGGAGCCGCAGATGAAAGACATCTTTTACACAAAAGGCCTTGCCAGTCCGGAAGTTATACTCGGTGTTAAATCACAGCAAAACCAGGAAAGCTATTACTATGTGCTCAGCCGCCAGTACTGGCCCGGTGCATCTTCCCTGTATGTAGCCAAAACAGCGCTGAAAACATTGCTGGCGAATGATCCCCGCGGCGCCTGGATGATAGGTTCCGCCAATGATTATTCGGATGGCACCTTTTACTTCCTGAAATATATCAAAGAAGGAAATACGCCCACACCTTTAACAGAAACCGCCTATGCCATCCGTTTAACAGAAGTATACCTGCTGAAAGCGGAAGCTATTGTACGTTCCGGCGGCAGCCTCGCTGCGGCCCGTACTATCCTGAAAAACATCATGGGCCATGCCGGTGTAACAGATTTTTCGGCAGTAGATAATGCCGGAAGCGTTAATGAAATGCTCAAACAACTGTACCTGGAAACGGTCCGCAACCTGGTAGGAGAAGACGGACAGGAGTGGATGTCGCTGCTGCGCCTTCCATCTTCGCTGGTACAGGAACTGCGGCCCACCGCAAATGATAAGGTGAAATATATCATGCCCATCCCGCACACCGAATTTTTGAACAACCCGACCATCGGTGAGCAAAACCCGGGCTATCAACAATAATAACTTTTAAATATTCAGTATGAAGATCCACACACCCACTATGTTTGCCATGCTGCTGCTGGCCGCCGCCTGCAGCCAGCCTAAAGCTCCCTCCGCCAGTATCACGGCGGAGCTGCGCGGATTGAAGGACTCCGTTGTTTTCATCTCCATACCGGTAGCCGATTCTGCTAAAACAGACACGGTGCCGGTAAAGGATGGCCGCTTCACCTGGACCGGCAACATCACCGAGCCGCAAAAAATATATATCGGTACCTCCACACGCTACCTGGAATTGTTCGTGGAAAATGCCGCTATACAGGTGAACGGAAATATGGATTCAACGGACCAGATAAAGATCACCGGCTCCGCCACGCAGGACGCTTACGAAGCGTATAAAAAATCGATCTCCGATATCACCAGCCAGGAAGATACCCTTTACTCAAAGTACGATGAAGTAAAAGGTAACGATACCGCCAAAGCGGCTTTGGAAGCGAACCTCGAATCCCTGCGTAATCAGCGGAGGGCCCGCGCCAAAGCCTATATTAAAGCACATCCTGAAAGCGCCGTAAGCCTGAACATGGTGGCAGATATGGCCGTGATGGGAGAATATGCACCGGTAGACAGTATGTTCCGTATACTCACGCCGGCGGCACAACAAACCGCTACCGGCGTACGATTGGCCAAACGCCTCGCTGTGCTGAAAAAGAGTGCGATCGGTGAGCCGATGATAGATTTCACTCAGGGAGATGTAGATGGTAAACCCGTTCGCTTATCCGACTTCAAAGGCAAATATGTATTGCTCGATTTCTGGGCCAGCTGGTGCGGTCCTTGCCGCGCTGAAAACCCCAACGTGCTGAAGGCTTACAACACATTCAAAGATAAAAACTTCACCGTGCTCGGCGTATCGCTCGATGATAAAGCCGATAAATGGAAAGAAGCGATTAAGCAGGATGGCATGCCCTGGATGCAGGTGTCGGACCTGAAAGGCTTCCGCAATGAAGTGGCGCAGGAATACGGTATCCAGGCGATCCCGTCTTCTTTCCTGATAGATCCGCAAGGCATCATCATCGCCAAAGAATTAAGAGGTACTGCGCTGCATACAAAGCTGGCTGAAATATTAAAGTAAAAACTACGCAGGTATGAAAAAAATAACCGCATTGCTGGCTGCTGCATTAACTACAGCAGCAGCCTACGCACAGCAAAACACCACCATCACGGCTACCATCAAAGATCTGCCGGCTGGTCAGTGGGTATACTGGCGCTCACAGGGCAACGATGACCGCCGCGACTCCGTGCAAACCACTGCCGGCGGATTCACCATTAAAACAAACATCGCCCCCGGGGAAGCAGATTACTATGTTATCCAGATCGGGAAAAAGTATGGAGACAATAACATGATCTTTTACTACCTCGATAAAGGAAACGTCGCCATAAAAGGAGATGGACCTATGTTTAAGAATGCCACTTTCTCAGGTCCGCAATACATAAAAGATTACAACGAATATACGGCCCTGCTGAAACAGGCGCCCGGGTTGCAAGGACAGGCAGCCCTCTATGAACAGGCGAATAAATTATACGCCGCAAAGGACTCCGCCGGCCTGGCAGCCCTCGAACCTAAAATGAAACGCATGCAGGAAGAGCGTGACAGCCTCACCAAACAATGGATCCTGCAACATCCGAAATCCGGTATCAGCGCATCGTTGCTGTCGCACCTGAACGACGTGCCGCTGGATGAAAAAGAAAGTATCTTTAATAAATTGTCTGCCGCTGCGAAAGAAAACGGCCCGGCAAAACGACTGGCGCACAGCATACGTGTAAATAAACTCACCGGCATCGGCAGCATGGCGCCGGACTTCACGCAGAATGACACTTTAGGCAAACCCGTTTCCCTAAAGGATTTCCGCGGTAAGTATGTACTCATCGATTTCTGGGCCAGCTGGTGTCATCCCTGCCGGGAAGAAAATCCGAATGTAGTGGCCGCCTTCCAAAAGTATAGCAGCAAGAACTTCACGGTACTCGGCATATCGCTGGATCAGCCCACCGGCAAAGAGAAGTGGCTTAACGCCATTCACCAGGACAACCTCACCTGGACACATGTATCTGACCTGAAATTCTGGAACAACGCCATCGCCCAACAGTATGATATCCGCAGCATTCCGGCTAACTTCCTGGTTGATCCTTCCGGTAAAATTATCGCCAAAGATCTGCATGGGGATGAACTGGAAAAGAAACTGGCGGAAGTATTATAATCATCTCAAAAAAACAGCAGCATGAAATACAGTCTCATTGCGCTTCCTTTTATAGCCCTGCAATTCGGGGCACAGGCGCAGGAAAAGTTACCATTTACCCTTACGGGAGATATTAAAGGTCTTCCCAATCGCTACGTGTACCTCGCTTATGCGGAAAGCGGCAAGGAATACCGGACCGACAGCGTATTGTCGAAAAACGGGCAGTTTACCTTCAGTGGTAAACTGGTGCAGCCGGTAGAAGGCCGTATCTACGTGGATAAAAAGACTGCCATGTACGGAGAAGGAGACATGGCCTCTTTTTTCATGGAGGCAGCGCCCATGAAATTAAAGTCTTCCACCGGGCGCCTGAAGGACGCGAAACTCACAGGTTCCAAAGCCCAGCTGGACCAGGACCAGCTGGATGCCGCCCGTGCACCTATCCTGAAAAAGCTCCAGCCATTATCTGATGCTTTTAATAAACTGAATAAAGAATACATTACTGCCATCAAAGCAAAGAAATCCGAAGCGGAGCTGGAATCCTACAAAACAAAGCTGGACAAAATAAAAGACCAGATGGAGCCCTACTACGAGGAAATGGAGAAAACGGACAAAGCTTTTATGAATGAGCATCCCAACTCCTACGTATCTGCACAGCTGCTCCGTTTTCGTGTAGGCAACATGCCTTTGCAGGAAGGAGAGGCCTTTTATGCAAAGATGTCGCCTGAGATGCAGCAAAGCGCCAACGGCCTTGAAATAAAAAAGGAACTGGACGCCCTGCGCGCAGGCTCTCCGGGCAGTCCCGCTCATGATTTCACCAAAACCGATATCGAAGGCAAAACCATTAATCTCGCTGATTTCAAGGGCAAATACGTGATGCTCGACTTCTGGGCCAGCTGGTGTGGCCCCTGCCGCAAAGGCAATCCGCACCTGAAGGAACTATACGGTAAATACAGCAGCAAAGGCTTCGAAATCATCGGCGTTTCCGACGACGACTCCAAGCCTGAAGCATGGAAAAAAGCCGTTAACGAAGATGGCATCGGCATCTGGCGTCATGTACTCCGCGGCCTGGATTGGGGCAAGCGGGAAAAGAACCTGCCCAATCCCGAAGATCTAAGCGACTATTATGGCATCCATTCCCTCCCTACCAAAATCCTGATAGACCCCAACGGCGTGATCATTGGCCGCTACGGTGGCGGCGGTGAGGATGACGAGGCGATGAACAAGAAGCTGGCGGAGATCTTCGGCGCGTAGATACGCGGATTTTGTCTTTCCCGCTGATTACGCTGATTATACTGATTTGGGGGATTTGATCACTTTGGATTTTAAATGATTCGGGGAGATGTAAGCGGATTTTGTTTTTTTGAAGGAGAAGATGGGGTATTTAAAGATGATGTGAAGAGGAGATAGGTTATGCTTTGTACTGGCTTTGTACCTGCTTAACAGATACTTTACACCTGCCTTTAACATGCTTTGAACCTGGCCTTGATGTGGAGGTGACGTGGACTTGATCGGTAATGTATTGTGTATCAATGCGCTATAGCAGGTTTTGAAATATTCTTTAGACGCACCCATCAGAGAATTGAACTGGTTATCAATGTCTTACGCACAACATAAAGATAACCAGGATCCGTTAAAATTCCAAAAAAATCAGCCTAATCAGCGTAATCAGTGAGAAAGACAAAATCCGCTAAAATCCCAAAATAAAATTAGCGTAATCCTGAGCCAAGACGAAATCCGCTTAGATCTCCCCGAATCATTTAAAAATCCAAAGTGATCAAATCCCCAAAATCAGTAAAATCAGCGTAATCAGCGGGAAAGACAAAATCCGCGTAATCCTGAGCCAAGACGAAATCCGCTTAGATCTCCCCGAATCATTTAAAAATCCAAAGTGATCAAATCCCCAAAATCAGTAAAATCAGCGTAATCAGCGGGAAAGACAAAATCCGCGTAATCCTGAGAAAGACAAAATCCGCGGCAAAACTTCAAATTTGCTATAAATTTACTACGCACTTTGCACCCAGGTGTGTTTATATGAAAGTATTGATTGTAGAAGATAACAAGGAACTGGCCAGCGGTATTTCCGATTACCTCAACGGGGAAAAGTATATCAGCGAACTGGCTTATGATGTGGAAACGGCCCGGGAAAAGCTTTCTCTTTTCACTTACGACTGTATCCTGCTGGATATCATGCTGCCTGATGGCAACGGGATGGAATTGCTCAATTTCATCCGGCAGGAGAATATCAGCAGCGGGGTGCTGATCATTTCCGCGAAAGATGCCCTCGACGACAAGGTGAATGGCCTCGAACGGGGTGCGGATGATTATGTGACCAAGCCTTTTCACTTGCCGGAGCTGCATGCCCGCCTGAGGGCTATTTACCGCCGGAAGAAGCTGGATGGCAATAACCTCGTTGTTTTCAATGAAATAGAGCTGAATACCGACACCATGGAAGCCCTGATCAATAACTCCCTCCTGGATGTAACACGCAAGGAATTCGACCTGTTGTTGTATTTTGTGGTCAATAAGAACCGTGTACTGTCACGACAGGCTATCGCCGCTCACCTTTGGGGTGATTATACCGATAACCTGGCTAACTTCGACTTCGTTTACCAGCATGTGAAAAATCTGAGAAAGAAGATCAGCGCCGCAGAAGGAGTAGACTATATAGAAACGGTTTATGGATTAGGGTACAAGTTTAATACATCCAAAACATGAAGCTGCTTAATAAAATAACACTCTGGTTTATAGGGATCGTGTTCCTGGTAACGCCTGTTACTATGGTGATTTCGCGCAATAATATCAAGAGGCACCTCGATGACGCGGAAGTAGCGCGTATGACCGCCGTGAATGACCGGGTGGCCCAGCAGATGATGGCCGGCGAAAAGCCCGACCGCTACACCCATGGCAGGCCTATTGCCATTACCACTGTGGCGGATCCGCTGCCGGAAAAGAAGGTGATTGTAACGAAAGATAATTTTGTAGCAGAAGATCTTGGAAAGAAAGAATGCCGTATCACGGTAGACTCCTGGTATAAAATCGGGGACCAGCAATATAAAATATCGTCCTATAATTATGTGATCAAATCGGAAGAAATATTCCGGGGGATGCTCAGCACCGTAGTATGGAAAATGCTGCTGATGATCTTCGCCGTATCTGTTACCGCAAGGTTGCTTTCCGGTAAGATCTTTTCCCCGCTGCGCCGCACCATGAAGGCGATTCATAGCTTCGACCTGAAACAAAAGAATAAGCTGCAGCTGGCGGAAACCAGCACCACCGAATTCAAAGAGCTGAATGTGTTCCTCACCAAGATGACCGATAAAGCAATGGAAGATTACGCTGCTGTAAAAGAGTTCAGCGAAAATGCTTCGCATGAATTACAAACGCCGCTGGCCGTAATCCGCAGTAAGATAGAACTGTTGTCCGAAACCAACATCGATAGCGTGCAGGCCGCACTGCTGGGGGATATGCAAAATGCCATTGAGAAGCTGTCGCATATTAACCGCTCCCTCATTTTGCTCACCAAGCTGGAAAACCAGGAATTTAAAGTAACGGAGAGCCTCAAGTTTTGCCGCGTGGTGAAAGATGTGATTGCTACTTATGAAGACTGGATCACCATGCGTGAAATTGCCATCACCACTAATCTTGATAAAAACATTCCGCTTAATATCCACCCGGCCCTTGCTGAAATGCTTATCAGCAACCTGCTGAGCAATGCCATCCGGCATAACCGCGATGGCGGACAAATAAAAATGGTACTCACTCACCGTGAGCTAAGCATCAGCAATACCGGCATACCGCCGCAAATCCCTACGTGTGAGCTGTTCCAGCGGTTTAAGAAAAGTAACCAGAGCAACGACAGCATCGGGCTCGGACTGGCCATCGTAAAGCAAATCTGCGAGGTGAATGGCTATGATGTGGATTATAATTACGCCGACGGATGGCATAAAATACAGGTGTGTTTTTACAAAAAACAGACAGTAAATAGTGATGCCTTGCCTGTAGCGGCCGCAGTAGCCGTTTAAGTGTCCATCTCACAAAAAAAAATCCGTATTTCCCTTTTCCTTCAAGTTTACTTCAAAATGATACAGAAATTTTGCAGTTGAATATCCTTCAGGATATTTCAACCGTAAAATCTATTTATTCATGTGGAGTAAGAAATATTTGCTGTTGGCGCTTGTATCCCTGTTTTCAGGCTACCATTTATATGCACAACAGGCATTTACCTTAAAGCAGGCTATCGACACGGCTATTGCCAACTATGGAACGATCCGTGCCAAAGCCAGCTACACCGCAGCTTCCAGGGAACAGGTGTCCCAGGCACGCCGCGATTACCTGCCTAATTTCAATGTGGCAGCACAACAGGACTATGGTACCGTAAACGGCCAGAACGGCCCGCTATACGGCTTCGGAGGCTTAGCAGCGGCTTCCTCCGGCTTACCACTCGATCATCAGAACTGGAACGCCTCCTTCGGCGCATTATACCTTACTAATATCAACTGGGATTTCTTTGCTTTCGGCAGGGCAAAGGAAAAAGTTAAAACAGCATTAGCGGCCGCCGCTCAGAACGATAAAGACTGGCAACAGGAGATTTTTAAGCACAAGATAAAAGTGGCGGCCACTTATTTAAACCTCGTAGCAGCACAGCAATTAACCCGCTCTTACCGGGAAAACCTGGAACGTGCAGATACCATCAGAAGGGTAGTGGTTACCCGCGTGAAAAACGGGCTGATAGCGGGCGTGGACTCCTCCCAGGCCAACGCGGAATACTCCAATGCAAAAATTGCGCTCACCAAAGCAAGGGACTTTGAACAAACACAAAGCAATGAACTGGCACAGCTGCTGGGCATCACGCCGCGGCAATTTATACTGGACACTTCTTATGTAGCGCGCATCCCGGCGCTGCCGCAGCAAACATTTTCCCCGGAAAACCACCCGTTGCTGCAGTGGTATAAAAGCAGGATTGCTGTTAGCGATGAACAGGCAAAGTATGCTAAAACCTTTTATTACCCGGCATTTACGCTGGTTGGCGTATTGCAGACAAGGGGCTCGGGCTTCGGTTATGGTTATGCCACCGATCAAACAGATTTCACGCATAGCTACTGGGATGGGATTAAACCTACCCGTACCAACTACCTGTTGGGCGTAGGCGTTACCTGGAATATTACGCAGCCCTTCCGCATTTCGCGGCAGGTGAGGTCGCAACAGCTCATCAGCCAGGGATTACAGGAAGAATACAACCTGGCGGATCAGCAGATCCGCGCACAGCTGGACCTCTCTGATATAAAAATCAAAAATGCTTTAGATAATTACCTGGAATCGCCCGTACAGGTGAAAGCCGCTTCAGATGCCTATCTCCAGAAATCAGTATTGTATAAAAACGGACTGACCAACCTGGTAGATGTAACACAGGCGCTGTATGCACTCATCAGGGCGGAAACAGATAAGGATATTGCATATAGTAACGTATGGCAGGCGCTATTGCTGAAAGCCGCCGCAGTAGGCGATTTTAGCATCTTTGAAAATTAGCTTTTCGTTAAACGGACGCCATTGATGGCTTTATTTATCAACACTTCATTACCATGAACTTAATCAGTTTCGCATTAAAAAAACCTATTACCATCCTGGTACTAGTTGCCGGCCTGTTCTTCTTCGGGATTAAAGCAGTCAATACGATTAAGATTGACATCTTCCCGAAGCTGGACATGCCGGTAATTTATGTGTCGCATCCTTTTGGGGGATATACTCCCAAACAAATGGAATCCTTCTTTGCTAAACAATACATCAATATATTCCTGTTTGTAAATGGCGTTAAAAGTATAGAAACAAAAAATATCCAGGGGCTTACGCTGATGAAGATCAACTTTTACCCTGGTACCAACATGGCGCAGGCAGCTGCGGAGGTGAGCGCCTTTTCCAACAGGATCCAGGCTATTTTTCCACCTGGTTCCAACCCGCCGTTTATTATCCGTTTCGATGCCTCCACCTTGCCGGTAGGCCAGCTGGTATTGAGCAGTAATAAACGCAGTAATAACGAATTGCTGGATATGGCGAACGTGTATGTGCGTTCTTCCTTTACCTCCATTCCAGGCCTGATAGGTTCCACTCCATTCGGTGGTAATATGCGTACCGTGGTGATCAAGGCCGATCCCGAACTGCTCCGTCAGCATAACATGACACCGGATCAACTGGTGGAAGCCATGCGGCTCAATAACCAGACGGCTCCTTCCGGTAACGTGCGTATCGGGAATAATAATTACATCACACCGGCTAATACCACGATCCGTAATGTAAAAGATTTTGAAAACATTCCCTTATTTAAGGGAGATGTACAAAATCTTTACCTGAGAGATGTAGCTACCGTGGAAGATGGGGCGGACGTTACCGCAGGCTATGCGCTGGTAAACGGCCGTCGCTCGGTATACCTGAGCATCGCCAAAGGCGCCGATGCTTCTACCTGGGAAGTAGTGCAGAACCTGAAAAAATCATTGCCGAAGATGCAGGCGCAGCTGCCGGAAGATGTGAAGCTGAGCTATGAATTTGACCAGTCGACCTACGTGATCAACTCCGTAAAAAGTTTGCTCACGGAAGGTACCATCGGCGCGATCCTTACGGGCTTAATGGTATTGTTATTCCTGGGTGATCCACGTGGGGCAATGATCGTGATCCTCACCATTCCTACCTCCATTATTTCAGCGGTACTTTTCCTGAGCCTGTTCGGGCAAACCATCAATATCATGACGCTGAGCGGATTGGCGCTGGCCATTGGTATCCTGGTAGATGAAAGTACGGTAACCATAGAAAATATACACCAGCACCTGGATATGGGGAAACCCAAAGCGCTGGCTATCTGGGATGCCTGCCAGGAGATTGCATTTCCGAAATTGCTGATCCTGTTTTGTATCCTTGCGGTATTTGCGCCGGCCTTTACCATGGGCGGTATCCCGGGATCACTGTTCCTGCCGCTGGCTTTGGCTATAGGATTCAGTATGATTATCTCTTATTTCCTGGCACAAACATTTGTGCCTATCATGGCTAACTGGGTGATGAAAGTAAAGCATCATAAGAAAGCAGATGGCGGTGAGATGACAGATGCAGAAGAATTTGCGGCTGCTGGCCTTTCCGGTGAAAAAGATACCTGGGAGCAAAAGAAAGTACTGGTAGAGCGTGGCGACTTTAACGGCAATGGTAAGCTTAGTCGCTTCGAGCGCCTGAGAAACCGTTACCTGCGCTTTATTAAAAGGATGATGCCTTATCGCAAACCTATAGTGATTGGCTACCTGGTGGTGGTTTGTGGTATTGTGGTATTGCTGCTTGCCAACATTGGCCGAGATGTACTGCCAAAGGTAAATGGCAGCCAGTTCCAGGTGAGGATGAGAGTGCCGGATGGTACCCGTATTGAACGCACGGAGCAGCAAACCATCAAATTATTGGATGGTATTAACCAGATTGTGGGTAAGGAAAATGTGTCCATTACTTCTGCCTACATCGGCATGCACCCGCAGTTGTTTTCCACGGCGCCTATCTTCCTGTGGATGGCGGGCCCGCATGAAGCCGTATTGCAGGTGTCGCTCAGTGAACATTATCATACTAACCTGGATGAGTTAAAGGATAAGATCAGGGAGAAGGCAAAGGTGATTGATCCAACGATAAAACTTTCTTTTGAGCCGATAGAATTAACGGATAAGATCCTTAGCCAGGGTTCGCCAACGCCGGTGGAAGTGCGGTTTGCGGGCCGCGACCGGAAACTGAGCGAGCAATATGCGCAGAAGCTGATCACTGAATTGAATAAGCTGCCATATCTCCGCGATGTACAGTTAGGACAGTCCATTAAATACCCTGCTATCAATGTAAACATCGACCGTATCCGGGCTGCACAGCTGGGAGTGGATATGAACGATATATCCCGTTCCCTGGTGGCTTCTACTTCTTCTTCCAGGTTAACGGAAAAGAATATATGGGTAGATGAAAAAGCTGGTTTGAGTTATAACGTACAGGTGCAGGTGCCGGAAAGTAAGATGAACAGCAAAGAACAGATCGGTGAAATTCCGTTGCTGAGGAATAATTCCCGTCCGTTGCTGAGTGATGTGGCTACTATGTCGGTAGATACCACTTACGGTGAGGTAGATAACCTCGGCGCCATGCCCACACTAACGGTAACGGCTAACCTGAATAATACCGACCTGGGTACGGCAGCAGTGGATGTAAAGAAAGCGATTGCCGGACTGGGTACGCTGCCGCGCGGACTGAATGTAGACCTGATCGGGTTAAGCAATACGCTCACGGACACGCTGGATAGTTTGCAGAGTGGTTTGCTGGTGGCGATTGTAGTGATTTTCCTGATGCTGGCGGCCAACTTCCAGTCATTCAAAGTATCCGCCGTTGTATTGGCTACCGTGCCGGCAGTGTTGCTGGGATCCTTGGTGTTGCTGATGCTATGCCGTTCTACGCTGAACCTGCAATCCTACATGGGTATGATCATGTCGGTGGGAGTATCTATTTCCAACGCTGTATTGCTGATCACGAATGCAGAGCAGTTGCGGAAGCATAACGGCGATGCGCTGTTATCTGCTACAGAAGCGGCGGCATTGCGTTTACGGCCTATCTTAATGACAGCCCTCGCGATGGTGGTAGGTATGATTCCTATGGCCAGCGGTTTGGGTGAAGCCGGCGATCAGTCGTCCCCATTGGGAAGGGCGGTAGTAGGCGGATTGATAGCTTCCACCTTTGCAGCACTGTTTATTTTGCCCCTGGCGTTTGCATGGGGACAGGGTAAAGCAGGTACACAAAGCGTATCACTGCATCCAAGAGATGAAGAAAGTATTCACTATATCCCATCAGACGAAAAAGCCTGACCATTATCTAATTCTAATAAAATATAATTTATGAACAGCGGTTTCCGTATTACATTTCCTTTATTGTCAGCGATGGTGATCATCGCAGGACTGTACAGTTGCAGTACCTCCGGCGCCAAAGAGGGAAAAGACACATCCGCCATTGCAGCAGCGCCCACTGTTGAAGTTTTCTCCCTGACACAGGGCAGCTTATCTTCTTCTATACAAATTCCCGGAGAGCTGATTGCTTTCCAGCAGGTAGATCTTTATGCCAAAGTGAGCAGTTTTATCAAAAAGATGAGTGTGGATGTGGGTAGTGAAGTATCTGCCGGTCAACTGCTGGCTACCATGGAAGCCCCGGAAATCAATTCGCAGCTCTCCGGCGCCGAATCCAGGTTAAAGTCGCAGGAAGCGATCTATTTGTCCAGCAAAGCCACCTACGACCGCCTGCTGGAAACCAGCAAAACCCCGGGTACCGTGTCACAGAATGACCTGGACCTGGCTTTTGCCCGGCAGAAATCCGACCTGGCCCAGCTAGACGCTGCCAAAGCCGCGCACCGTGAAGTAGGGGATAACCGCAACTACCTCGAGATCCGCGCGCCTTTCAGCGGGGTGATCACTGCGCGTAACGTAAGCGCCGGCGCCTATGTAGGACCTTCCGGAAAAGGTTCTGAAATGCCCATCTTCACCTTACAGGAACAAAAGAAACTCAGGTTAGTAGTAAGTGTGCCGGAAGCCTATACCAGTTACCTCACCAACCAGAGCGAAGTGGCTTTTAAAGTACGATCCCTGAACAACAAGGAATTTAAAGGAAAAGTGATCCGCCTCGCCGGTGCGCTGGACCGCAAACTCCGTTCCCAGCATATTGAAATTGACGTAGCCAATAATGATAAGACGTTATTGCCCGGTATGGTGGCAGAAGTAGCCATTCCGCTCACCGGTAATGCCAACAATTTCCTGGTGCCTTCCTCTGCCGTCCTCAATTCCACCACCGGTGTATACGTGGTGAAAATACAGGACAAAAAGACGAAATGGGTACCGGTAACTACGGGTCGCAGTGAAAACGGTAAAACCGAAGTGTTTGGAGAGCTGAACGCCGGCGATACACTGGTGGCTACCGCCACAGAAGAAGTACGGAACGATGCACCCGCCCCTAATGTAAAAGTTAAGTAGATAGATAGTGGATGAAAGAGAAAAGTCATTCCCGCAAGGGGGTGGCTTTTTGCGTATTTTGTCTTGAGCGCTGATTACGCTGATTATACTGATTTGCCTGATTTTTACTTTTTTGATTTTAAAAGATTCTGGGAGATAGAAGCGAAAATATCCGCTTGTATCTCCCAGAATCTTTTAAAATCAAAAAGTGATCAAATCAGCGTAATCAGTGTAATAAGTTTAATCCTGAGAAAGACAACCTCCGCTGCATTTTTCCCGATTGCGTAAATCAAATTCCGTATTCGTCTGCCTCTACATATCGTACACCCCGAACTTTGCGGCTGCAAATTTTACGGAACCAGACAATGGAGAAAGCTATGATAAGGGAATTTTTAAAGAGAACAGCATGGTGTTTACTGTTCCTGACAACAATTGTATCCGGCACTTTATCCGCCGAGGAAATAGACAACGGCGGCAGTATAAAGGGACTCATCACCACATCAGACAACAAGCCGGCGCCGGGAGTGGTAGTAGTTTTGAAAGGCACTAAGAAAGCAACCCTCACAGACGATAACGGTACTTATTTACTCCGCAATATCACCCCCGGAAATTATACTATCCAGGTATCACTCACAGGATATGAAACCAGCAGTCAGCAGGTAACTGTTGAAAAAGATAAAGCCATTACGGTGGATCTTCAGCTGAATATTTCCGAGAAGAACCTGAATGAAGTAGAGGTGACTGCCTCCCGGAACAAGTATACCAAAAGAAGCAGCGAATATGTGGCAAAACTGCCCTTAAAGAATATTGAAAATCCGCAGGTATACAGCGTTATTTCCAGCGAGTTGATCAAAGACCAGGTGGTGACCCGTTATGAGGATGCGCTGAACAATGCACCTGGTATCAGCAAATTATGGTCCTCCACCGGTCGTGATGGCGATGGCGCCGGTTATTACTCGCTTCGTGGCTTCGCGGTGCAGCCTACGTTGGTAAACGGCCTGCCCGGCTTAACCAATGGTGGCCTGGATGTGGCCAACGTAGAGAGGATTGAAGTAGTGAAAGGCCCGTCAGGTACGTTGTACGGCAGCTCCGTAATTTCCTACGGCGGTTTGATCAACACCGTTACTAAAAAACCTTATGACCACTTCGGCGGGGAAATCAGCTATACCGGCGGCAGCTATGGCCTCAACCGCCTTACCGCAGACATCAATACCCCGCTGGATAAAGATAATAAAGTGCTGTTGCGCGTTACCGGCGCTTATCACGATGAAAACAGTTTCCAGGATGCGGGCTTCGTGAAGAAACGTTTCATCGCGCCGTCGCTTACCTACCGTGCGAGCGACCGCCTCACACTGATGCTGAATACCGAATTCCTTTCTTCAGAAAGTACCAACCCTACCATGCTGTTCCTCGACCGTGGTACAGCCTTGTTCGCAAAGAACCTGCAGGAGCTGGGCTACGATAACAAACGCTCTTATACCAGCAATAACCTCAGCATTAAAACGCCTACCTCCAGTGTGCAGGCACAGGCGATCTATAAATTATCCGATACCTGGACCTCGCAAACCATTGTGTCAAGGGGAACCGCCAAATCAGACGGATATTATTCCTACCTGTATGAAGGCTCTGCAGCTATGCCGGGCTTCCCTAATATTTCGCCTACTTTTGCCAGGTATATCAGCTACCAGAACGGTAGCACCAATACCACTGATATCCAGCAGAACTTTACGGGCGATTTTAAGATCGGGCAGTTCCGTAACAGACTCGTGGCGGGCCTGGATTATTTCAGCCGTAAAACACAGGGCAATAGTACCGGATATGTGATGAATGGACTGATAGATATGGCAGGTAACGACAACGGTATTCTTTCAAGGCAGCACACCGACTCACTGTTGAACGCTACCTCAGTGGATAATTCTAACCTTACACAGGAAACATACAGCGCTTATGTGTCGGATGTATTCAACATTCTGCCCAGCTTATCGGTAATGGCCAGTTTGCGGGTAGACCATTTTAAAAATGGGGGTCTTACTGCCGGCGCCAATGAGAAGTATGAACAAACCGCCCTGTCGCCTAAGTTCGGCATTGTGTACCAGCCTATCCTGAATACATTGTCTGTTTTCGCCAACTATATGAACGGTTTCACCAACAGCGGGCCAAAGCAACTTGGTGATAACACCTGGAAGTCCTTCAATCCTGAACAGGCCAATCAAATGGAAGGCGGTGTGAAGGTAAATCTGTTGGGCGGTATGATCACCGGTTCTGTGAGCTACTACGATATCAAAGTGAAAGACGTGATCATGCAAACAGGCGGCGGCACCAACCTTAACTATATACAAGGTGGTGAAAGAACCAGTCGCGGCGTGGAAGCAGAAATCGTGGCGAACCCCGTAGCAGGTTTGAACATCACCGGGGGCTACAGCTACAACGACAGCAAATTCACGAAAACACTGGACAAGGAATACGAAGGCAGACGTCCCGAAGAGGCCGGCCCTAAAAACCTGGCGAACCTCTGGGTTACCTACAAATTCCAGGATGGTCCGGTGAAAGGCTTTGGTATTGGTTTCGGCGGCAACTATGCCAGCGAAAACATGATCCTGAACAGGCTTACCACTGGCGTATTCGCGCTGCCATCCTACACTGTGTTGAATGGCTCCCTGTTTTATAACACCAATAAATTTAATGTAGCCTTCAAACTCGATAACATCGGTAATAAAGAATACTACAAAGGCTGGAGCACTATTGAGCCTCAAATGCCAAGACGTTTTTCCGGAAACGTAACGTTTAAGTTCTAAAGCCAATTCTAAATAAGAAAAGGAGAGGGTGTCCAAAGGGCATCCTCTTTTTTGCGTGGTTACCAGCAAAATTTTCCCGATTGCGTAAACTTTTCCCTTTTCGTCGCCGGACCTTTGCGGAAGTTTTAATCAACCAGTTTAATGTAGATGAACAGATTTCTATTATTTATAGGTACCCTTTTGTGTTCAGCAGCAGCATACGCGCAGAACGGCGCCATCCATGGTACGGTAACCACCAGCGACGGCCATCCGGCTATTAATGTTACCATCAGCGTAGAACGCACCAAATTGGGTAGCATCAGCAACGAAAAAGGTGAATATGCCATCAAAAATATTAAACCGGGTAACTGGACGCTGCGCATTACGTCTGTTGGCTCCGCTACCCAGTTAAAAGAGGTGACTGTAGCCGCCGGGCAAACGCAGCAACTGAACTTCACCCTCAACGAAAGCGCTGCCCAACTGAGCGAAGTAACGGTTTCGTCACGCAACATGAACCGGGAAAGCAGGGCAGTGGCTAAGATGCCGCTCAAAAACCTGGAGAATCCCCAGGTATATAATGCTGTTTCCACCGAGATCATGAAGCAACAAGGCATTACTACCTACGATGATGTAATGCGCAATGTTCCGGGGATCTTCCAAACGTGGCAGTCGACCGGCAGGGCCGGCGACGGCGCTTCCTATTTCGCCCTCCGTGGTTTCGATGCACAGCCGTCCCTGATCAACGGCCTCCCTGGTCTTACCAGCGGCAACCTTGATCCCGCGGATGTGGAAGAAGTGCAGGTGATGAAAGGCCCTTCCGGCACGCTTTTCGGCGGTAGTTTTTATAGTTACGGCGGTATGATCAACACCATCACCAAAAAACCTTACTATGGCTTCGGTGGTGAAGTGGGCTACAGCATCGGCAGCTTCGGCCTCAACCGGGTTACGGCTGATGTAAACACCCTTCTCAGCAAAAAGCAAAAGATCGCCATGCGACTCAATGCGGCTTATACTTCCGAAAACTCTTTCCAAAACGCAGGCTTCCGGAAAAGCTTCTTTATTGCGCCTTCTTTCTCCTACGAAGTAAATGATCGCCTCTCGTTCCAGGTGATGGCCGAAATACTCCAGGAAAAAAGGGCTGTACCACCGGTGTTCTTTCACTCCGATCGTGCTGCTCCACTCGATTTCAAAAATATCGACGAGCTTAACCTCAACGTGAAGGAATCATTCACCAGCAACGAACTTACTATTAAAAATCCCCGGATAAACTTCCAGGCGCAAATGCTGTACAAGCTTTCCGGCAATTGGACTTCCCAGACCGTTGTTTCCGGCGGCAGGGTACAATCCGACGGTGTGTATACCTATATGTGGGACCAGGACCCGGGAGATAAATGGTTTGGCCAGGATTTTCACATTGAAGATCAAACCACCAAAACCATCGATATACAACAAAACTTCAACGGCGATTTCAAGATTGGCGGACTGCGTAACCGCCTGCTGATCGGGGTCGATTACTTCCGCCGCAACGTGGTGGATAAAGGGTCGGGCTGGGCAACCGGCAGGAACGTAAGTCCGCAGGGCGACGTCACCGACTATAGGGACCCCTCTAACGAAGAAGTACATCCTGCAGTACCTCTTACAAAAGATGCGGTATATGCACTCCTCGCCGGCACAGCAGGCAGCAACACCAATGTTACCAACAGCTCCTACAGCGCTTATGTATCCGATGTGCTGAATATTACACCTGCCTTCACCGCTATGGTAAGCCTCAGAGCCGATTACTTTGATTCAAAAGGTGATAAAAATGCCGCTGATGATGATGGCTACCGTCAATTTGCATTGTCGCCCAAGTTTGGATTGGTATACCAGGTGGTACCTGATAAAGTATCCGTTTTCGGTAGCTATATGAATGCATTCATAAACGTATCTCCATCTTCTGTTTACAATGCAAACGGAGATTATGAGCGTACGCAGTCGTTCAAACCGGAACACGCTGACCAGGTGGAGTTTGGTGTAAAAACAGACATCTTTGCAGATAAATTGTACGCTACCTTATCAGTGTATGATATTAAAGTAGGCAACAAAGTGATCCCCGACAGTCAGAACCCGATGAATGCTACCCAGGGTGGTAAATTCGGCAGCAGGGGATTTGAAATAGATTTGAATGCTCACCCGGTACAACAACTGAACATCATTGCCGGCTACAGCTACAATCATACAAAAGTACTGGAAGGGAATAAGGATGATTTTTACAGTGAGCCAGGCAGAGCGCCAGGCGGACAAGGACCACAGCATCTTGCCAACCTCTGGGCCACTTACCGGTTTGCCAGCGGAACGCTGAAAAACCTGGGTATCGGCGCCGGCGGCAACTATGCCAGCCGGTACAAAGTGATAGACAACAGCAAAACAGGCGTGTTCTATTTACCAAGCTATGCGCTGCTGAACGCCGGCGTATTTTACAATGCAAAACATTTCAGGGTATCCTTCAACGTGAATAACCTCACCAACACCGTTTACTACACCGGCTACTGGTCTGTAAACCCTCAAAAACCGCGGAACTTCGTGGGCAGTGTTGCATTCAAATTTTAGCGCGAGCGGAGATTGTCGTGAAGGTTGTCTGAAGCACTGATTACGCTGATTTTACTGATTTACTTTTTTTGATTTTTATAGGATTAAAAAGATAATGGGAGATGAAAGCAAAGTTTGCCTTCTGTCTCCCATTATTTTTTAATAAAATCAGAAAAGTAAAATCAAAAAAGAAAATCAAAAAGTAAAATCAAAAAAAGTAAATCAGCAAAATCAGCGTAATCAGTGCTTCAGACAACCTCCGCGACAATCTCCGCTACAATCCCCGCTCCGTGGTATCGGCCGGCGGCGCCTTATCTTCGGCTTCTACGAGCCATTGGGTGAATTTGTATTTGGGGAGTATTTCGCTCAGCTTTTTCTTCAGCCACTTGGAAACTATTTCAAAAACAATAAAGCCGATCACGATGGAGATGGTCCATTCCATGGTGTTGTAGGTGTGTTTGTCTACCACCGTTTTGTGGGCGGTGAGGCCCCATAAGTTCCGGATGCTGCGGGTGGTGAAATAATGGGATACCAGGCGGGTAGAAGCCATTCCGATCACAAATCCTAAAAAGTTGCCCACGTAATTATTGTAAACGTATTCCAGGAATTTTCTGAGAAGCTTAATTTTCATGTAAGGGATCTTTGCCTGCAAGCTAATATCAAAATGCCAGTTATATTTTCTTTTGTGATAAATATTTTTCCGGAATGTTAAAATGATGCAGTTGCCGCCGGGGTATCTTTGCGAAAATTTTCGCATCCAACCATGAAGAAATTACTATACTGCCTGATCTTATTACTGCCATTGTACGCATTCTCCAATACAGAAACTGATTTCGGGACTATTAAAGGAATAATAACTACCAGCGATAACCAAACTGCGGCATCGGTAACCGTGGTGATAAAAGGAACATCGAAGAGCGCTATTACAGGACCAGATGGTACTTTCACCATTCACCGTGTACCGGCGGGCGCCTGGCAGTTGGAAATTTCGCTGATCGGATACCAGACCCTTACACAAAACGTAACCGTGGAAAAGGGCCGTACAACAGACGTATCGCTGCGGCTGGAATTGTCTGATACGCAGCTGCGGGAAATTGTTGTTAATACGAACCGTAACAGGTTTGTTGATAAGAATACAGACCAGGTAGCGCGGCTGCCGCTGAAGAACCTGGAAAATCCGCAGGTATATCAAACGGTAGGCAAAGCCCTGATGCAGGAGCAACTGATCACGGAGCGCACAGACATTTACCGGAATATTCCCGGCGCAGTACCTAATTTCGCCGTAGGCGGTTCCCAGGGCATGACTATACGCGGTTTTTCCAATGCCACGGGTATGCGGAACGGGATGGTGACCAGTGCGATTGTGCCTTTGAACCCGGCTATCCTGGAAAGCGTAGAAGTAATCAAAGGACCTTCCGGTACCTTATTTGGCAGTAACCGGAACATCACCTTCGGCGGACTTTATAATTACGTCACCAAAAAACCATACGATCATTTCGGCGGAAACGTGAGCTTTACCGGCGGCAGCTTCGAGTTTGCGCGCTTTACCGCTGATATCAACACCCCGCTGAACGACGAGCACACTATGCTGTTCAGGCTCAATGCTGCCGGTCAAACGGAAGGCTCTTTCCAGGACCAGGGATATGCTAAAAATTATACGATTGCGCCGAGTTTCTCTTACCAGGTGAATGACCGGTTGAAGTTCCTGGTAGATGTGGACGTCACCAGGGGTAACTTCGCTACCGGCACTTATGCGGTAAACGATTTCAAAAATGTGACGGCCAGAAGTTTTAAAGATCTTAAAATTGGGTATAAGCGGTCGTATATCAATAACGGCGCGGATATCAGCAATGGGATCAATAATATACAGGGCAGGATAGAATACAAAATATCAAACGCCTGGACTTCCCAAACCAATTACCTGTTTTCTGAAGGCTTCTATAAACATTTTTACTGGACCAACATGACCCTGCTTACCGATTCTACTATGGCGCGTAGCGTCAGGAATCAAAAGCCGGAGACTTTTGGTAACATCCAGCTGCAACAGAATTTCGTAGGTGATTTCAAAATTGCATCGTTGAGAAACCGGCTGGTGATTGGTATCGACTATAACTATAATTATAATAGCCTGAACCGCGTTACTGTTAACTACGATGTTGTTAATATCAATCAGCCGGTGAAAGAACTGAATGCTGATTTGATTGATGACTTGTCCTACCAGAAAGGATTTTCAGCTACCCGCACCAAATCCAACAGTTACAGCGTGTATGCTTCTGATGTGCTCAACATCACCCCGGCGCTGATGGCTATGCTGAGCCTGCGTGTGGACCGGTTTACCACCAGCGGCACTTACACCGTTGCCACGGGTAAATATGCCGGTGACTATAACCAGACTTCCTTGTCGCCCAAGCTCGGGATCGTATACCAGGTAGTAAAAGACAAAGTATCATTGTTTGCCAACTATATGAACGGTTTCGTAAACCTGGCGCCACTTGTGCAGCCGGATAATACTATCCTGAACCTGAAGCCCCAGAAAGGCGACCAGTGGGAAGGTGGTGTAAAGGTGGAGCTGCTGGACAACAAATTAAGCGGTTCCGCCAGTTATTATAACATTGACGTAACCAATGTTACGAGGACGGAGATCGTGGACGGTAAAACTTTTATGTTCCAGGATGGTACGCAACGCAGCAAGGGATATGAGCTGGAACTGGCGGCCAACCCGGTAACAGGACTGAACATTGTTGCTGGTTATGCCCATAACGAGAACAGGTACACGAAAGCGTCACCTGCTTTGCAGAATAAGCTGATCGCGGGCAGCCCTAAAGAGGTAGCCAACATCTGGGTAAGTTATCATATGCCTTCTGGAAAGATGAAGGGACTGGGCTTTGGCGCCGGCGGGAATTATGTCAGTGACTCCTGGTTTGAATCCAGCAACACTTTCCTTTTGCCGGGATATACCCTGCTGAGTGCTTCTGTATTTTATGATCAACCGAAATACCGGCTGGCACTGAAAGGCAATAATCTCTTAAATGAAAAATACTGGGATACCAATGGTATCGCGCAAAAGCCGGTGAACATCCTGGCGAGCGTAACTTTGAAGTTCTAAAAAAAAAGCAGGTTGCCGGAAGAGATGCTTCCGGCAACCTGCATCAATAAATGTACCTGATCAGCTGTTAACTGTGCTGATCACGCCCCTGAAAAACCCGGCCGATTCGGCAATGCCCGGCAACGGATCACTCATATCTTTTTCAAACTCCAGGCTGCATACGCCCGCGTAATTGATTTTCTCCAGTGCCGTTACCAGTTTTTTGAAATCAATGGCGCCGCGGCCCAGTTCGATGGCTTTGCCATCTTTGACTGCTGCTGAAATATCTTTGATATGCAGATCGAAGATCCTGTTTTTATAGGCCAGGATGGCTTTGGACGGTTCTTCTCCGGCGCGGGCGGCATGACCTATATCCAGGCAGAGGCCCAGACGGGCATCCCTGTTTTTAATAAGGTCGTAGGCGTTTTTAGGGCCGGGATAGAGCTTGTCTTCCGGACCGTGATTGTGTACCGCCAGACGGATATTATATTCTTTGATCTTTTTTTCGGTATAGTCCAGCAGTTCCGGGTTGGGTACGCCTACAATCAACGGAACGCCTACACGTTTAGCGTAATCGAATGCTTCATCTACTGCTTTTTCTGTTTTCATGTAAATAACGCCTACGGCATATACGTTAATACCAGCCGCAGAAAATTTACCCAGTACTTCCTTTATTTTTTCCGGAGAACTGTTTAAGGGAAGATGAATATCTTTTACAGAGATATTTTTGATATTCACCCGGTTCATCATGGCGATGGCCTGGTCGAGGTCAAATTTGGCAAAGGTGTAACCCGCCATCCCGATGGGCAGCAACGCCGGGCCGGCAGCCGTGGCGGCAACGGTGAAGGGCGCCATCGTAGTGGCTGCCATGCCGAGCGCTGTCTGAAGCAGGAAGTTTCTTCTTGATGACATATTGTAGATTGTTTACGTGGTTTTAGCAAAATGTAGCACCCCTGGAAAATGTGCTCCCGCGGTACCATGGGCTAAGATCTCTAAAAAACTTTGTTTTTTTATTGTTTTTTCTGGAGGTGCCTGGTGATTCCCCAAACAAAATGACCAACAAAAATTAACTGTGTTGCTAAAAAAAGCAGGATCAGCCAACGGTAAATAAGTTCAGCCGTTTGTATGTAGTGTATTGTCTGCCCGATCGAAGCATTGGAATCGTTCTGCCCGGCATTTTTATACAAATTATCATAGTGGTTAATAATTATGGCAACAGACAATAACAGCAGTAAGGTTAACAGTATATGCGTCCATGTTAGTGCCCGGTTTGGGAGGAAGCGCGTTAAACCGGCATATAGCCCGGCGGCGACTATAAAGCAAAAGGAAATCAGCCAGTAAATAAGGTAGGTGGATATAATCAGCATGGTATCGTGCACGTGGATGTCCGTCATTTGATGGCGGATAAAAAAGGAATAGATGATCAGCACAATGGCGGTTAACAGGAACAACAGGTAAGGGCGTTGTTGAAGAGATAGTATCAATCTTTTCATCATGGCAATATTAATATTATAAATATACGGATTCCCGGCATATGTTCAGGCACGTTAATTGCGGCGCCCGAAGCGCACCTAAGCACCTGTTCATGAAGAGATTAGTTTTACTATGGATGGCATTGTTTTACGGTTTAAGCTCCAGCGCCCAGTTCAGCGACTCGGTGCATTACTATGTTAAATACGCTTCCACGGGATCGGTGAATATGACCAACGATGGTAATTCGTACCTGCTCAATAATAACGTAGGCTTTAAGATCAGTAAAAAGAGAATGACCCTGAATATGGGCGCCAGTTATGTATATGGAAAGCAGGACCACGACATTACCAATAATGATGTTTCTACCGCGCTGGATTTTAATATTTACCGGGGAGAAAAGAAAGTGTATTTCTGGGGACTGGCCAACTACGATAAAAGTTATTCCTTAAAAATAAACGATCGCTTCCAGGGCGGCGGCGGTGTAGCTTACGACGTTATTAAGCGTAAGAACGCCACGCTCAACCTGAGCGATGGACTTTTGTTTGAAAACAGCGACCTTATTTTGCACGATACGATCCCTGATGTGTATCATACCTTCCGGAATTCCTTCCGGGTATACTATAAATGGGTGATCAAGGATGTTATTGTGCTGGAAGGCTCCAATTTTTTGCAAAACTCCTTGTCCCACGGCAACGACTATATCATCAAATGCAATAATGCCCTTTCCGTGAAACTCCGTTCCTGGCTGGCCATCACGGCGGCCATGACCTATAATAAGCTAAACCGTACTGACCGCGAAAACCTGCTGATGAATTATGGTCTCACTATAGAGAAATACTTCTAGCGGGGTTGGTTAAACAGTTCCTGGCAGGAAGCATATTTTATCTTATTTTGGTAGGGAATTGGTACTATGGAGCGTTTATTCCAAACGGTTATCTTACTGGGGGTAGTCCAGGGGTTTATTGCAAGCGGACTACTGTTTTTCTCCACCAGGAAACGGGTGGCGAACCGCTTTTTAGCGGGATTGATCTTCCTGCTCAGTATGGCCAGTTTTTGTTTGTGCGGTTCCTACTATCACTGGTTCGACGTTCCGCTGCTCAATTTGCTGTCGCAGTTACTGCCGCTCATTGTGATAATGCCTGTGGGGCCGCTGATGTATTTCTACATACAATCCTTTTGTGATCCGGAATTTACGCTCACACGGCAACGGCGGAGGCATTTCTGGCCGGTGGTCATCGACCTCGGAGCGCCCGTTGCAGCTATCGTGTTTGTGGCAGGCGTGTTAACGGGTGTATTAAAGAATAACCCGCAGCCGTGGGGCATCTTTATAGATACTTACAATGTATATTCAGATATTCCACGATGGATATCGCTGGCCATTTATACGGGGTTGTCTTTTAAATTCCTGGCAGTATATAAAAGCAATCGACCGGCTGACGCCGGCCTGCGCTGGTTGCAGCAGCTCACCTGGCTGTTTGCCGGCTTCCTCACTATCTGGCTGGTATACCTGGTGCCGTATATCATTCCCCGTTATACCGACGTGATACTCGATAAATTTGACTGGTATCCTATTTATGTACCTGTTACCATCCTGATTTACTGGTTGGGTATTAAGGGATATATTATTTCTTACCAGGAACTGGTAACGGCTAAGAAAGCCGAAACAATATTGCCGGAATCGACTACCACGCCTGCAGTATTGTTGCTGAAAAAAGCAATGGAAGAAGACCAGTTATTTCTGAATGCGGCCCTTACGCTGCAAATGGTGGCCAAACATACCGGGTTACCGCCAAAAACTATTTCGGCGGTATTGAACCAGCATCTTTATAAAAATTTTAATGAGTATGTAAACGGCTACCGTATTAACCTGTTCAAAGAAAAATTGTTACAGGAGGATGCTGACCAATTAACTTTCGCCGGCATTGCATATGATTGCGGTTTTTCTTCACCTGCTACTTTCCAGCGGGTGTTTAAGCAATTCACGGGCATGTCGCCCTCCGAATTCCGGAAAAGTGCTCCTGAGGCACAAAAAACGGTGCTTTAATTTGTCTCAAATCCGGATATGAGTAGGTGATAAGGCTGTAAACAGGGAGCTTTGCCATCAAAAAAATAACCCGGATGGAATCTCGCTCAACTTTTTCGTTCTACGCATTTTTGATGATCGTTTTTTTATTATTGGGTTGCCGCGCTACCCGGCCGGCACAAAACGTTGCATCGGTCACCTCCCGTGATACGGTGTGGAGTGCTGCAGCAATATCCCGTTTTGAAAAGAAACTGGAACACCTCCGGGAAAAATACCATATCCCTGGTTTGTCGGTGGGCGTGGTAAATGAACAAAAGCTGATCTGGAAAAAAGGCTTTGGCTACGCCGACCTGGAGCAACAAACGGCGCCCGATGAAAATACCGTTTACCAGGTGGCTTCTGTTACCAAAACGTTTGGTTCCATTATTCTCATGCAGCAGGTACAGGCCGGGAAGGTAAGCCTGGATGACCCTATCGGCAAATACGGGATCAACCTGGGCGCCCGCTGGGGTAGTGATCCACGGATCAAACTAAAGCACCTGCTTACCCATACCGCGATGGGCAATATGTTTAACAGCTATAAGCCTGGTTATGTGTTCCGCTATAACGGCAATTGGTATAATCAACTGGGGAAGGTAATTGCGCAATCATCGGGGCATAGCTTTGGCGAGTTGCTGATGGAGCAGATCATTACGCCGTTGTCGCTGAAAAATACAGTGCCAAGTACGGACGACAGTCTGAACTTCGCGTTAACCGGTTATGATAAAGCGGCATTCATGCAGCGGGTGGCCAGGCCGTATGACTGGAAGCACCAGCAGTGGCAGCCTGTTACTTTTTCATATGGCTTTGGCCCGGCGGCCGGTATAATGAGCAATGTGGCCGACCTGGCGGTTTATTCCACCGCTATTGATAGGAAAATGTTCCTGGCAGACACTACGTGGGAGAAAGTGTTCACGCCTTATGTTACCCCCAAAGGTAAAACCATCCAGTACGGACTGGGATGGTATGTAAAGTATTACAAAGGCGTAAAAGTGGTGTGGCATACCGGCTGGTGGACCGGCTATTCAGCCCTGTTTGTGAAGATTCCGGAGAGGGACCTGACATTTATTGTGCTGGCCAATTCCCAGGATCTGAGCCGGCCTTTTTATCACATTGTGAAACCTTTGCCGGGGATTGGGATGTTTAATCCTTTCCGGCGCAATCTGAACAAAACACTGCGGGCTTCCGCATTTGGGGAAGCTTTCCTGGATCAGTTCCTGGAGTGAATCCGGGTTAATGTGCGCCCGGATCGGGCTCAAAGTCCAGTGATACGGAGTTCATGCAAAACCGTTTGTGCGTAGGAGGGGGGCCGTCATCAAAGATATGCCCGAGGTGCGAGCCGCAACGTTCGCAGATCACTTCCGTCCTTTGCATGCCAAAGGAATTATCTTCCTTA
This sequence comes from Chitinophaga sp. RCC_12, assembly GCF_041360695.1. NCBI lineage: Bacteria > Pseudomonadati > Bacteroidota > Chitinophagia > Chitinophagales > Chitinophagaceae > Chitinophaga > Chitinophaga sp. RCC_12. Next base: position 268,420 of record NZ_JBFUPS010000009.1, read on the forward strand.
TAGATCACGCTGTTGGCCTTGAGTGGTTCAAAAAAACTGGGCCAGCCGCAGGTGCTGGCAAATTTGGCGTCTGATCTGAACAAAGGATTGCCGCAAACCGCACAATAGTAACTGCCTTTCACCTCGGAATCCCAGTATTTGCCCGTAAATGCCCGTTCAGTGGCATTTTCCCTGGCCACGGCGTAGAGGTCGGACGGCAGTATTTTTTTCCATTCTGCATTGGTAATATGCAGTTTCCGTGTATCCGTTCTGGAGTAGTAAGGATTTTTCACTGGCGCTTGTTTATTGTCGCTGTTCTGGCTATGGCAGGCAATCTGTGTAGCCAGGATCAGTGTTAAAAGAAATATTATTCTCATCTCGCTAAAAAATACTGGTGAATAATACAGTAACCCAAAATTACCGCTTTAAATCCGTAATAAAGACGGCTATCCTGTTAGTCGGATAAGCCGCCTTTTCCTTACAGGATCTTTAAAATAACTGTGCCAATACCTTTTCCATTGCTGTTTGCAGCCGGGTGCGGAGCGATTCCAGTCCGCGGTAGCCCCGGAGGTGCAGTGCAGGGTCAAAGTAGCTCACTGCGGTGGTGTTTTCGCCGGTTTCCCGCAGCACCAGTTTAAGGGGCGCCTCTATCACTGCTTCAGGGTCATTTTCGAGCAACGACTGCATATATACCGGGTGGAAAAACAACAGCTGGCGGACCGGCCCGGTGGTGATGCCATGACTGGCCAGAATGGCCTGCGGGTTAATTTCGTGCAGCAGCAGGAAGCCGCTGCTGGTAATGGCTTCCCTGGCGTTCAGTAATAATCCGTTAAAAGGTTTGTGGACGGTAACGGTGATGTTATTCGTTTTCATGAACAGCGGGTTTTAAAGGCGTTACCACTTCGGGCCAGTCGACTTCTGTGCCGGCTACTACGTTGAGATAGTTGGTGAAGATATTTCTTACCACGTTGGCAATGATTTCCAGGATGGCGCCATCGTTGTAACCGGCAGCGCGGAGTGTGCTGACATTGGCTTCCGACAGGCTTTGCGGGGCGGCGAGCAGCTGCCGGGTGAACTGCATGGCCGCATCCGTTTTTTCGTCGACCGCTTTCATTTCCCGTGCATCGCGGATATCTGCGGCTGTTAAGCCGGTACGGGCGCCGAGGTAGCTGTGGGCCGACAGGCAATAGCTGCAGCCGTTATATTCCGCGGCGGCGAGGGCAATCCTTTCCGCCATGGCGTTGCCAATACTTCCTTTGCGGAGTGCGTTGCTGAATTGTACATAGGCTTCGAGTACGGCGGGCGATTGGGCCATTACACCGTACATGTTGGGAACGCGGCCCAGTGAGCGGGCTACCTGTTCCAGTACCGGCTTTGCCTCCGTTGCGGCCGTTGCTGCTGATAATACAGGAATTGTATTCATGAAACATTCTATTTAGTTATAGACAAATTTGTCTATAACCGGGTATGAAAATAGCCCTGATCCCAGGGCGATGATAAATGTTATGGCTGGCCAATGAGCAACCGGACGGTCTTCTTCGCCGTTTTCACCGGCCAAAGATCCCGGTATACTTTACTTTCCACAATAGCCCCTTCAAACAGAAGATAGACCGTATCTGCCTGTGCGGCTGTTTGTCCCGGTACAGCAATTAACAACTGATGCAGGTACTTCCGTAGTTTGCGCTTGTGTTCCAGCACCTGTAGCTGCATCTCCGGCTGGCTGTCGCCGGTTTCCGCCAGCATATTTATAAAGCGGCAGCCTTTAAAACCCTGTTGCGGCAGCTGCTGCTCCAGGAAATCGAATACGGCGAGGAGCCTTTCTACCGGCGCCTTTTTTTTCTCCACCATGGCAGTAATGCCCGCAAACCAGGCCGTTCTGGCTTCTTTCAGGTAGGCCAGTCCGAGTTCTTCTTTGGAGCCAAAATGACTGTACAGGCTGGCCTTGGCTACACCGGCTTCTTCCAGTACCTGGTTGATGCCGGTGGCGTTATATCCCTGTTCGTAAAACAACCGCGCTGCGGTGGCCAGTATTTTTTCTTTCGGATTGCCTGGTCGTGCCATAATGATGCGAAGTTAGTAATTCTTCTTAATAATAGACAAATTTGTCTATTATACATTTTCCCGGTTTTTTTTCGGGAGATAATTATCTTAGAGGATATCTTCATGCTTAAATCCTCATCACATTGCTACGTAAAATATTTTTTACCTTTGTTATTATGTTTTTCGGCGGCCTTGCTACACATGCGCAGCAGTACTATCTCTTTGTGGGAAGTTACAATCACAACAAGGAGAAAGATGGCGTATACCTGTTCAGGTTTAATGATCAGACCGGTACGTTACAACAGGTATCTGCCACTAAAGGCATTCTCAATCCTTCCTTTCTTACGTTATCGCCTGACGGGAAATATATTTACGCCTGCTCAGAGGCGCAAACGCCTAATGTAGGTGGTGTAAGCAGTTTTGCTTTCGACAGTGTTAAAGAAACGGTGACACTGGTGGACCGGCAGGACAGCGGCGGCGATAACCCCGCCTATGTGGGAGTAGATCCAACGGGTAAATGGCTTATCTGCGCCAATTACAGCGGTGGCAGCCTTTCCATTTTCCCGCTCACCGGCGGCGGACATATAGCGCCTGCCAAACAAACCATTGCTTTTAAAGACAGCAGCGTTGTACGCAGCCGGCAACTGAGCTCGCATATCCACGCGGCGGTTTTTTCTCCTGACGGTAAATATGCTTTTTTCCCGGACCTCGGTGCGGATAAGATCCATGCCTATCAATTGGCGCCGGAAGCGGCTGAGCCGCTGCAACCGGCCAATCCGCCGTTTGCCCGTACCACTCCCGGCAGCGGACCCCGGCATATCACATTTCATCCCCGGCTGCCAATGGCTTATTGTATTGAAGAAATCAGCGGCACCGTTGCGGCATATCAGTGCCACGCCGGTAAACTGGATAGCTTCCAACGGGTAGATGCCCGCCTGGAAAAACCCCAGGCCGATTATGGCAGCGCTGATATCCATATCTCCCCCGATGGCCGCTTCCTGTATGCTTCAACCAGGGAAGATGCCAACAGTATATTTATCTACTCCATCAACCAGCAGAACGGACGACTGAAACAAATAGGCGTTGAATCCACGCAGGGTAAACATCCCCGGAATTTTGTAATCGATCCTACAGGCAGGTTTTTACTGGTAGCCAACCAGAAAACGGGGAATATTGTTGTTTTTAAAAGAGATCAGAAAAGCGGGCTGCTAAAGAAAACAGGTGTGGAAGTAACGTTGCCCAATCCATCGTCTTTGCAAATCAGGGCTTACGCCAGATAATAAGGATCAGCATAAGCAACAGGAGATATAATACCCACTTTACTATTTTGTAGGTATTCGTTTTGAAGAAGATATTCTTCTTAATGGTACCGGTATCATCAAAACGTTCAGTGATCCTGGAAAGCTCGCCGTGGGTGAGCTTTCCCCATAATTCCCCTGCATCGTTTAATAATTTCAGGGTGGTGACATAAAACATCACCGGGAAGGAACTGCCCGGGAAACGTTTTTTGGTCATCACCGCGGTTGCCACCAGTTCCACGGGTAAGGTACCAATGGCAAACAGCAACACAGGAATGATCCAATAGGGTGCAGTAAACAGCAACACCAATGTTATTGCAACGCAAAGCAATATTGTTTCGGGCGTATTCAGCAAATTGCGGTAGGTATAAGTTGGATTGTATTTACCCAAACGGCTGTTGCCAATGCCATACCGGTAAGGACGTTTGTAGTTAGCGCGGCCATCATCCCACCAGGGATGCGTAACAGCCGCTTCCGGCAGTGATCTGAAATTCCGTTTGTTGTTATTGTCGCGTACATGCAGGAAGAAATCCACATCTTCACCGCCGCCGGCTTTTGGGTAATCAGTAGAAAAGCGCACATCGCCCACTGCACTTCTTTTTACCATGATATTCGCCGTTGCGCCCCAGGTAAAGGAGGGCTTATTCGCTGCCACAGAAAAGATATTTACATTGCCGTTGATGATGAGCGCCCTGGCAAAATCACCGGGTGGCGGCGGCAAATGGATAAGGCCAATGAACCCGGTTTCATCCGGATATGCGGCGGCAGCAGCGGCATACCTGAACAGGAGGTCATCTGTTACCATTACATCATCGTCCAGGAACAGGATCCAGTCGCCTTTTGAAACGGTTATACCACGGTTCCGGGTACCGGAAGCACCCAGGTTTTTTTCATTGATATAGAGAAACACCTGGTCGTTGTCTGCCAGTTCCCGGATACTTTCGGCAGGCACTATATCCGGGTTATCTGCCATCAGGTAAAACTTAATGACTACATCATCCGGCACCGGCAGGCGAAGCACCGGAAGCACATATTTTTCCTCCAGCCGGAAGGAAGGCATTACAACATCTATGGTGAGTTTCATACTTAACAGATAACAGTAGATAAATCAGGCTACATTCCTTACGGCGCCCAGAGGTCTTCTTCCCGCAGCAGCTTTTTCCTGTAACGTTTCAGCAGCATACGCACATACATCCACCAGCCCATTCCCCTGCGGATCAGTTGTAATTTATCTTTTAAAAATTGTGTGTCTTTATTGCCGGAGGAAAATCCCGTCATGTTATACAATACAATGGTAACAGGATAATGCTGCTTTTTAAAGGTGCGGTCGCCCCACACAAGGAGGTTAAGGGCATAATCAGCCAGCACTTTGTATTGCAGGTCGTAGGAATATTTCCGGAAAACGCTTTTCGGGTAGATAATGGATTGGTGGTTCATACAATACTTGGCGAGCCGGTATTCGCTGAAGCTGCCCTGTAAAAGCGGATATTCAACGGGGCCATTTGTATTGAACCCGGTGCTGTTGCCATAGTAAATGGTGTGGTCATCGCTGAGATGTGCCGAGAGTTCACTGAAGCCTGGCAGGAGGCGGTCGTCGCTGCCCAGAAAATATAACCAGTTTCCGGCTGCCATCAGGATACCTTTATTGAGTGCGTCATAGATGCCCTTATCCGGTTCACTCACCCATTTCAATATTTCCAGGCCGGATTCTTTTACGATAGTCAGGGTATCATCTGTGCTGCCTCCGTCTACAATCACCACCTCGATTCCTTTCACAGTCTGTTCCTTCACAGATTGCAGGCATTCTCTGAGGTGCTGACCGGCATTATATGTCGCTATAATTATGCTGATCAATACATCACCGGGTCGTTCATTCATTCGATATACTAGTTGATTACCGGGGCTAAAATTAGGGCTATTTGTTTGTTTTTTTATTTGGTTATTTGGATATTTTGTTGGGATAGCCCGGCATGATGTAACGCCATATCCAAATAACCAAATATTTAAAACAGGGGAATGTTTACTGGTTTACCCTGAACTTTTCAGTAGCCCCGATAGTAGTACGGTTGCAGGTCATAGGCTGTGTGCCGCCTTCGCTGGAAACATACTTACCATTGCTGCCTTTCAGGGAAATGGTGCCATCGCTGTTGCTGATCCAGTCGAACTGCTCCCAGGGACCAACAGCGGTACGGTTGCAGTTCATGGCCTGGGTTCCATTCTCTGAGCATACATAGAAGCCGCTGTTTACCAGCGCCACTTTGCCGCTGCCGGCGCTTACGACGGAGAACTGTTCCCATCCCTGCGCCGTGGTACGGTTGGCGTTCATGGGCTGGGCGCCGTTTTCGCTGCACACGTACAGGTTATTGGCGCTTTTGAGGGTAATGGTTTGTCCGACCGGCGCGCCGCCACCTCCGCCCACTACCGGCGCAGTAGGGCGGGTGGCAGTCAGGCCGATTTGTCCTTTCAGCATTTTGCCTCCGTCGCCGGTCAAACGCAGGTAGTAATCTGCGGAGCAAACCACGCCATCTTCATCCAGGGTTACAAAGTTGGAACCTGCGGGAATGAAGGAGGCGTTTTCCGCTGTTTTAGCGATCTGGTTGCCTTCATTGTATTCGTCGAACATAGAAATGTAAATACCCTGGGCGCCTACCCTTACCATGTTGTAAAACTGTCGCCACATGAAGTCGCCATGTGCGCGCTGGTGTTCCTGCAAATCGCCCGGCAGTACGCAGGGCTGATAGTCGATACCATTGTTGTTGCAATAAGCCTGGTCTGGTGTGTTTACATTGGTATAAAAATTATCTACGTCAGCGATATTGCCGATCCTGCCTACCATCCATGGTGAAATCATATTCAGCGCGCTGTAGGTGGCGAGGAAGCCAGGTCTGGAATCGCTGGTTTCGGTACGCCAATGCGTAGGTACGCCGCCAATTACATAGCAGCCCTGGTTTTTGAACCAGTTGATCACATCCAGGCATACGGCGGCTGACCAGGGGTGATTGGAATCGTTGAAGCCAAAGCCCCAGATACACACCACCGGTTTGCCGTTTTGTTTGGCGTAAGCGGAGGAGGAGGTGTAGGTCGACATTTTAGTGGTCCAGTCGGTTTTAATTTCCGACTGCATGTTGGTCCAGCCGCTGACATCATACATGATGTAAAACTTGCGGCCATAGTTTTCCGCGGCCGTTTTCATTTTTGCGGTAATGGCGTCGCGTACGGGTCCTTCGCTGCCATTAGGGTTAAAACGTTGCAGTGCGGCGGCGTCGATACCGTTTTGCTGCATCCACAGAAAGTGGGTGTTTACGGTTTGGTCGTTGAAAGAAGAGAACAGTTTCGCGGGTTGACCATTTCCCAGGTTGGCCCAGGCGGTTTGGTAGGTGCTGCTGTAATCCCTTACATCGGGCCAGGACTTAATACCATTATTCGTGGAAGAAGGCGATGCGCCCCAGTTCTGCGTCCAATGCCACCAGGCATTGATGGGGGAGCCGTCGCCATTAGCGGCAAACCAGCCCTGGTAGCCTACCGTAATTTTGCCGACTACGTCGCCTACAGGAGAGCCCAGTGCGTTGACGCCTGATTTTTTGCCATCGAGCGACTGGAGTGAATTGACGGCCTCTTTTTTGGAGCAGCCAACAGACAATGCAACAAGGGTTGCGAAGAGAAGATGCAACTTGTTTTTCATGTGTGGAACAATTGATGATGATTAGGAATTACTATCGGATTTGCTACCGTGGTTTTCTTAGAATAATGCCGGGCTACAGATAATGAAACGTGGAAGTTTCCTGGTGCAATTAAGGGGAGAGGCACTAATCAGTGCATTAATAAAGGGCTAATAAATCAATTAGGGCTGATTTTTTTTACCCGGAGCCGTAATGCGGTCTCCGGGTAGCGGATATAAATCGAGATCTACTGGCGCTGATCAGGGAAACCCGGCGTGTAATTCGTTAACGGTGTTAAAAATGTAATCCGGTAATGCAGCTTGTAATTCCTGCGTACTGCCGTAACCGTAGCCCACTGCAATGGCAGGTAAACGGTTTTTCTGTGCGCCTATAATATCGTGTTTACGGTCGCCCACCATAATGGTGTCGCCGGCGCTCAGTTGTTGTTCGGACATTACATAGCGGATCAGTTCCGCCTTATCTGACCGGGTACCATCCAGTTCGCTGCCATACACTGCCGTAAAATAAGGCTCCAGGTTAAAGTGCCGGATCACGATATCCGCAAATACCTGTGGCTTGGAAGTGGCAACAAACAGCCGCCGCCCCTGTGACCGCAGCGCAGTGAGTAATTCCGGGATACCTGCATATTGTTCATTTTCATAAATACCGGTTTCTTTGAAATATTCCCGGTAAGCGCCCACGGCCTCCCAGGCCTGTGATTCGCTAAAGCCATAATAATCGATGAACGATTGCTGCAGCGGGGGACCAATAAACGGCACGAGCTTTTGCAGGTCCGGTTCGAAGATGCCTGCCTTTGCCAACGCATACTGAACAGATTTCGTTATACCGGTTTTAGGATCTGTCAACGTACCATCGAGGTCAAATAAAATATTGCTGTATTTCATAACAACCGCAATATAATTAAAAAGAGGACGTTGAATAAGTTGGCGTTATTTCTTAGCTTACAACTGAATACAACTGTCACATGAATGATTTCTTCCGGAACTCCCTGTCCGCTATTACCGTTATTTTCTTACTGGCAGGATGCACCAAAAGTGAATCCCAAACCATTATTGCCACCGGTTACAGTGATGTGGACCAGGTACTGAGCGATTCTGTGCCTGTGGCTTTCGGCGGTAAGTGTTATGCAGTTATTCATGAAAATGGTAAAACAGTATATGCCAAAGGATTTGGTGGTTATACGGGAAGTACACGCCAGCTTATCGCCTCCTGTTCCAAATGGTTATCGGCGGCGGTGATCATGAGCCTGGTGGACGAAGGAAAAATAAAGCTCACTGACAGTGTGGGAAAATACCTGCCCGTTTTTACTACTTATCATAAGGGAGATATCACCATTGCGCAGCTCTTCTCCCATACATCCGGTTTCCCGGGAAATTCTTCCCAGGGATATGAATCCAATGTACTGATTACGCTTACACAGGCGGCAGATGGCATCGCGCGGAATGTAGCGCTGTTGAATCCGCCGGGTACTACCTTTTATTATGGCGGCGTAAGTATGCAGGTAGCCGGCCGTATCTGTGAAGTGGCATCCGGTAAAAGTTGGAAAGACCTCGCTGCTGATAAGATATTTACGCCCTGCGGCATGACCAATACTGATTTTGGTCTTACTGCCAATCCGCAGATTGGTGGCGGCGCCCGGAGCACTCCGGACGACTATATCCGCTTTCTCGACATGATCATGAACAAAGGCGTGGCTGCAAACGGCGCCCGTGTGCTCAGCGAAGCAGCGGTAACAGCAATGGAGGAAAGTCAGACTGCCCACGCTACCGTTACCTATTCCCCTTATCCCGCGGTACTGCTAAATACAAAAGATTTCTATGGCACCGGCAACTGGCGGGATGTAACCGGTCCGGGTGGTGCATTGATTGAAAACAGCAGCCCCGGCGCCTTTGGGAGCCATCCCTGGGTAAACCGCGATAAAAAGCGTACGGGTTTCATCTTCACTTTTATTGCCGCCAATGGCTACCTTTCCACCATGCCCACCTGTTTAAAGGTCCGCGCGCTGGTGAAGAATAAATAACGCACTCATTTTACCCGTCTGAAAGTATGTAAATACCATATTAAGTCAATATAGTGTCTGTTTTAGTCAATTTTCAGGGAGCACGGTTACCCCGTTGCCGTTAATTTTGATGGCATACAAATTCCACGGAAGAATCATATACCTATGGTCTGCCGCAGTCGGAGATTATTAATAGCAAGCGGGCACACAGCCTGCTACATCAAAAACGTTATCCGAAAAACATGAGTCAGCAACTTTTTTCTTTCAGGCGTGTTGTAATTGCCGGCATCGTGTTGATGGCCGGGTTTCGGCCATCAACCGCTGAAGCGCAGCAGCGGCCGTTACGACTCTGGTATAACAAGCCGGCAAAGGTTTGGGAGGAAACGGTACCACTTGGGAATGGACGCCTGGGGATGATGCCGGACGGCGGTATCGCCCGGGAGAAGATTGTTTTAAATGATATCACGCTCTGGTCCGGCGCGCCCCAGGACGCCAACAATTACGAGGCGTACAAACAACTGCCCGCTATCCGGCAGCTGCTGGCTGAGGGAAAGAATAACGAGGCGCAGGCGCTGATGGATAAATCATTTGTGTGTACCGGCAAAGGCTCCGGGGATGTGCCTTTCGGATGCTTCCAGATGCTGGGCGAGCTATCGCTGCAGTTCAGCTATCCAAAAGCGGATAGCCCTTCCCGTTATGAAAGGGCTTTATCATTGAATGAGGCCATTGCCACTACGGCATATACCATTAACGGGGTCGCCTATACGCGCGAATATTTTACGGACTTCAACGGCGACGTAGGCGTGATCCGCTTAACAGCCGGCAAGGGCGGACAATTGAATATGCGCGTCGCTATCAGTCGCCCGGAAAGAGCCACCATCCGTACAGAAGGGCAGGAGCTGCAAATGTCCGGCGAATTAAAAAGCGGCACCGCCAACCCTGGCATGAAATACCTGACCAGGGTACAGGCAAAGCTGAAAGATGGCCAGCTGCTAACGGACAGGGATACACTGGTTATAAAAGATGCCACGGAAGTGATCCTGTATGTATCCACAGCGACCGATTTCAGAAATGCCGGTTACCGGGAACAAACGAAACAACTGCTCGCTGCGGCCATGCGTAAAGGTTATGGGCAGCAGAAGCAACAGCATATCGCCGCTTTTCAGCGTTTATTCAACCGCGTTAGTATGGAATTGGGCGGCGCCAGTGCGGAGCAGGTGCCTACCGATCAGCGGCTCATCGATTTTCACAAAGCGCCGGCGGCGGACAACGGGTTGCCCGTATTGTTTTACCAATATGGCCGTTACCTGAGCATCAGCAGTACCCGCGTAGGTTTGCTGCCACCTAATTTACAGGGGCTGTGGGCCAACCAGATCCAGACGCCCTGGAATGGTGATTACCACCTCGATGTAAATGTGCAGATGAACCACTGGCCGGTGGAAGTGAGCAACCTGCCGGAGCTGAACCTGCCACTGGCGGAGCTGGTACACGGATTGGTGAAACCCGGCGAAAGAACTGCCAAAGCCTATTATAATGCAGAAGGATGGGTGGCGCATGTGATCACCAATATTTGGGGCTTCACGGAACCAGGGGAAAGCGCTTCCTGGGGTGTTACCAAATCCGGGTCGGGGTGGTTGTGTAATAATCTTTGGGAGCACTATGCTTTTACCAATGATAAAAAATACCTGGAAGATATATACCCGGTATTGAAAGGCTCTGCGGAATTTTACAGCAGTATGCTGATAAAAGATGACAAAACAGGATGGCTTGTTACTTCGCCCTCTTCTTCCCCTGAAAATTCTTTTTATCTGCCCAACGGCCAAACTGCCAGTATCTGCAACGGTCCTACTATTGATAACCAGATCATCCGCGAGCTGTTCATGAATGTGATCACCGCTGCCCGGACACTCGGCAAGGATGCTGCTTTTACCAACACGCTGACAGAGAAATTAAAACAGCTGCCGCCTGCAGGCAGGGTGGGTAAAGACGGACGATTAATGGAGTGGCTGGAAGAGTACAAGGAGACAGAACCCACGCACCGCCACATTTCACATTTGTATGGATTGTACCCCGCTTCGCTGATTACACCGGAAGCCACGCCGGAACTGGCCGAAGCCTGTAAAAAAACGCTGGAAGTGAGAGGCGACGACGGCCCCAGCTGGTCCATTGCCTATAAGTTATTATTTTGGGCAAGACTGCACGATGGCAACCGCGCCTTTAAATTGTTTGCAGGACTGATCAAACCCACTTATAATACAGACATCAACTATGGCGCGGGTGGCGGCATTTATGCCAACCTGTTTTCCGCGGGTCCTCCGTTCCAGATTGATGGTAACTTCGGCGGTGCAGCAGGACTGGCCGAAATGCTGCTGCAAAGTCATGCCGGCTTTATCGACCTGCTACCTGCTTTACCCGATGCGTGGAAGACTTCCGGTACGGTAAAGGGACTGAAAGCACGCGGTAATTATACGGTAGATATGACCTGGAAAAACGGCCTGGTTACCAATTACAGGATCCGCGGCGCCGCCACGCATAAAGTAAAAGTAAAGATCAACGGGGTCATAAAAGAGATACAACCAACGAAAATATGATCAGGAAAATAGCAGGATTTATATTAGGGATAGTCGTTACCGTTAGTATACAGGCGCAGGATAAATTTATCACACGTTACGGTCGCCTTGATAATGTAAGGTATCACATCAAAACAGACAAAAAGGCCACCATTACTTTCCTGGGCGGGTCTATCACCAATATGGAAGGCTGGCGTACGAAGGTGTGCGACTACCTTACGGCGGCATATCCGGCTACTGACTTCCGTTTCATCAATGCAGGTATTCCTTCGCTGGGTAGCTTGCCGCATGCATTCCGGTTTGAGCAAGATGTGCTAAGCAAGGGGAAGACCGACCTGCTTTTCCTGGAAGCAGCAGTAAACGACCGCGTGAATGGTACCAATGAAGTAACGCAACGTCGTGCTATGGAAGGGATCATCCGTCATGCGCTGAAAGCGAATCCGCAGGTGAATATTGTGCTGATGGCTTTTGTTGATGAGGACAAGATGGCCGACTATCATGCCGGTAAAGTGCCGGTAGAAGTGCAGGTGCATGAAGATCTTGCCAAAAAATACCATCTGCCGTTTATCAATCTTGCCAAAGAAATTACGACCCGCATTGATGCCGGTGAGTTTACCTGGAAAGATGATTTTAAAGACCTGCATCCTGCTCCTTTTGGTCAGCAGTTATATTTTAACGCTATAAAACGTTTGCTGGATGAAGATTTCAGCGCACGGGCGCCCAAACGTTTATTATCCGTGAAACTGCCCCGCGCGGCGGATCCGCTCAACTATGAAAACGGCGCCTACGGCGATATTCATGAAGCCGTTCATCAGAATGGCTTTCGCATTATTGCCTCCTGGGAGCCATCTGATAACGTAGGTACCCGCCCGGGATTTGTGAAAGTGCCGATGCTTGTGTCGGATACGGCGCGTGCCAGTGTTGACTATCCTTTCACCGGGAGGACTATTGGTATCAGCATTGTTTCCGGTCCGGATGCAGGTGTAATCAGCTATCGTATTGACGGCGGGGCTGTTCAGCAAAAGGATCTGCGCACGCAGTGGAGTAAAAGCCTGTACCTGCCGTGGTACCTTATCCTGGGCGATGACCTGAAGCCGGGTAAGCATATACTTAGTTTGCAAAAAGAAGGGGATGCTGCTGTTTGCCGCGTGGTGTATTTCCTGGTGAATAAATAAGTTAATCCAGCGAAGTCACTTCTCTTTTGTACTCTCTCGGAGTTTTTCCTTTAATTTTTTTGAAGAAGCGGTTAAAGTGCGTGGTATTCCTGTACCCGCACTTGTTGGATAATTCCACCATCGACATTTCCTTTTCCTGCAGCAGCCTGCAGGCGTAACCGATTCTTAGTTCATTTACAAAATGGGTAAATGATTTCTGTGTGCGGCTTTTAAAGAAGCGGCAGAAGGAGTGTACATTGATACCTGCTACAGCTGCTATTTCCGACAGCGGGATATCCCGTTTGAAATGACGGAAAATATATTTGAAGATATCATCCATCCTCGACTGGTCTTTATCGTTATACAGGTTTACATAGTTGGTGCCGGCCAGGAGTTTATATTCTTTGGTGGCCATCATCTTTTGTATCAGGGTCATAAAGGAGATGGTTTGCAGGAGGTCCTGCTGTTCCAGCATCTGCCGCATTAATGCCAGTATTTCCGCTTTAGCTTTGCCATGAAACTGGATGCCCCGCTGCGCCTTTTTTAACCAGGTTTTAACGGTGCTGGTATTGGCAAAGGGACTTAGATGCTCTACCAGCAGATCCGGCGAAATATACAATGCCAGCGACCTTGCCTGCAGTTTATCTTTTCCTTCAAAATATTTTTGTTCGTTATGCCATACATGCGGGGTACCGGAGCCTACGAATATCAGTTCCCCGCTTTCAAAGTAGCTGATGTTGTCGCCAATGATACGGCGGCCGGCGCTTTCCACTACATATACCAGCTGGCATTCGTGATGGAAATGGAACTCCGTGGAAAAATACGGTTGCGTAATTTCCTTGACCAGGTATACCTTTTGTTCGAGGGCTTTATCGCCCGGTATGGCAAAAAGAGGCTTCATATTATCCATCTAAAATAGGTAAATTCAGTAAATAAGTCAAAATAGTGTTGATTTAAGTCAATTTCACCGGGATGACCTACCTTATCCCTGCTTACTTTTGAATTATCCACGGAAAATGAAAAATGATGATACTGCAAGATAAAATAGTGCTGATTACCGGCGGCGCATCGGGCATTGGTGAGGCTTGCGCGCAGGTTTACGCAAAACAGGGCGCGACCGTAGCCGTAATTGATAAAGACGCAGCAGCATTGCAGCGTTTGAAGGAGTTGATGGGGGCGCCGCATATTTTCATCCGGGCAGATCTTAACAGTGGTGCTGCTATAGAACTGGCCATTCATAACGTATTACAAACGTTCGGCGTACTGCATGCCATTCACAATAATGCCGGTATTGCCAGTCCCTCGAAACCTTTACATGATACCACTGACGAGGAATGGGAACAGGTAATGAATGTAAATGTGCGGGGTATCTACTACACCACGCGGTACGGCATTGCCGCGCTGAAAGCGTCCCGCGGCTGCATCCTCAACACCAGCAGTATGGTAGGGGACATCGGCCAGGAAAACCATGCCGCCTATGCGGGCAGTAAAGGAGCGGTGAATGCACTTACCAAAGCAATGGCGCTCGACTATGCCGCAGATGGCATCCGGGTAAATGCAGTGGCCCCGGCAGGCGTATGGACGCCGATGCTGCGCCGGTGGAGCAGCGAACAGCCGGAGCCGGCGCGTATTGAGCAGTATCTCGATGGCATCCACGCGTTGGGATATTGCCCTGAAGCAGATGAGATCGCCGACGTATGTGCGTTCCTGTTATCTGAACAGGCGCGGTTTATTACCGGCTGCATAATGCCGGTAAGCGGCGGGGCAGAACTTGGATATAAGCATACCTTATAAAATAAAGTGAACAATGAAAAAATTAGCTACTTTCTGCTTGTTGTTGCTGGCATTCCAGGGCAAAGCCCAGACAAATGCACAGTTGGATCCCAAGATACTGACCAGCAAAAAAGTTATGGACCAGTTTATGGACCTGCGCTTTGGCCTGTTTATCCACTGGGGACCTGTAACCCTGCGGGGTACGGAAATAGGCTGGTCGCGCCATAGCAAGGTGCCGGCCGCCGACTACGACACCTTGTACCGCCAGTTTAATCCCGTGAAGTTTAATGCAGAGGAATGGGTAAAAACGGCCAGCGAGGCCGGTATGAAATACCTGACGATTACTGCCAAGCATCATGATGGCTTCTGTTTATGGCCATCTGCCTATACCGACTATAATATTACCGCTACCCCGTTTAAGAAAGATGTAGTAGGGCTGCTGGCAAAGGCCTGCAAGAAGTATAATATCAGGTTCTGTATTTATTACTCGGTGATCGACTGGCACCATCCGGAATACCCGATAGACAATCCGGATGATACAACGGGGAAGGGTATACGTAAAAACGCACGCATGGATCAGTATGTGGTGTATATGAAGCACCAGCTGAAAGAACTGGTAGAAGGCTACGATCCGTATATGCTGTGGTTTGATGGTCCCTGGGAAAGCGTGTGGACGCCGGAGATGGCGCTGGATGTATATGCTTATCTCAAAACGCTGAAGAAAGATCTTATCATTAATAACCGTCTTGGTAAAGCATTTTCCGGCACCGGTGCATCGGGTACTGCTACCTTCCTCGGTGATTTTGATACGCCGGAGCAGCGCATCGGCGACCTGGACATGAACACGCCCTGGGAAACCTGTATGACCATTTGTGAGCAGTGGGCCTGGAAGCCGGATGATAAAATGAAGTCGCTGCAAACCTGTATTCAAACACTGGCGAAAGTAGCCGGTGGTAACGGCAACTTATTATTTAATGTAGGTCCCCGCTCCGATGGCGCCATAGAACCTGCGCAGGTAGCACGTTTGAAAGAAATGGGCGATTGGCTCCGTAAGTATGGCGCTGCTATTTATCATACGCATGGCGGTCCTTACAATCCCAACAGTAAGTATGCGGCTACGCGGAGTGGCAATAAAGTATACCTGCATGTTTTTGATGCGGCACAGCAAACCATTGAAATTCCTGCTATGCCGGGTGTGAAAATTACTAAAGCATACCTGCTGAAAGGCGCTGCAGTGAAGCTGACTACAGCTGCCGATCAGTTCACGATAACACTGCCTGCTGTATTACCCGATGCCAATGACAACGTGGTGGTATTGGAAACGGATAAGCCGGCGCTGAGTGTTGCACCCATAAAATGAAAAAAATAAAATGATCAGTAAGATAGTTGTAAAAGATGCCCGGTTCCCTTTAACGGGTGGCGCCGGCAGTGATGCCATACATCAGAATCCCGTATACTCGTACACGGTAGCCTGTTTGTACGACGATAAAGGTAATTGCGGTACCGGCCTGGCTTTCACCCTGGGAGCAGGTAACGAGCTGGTATGCGCTGCTGCGCGGTTCTACGGCGAAAAGCTGGTAGGAAAGGAGCTGCCGGAAGTGATGGCTTCTTTCGGCGACTGGTTTAAACAACGTTCCGATGAGCAGCAATTCCGCTGGCTGGGACCTCACAAAGGAGTGGTGCACCTGGCTCTCGCTGCGGTAACCAATGCGTGCTACGACCTGTGGGCTAAACAGCAGCAGGTGCCGTTATGGAAATTGCTGCTGGATCTTACGCCCGAACAGCTGGTGAACACACTGGACCTGTCGTATCTGGAAGAAGTATTGTCCCGCGAAGACGCGATCCGGATGTTAACGGAGATGCAGGCTTCCAGGGTTTCCCGGGAGGGCGTGCTGCGCACGGGGTACCCTGCTTACGACACCTCTGCCGGGTGGTTTAATTATCCGGATGATCAGCTGGAGGCGAATTGCAAACGCGCACTGGACAATGGCTTTCGCGCATTGAAATTAAAGGTAGGTGCAAAAGATCCGGATACGGATATACGAAGAGCGCATATTGTAAGAAATGCCGTTGGCGATGAGATCAAAGTGATGGTGGATGCCAATCAGCAATGGAATCTGCCGCAGGCAATTGCTATTGGTAAAAGGCTTACCGCTATTAACCCTTACTGGATAGAGGAGCCTACGCACCCGGATGATATCCTGGCGCATAAAACGCTGGCGGATGCATTGAACCCGGTGAAACTGGCTTTGGGAGAACATGTGCCTAATAAAGTGATCTTCAAAAATTACCTGCAAACAGGCAGTGCCGGCTTTATACAAGTAGATGCAGTAAGAGTAGGGGGTGTGAGTGAATTTATTACGGTAAGCCTGTTATGTAAAAAGTTTGGCGTGCCGGTGGTGCCGCACGTGGGTGATATGGGACAGCTGCATCAACATCTTGTATTGTTTAATCATATCGGGATGGGACATGAGGCATTATTCCTGGAGCATATACCGCACCTGCGTAAGCACTTTGTTCATCCGGCACTTATTACAGACGGTTTTTACCAGACGCCTGAAACACCGGGCAGCAGTTGTGATCTGCTTTCCCTTAATACTTTTCCCGGATGATCGCTACTACCGATATTATCATCAGCATCTGCTATGTGGCCTTTATTGTAGGGCTGGGCTTCTGGGCCGGGTTATCCGGTAAGAAGAATGATTCCGCGGCGGGAGAATATTTCCTGGCAGGAAAATCATTGCGCTGGCCTATGATAGGCATGGCCTTATTTGCTACCAATATTTCCTGTTTGCACCTGGTAAGTCTTGCCCAGAGCGGCTTTGATACAGGGTTGCTGGCGGGTAACTTTGAATGGATGGCCGCCTTTACATTGATATTGCTGGCTCTTTTCTTTATTCCGTTTTACATCCGTTCAGGGGTGGCTACGTTGCCGGATTTCCTGGAGCGGCGTTACAACAGGGCGTGCCGCGACTGGCTGGCGATTGTTTCTGTGGTGTCGGCGATTGTGATCCATATTGCGTTTTCGTTCCTGGCGGGCGGAATTGTGCTGGAAACGTTGTTTGGTATAAACATGTTTACCAGCATTATCCTCATTGCACTGGTAACAGGTGCTTACACGATCGTAGGCGGGCTCCGGGCCGTGGTGGTAACTGAGTCCGTGCAAACGGTGGTGTTGCTGGCGGGCGCGGTGATCATTACGGTGTTGTCGTGGTGGAAGGTAGGCGGCTGGCAGCCGGTAGTGCAGGTATTGCAGGAAGGTCACCAGATGGATAAATTGTCGATGTTGCATCCGGCGGGCGATCCGAATGGATTGCCCTGGTATGCGGTATTCCTGGGATACCCGGTTATTGGCATCTGGTACTGGTGTGCCGATCAAACGATTGTGCAGCGGGTACTGGGTGCGAAGGACGAGCATCATGCGCGTACCGGTGCGTTGTTTTGTGGCTTTATAAAAGTGTTACCTGTTTTCATTTTCATTCTCCCGGGGCTGCTGGCGTATGTGCTGTTCAAACAGGGGCACCTGGACCTGGAAGTATTGCGGCAGGCGGATGGACAGCTGCATACAAAAGGCATTTATTCCGTTATGATTACGCGGCTGGTGCCTACCGGGCTGGTAGGCGTGCTGGTAGCGGCATTGCTGTCGGGCCTGATGAGCCAGATTTCCGGTGCGCTGAATTCTATTGCCACGCTGGTGAGTTATGATTTGTACAAGCGGAACCGCCCGCAGGCAACCGACCGGCAGCTCGTGAAAACAGGCCGTATTGCGGCGGTTTTAGCACTGTTTCTATCCATTGGGCTATTACCATTATTGAACAGGTATGAGAGCCTTTTTAACGGCATTAACGACGTTATATCGCATATTGCGCCGCCTATCACCTGCGTATTCCTGTTGGGGGTGTTCTGGAAAAAAGCATCTTCCCTTTCGGCGCAATATACTTTGTGGATAGGATCGGCGTTGGGAGCGGGAGTATATCTTACAGGCAAACTTTATCCTATCAACATACCGCCGCTGATGGTGGCTTTTTACCTGTTCGTGGTTTGCGTGGTACTGCAGGTGGTATTGTCGTTTGTATTCCCGGTGCAGCATACTGCTGAAAGCAACCGCCTTTACTGGGAAAGTCCGTTGGCGCCCTTGCGGGTAAAAGGGTGGCCGGGCCTTGCCAATTATAAAGTATTATCCACGGTGTTGCTGCTGATGATGGCAGTGCTGTACTGGTTTTTCAGGTAATATTTAATGCCCGGATTGTTTTTGCAGATCCATTTGCAGGAACCATAATTCTTCCACCGGCACGGCTTTTTTACTCGCGTTGTCCATGTCTTTTCCTTCTTTTGTAAACAGGAATGGCACAAAGCTGAATGCCTGGTTACCGTTCAGAGTTGCCAGGTCTTCACGCCAGCCTTTCCAGCGGAAGGCTTCATAAAAGCCATTAATGTCGCCGGAGCAGCAGAAGGAAATAAAATCGCTGTAACTGATCTCCATATTTTCCCATTCCAATGTATCGGGGGCAAAATAAAACACGCTGCCAATACCTTCCTGTGCGGCAATGCCACCGGCATTGATGGCGAAGAAGCCGCCTACCACATCATCTGCTATTAATAAAAAGCCGGGTTGCTCACCTGAATGCGTATACGATTTTCCGTCATTCCAGGCAGGTAATGTACGATCCAGTTTATCATGACCGGAGCCGAGTACCCGGATCCATCCATGATCTACGAGTAGTCCGCCGGTTTCATAGATGATGGCGCCCATCGGGGAGCGGGTGGTTACCTGGGTTTGATATAAAGCCTGCTCTGCGCGGGCGTTATCTTTCGGGAGAATTTCTATATGGTTGTTACCATCTTTGATCCATTCCTTTACCAGGTCCCAGCCTGGTTCTTTTGTATTTATCAGTTCATTAAGAGGTTTCATTTGCGCAAATTAAATAAAAAAACGCGGGTGAACAGCAGGTGTTCATCCGCGTTTTAAATAACCGTTAAGGTTGATTATTTTATCTTACGCTTTAATTCGTCGATTTCTTTTTGTTGTTGAATAAGGTATAACGTTAACTCTTCTACTTTTTGCAGGAGAAGTTTATTCATTTCTCCAACATCTACGCCATTTTCTTTTACATCTGCTGCTGTTGGGATTTCCGGAAGGTGCCCATTTTTAGTGATGAAGGTTTCAACTTCGTGTAGAGAGGGTAGTTTATATTCCGGGTGAAATACAAAGTCGGCCCAGTTAGCCTGTTGGGTTACTTTTATCCGCCTGGCGCCCAGTGTGCCTTCCACAGCTAATTTATAGTTATTAGGGGTGAGTGTGCCAATGCCGATGTTACCGCTGTTGGTCATTACCAGATTGTATCTTACCGGCAGCGCTGTGGTATCTGTATCTGTAGAAAAGAAGTAGAGGAGGCTATCGCTGGTGGCGCCAATGCCAAATTTCCGGATGCCTGCTTCCAGTTCAATAGATTGTGCGGTTCTTAATTTTATTGCTTTTCCCCAGCTGCTGGCAGTCCACGGGGCAGCGCCGGCAATTTCAAGCTTTGCGGTGGGGATGGGGGTGCCAATACCAACATTCCCGGAATAGTAATTAGTGCCGCCGAGCGAGTAGGTATTACCGGTGTAGGTGCTTCCATTGGTATTTACATAGCTGTCGATGGCAGTTTTGAACGTATGAGATACACTGCTGAGAGGCTCTGTATATGGGAGTGGACCGGAGGCAGTACCGTCATACACAGATACTTTATCATTATAACGGGAGCTATAGTTATAACTGGTGCTGCCCCGTAACCAAATGATAATAATCCTTGAAATATTTACCGAGGTTGCATCTTTCCAACCTGCTACAAATTTATTGTAGGGTACCGCAGGATTCGTATATTGACGGATATCTGCTTCAATAAAAGTGGAACCATTCCCCCAGTTATTGGTATGATACCTGAATGTGGCAATAATACTGCCTTTCCAGCTGTTTGTACCATCCTGGTGTACACTGGAGCGACCTATCTGAAGTTCTGAAGCTTCGTTATAGCCCCATGCGGAGTCTGTAAACACAACCGGGTAATATTTGTCTATATCGCCATTCACTACAAAGGTGCCGCGTACCTGGGCCCGGGAATGGAAGCTGCATAAGGTTAATAAACAGGCCAATAACAGGCCGGGTAACTGGATGAGTTTCATATGTATAGGTTTTAAAGAGAAAGCAAAAGTACAGGGTTTATATTATTATCAAAATAGCATTTTAATTTGATCCGATCATAAAAAAACCGGGTGCAATGTCGCACCCGGTTTTCAAAAAATATCAAACCAGTTTATATCTCTCCCTTCTTCAATTGCTGCACGGCATAATCCACTGCTCTCGCGGTCAGCGCCATATAGGTGAGCGACGGGTTTTGCGTGGAAGTGGAAGTCATGCATGCGCCATCGGTTACAAACACGTTGTTGCATGCGTGCATCTGGTTCCATTTGTTCAGCATGGATGTTTTAGGATCGTTGCCCATACGTACGCCGCCCATTTCGTGAATATCCAGTCCGGGCGCCTGTTTGGAGTCGCCGGTATGTATATTGGTAAAACCTGCTTTGGTAAACATTTCGGTCATCTGTTCAAAGAAATCCTTCAGCATTTTTTCATCATTATCGTCGTAGCCTACGTTGATATTGATTTGCGGGATGCCCCATTCATCTTTCTTTTGGGTGTCCAGCGTAACGGTGCTGATTTCTTTGGGGATGGTTTCGCCCATCATGTGGGAACCAACGTACCAGGGACCTGTTTCGCTGTTAAAGAGCTGGTCTTTCAGTGTTTTGCCAAAGCCGTTGGTATTGGTATGCGAGCCTCTGCCGGTGGAGAAGCCTGCTGCGTAGCCACGCAGGAAATCTGTTTCCTGTTTGTGTACATTACGGAAGCGGGGGAGGTACGCGCTGGTAGGGCTGCGGCCATCGGTGGTAGAGTCTTTGAATCCGTCGTATTGTCCGCTGATATGACCGCGGTAATTATGAAAGGCGAAGTATTTTCCCAGTACGCCGCTATCGTTGCCGAGGCCATTCGGGAAGCGGTGGGAGGTGGAGTTCAGCAGCACCGCGTTGGTATTTACGGCAGCGGCGTTTACGAAAATTACTTTTGCGTAATACTCCATCATTTCTTTGGTGTTGGTATCCACTACCCGTACGCCGGTGGCTTTTCCTTTTTGTTCGTCATAGATGATGGAATGCACTACAGAAAAGGGGCGGAGGGTAAGGTTGCCGGTTTTTTCTGCCCAGGGAATGGTGGAGGAGTTACTGCTGAAGTAGCCGCCAAACGGGCATCCGCGCTGGCAAAGGTCCCTTTTCTGGCATTGTCCCCTGCCCTGGTCCAGGTGAATCTGCTGTGGTTGCGTTAAATGGGCGCAACGGGCGTAGATCACGTGCCTGTCTTTATAATTATCTTTTACAAAGTCCTTAAAATAGTTCTCTACACAGGAAAGCTCCAGTGGTGGAAGGAATTCTCCATCGGGGAGGTTGGGCAGGCCATCTTTGTTTCCGGAGATGCCCACAAATTTTTCCACGTAGCTATACCAGGGGGCAATGTCTTTATAGCGGATAGGCCAATCGGTGGCGAAGCCGTCGCGGGCGGGGCCTTCAAAGTCGAAGTCGCTCCAGCGTTGTGTTTGCCGGGCCCACATCAGTGATTTACCGCCTACCTGGTATCCCCTGATCCAGTCGAACGGTTTGGGTTGACCATAAGGATGGTCGGTATCCTTCACAAAGAAGTGCATGGCATCTTCTTTATAGGCGTAGCAGCGGCTGATTACGGGGTTGGCAGTCTGAATGGCTTCCGGTACCTGGCCGCGGTGGGGAAATTCCCAGGGGAACTGGCTGGTAGTGGGATAGTCTTTTAAGTGTTTCACATCACGGCCTCTTTCCAGCACCAGTGTTTTTAGACCTTTTTCTGTGAATTCTTTTGCTGCCCATCCGCCGCTGATGCCGGAACCAATAACAATGGCATCGAACGTACGGTTTTGCAGGCTGGTATTATCTTTACTCATACAATTAATAGTTAGGCAAGCTTCCGGGTAATGGGTTTCAGCGGTACGCAACCGTGGTATCGTGCGGGTACCAGTTCGTAGATATCTACTTTGGTAAGAAAATATTTAGAGCTGGTATATGCCTCGATGGTAAGGCGTTTGGTAGCGCGGTAAAAAAAAGCGGCATCGTCCTTATCATCTTTAGCGGCCTCAAAGGCACTAAGGAGGGACTCGCGTTGTGCCGGCGTGCTTTCCAGGAACGTATGCCCATTTAATTTCCTGGAGGCCTGTTCAAATGCTTTCATGCCGCTGAGCCATTTTTGCTGGTCTTCTTTTTTATAGCAATCGTCCATCATAATGAGGGTAAAGAGATGGGCGGACAGTTCCTTGGCGCCTGGTGTGGTGGTGGCGGGAATGATTGTTTCCACGAGTTCGGCCAGCATTTTTTCCTGGTCGCCATCTACCGAAATGTTCTTTA
This sequence comes from Chitinophaga sp. RCC_12, assembly GCF_041360695.1. Taxonomy (NCBI): domain Bacteria; kingdom Pseudomonadati; phylum Bacteroidota; class Chitinophagia; order Chitinophagales; family Chitinophagaceae; genus Chitinophaga; species Chitinophaga sp. RCC_12. The sequence goes on from NZ_JBFUPS010000009.1 coordinate 291,373, forward strand.
ATGTTAATGATGTTCTGCTGGTATGTTGTAAACAGGCAGGCAATATGGCCATACCGGCTGAAACATACAGCAGCTGCTTGAGCGCAGCTCTTCTTGTCACTGCCATTGATTGGAATTTATTGTAATAAAACGGGAATTGGTCTGCATTATTTTAAATCTTACACGCTGCAAAATCCTTATTTCCGGCAGTCCGGGCTGGAAATAAGGACTCAATATAAAGGAATCCGGGAGTTTTTACAAGGTTTTGTGGCAACCGGTACGGCTAGTTTCTTTTTTTTATGGCGTCGATGACGGCGCCCACGATCACAAAGGCAAAGCTGCTGAACGGAACGGTTACCAAAGCGGCCATCAGGTATTGCGCGTCTTTGGAGTTCCATGCTTTCGTATAGGAAAAGATATAGAAGACCAGTGGATGTACAATCATGTACAGGAGTACCATCAGGAGGATGATTTTTCCGCTGACGATGGCCTCGTTGGGAGGGGTGGACGACCGGATGAGTATCAAAGCGGGTATTAATATTAAAAGAAAGATGACCGCCAGTACCAGGATGGTGAGCAATTGAACGTGATGATCTGATACGCCGCCCGCGATACGGGCCACCATTTTTTCCACCGGGTAGCCGGGAAGCACTGCCAGCGCCGGCGCTATTACGGTGGCGACCAGCATCAGTGAGATGGCGGTAAACAGGGCCCCGATCACGAGGCCCTTTCTATTCGGATTTATCTTCATAAATACAGGTTACTGACTTTTATTTCACCCCTTTTTCAGGATTCCAGTTGCCACGCAATTTACGGATATAAATAATCTGGCCAATATGATAGGCGTTGTGTGTGTTGATATTGGCGATGGTAGCGTATTGTGATGCGAGTTTTTTTTCATCGGCCTGTTCAATAGCCGTTTCCCAGGCGGTGAGCACACTGTCGATCCGCTTCACGGAAGCTTCCCATTGCGCCGGTGTTGCAGGAGAAAAGGTTTCGTCGTTGTTACCGTTGAAAGCTGACTTTTCTTTCCCTTTGAATTTCTCCAGCAGTTCCAGGTCCCAGAAAATGAGATGGTTTACCAGTTGTGCAATGGAGTGGTTGCCGGAGCTGTCTTTCCAATTGGCCTGTTCGGAAGTAAGTCCTTCTACAGCCGTGTTGGCTGTTACAAACCATTGAGCGTGGGCCTTGTCGTGTGTAGTACGCAGCTGGTCCAGCAGGATGGATTTAATGGTAGCCGTTTGACTGTAGCTGAAAAATGAAATTAACAGGAACGGGAGTACGAAAATAATTCTCATAGCGGGTATATTTGGGTGTTAGATATTTGGTGATGTATCAAATATAATGACTTTGTAATGGAAATGCGGAAACGGAAAAAATAACCGGATGAAGCAAAATATTATCTTTATTTATCCATCTAAAATGCAAACGCCTATGCAGCTGATTGCACTTGATCCTGGTCATTTCCACGCTTCGCTGGTACATCAGCAGATGTACCCGGAAATAGATGACGTGATCCGGGTATATGCACCGGACGGGCCGGAAGTAAAACAATACCTGCAGCGGATAGCTGCCTTTAATGAGCAGGACAGCCCGGCAGTACGCTGGAGAACGGAGGTGTACACTGGTAACGACTATCTGCAGAAGATGCTCCTGTGTGATCGGGGGCATATTGTGGTGCTGGCAGGTAATAACCGTTTGAAGCCTGCTTATATCAGCCATGCCGTGTGTGCCGGTATGCATGTGCTGGCCGACAAACCTATGGCGATTGATGCGGAGGGTTTCGATTCCCTGCAATCATCATTTGTGATGGCTGCTGCGAACAAGGTGCAGTTGTATGATATCATGACAGAACGCCACGACATCCATAACCTGTTACAAAGGGAGCTGTTGCAGTTACCGGAACTGTTTGGAACACTGCAGAAAGGCAGCATCGGGGATCCTGCCGTGATCAGGAAGAGCGTACATCACTTTAAGAAGACGGTAGCAGGGAAAACACTGGTCCGGCCATCCTGGTATATGGATGTAAAGCAGCAGGGTGAAGGGATTACAGATGTGACCACGCACCTGGTAGACCTGGTGCAGTGGACCTGTTTTCCCGGACAGATACTGGATTATAAAAAAGATATTTATATAGATACCGCCATTACCTGGTCCACCGGGATGAGCCTGCCGCAGTACAGCGCCATTACAGGAGAGCAGCAGTTTACGCCTGCCCTGGAAAAGATTGCCGGCGCTGGTGGCCTGCTGGAGGTGTATGCCAATGGGGCCTTCGATTATACCATCTGTGGGGTGCATGCGCGTATTTCCGTTCAGTGGGACTATGAAGCACCTGCAGGTACCGGCGATACCCATTATTCGCTGCTGCGTGGCAGCAAGGCCGAGCTGATGATACTGCAGGACAAGGAACAACAGTACAAACCGGTGTTATATATCCATCCGTTATCAGCAGATACTGCGCAAATGAAAACGGCCTTCCGTACGCTGGAACGAAAGTATCCCGGCATCGGGTTAAAGGAAAGTGCGTATGGCTGGGAAGTGGTGATACCGGAGGAGCTGGTAAAAGGACATGAACGGTTATTTGCAAAAGTGATGCAGCAATTCCTGGTATACGTGAAATCCGGGCAGATGCCGGCCTGGGAAGTGCAGGGGATGCTGGCGAAATATTATACCACCACACAGGCGCTGTTGGTAGCCAGGCGTTTGCGCGCTTCGACCGGATAAAAAATTGTATACTTGAGGGTTATAAGGGGCGAGACGACGGGCGTATCCGAACCTGACTGATGATTTTGTAAAAACGTTCCTGGCGCAGGAGCGTAATAAAAACTACTGCTACATGCTTAAAGAAAGAATCCGGCAATTAGCCAGCGGACTGCTGGAGGAGGCAACGGCCAACCGTCGCCACCTGCATACGAATCCAGAACTTTCCTACCGGGAGTACCAGACGGCGCTTTTTATTGAGGAGAAGCTCCGGGCCCTGGATATTCCATTTGAAAGGATGGCTGATACCGGGATTGTTGCTTTACTGCAGGGAGGGGCAGGGCCATCAGACAAGGTGGTGGCCTTGCGGGCGGATATAGACGCCCTGCCTATCATTGAGCTGAATAATGTGCCTTACCGTTCGCAGAACGAGGGGGTGATGCACGCCTGCGGGCATGATGTGCATACTTCTTCCCTGTTGGGCGTGGCGGGTATCCTGAGCCGGATGAAGGACGAGTTTTCCGGTACGGTGAAGTTTATATTCCAGCCGGCGGAAGAGGTAATCCCCGGCGGGGCCAGTTTGATGATCAAGGCAGGGGTACTGGAAAATCCCCGGCCGCATCATATCCTGGGGCAGCATGTGATGCCGGAGCTGCCGGTGGGCAAGGTGGGCTTCCGTTCCGGGCGCTATATGGCCAGCAATGATGAAATTTCCATTACGGTGAAAGGGAAGGGCGGTCATGGTGCGATGCCGCACCTGGGTATTGACCCGGTGGTGATTGCGTGTCATATGGTGATAGCGCTGCAGCAGATTGTGAGCCGCCGTGCCAACCCGTTGCTGCCATCGGTATTATCTTTTGGTAAAATGCACGCCAACGGGGCCAGTAATGTGATCCCGGATGAAGTGAAGCTGGAGGGTACTTTCCGGTCGCTGGACGAAACCTGGCGTAGTGCGGCCCATGATAAGATTAAAAAGATGGCCATCTCCATAGCAGAAAGTATGGAAGGCTCCTGTGATATTAAAATAGAAAGAGGATATCCTGTGCTGATCAACGAAGATAAACTGACGGCTGCCAGCAAGGCATACGCCGTTGACTACCTGGGTGAAGCGCAGGTGGAGGACCTGGACATCTGGATGGCGGCAGAGGATTTTGCTTCCTATTCACAGGTGGCGGATGCCTGTTTTTACAGGTTGGGGGTACGCAATGAAAACAGGGGTATTGTATCCGGTTTGCATACTGCCACCTTTGATGCCGATGAAAAAGCGCTGGAAACCGGTGCTGGCCTGATGTCTTACCTCGCGCTGAAAACTTTGGGCAACTAATGGAAGCGTTGGGAACACCTTTATTATTTTGTTAACTGCCGGTTAACAACGGCTGATTTGTTGCATTCACGGGCAATAATTATGCGTTCACGAAATAAGGTAGGCAACTAACGGCCATGAATATATCTTTGCATTAGGTTTTTCATAGGATATGGTTAAAATATTAAAGGGGAGGTAGTCTTGCCACCCCTTTTTTTTATGCATACAGCGGAAGTTGTCTTTCTCAGGAGTAAAGTGACTAAGCTGATTGCGGGGATTTTATTTTTTTTGTTTGGGAGATAAATTTACTTCGTTTAGCCCTATACGTTATCAGCATAGTAACCTGCGTATTTATAATAATCCTTCAGCGTAAAATAATGGCTGCAAATATATATTTCATTTGCATTATGAAAGCAAATAAAATGTTATTTATCTTCGCGCCCTATGTTGGCATTTTCAAATTCGATTGATATTATCATTCCTTCTTTCCGGTTGGATGAACAGTATCTGCTACCCCTGATCCATTTGCCGAAACCTGGTGGCTGGAAATTCACCTATTATGTGGTGGTAGACAATCCGCAGGTGCAGCCGGGTAAGGAAATACTCCGTTTATCGGGGGAGGGGGCGATTCACCTGTTTATTAACCCGGAGAACCTGGGTGCTGCGGAAAGCCGGAATAAGGGTATCAATGCAGGCAGTGGCGAGTGGATGTTGTTCCTGGATGATGATATTGTAGCGGAGCAGGATTTACTTTTTCAATACGTGAAGGCGATTGAAGGCCATCGGGAGGCGATTGGATTTATTGGGTTAACAGATTTCCCGGCTCCCATGAATACTTTTACCAGGGCGTTGATGGCGGCAGGGTTAACGACTATTTTTACGATTGCCAACAGGAAGGAAGAATTTATGTGGGGCGTAACGGCAAATATGATGTATAACCGTGCCGCCATGCAGGAGTTACGGTTTTCGTCCGTTTTTCCGAAAAGCGGCGGTGGAGAAGATGTGGATCTGCCGGCGCAGATCTGTTTGCGGAATAATGCACGTTTTATTTGTATAAAAGAAGCAAGGGTAACACATCCCTGGTGGAACGACGGGCAGCCGCACTATAAACGCTTTGAGCGTTACGGCGTAGGCACGGCGTTGTTGTTGCCGCGGTTTAAAAAGTTTACCTGGTATGCGTTTCCTAATCCTGTAGAAGGAATGGTGCTGGCATTGCTTTGCGCGCCTTTATTTTTCCTGTTTCTCAGCTGGCAGAAATGGCTGATCTTTTTAGCGGCTATTCCGTTAATTGACATGGGTATTAATTATATAAGGGCTGCCGGTATGGGTTACCGGGAATTGAAAGTAGCCTATTACATGACCTTGCTGCGGTGCAGTACAGAGTGGGGCATGTTTAAAACCGTGATAGGGCAGGGGAAGCCCGATTATTTTATGAAGCGTATCAATGTTGATTTTACGCGCCCCCGTCATTTCCGTACCAACCGGTGGCGGATCACCAAGCTGGTCATCTATCTTATATTACTGTCGTTATTGATCTTTATAAAATAATTTGTTCCCATCAGCATTTACTTACGGGATTGTTCGTACCAACGAACCATTTTGCCGAGGATATCATTGATCACTTCCATCGGAAGATCTTCTGAGGGGTTGAGCGGGAGGATCTTCATGCGGGCGCGTTTATCCTGTTGCAGCTGGGGATGCGGGATATTTTTACCTTCCACAATGCCGAGATAGGGATGTTTATTTTCTTTCTGGATCCAGAGATAACAGCACATTTTACCATTGTAACAAAAGAAGGGCATGCGGTACTTCCAGGCTTCTGTAATATGGGGATTGTATTGCCGGATATAAGCGCGTAGCGCCAGCAGACAGCCTTTGGCCGGTTCCGGCTGTGATTCATACCAAATGTCGATATCGCGGATCATAATACCCTGAAAGTAGGCAATTGCTAACAGCAGAATGCTTTTTTTGTTATCTTTCTTTTCAAGTTACTGCCTGCACATTAAACATTTTTGAATGAAGAAGGTACTGGTGCCACTACCTGATTATGGTTTCGATCCTACGGAAGCGGCGATACCCTGGTTGCTGCTGACAGCAAAGGGATACGACGTGCAATTTGCCACGCCGGGTGGTTACAGCGGGATGGCGGATCTCCGGGTACTGAGGGGAGAACAGTTGGGTATATGGAAATGGTTGCTGCAGGCGCGTGAGGATGCGGTGATGGCCTATCACCGGATGTCGAACAGTGAATCTTTTTGTACGCCCTTAAAGTATACGCAAATCCGTGCGGAACATTATGACGCCCTTTTACTGCCTGGTGGGCATGACAAGAAAATGAAGGCGTATCTTGAATCTTCCCTGTTACAGGAGGTGGTAGCCCATTTTTTTACGACGCAGAAGCCGGTAGGGGCTATTTGTCATGGTGTAGTGCTGGCTGCACGAAGTAAAGATCCGCGAACAGGGTTATCCGTTTTACATTCCTATAAAACCACGGCCTTACTGGCCAGCCAGGAGCGCATGGCGTATCATCTTACCCGGTGGTGGTTAAAAGACTATTATCTCACCTATCCCGTTACCGTACAGGCGGAAGTGACAGCGGCGCTGGGTGATCCGGCGCAGTTCCTTTCCGGTCCCCTGCCTTTGACCCGGGATGATGCGCGACATCCGGAGCGGGGTTTTACAGTGCGGGACCGGAATTACCTGTCGGCCCGCTGGCCGGGCGATGCGTACCGTTTTTCGGCCGAATTTATCCATATGCTGGAGCATGCTTAACGGGGGGAAGTGCTTACCTAAAGTATATCGCCCCGTTTCCGTGGGCCGCAATGCTGTAAATTTGTACCCATGAATAAGCATGGATTAAGACGGCCGTTGTCGGTTTTGGACCTGGCACCGGTAACAGAAGGAAGTACGCCTGCAGATGCATTCCGGAATAGCCTGCGGCTGGCACAACACGTAGAAAAGTTGGGATATAAGCGTTTCTGGATGGCTGAGCACCACAATATGGTGAGTGTGGCCAGTTCGGCTACGGCTGTATTGCTGGGATATATAGCCGGCGGCACTCATACGATCCGGGTAGGTTCAGGTGGTATTATGCTGCCTAATCATGCGCCGCTGGTAGTGGCCGAGCAGTTTGGCACTCTGGCCTCCCTGTATCCCGACCGGATAGACCTGGGGCTTGGAAGGGCGCCGGGTACCGACCAGGTTACAGCGCGGGCATTGCGCCGCGACCGGCTTGGGGCTGGTCATGATTTCCCTGAGCAGGTACAGGAATTACAACAGTATTTATCGTTCGACAACCATACCAGTGCCGTGAGGGCGATACCTGGCGAGGGACTTGATATCCCGATCTGGATACTGGGTTCCAGCACCGACAGCGCTTACCTGGCTGCCGCAATGGGTTTGCCCTATGCGTTTGCCAGTCATTTTGCACCCGCACAGCTGCATGCAGCGTTAAAAATATACCGGCAGCAATTCAAGCCTTCTGAATTTTTATCGGCTCCTTATACAATGGCGTGTGTGAATGTGATAGCCGCGGATACCGATGCAGAAGCCAACCGGCTGGCTACTTCGTTTTACCAGTTGTTCCTGGGTATTATCCGTGGTAAGCTGCGGAGGCTTGGACCGCCAATAGACAGTATGGAAGGGGTGTGGACGGAATATGAGGCGGCGCATGCACAGCAAATGCTGAGTTGTTCTTTTATTGGCAGTGCTGCTACTGTGCAAACAGGCCTGCAGCGTTTTCTTGAAGAGACGCAGGTAGATGAGCTGATGGCTACCGCTCACATTTACGACCAGGACACACGGCTTCGGTCGTACGAATTGTTGAAGGGAATAGCTGATAATTTATAAGATAAGTAATGAACAAAAATAATAATGGCGCTGTTTTTGACAGCGCCATTTGTGTTTACAGGCTGGTGAGGGGCCGGAAGGGTGTATGCAGGGCAGCTTTTTATTGTATCTTTATGTAATGGGTTGTCAGGTGGCAACTTAAAAAACGATCTATGGTTCAAACAATGCGAACAGTTATAACCGGTACTGGTAGCTTTATTCCTGCCAACAAAAAACTAAATAACGATTTTTTGCAACAGGAATTTTACAGTGACCGGCAGGAGAGAATCCCTTCTGAGGCGGCAGACATTATCCGCAAATTTGAGGAGGTTACGGGGATTTCTGAACGCAGGTATGCAGATGTAGATATGAACGCCACGGAGATGGCGGTAGCAGCGGCAACAGCGGCTATTAAAGATGCGGGAGTGGACCCGGAAACGCTGGATCAGATTATCCTGGCGCATAATTTCGGAAACGTTTTAACAGGCACTATTCAGTCGGATGCGGTGCCATCACTGGCTTCCAGGGTGAAGCAGGCATTGGGCATCCGTAATCCTTCCTGTATACCTTACGATATTTTGTTTGGTTGTCCGGGCTGGATCCAGGGTTTAATCCAGGCGGATGCATTCTTTAAAGCGGGGCTGGCGAAGAGGTGCCTGGTGATAGGTACTGAAACCCTGAGCAGGGTGATTGACCGCTACGACCGTGACAGCATGATTTTCAGCGATGGTGCGGGAGCGGTGATTGTAGAGGCTTTCAAAGACACGGAAGATACCGCGGGGATTATCAGTGCGAGTGCACAGTCGTATGCGATGGACGAGCTCAATTATATTTACATGGGCAAGTCGTATGCACCGGAAGCGGATAACCGTGTCCGTTATATCAAGATGCTGGGTCGCAAAGTGTATGAGTTTGCGCTGAAGCATGTACCGGAAGCGATGAAGGCCTGTTTGGATGCGGGCGGTGTAAACATTACAGATGTAAAAAAGATCTTTATACACCAGGCTAATGAGAAGATGGATATTGCCATCATCAAAGCTTTCTACTTATTATACGGCATTAAAGACATACCGGTGGACATTATGCCTATGAATATCCACGAGTTGGGCAACAGTTCTGTGGCCACGGTTCCAACTTTATTTGATATGGTACGCAAGGGGCATATTGCCAACCAGGCGGTACATGCCGGCGAGGTGATCCTGTTTGCTTCTGTGGGAGCGGGCATGAACATCAATGCGATTTGTTACCGGGTGTAGTTATCGTATAAGCGTTACCGTGCCTTTTCTGCTGAAACGGCGGCCGGTGTAATCCACGCCCTGCACCATCCATATATAGGTGGCTGCGGGCGCGGGGCGCCCCTGCCAGTTGCCGTTCCATCCGCCCGGCAGATCGGCGCTGCGGAATATCTCCTGGCCCCAGCGGTTCCATATACAGAAGAAATCCAGTTTGGGTACGCCCGCGGCGATGACGCGGAAAATATCGTTGCGCCCGTCGTTGTTGGGCGTAAATGCGTTGGGTACATAAAATTCTGGTCCTTCATAAACTTTTACATTCACTTCATCCTGATCCGTGCATCCTTCCGGGGAGGTGAGGGTGAGGCGGTAGGTCTGATCTTTTTGCAGTATGGCAACGGGATTGGGTATATAGGGATCATTGAGGCCGGTGGTGGGCGACCAGGCGTAGCGGATACGCGGATTGAGCCATTCTGCCTGTAGTTGCAGGGGTTGGCCGCTGGCTACGATGGTATCTTTCCCCGCCTGTGCGAATACGGAAGTAACCCTGACAGGCACCTCCACTTCAGGAGAGACGCAACCATCGCTGCTGATGGCGTATAGCCGTAAGGGGTAGTAGCCGGTATCTGCAAAGCGGAAGTTGCCTTGTTGTTGTTGCAGGGTGTTACCATTGCCGAGATCCCAGTGCCACTGGCTGATAGGTGTAGCCGGCGTGAGGTTAACACCTTCAAGGCCGGTGGGAACACCGAGGCATACATCTTCGCCTCTGCCGCTTACCTGCGGGGTGTTGCTGACGAGAATAGATTTGGTAGCGCTGCTGCCGCAGCCCTGCGCCGAGTTAACCGAGAGCTGTATCTGACGGGTACCGGGCGTGGTGTAAGGAGCCGTTGGCTGCTGACCGGCGGAGGTAGTGCCATCGCCCCAGTTCCATTCCCATTTTTGGAGTGTTCCTACGGTAATGGTCGTACGATCTTCCATCTGCATTTTGGCATTGAGGCAAAGAGGATCGGGGCCGAAGTCCACTACCGGGTACGCACCTACGGTGAAGGGGGCTTTTAAGGTATCAGACTGGCAGCCGCTGTTATCTTCAATTACCAGTTTTACTTCATAGTGGCCGGCCGCAGGATAAACGTGAGCAGGTGGCAGGGGAGCGGTGGAAAGGGTTCCATCTCCCAAATCCCACCACCAACGGGTGACGGACCCGAAAGAGCTGGAATTATCCCTGAACTGGATGGGAGTGCCATCGCAGAAGATCTGTTGGGGATTGAAATTAAATTCCGGACGAAGGGCGGCGCAAAATTCCTGTTTATTGCTGCTGCCGCCGGTAGATCCGGCAAAGCCCCAGAACACGCTGGGATCTCCGCTGAAAATATCCTTTACAATGTCTTTGTCGAGTGTAAGGCGCAGCTCATTATCCACGCTTATTTCCATGTGTTGTGCCGTCGCGTCCCACCGGATGCGGAAAAGGTGCCAGTTACAATCTTCAATATTATCGCTGTTGGCGAGTACGGTTACCGGTGCGGTAAGGTTGCCGGCGGGATCGTTGTGGTCCGTAATACCGTTCATTTGTATGGCAATATGATCGTAAGGAGGGTCATTTTCATCCGTGTTCTGCCAGGTATCAATGATGATCCCAAGTGAGGGCGAAATGCCTTTAAAGCCAATGCCCTGGCCGGTAGCGCCGAGATTGGTGCCTTTGGTTTGCAGGATGAAGCCAATGCCATCTGCACCGGTTGCATCTTTACAACCCAGGTTTACATCAAATACATAATTAAACGACTGATTCAGGTTGATCTTATTTTTATTCCATACGGTGCCGCTGGTGGCTGGCTGGTCCGGTGTGAGCACATAGCAATTGCAGGTGCGCTGGGTAGCTGCGCCATTAAGTATATATGGCAGTGGCGTTTGGCCCGTGACCAGGAGACTTTTAAGAAGCAGGAAACCGTTGATCAGGCATAGTATTCTTTTCATGTCAGGAAGCCGGGCAGCGGGACAGATTGCCGGTAACAAGTTACATTCTTAGCGATTAACATCAAAGCAGAATTATTGGGCCGTATTGGATTTACCGCGGTCAAAAGTCAGTCGCCAGGGGTGTATAGTTTGCCCGGTTTTAAGTAATTTGCGCCTGATATGGATATAAGCGTTAACAAATACATCAGTGAAACGGGCTTTTGCAGTCGCCGCGAAGCTGATAAATATATTGAACAGGGGCGTGTGACGATCAACGACAACATCGCCTCCAAAGGCAATCGCGTTAAAGACGGTGACGTGGTAGAAGTAGACGGTGAACCGCTCAAAAAGAAGAAGGCCACTGTGTACATTGCCCTCAACAAGCCCAAAGGGATTACCTGTACCACTGACCTCAAGGATAAAACCAATATCATCGACTACGTGAACTTCCCCTCCCGCATATTCCCGATCGGGCGGCTGGATAAACGTTCTGAAGGACTGATATTCCTCACGAACGACGGCGATATCGTAAATAAAATCCTGAGAGCCGGCAACCAGCATGAGAAAGAATATATCGTTACCGTTGACAAACCCATAGACATTGAGTTCCTCAAAAATATGCGTAACGGCGTGCGCATCCTTGGTGTGATGACGCAGAAATGCTTTGTGCAACAGGAAGGCGCCAACCGGTTCCGGATTATTTTAACACAAGGGCTTAACCGGCAGATACGCCGCATGTGCGAAGCATTGGGATATGATGTAGTGGCGCTGAAGCGGACGCGAATTATGAATATGACGCTGAAAGACCTGGCACAGGGCAGCTGGCGGTATTTTACGAAGGAGGAAGTGAATAACCTGAATGCACTGGTAGCGAATAGTAAGAAGACCGCAGGGAATGACGCAGATGGGATGGATGAGTGATGCTATGGGCATGTTGCATAACACCGCACATCGTTACATGCATTTATCTTAATAACATTACGGTACCCTTCAGGATTTTCTCTTCCCTGTCTATATTCCTGTACCGTATAAAATAAACATATCCGCCAATTGGCTGTGGCGCACCTTTAAAGGTTCCGTCCCACCCCTGCTGGATGCCTGCCGCACAAAATAATTCTTTTCCCCAGCGGTTAAATATCCTGAATTCCAGCAACTCCTGACCGTTTGGTGTTACAAGGCGGAATACATCATTATTCCCGTCATTATTAGGTGAAAATGCATTAGGAACATACAAATCCGGGGAACAGATTTTAGCAATCACGACATCAGAAGTGGTACCGCACTCGTTGCTAATCTGTACTGTATACCGGCCGGGATATCGTATAGTATAGGATGCGTTTGTAGAGCCGTCCTGCCATAAATAGCGTTTGTATCCCAGCGCTGCGGTAATGGTAACCGGGCGGTAATTAAACAGGCAGACATTAGCTCCTAATGAGGTTACCGGCTTATCATTTATTTGCAGATGGGTGGTAACAATGCTGTCGCAACCACTTGCAGAAATAAGCCGGCTTGTATAATCACCCGTCTGCTCTGTTGTTTTTCCGTCGGGAAGTATAAATGACATGCCCTTACAGATGGTATCGTAACGCTCGACGTTAAACACGGGGTTCAGCAATAGCTTAGTAGTAATAACACTATCACATCCTTTATAGGTTTGCAGTGACGACGTGTAACTGCCGGGTGCAGTTACATGCCGGCCATCAGGTAGGAGATAGGATTTCCCTTCGCAAATACGGACATCTTTTGTGATATGATATACCGGGAAAAAAGTCACCCTGGAGTGAATAATACTGTCACAGCCCGTTACTGTTTTCAGGTTGCTCTGGTAAGTACCGTTTGTTTTCACAATGGTGCCATTGGGAAGGGTATAAGTGCTTCCTTCGCATAGCCGGATATCTTCCTCCTCTTCATAGGAATGACCGATGGTGACGGTCTGCTTTTTTTCATCCGTACTGCATCTGCGTGTAACCTTTACTGTTACTGTATAGTCCTTTGAGGTAGCATACGTATGTTTGGGCGCCAGTTCTGTAGAGGAAGTACCGTCTCCGAAATCCCACAAGATCCCCTTTACGTCCGATTCATTCACCAGCCGTAAAGTGGCAGGAGCGTCCATACAACTACCTGTTACAGTGAAATCTGCAGGGTAATAAAAGAAACTGTTTACAAAAGACGGAAATGACATGGCTGTTCTTCTTTGCCCGGAAGGATCCATGTCCATACCGTCTTGCTCATAATTACAACCTACCCCCCGTATTTCCGGTTGATGAATAAGCCCTACATAACGGTAGCCCTGGTCATAACCATTTTCATAAGCCATATAAATTTGTTTGTCCGGTCCCATTTGTAACCCACCCATAGAAAGATTGGGCGGCGCCTGTGCAATGTTAATACGACTGGCATTAACATCAGCCGCCGTCAAATCATATTGCGCCAAAATAGGCTGATTGGAAGCTGTAACATATAACAGCCGGCCACTAGCAGAGTATTCGACTCCAAATGGTGTTAGCCCATCCAGGATGCTGAACGGCCCGGTAAGGACTCCGGTGCTGTTGTTAAATCTGAACAGTTCACCTCTTCCGGGAATTCCCTGCACTTGTGGTCCGATAGTATGTGCAAGTATATCGCCCTGGGGAGAAAACTTGAGATAACCCACACCCTCCCAGCCGCCTTCCCGCACATAGTAGCCCAATGTATACCTCACAGGGGCGGATATTCCAGTCGCCGTCAGCAGGTATATCACGAAGTCAGAACTGTTTTTTTCATGGGTAATAATCCAATAATCTTTTCCATTGCAGTGCCGCGTAGCGGTCATTTTCTCTGTGCTGGCTTCTGTTGGAAGCAGCAGTGTATTTTTACTGGCGGGGATAATATCACCGTTGCCGTTATCCAGTGTCATGTCTACAATAGAATAACGGAATCCCTTAAACTCAGCTGTTGTAAAAAGATAATATTGTTTGGGATGTCCTGGAAAAGGTACCGCCACACCCGATTCAACGCTCGATGGATCGCCCTGCAACCCGGTACCATTTGGCATAATGGCATGATGCGCATTCCACACCACTGAGCCTTCTGTATAGAATAATAAATTTCCCGTAGCACCATCGCAAATAGTAGCGACGCCTTCCCTCGTATAAGTTTGTCCATCTGTTAAAACGCTGGCTGGAGAGGTGTTAAAGTTGATCCCGGCATTGTAGCCAAAATACCACCTGTTAATTTCTTTTTGGGCTTTTAACCCCAACGGCATGCAAAGGCAAACAAACAAACAGGCTGCTACTACTTTCTTCATAAAAGAGACCAACGATTAGAGACAGGGATATTGCTAATATGTTATTATACCGCACCAAGATAATGAGAAAATCCTGAATCTGGTTGTCTGGGTTGACAACTGCGCAGTTGTATGGCCAATTACAGGGGGTAAGCAGGGGGAAATCTCAACCCGGTAGCCGCTAAATATCCCGTTTGTACTTATCGTGTGGTACTAATACCCCTTCAAATGGCTACATCACAGTACTTTATTGTGATATAATTTTTATTTTTAGTGCTTGCCTATATATTTGTGTAGTATCACAAAAGATTGGACTAAAATAAAATGAAATAATACATGATCATTGTTTGTGCACTCCTCTTTTTTTTAGGACTAACCGGTATCACCATATTTACTTTGAAAAGGATTAAACCGGCCATTACTGTTCCGGAGGTTATCCTGGCGAACGTTTATGTCTTTTCCCTGATATCCCTGTTCATCGGCTTCCTGATTCACAGTAACGAATATTACACCGCCATAGACCCGGTTGATGATCAATGTTATATTCCGCTGGGCGGGAAGCACATCATCACTTTGACTTTTTACTTTATTGCCTTCAATATTTCTTTGTTGCTGTTATGGTTGAAGGGGCATAAATTGCCACCACTGGCCAAAGTGCTGTCGCTGGGTTTCCTGGTAACGGGTATCGTGATCAATTTGCTGATTTTATGGCAGGTATCGGAACATAATACGGCCAGCATCGATATTTATGACAAATCCGGACACATTTATCTTTTTGTATTTGCACCTGTAGTGGCGATATTGATTGCCGTCCTGCTTATACTCCAGGTAGTGAGAACGCACATGGTTACGGCCAATGAACGTATTTATTCCAATAAGTTCCTGAACAAATTGAATGTTTTCCTTGGGAAAAGAAGCAATTTAACGTTGTGGTCTATTATCCTGATACTTCCGTTACTGCTGGTTATTACAGCGGTGCTTACTTTGTTTGGCCAGGATCCCGATTCATTGATCAAAGCTTTCACAGAAACCACCACCTGGCGGTTTTCCCAGCAGATGCATCCGCCGGTGTTGGACCATAAGGGACATTATCTGTGTACAGTTGCCGTATCGGGAGATCCAAAAATCGTGAAGCCCCTCCGGTTGGGTAACAGGAATGGAAGAACGATTATCGTGAACCGGCAGTTGCTGATCGCAAATGCCTTCGAGGAAATGGTGCAGGATTTTTCTCCGGGGTTACACCGGGTGATACGGCATAACTATGATAAGTACGGATATAATTTATCCAGGAAAATCAATAACGAGCAAATGGCCAATTTAACTTACCGGCTAATGAAACCTTTGGAATGGATCTTTCTGATTTGTTTATATCTTTTATGTCAGCAACCAGAACAACGGATTAACAGGCAGTACAATGGTTCAGTATCGCCAGGAAATTAAAAACAAAAAACGGGAAGATGAAACCAACGGAGAAATACCTGAAGAATAAGAATATCATTATAGCGATCATCCTCTTTTTGATGAACTTAAGTTGTCAATCTCAGGACAGCGTAACGTACTGGAAAATAACTAAGATCTACCGGGAAGACAAAACTCCTTTTACAGGGATGACAGTTGAAGGTATGCAGGAAGTGCTTGATTATAATTTCCACTTCATCAGGAAAGGTGATAGCCTGTATTTTGAGCTGCCTTCTACATTTAAGATAGACATCCGGAGTTTTAAACATCTTTCGCAACTCCGCATCGCTGACAGGGAGTATTATGAAATGTATGATCATGCTTTCAGCAGCGATGTTTTCCAGATTAAATTCACGGATAATGCGACTACTTCCAACTCCAGAAACACCATTATGGAATTTACCTGGATATCGAAAGAAGAATTTGAAGAGGATATCAATAAGGAGATTACCCGGCAGAAAGAAGTGAGGGCGAAAATCAATGCACTAAAAAATCAGTTAAGCACAGACCCGCAAATTATATTGCATCCCGTTGAGAAATTGCCCGCGACAAGTCAGGTTATACAGGACGACAAAGGAAATCCTATCACTTTAGAGATCCCGCGCGGGATTGAACTCAAAGTATCCGGACATGTCAAAACCCAGCAGTTCGGGCTCATCAAAATCGGCACATTTACGACGAACGCTAAAATATATGACCTGGTCCATCCGCAAAAGAATTACGGATTAAAGCAACTCACTATCTGGCTCTCTACAGACCAGGCAGATTTTGACCTGGCGGGCTATAAGCTGGAAAGCCCCGACAGGGTTATCTTCAAAGAAGATGCAAACAGTGTAACCGGGTATGAGTTTGACTATGATCCTAAGGACGGGAAAGCTATCATCCGCTCTGTTTTTTGTCTTAAATATAAAAAAGTGGGCCAGACCCATGTTTTTATTTATGCGGATGTATACCGGTCGCAATTCAGCGGTAATTTTGACCATATGGCAGAGATGAATGAGATATTGAATTTTAATTACCAGCTTTCTGAGAATATCATCATTAAATAGCTTTATTCCCCCGAAAATCTTCCAAAAAATAGTCGTAACTTCTTTTCACGGACCCGGACCGCGAAGAGATACAGAGGGTCCAAAACCTATAAAAACTCATCGGGCTATTTATGAAAATCAAAGCATATGGAATTAAAGAGAAAGGTGGAAAACCGGAACCATTTTTTTATGAAAGAAAGGTTGGTGACAGTGAGGTAAGCGTCAAAATTATTTATTGTGCTATTGCAAGAGGGGATATCCAATTCATAAGTGATGATTGGGGCGATACTAAATTTCCACTTGTTCCCGGGCATGAAATTGTGGGAATTGTAGAAGCAATCGGGGCAAATGTAACTACATTGAAAGTTGGAGATCGCGTTGGAATTGGTTATCAGCAGGAAGCTTGTTTTGACTGTGAATATTGCAAATCTGGGAACGAACAATTTTGTGAGCGGCAAAAAGTAATTGGTGTGCATTGCTATGGTGGTTTGGCGGAGCATATTGTTGTTGATAACAGGTTCGCATTTAAGCTTCCGCCGGCACTTCATTCGGTGAATTCAGTTCCATTGCTGTCATCTGGTCTTGCTGTATATACAGGAATTACAAGAGCGCAGTTGCCTGCCAATTCCACTGTTGGTGTATTGGGTGCTGGTGGTCTTGGGTACCTGGCCATCCAGTTTTTAAATAAAATGGGACACCAGGTGTATGTATTTTCTCATTCTCCTGAGAAAAAAGAGATGATTAATCAGTTGGGAGCGGAGTTTATACTAAGCTCAAACGCCAATAATCTTACAACGACCGGGAAGAAATTTGATTTTATTATCTCGACACTAAATGTGCAATATGATCTGAATAATTTTTTGAAGATCCTTAAACCACAGGGGAAGTTTTGCGTGGTAGCCACGCCTTTGGAAAAGCAATCCGTTAACCTTGGCTTGCTATACGATTATGCTCAGCGAACTATTTTTGGAAATTATGTAGGTAGTTGCAAGGACATGACAGAGATGTTTGATTTCGCAATAAAGCATAACATTGAGAGCGCGGTGGACGTTATGCCGTTCTCTGAAATGAATGAAGCGATAGAAAAGGTAAGAGCAGGGAAAGGCAACATCCAGTTAGTATTGAAAAACGACGAATAAGATGAATTCACAGGAAAAAGTATTACACTGTTATGACCAGGTAGCCAGCGACTATGCGGCGCAGCGCTGGGATGAACTTTCCCACAAGCATTTTGACCGGTTGTTATTGAAGGAATTTGCAGCTGTTAACAAAGATAAAGGACCCGGCGCCGACTTTGGCTGTGGACCCGGGCAAACAACAAAATTTCTGTACGACAATGGCATGCAGGACATCACCGGCATTGACTTGTCGCCGGCGATGATTAGTACTGCCCGGGAGCTTTCTCCCCATATTAAATATGAAACAGGAGACTTATTGGATATCGCTTATCCGTCAGGATTTCTGGCAAGTGCCGTTGCATTTTATGCGATAGTACATTTTAATACTGACCAGGTCAGGAAGTGTTTCGAAGAAATAAACCGGGTATTAAGAACAGCAGGAGATTTTTTATTTTCCTTTCACGCGGGAGAGGAGATCGTTCATTTTGACAAAGCGCATGATAAAGAAATTGATGTTGATTTGTTCTTCTTTAAATCAGATGATATCATTGCATTACTTCATGAAACGGGTTTTAATATCATTGATGCCATAGAGAGGCGCCCGTATGATGAGGTGGAATATGCAAGCAGGCGGGCTTATATCTGGGCGCAGAAAAAATAATGTTTTAAATTAAAGTATCAAAATGTCCCTTATCTCCAGGTTATTGTATGTAGCTATCATTGTATTGCTTGGTTCCTATACCGGTCAGGCTCAAACGAAACAGTCATATCCCCGTTTTTTATATAACGGAAAGAATTATAACGAATTAATTACTAACCGCGTTCCTGAATATGGTATTGCTGCCAGAGATGGCTGCGTTGTAATGGGAGAAATCCAGTTAGAATTGCGTGATATAGATGCGGAGAAAATTGAAGGTTGGGTTAAGGATGCGGCAACAGGCGACACCCTGGTAGGCGCCAGCATTAAGATACAAAGGCGAAATAAGCACATGGAAACGCTCGCAACGGATTCACTGGGCCGGTTCCTGATGAGCAAGTCCCCTTCTGTCACGGAACTCCATGTTCTATATCTGGGTTTTCGTGAGCTCAACATCAGAGGATTGTCGGGGAAATTATTTTAATGTTTTGGCACAAATATCGGGGATTGCTATTTATGATTATGACAATAGAAATCTAACAAGGCATGAAAATCCGTTTTTTTATTATTTTCCTGACCGCAGCTAATTACCTTTCCGCAACAGCACAGCCTTCTTTAAAACAACAGCTGGATAAAGAGCTTGTTTTTGGAAAAGGATATACCATGAAGTTATATAAACTAAATACCGGTAATCTATGTGAGCAGGAGAAAGCTGTTGCGATTATGTATAATGGAATGTTAAGTAGTTGCTTCGACTATGTCCGAAATATATCGCCAGATACTGCACGAAAAATAATTAAGCTGATCAGAACACCCACCACTTATGGTGGTAGATATCCCTTTTGTTTTTATACTGACTATGCTCTTCTGATAACAAATGCTAAAAATGAGGTGTGCAGTTATGTGAGTGTGAGTTTTAATTGTAATCAGCTGATTCCTTATCCGGGGGTGAAGGAACAGGAAGTGCTGTCAAAAGGCGAATTACACCTGTTTGGATTTTCAAAGAAAGGATATACCAGCCTGGCCAGATTGCTGTTGCTGGAGAAGGAGGTCGGGTTGGTGTGGGAGCATTAAACTGAACTCCACAAGTCTGTTTTAAATGAATATCAAATCATTCCTCATCCATCTCCTCATTCTGGCGGAAAGTCCGCCATTTGTTTTGAAAATTGCCCCGACAGCTCCCCTCCCTGGCTAACAGCCCATTCCGCCATTGCATAGAGCACAGGCCTTAATGCCCTGCCCGACGCCGACAGTTCGTAGGTAACATAAGGCGGCACAACGGGTCTTGGCTCCCGCAAGATTAACCCGTCATTTTCCAGTTGTTTAAGGTGCTGTATCAGCACCTTTTCTGTAACCGCCGGTATTGATCTTTTTAGCTCGCTGTAGCGCTTTTTTCCCGACAGAAGACTGAACAGGATGATGGGCTTCCAATATCCGCCAATCTTTTCCATTACAAAGGTTACCGGGCAGGCGACAAACGCATTGCTCTTGTTTTCCTGGATGACCGATGTTTCTTTTATTGCTGTCATATTATTTGATACTTACCATTGGGTAAGTACTTGTATAAAGGTAAGTACAAGTTTAGTTTTGTACAAGAATTTTAAAACAAATAAAAAATGAAAGCAACAGTAACAGGTTCCCTTGGAAATATCAGTCGTGTTCTCATAGAAAGATTGGTGGCAAGTGGTCACGAAATAAAAGTAATAAGCTCCGATTCCGGGAAGGCAAAGGAAATAGAAAAGCTGGGCGCCGTACCATTGACCGGCTCTTTAACAGATGCGGAATTTGTTTCCCGGTCGTTCGAAGACGCCGATGCGGTATATACCATGGTGCCCCCTGATTTTTCCGTCCCGGACTATTATGATTTTGCAGATCAAATACACCAGAACTATGTCCGGGCTATTGAACAGCACAATATCCGGTATGCGGTCAACCTGAGCAGCATTGGTGTTGCGGTGGCGGGCATTGCTCCGCTATCGAGATACTACAACCTGGAACAACGGCTTAATGGCGTTACCGGATTAAATGTTGTTCATTTACGCCCCGCCATGTTCTATACCAATTTTTATGGTGGTTTAGGGCCTGCAAAACACCAGGGCATTATCGGGCACAATGTGGGCGGAACGGTTGATCTGCTCATGACACATCCGGCAGATATTGCAGATGCAGCCTTCAGTTTCTTAAACTCGCTTTCTTTTTCCGGTCAGCAGATCGAATATGTTATCAGCGATATAAGAAATGGCAACGGCATAGCTGAAATGTTAGGCAGCGCGATTGACAAGCCGTTAAATTGGGTGGAGTTTCCCGATGATGCCTTGTTGGCGGGGCTGCTTCAGAACGGGTTTTCACAGGATGCTGCTGAAAATCTTATCGTGAACGCGGGAAAAGCCATCAGGGAAGGATTGTTCGACGAATTTAAGAAAGATCAGTACGGAGTATCAGGAAGCCGGAAATTTCCCGGTTTTGCTAAAGAGTTTGCAATGGCGTATCAGTTTCCCGGTTAAAGTTTACAAGTGGAAAGGTCTATCAAGACCTTTCCGCTTTACCGGCCAGTTGAGTTTTGTTTATTGACATAACAAGTAATTGCCCTCCTGCAAAAATAACATTTGTAATGGTCAAATTAAGCGTTGTACATGGTAAGGGATAGTAAGATCTTTAGGTAGACTAGAGATGTCATCAACCGAACAATGAATTGCTATTCCACAAATTTGTCACCTGTACAATTTTTTTTATGAACCAAACCAAGTCGTTACTATGGGCGATTGCGTTGCTGTGCCTGATACTGCAATCCACGCATATTTATTCCCAAAGCAAGATTAGCGTTAAAGGCGTTGTCACTGACTCTACGGGCACGCCGCTCCCCGGCGCAACTATCAGCCAGGAAGGGAACCTGAGGAACGGAACGGTGTCCGGTCCGGAGGGCCGCTTTGAAATAAACACAGCTCCCGGTAGCCGTCTGAAAGTTACGATGACGGGATTTCGTACTGCCTTTGCAGTTGCCGGCACTTCCCAGTTGAACATCACACTACAGCCCGTTGCCACGGAACTGACAGATGTAGTGGTGGTAGGGTATGGTACACAGAAACGTGCTAAAATGACTTCTGCTGTTTCCTCCATAAGCGCGAAGGATATACAGCTCATTCCTGCAACCAATCTATCAAATGTATTGGCAGGACGTATGTCGGGTACCTTTATCAGTTCACCCACGGGTACGCCTGGTATTGGCTCTAATGTTAAAGTGAGGGCCCGCTCTTCCTTTAGCAACAGTGCCGTTGAACCCTTATATGTAATTGATGGTATAGTGCGGGATAAAACCAGTTTCGACGCGCTGGATCCCAATGAAGTGGCGGATATCACCATTTTGAAAGATGCTTCCTCGGCAGCTATTTACGGTTCCCGCTCTTCTAACGGCGCTATCCTGGTAACAACAAAAACAGGAAAGAGTGGTACGGCAGTTATAAATTTCAACGCCACCTATAACACGCAACGTGTAGGTAAACTGCCGGAATATATGCCGGTTAAAGACGGATTGAATTTAAGCAAAGCGGTTAACGGCGGTTTAAGTGATGAAGAAATTAACTGGGTGCTTCAAAATAACCCTAACGGCGATAACTATTACAAAGCCGCTTATACCAATCCTTCCAGCCAACGTTATGCATTAAGTGTTTCAGGCGGTAACGAAAAGCTGAGAGCCTACATAGGAGGTTCTTATATTAACGAAGATGGATTCCTGCCACAGGTATCCTACAAGAAATACAATCTCCGTGGAAACGTGCAGGCCAACCTCGTAAAAAATCTTACACTCGGTTTAAATCTGGGAACAAGTTATGGTACCCGCAACCGTTTCAACTTTACCTATGATTATGGTTCCGATGACCTGAATAATCTTTGGGGCAAGCTGCTGTACTGGGACGTATTTGCAACGCCTTATATAGATGGTAAACCAAATAACCCCGGTTGGCTGGGAAATCCCATAGAGATGATGAGAAACGGGGGCTACTGGCGTAACAACAACCAGCAAATAGATGCGTTGGTAACTGCCGAGTATAAAATACCCACGGTAGAAGGACTGAGCATAAAAGGTACCTACAGCAAAAACTTCGACAACAGCTATATAAAAACCTTTGCCAAAAAACAAACACTGTACAATTTTAAGAAAACAGGTCCCAATGGTTTGATTTATACAAATGAATTGGTGGGTACTACTTTAAGTGGCGATCCCGGCACTCAGTATTTAGGCAATGAATATAATAAATCCAATACTTACCAGCTAAATGCACAGGTTAATTACGACCGGACATTTGGAAAACATACGATTGGCGCACTGGCTGTTTACGAACAATACGAGGGCTACTCGAATTACTTCAGCATGTACCGGTATAATTTTCCGCTCGTTGCTACGGATCAATTTTTATACACCAGTGCAAACAACGCCGACTGGTCAACAAGTGGTAACGAAGGTCAGATTGGAAGGCTGTCCTATATCGGAAGGATTAACTACGACTATGATGCCAAATACCTTTTCAGTGCATCTGTACGGAGAGACGGCTCTACCAACTTTGCACCGGATAAGCGCTGGGGATGGTTTCCATCGGTGTCCGGAGGTTGGGTGATTTCAAAGGAAGGATTTTTTCAGTCATCAACACTTGGCCATGCAGTTGATTTCTTAAAGTTAAGAGCATCCTACGCTACCACCGGTAATGATATCCTGGATAAAGATGATCCTAACAGCAGATGGAGATGGATGGAGCAATATATTATACAAGGGGGTACCTATTTCCTTGGCGCTTCCGGTACACCGGCATCACGGCTGGCGTATGGCGGATTGC
This sequence comes from Chitinophaga sp. RCC_12, assembly GCF_041360695.1. Lineage (NCBI taxonomy): Bacteria > Pseudomonadati > Bacteroidota > Chitinophagia > Chitinophagales > Chitinophagaceae > Chitinophaga > Chitinophaga sp. RCC_12. Next base: position 314,700 of record NZ_JBFUPS010000009.1, read on the forward strand.
CTAACAGTAATTTAACCTGGGAAAAATCAAATTCCGCAGGCTTCGGTGTGGATGCAACGGTATTCAGAAATGTACGCTTCAGCTTCGATTACTGGAAACGTCAGTCCTATGATATATTAGGCAGCCGGATCCTGGCTATTCCTTACGAGTTTGGCGCATCATTGCCTCCTGAAAATTATGGAAAAGTTAGTTCCCACGGTATTGAAGTAGAGCTTGGCTATAGTAATAACATCGGCAAAAACTTCAGCTACAATGTAAAAGGGGTGTTCACCTATGCTACCAACAAGGCTATAAAAAGAGATGTGGCAGCTAATACACAGGACTATGCCAACCCCATCGGGAAAACGCTGGCGTATAGCTATGGTTACAAGGCATTGGGTGTAATACGCACACAGGAGGATTTGAATAAGCTGCCAAGCGGTTATACCATTAATGGAGTAGCCCCTGCTTTGGGAGATATGCTGCTGGCTGATTTAAGTGGCCCGGACGGAAAACCGGATAATAAAGTGGATAGCTACGACCAAATGGTGCTGGGTAATTATTTTGGAGCAGACAATGCACCTATGGCCTACGGATTGAACCTGTCGCTGTCGTATAAAGGATTTACGGTAGAAGCATTATTTTCCGGCCTCACAGGATATAAAATAAGTTACAATGACGCCTGGGGCAGGAATTTCGGCGGCGGTGGAAAAGTTCCACAATACCATGCTGATTCCTGGAGTACCGAAAATCCTAACGGTTCCACTCCAAAAATGTACCCCTGGGGAGATCCCCACTCTGCCGGTTACACATGGACCTCCACATTCAACGTATATAACGGCGGCTTTTTACGGATGAAATACCTGAACATCAACTATAAATTGCCTGATATCGTATTGAATAAATTAGCGATTAAAGATACCAGGATTTTCCTGGCAGGATCAAACCTGTTTAACATCAGCAAATTTAAGTTGTATGATCCTGAAGTGTCTCAATTCATGAGTTATCCAACTATGAAAACTTTTACCGCAGGAATTGATATAAGGTTGTAGAAAAGCATGTTCAAATTAAAAAACAAGAAAATGAAGCATAAGTTAAATATAGCAGTACTCCTTTTTTTCGTTCCTTTTTTATTTGTGAGCTGCAATAAAGTACTTGATAAAACGAATCTCTCTGCAGTTGGTCCGGACCAGGTATGGTCGGATGTAAATATTGCCACCGCCTATTTAAATCAGATCTATTCAGCGCTGATGCCAGGCAATCCTTACGGCGGCGGCAACAACACCGACGAAGGCGTACCTTATCAGAAACAAACAAATGAATGGTTCAGGGGCACCGCTACCTTCGACTCACAAAACAGTTTTGGTACTTATAATAATATTCGTACTATCAATATTTTGTTGGGTAATATTGATAAAGCTACCTTCAGCCAGGCGGATAAGGATAAAATTAAAGGACAGGCGTTATTCTGGAGGGCCTGGGCTTATCAAAACCTCGTGAGCACCTACGGCGGCGTACCACTGATACTGGAAGCACAGCTGCCTACCTCCGATTTAACTACACTGCAGAAACCCCGTAATAAAACATCAGAATGTGTAACACAGATTTTAAAAGATATAGATGATGCCCTCGCCTTACTGCCCGACGCTTTTACAGATGACGACATGGGCCGGATAGACAAAGGAGTGGCCCTTGCCTTTAAAGGAAGAGTATTATTGTTTTATGCCAGCCCGTTGTTTAACGGTTTGGGAGGCGTTGCCACCTGGCAAAAAGCATTCGATGCTAATAAAGCCGCCAAAGAATTCCTGGATGCACGCGGCAAAGGGTTATATAGTCCCTACAGTAAAATATGGGATGATGAGCTAAACAAAGAAGTGGTAATGGTCCACCGGTTCAACTATCCGCAGGCCACTTATTTCCAGGGCGGTTTAATTCCCCTGGATTGGTCTAAAGATGATGTAGGTTACGACCGGCCCTCCCTGGAACTGGTGAATGCCTTTCCTATGAAGGATGGCTCGGCCTGGGAATCACAATCAAGAAGCTACGATACACTGTTCTTTAACAGGGATGACCGGTTTTATGCCAATATTTATTACAACGGAGCTCCTAATCAATATTTAAAGGGGATGCGTGACAGTAAAACATACCTGTGGACCTATTTTACGTCGATAACAAATTATAACGGTGGCACCGGACTGGAAGGCGTGCATAATGCAATAACACTGGATCCTTTATGGTCTAACTCCAGTTTTTACCGTATAAAAGCGGTTGATAAAACCCTTGACAAAGGCACTGTTTACAATGCAGGCGTCGACTGGGTTGAAATCCGTTATGCTGAAGTATTAATGAATTACGGAGAATGCGCTAATGAAACAGGTAATACTGCAGCGGCACTGGATGTGTTAAAGCAGATCAGGACCCGTGCAGGTGTGCTGCCAGGTATTGCCGGTAATTATGGAATTACAGCCGTGTTGCAACCCGACATACGCAAAGCATATCAAAAAGAACGTTTTGTTGAGTTTTGTTTTGAAGGTAAACGTTTGAATGACCTGCGCCGCTGGAAAATGTTTGGTTACCTGAGAAGCCTTACTCAACGTCATGGAATCGCCGTATTGCTGAAAACAGGACAATCGGATGTAAGCCCGATGTCGGATATAAATACAGTGTGGAGTAAATTTACTTCTACTGTTATTCCAACAGATGCCGTTGATATAGCTATTAAAGATCAGTACTATATTTATGGCATTCCTAAAGCAGTGTTGGATAGAAACCCATTGTTAAAACAAAACAATAACTGGGGTGGCGACTTTGATCCCCTGCAATAGCAATTGAATGAAAGAAAATAAGCGTAACAGGAAGTATTTAACGGCCGGGATAATCATTTGTACATTATTGGGTTTTAACAGGCACGCAGGCGCACAGCAAATGGCGTTTACAACCAGGTATTCGTCTGTTAGCATCAATAAAAGCGGATTTATTACCAGTATCAGGGATAAACAAACAAACAGGGAATACAATCCCCGGGGACTAAGCTCACCATTACTGGCGCTGGAAAAAGAAGGAAAGAATATTTATCCGGTCAGTGCAAAACTACAGGGGAAACAGTTAAAGCTGACCTATCCCAACGGTACAATTGCCACGTTAAAGATCGACGAGAAAAACGACTACCTGCGTTTTGAACTGTTGTCATTGTTACCACGAAATGGTGTTGACAATGTGATATGGGGGCCTTATAAAACCAATATCTCCAAAACCATCGGCGAAATACTGTCGGTAGTAAGAAGTGAAAATTTTGCCATTGGCATACTGGCGCTGAACGACAATACCACCAGCGGTCCGCCCTGTAATGGAGATATGTACCAGTCCTGCTATATCATTCATTCGCCTGATCCGGCGAAGTACCCACTGCCGGCAAATCTAAAGGAAGGTCAGCGGTTCCGTATCGGTGGAGATGGCATTAATGATGTGGCATTTTATTCGCACCCGGAAGAATATTACCGGTATATGAATGGTAATGGCGCCAGCCTGGAGCCGGACTTCGGATCGTCTATCGTATTACATTCGCGCGACCGGAAGAAGCCGTACACCATTTTTTATCCGCATTTTAATGATTTCCCCGGGGTAAAATCGCCCCGGCATATGGAGCTGACGCCGGTTGACGTAGACTATATCGGTTCTGCCATCGCCTTTTATGCCTGCCCTGATTCACTGGGACTGCAAACAATTGAACAGATTGTAAAAAATGAAGGCTTACCCTATATAACCAGGAATGGGAAGTGGGTAAAAGATCCGTCCAATTATCAAACGGATATCGCCTGGTGGGGGCCGCACGACAGCCTGGTTTCCTATGCCGGGCAGCTGGGACTGAAAGCTGTTCAGGATGAGGGTTTGGGAGAATATTATACGAATCCGGCCAACCGGTGGGGTGATAAAAAAGTGACGCTCAACCAGCAAAAACGGCCCATCAGTGACTTAACCGCCTTAACCAATAAAGAAGGCGTTGCCTATGGTTTGCATACGCTTACAGAATTTATTCAGCCATTTAGCAGCGATGTGCATCCGGTGCCCAACGATGGCTTATGCACTGTGTTAAAAACCCATATCGCCAAAACGATTAGTGCAAATGATACGTTGATACAGGTGGTGGACACCAGCTATCTGAACGAATTTGGCGGTTGGGACGACAACAAGGTGAATGTGCTGAAAATCGGGAAAGAGCTGATCCGGTATAAAGGCGTTACCACCACCAAACCATATACACTTACCGGTGTAGAACGCGGCGCCCTCAAAACCAATGCTGCCGTACATCATGCAGGGGAGCAACTGGCCAAACTCCAGGTAAACTGTTATGGTGGATTTATCCCCGATATTGCACTGCAGGATGATTATGCAGCCTATTATGCCCGCCTGCTGCACGACGGAGGGATGAACTATATTGACTTTGATGGTTTCGAAAGCTTTACCTACCAGGGACATGGACAATACTCTTTCAAACGTTTTATGAGAGGCATGTTTGACCACCTTAAAGAAATGAACGTGCCGTACGTGAGAGTGATGGGATCCTGCGTTTTTGAAGGAAACTGGCACTACATGAGCGTATGTAATGTAGGGGGTGGTAATCATATGTTTGATCCGGTAAATAATAAATGGGGAATTGAAGGGAAAGACATGCGGTATTCTTTCAACGGAAGTTATTTTCCCGCTACTTTTGGGATACAGAATCTGCAGCGCGACTGGACCGTACAGGTAGTAGAGAATCTCCAGTGTAAATCCATTGCCTGGGAAGCTACCTATATGCTGGGGTTAAGCCAGGATGCTGTAGAGAAAAGAACCGACAAGCAGGCGATATTCAAAGCTTTCCGGACCTGGGAAAACGCAAAGAATGCCGGTGCATTTGGAGACGCATTGAAAAAAGAAATGCAGGAAGAAAAAAATGTTTATCACCTGGAACAATTGGATGATAATACCTGGAAACTTTACAAGGCAGCGTCAGATGGAGTTTGGGGCAGCCCGGAAATATTGAAGCGCAGCAAAGCAAGTTGATAACAGTTTATTTTACTTATTTTTTTATGGTCAGCGAACGTTTGGTGCTTGGTACTGCCGGATTAGGCGGCGTTTGGGGAAAGGTTGATCCACATCAATCTGTATTAACAATTTTATCCGCACTCGAATCGGGTATAATCGCTATTGATACCGCTCCGGCTTATGGAGATGCGGAGCGCTATCTTGGTCAGGCATTACAGCAATGGGATGGGAAAATACCCGTGATCAGTTCCAAAGTGGGGCGACTCAAATCTTACGCCGCCGACGAAGCCTGTTACGATTATTCAGACAGGACAATGGCGGAAAGCCTGGAGAACAGTCTCCATACTATTGGTATCTCTTCTCTCGATATCCTGTTTTTACATGATCCTCATGCCATTCCCGAAATGGACGCGGAGCGGATCATTAACAGGCTGATAAAGTTCAGGGAACAGGGATTGGCAAAACGGTTAGGCGTAGGAGGTAATTGGCCTTCCTGGCTGAAAGCATACCTGGATGCCGGCGTTTTTGATGTGGTGATGGAGTTTAACCGTCTTAATGCCTCAAATGTAACGTCACTCGGGGATTCACTGCCTTACTGCCTATCCCGTAACATACAGTATTATGCTGCCAGTCCGCTAAACATGGGACTGCTGGGGCGATGTATAGGGTCGTTTAAACAGATGCGCCCGGAATGGCTGCCCGAAGAGGCACTGAAGATGGCCATAGAACTGGAACAAATAGCGGAAAAACACCGTCTTTCCCTATCCGCTATGGCGCATAGGTTCCTCCTGTCTTTACCCTATGATTTTAATATTGTATTGGGACCATCCAATACAGCGGAACTGGTGGCCAGTATTGAAAATTTTAACCAGGGTAAACTACCGGACGCCATCCAGACAGAAATTTTGAATTGCAGTAACGGTAAAAGAAGTTAAGATGTGTAATATCGATCACGAGATCTTTAATATCCGGAGTATACAAATAAGGGAATTAGCCCCGGTGCAGGTGGTTACGCCATTGCAGGACGCCACTATGGGACCGTTTCATGCCTTTGGAATGTCCATGATCACCATTGAAGATGAAAATCACAATATTGGTGAAGCACCGGTGTACAGCAGTTATACCAATATCCTGGAAGCATGCCTCGTGCCTCATTTGCTATATTCCGATAACCTTTCCTACAGCCAGTTATATTCCAGGTTATACTGGTCTATCCGCAACGAGGGCTTCAGAGGCCCTGCATCTGCGCTGTTGGGACAGGTGGATATGGCATTGCACGACCTGGCTACCCGCCGGCTCGGCGTACCGTTGCATAAATATATGGGCGCCGGCCGGAATGAGGTAAAGGTATATGGCAGCGGAGGAGGCACCAACTACAGTTATGAGCAACTGGAAAAAGAGGTTACCTATTTTATTACAGCAGGGGTAGATTGTTATAAGATGAAGGTGGGTAAGGATTTTGGCATGAACATGAAGGAAGATGTAAAGCGCGTGAAGTTTGTACGTAACCTCCTGGGAAAAAATATCAGGCTCGCCGCGGATGCCAACCAGATCTGGAGTTGTGATCAGGCGCTCCGGTTTATAGATCAGACAGCCGGGGAAAACCTGGCCTGGTTTGAAGAACCTACGCATTCAGCATCTTTTGACCAGATTGAAGCGCTGTGCAAACAAACGCCTTTGAAAATAGCTTTTGGAGAATCGGAACGGACGGCAAGAGTATTTCCTACGTTGGTAAATATCGGCGTAAGCCATTTGCAGCCGGTGCCCGGTCATTTAGCCGGCGTGAAAGAATGGATGGCGGTGAGAGACCTGGCGGCCAAACATAAGGTTGACTTTTCCTCCGGTGGCTATTCATTGTTTACAGCTTCCCTGATGGCTACTGCGTCTGAACCATGTGAAGTGGAGTACCTGTATTCAATTATGTCGGGACTGGAAACATATTTCGATGTAAAACCGGCATGGAGCAACGGGAAGTTTTTCCTGCCGGAAATGCCTGGTTTGCCTGTCAGGATAAATTGGGGCCACTGTGAAAGCACCGGTCAACTGACCAGGACAAGGATATGGGATAAAAAGAACGTCGGTGAATACAAGCCGATCGTATCTTTGTGATCCTTAAGCATCTTCTGTGAACATAATATTAACTGGAATTGATTATCTGGTCCTTGTCGTATATGTAATCGCTTTATTCGCCTTTGGTTTTTACCTTAAATCCTCCCGGTCACAATCGGGCGGAGATATTTTTTTAGGCAGGCGTTCTTTGAAATGGTGGCAGATCGGCTTTTCCATGTTCAGTGCCAACGTAGGCCCGATGATGTTGATAGGCTTATCCAGCCTGGGCTTTTCGCAGGGAGTGGTGGGAGGCAATTTTGAGTGGCTGGCATGGATATTTCTGATGTTGTTGTCTGTATTTTTTATTCCACGTTATATTTCATCAGGGATCAGCACTATTCCGCAATTCCTGCTTTTACGTTATGGCCGCAGGTCTTATAATTTCCTGGTCGTATACAGCCTGGTGTCGATATTGTTTGTATGGCTTGGCAGTGCACTGTATGCGGGTGGCCTGGTTATCTCTGAAATTTTCCAATGCTCCCTGCTGGAAGCAGTAGTGTTGACAACCCTCATTTCCACCAGCTATACTGCTATCGGGGGTTTAAAGGCAGTGGTAAGGACCGGCGTTTTCCAGTCGGTGATCATTATTGTTTCTTCCCTGATACTAACGGTATTGGCTATAGGAAAAATTGGTCATGTGGAAGGTGCGGCCAAAGCAATCCCTCCCGACTATTGGAAGCTGTTTCATGCCAGGTCCGATCCCGAATATTCCTGGCTCGCTATTGTGGCAGGTTATCCTGTAGTAGCCGTTTACTACTGGTGTGCAGATCAAACGATCGTGCAAAAGGTGTTGGCGGCAAAAACTGTCAAAGAAGGACAACGCGGCATTCTTTTCCTGGCGGCACTCAAAGTGATCACGCCATTTATTTTTGTATTGCCTGGTATTATTTGTTTTTTATTATACAGAGATAGTACCACGCCGGATAAGTCTTACATTACGCTCGTCAAAAACCTGATGCCCGCGGGGCTTCGTGGACTCTGTATAGCGGCGCTTATTGCTTCCCTGATCGATACCGTTTCTTCAGGTCTGAATTCTTTCAGTACTGTTTTTACATTGGATGTGGTCACGCAGTTTGTAACGTTGAAAGAAAAGGATAAAACAAGGGTTGGGAGATGGATGACCGCCGCAGGCGCTTTTCTGGGAGGAGGTATCGCTGTATTATTTTCTTATTCTGATAAAAGCCTGTTTGAATTAACACAGGGACTCGTGTCTATACTGGCGCCACCATTATCGGTTGTTTTTTTAGCCGGTATATTCTGGAAACGTACCCACCGGGTGGGAGCAGAAACAGTATTGTTTGGCGGCGGATTTCTTTGCCTGATAATGGGCGTTTGTTACGTATTGAACTATCCGTATAAAGGATTCTGGCCGCATTTCCTGTTACTGTCTGTCTATATCTTCATTTTCCTGGTGATTTTAATGGGGGGGATAACGATGGTTTTTAAGTCGCCCGAAAAGAATCACGTATCGTTTACCTTCCCGGATAACGCCGGCTCGGGCATGGATAAATGGCTATGGGCAGGCTGGGGGGCACTGGCTTTAATAATGATCACGATCTATATAGTATTAAACTAACGAATCATGAATAAAATATTACCCGCTGTTTTGTGCAGGATATTACTGCTGGCTGCCGTAGTTATATTTACAGCCTGTAATGCATCCCAAAAAGAAGCGGAGCTGCAGGAGCATGTATTTGTGGTGAATATTGTACATGATCCGCAGAAGCTGAAAACCTACCTCGACTATCATCAGCATATATGGCCCGAAGTGGAAGCAGGCTTTAAGAAAGCAGGCTACCGGAAAATAACGCTTTACCGGTATGACTACCTGTTGGTAATGACCATCAGTGTGCCTGCCGGAGCAGATCTCGGGCAAATGGGGAAAACGGCCGAATCTTATGATAAGCATTGCGCGGAATGGAACCGGTTAATGGACGGTTATCAGACCGGCGTTGCCGGCGCCGGGCAGCATGAAAAATGGGTGGAGGCATTACCTTTTTACCGGTTCACAAAAGAGTGATTACAGGCTTTGGGCGCCAATGCCATTTTTCTCTTTGTCTTCATATTGCCTGATGAAGTCCCTTGGCGATAGTCCTTTTATTTCCTTAAAGTGCTTATTAAAATTTGAGATGTTATTATAGCCACTATTATAACAAGCTTCTGCTACGTTGTGATGTCCTTCCAGTAAAAGTTTGGCGGAATGCCCGATGCGTACTTCTTTCACAAAGTCGATCAGCGTACGGTTGGTACTGCGTTTGAAAAAGCGGCAGAAAGCTGCCGACGACATGGGAATAAGATCTGCTACGTCCTGTAGAACAATGTCGTCTTTGAAATTTTGAAAGATGTAATCGAATACTTTGTTGATTTTTTTTGCTTCTCCGGAGCTTTCAACGGTATTGTAATAAGGAGATGATAATACTACCGATGATTCGGATTGTGCGAGCACGTCCAGCAGGCGTATCATCAGTGCCACCCTGCTTAAGCCCGATACATAGAGCATCTGGTGCATGATCATTTTGGCATCGCGGAGTGTGTTGCCTGTAAATAGTACGCCTTTTGCCGCCTTGGCGAAAAGCAGGTTCAATTGTTTCGCTTCCGGTTTTTCAAGCAGCTCCTTTCCGAGGAAATCAGGAAAGAAATGAATAACCACCGCCTGGGTGGGGATAAGCGGATCTGCCGCCTTGTAATATTGCCAGCAATGTGGCAGGTAACTGCCCAGCAATACGAGCTCCGGCCCGTCGAAATCCTGAATATGATCGCCGATAAACCGTTTACCACTACAGTTTTCCAGTAGCGCAATCTCAAAATTAACATGCGATTTTAAGGCAGTATACTTTTTTATTTCAAGAATCTCTGACCTTACCGTAAATGACTGGTCCGGCGGAAACGTAAAATTCTCGTATATGTATTGCATCGGATTGTAGGTCTGGTTGTGTGTTACAGGCACTCCAAAGATAATAAAATACGCGGGAAGTTAAAGGCGGCAAAAATAGTAGTCATAATTGTCAAATTAAGGGTTGCGTTCATATAAAGGGAATCAGACCTTTAGCTGCATTAAACAGCAAGTATGTATCGCATTAAAATAAAGTATTTCCTATTGTTCCTGGTGGCTGTTGGCATATCAAACAGCACTTTTTCGCAGTTCCGGGATCCGCAGGTCAACAGGATGCTGCAACAGGTATACGGATCGGTTGCTTTTTTGCAAAGACAATATAATGGCACCAACCTGGTGGCGGAAAATGTTTTTCGTTTGAAAGAGGTGCCGGATAACTGGCAACTGGCGCTGAAAGTGATTCCGGTGAAGGAATGCAGCGATGCAATTGATGTGGTGGCAACTTTCAGGCTGGCTGCAGGACAGGTAAACGCTGCAACAGTAGCCGTAAAATTTGACTTCAGCAACTGGAGCGCCGCCAATTATGTACTGGTACCGGCTTCGCTTTATAACGGCAACCGCTATCGCGCTATAGGAAATGGTTATAATCCCGACTATCCGCGTGATATGTATTATAACCCGCAGGTGCCGCTAACGATTTCAAATAATCCCCGTTTGTCGATAGAAAATGATCAGGCTTCCCTGGTGGAATTGCAAACGGGTAGTATGGCCACTCCCGCCGTTTGTTTTTTTTCTCCGGCTGAACAAACGGGCTTTATCCTGTTAACAACGCAACAAACAAAATGGGGAAACAGCGGGGTTACCATCACAGAAAATGCTCGTAAAGACCATTTTTCTTTTGACATATCAGCACCCGCCATGCGTAAGCTGGCCGCCGGCTTCGGCGATTTTCACCTGAGCGGTGATAAGGCGCCGGATTGGAAGGCCGGCGACGAAGTATCGCTGCGTTTCCGGCTGTATGTGTTTAAGGCAGCGGGTATCCCTGCTTTGCTCACTAAATTTTTCAAAGTAAGGAAAGATATTTCCGGCCATGCTGCTCCCCGGAACCTGGTACCTATGAGCAAATTACTGGAACTGGGAACAGGCATATGCAGCAGTAATTTTACACAACAGCAAACCGGCAATTATTATAAACCGGAGAACAACAACGACTTTCAGCTAGGATGGGTGAGCGGCATGATCAACACCTATCCGATGCTATCGCTGAACGACGAAAAGGAACGCAAAAGAGTAGCTGAGGAACTTGATTTTGTGGTTCACAGATTGCAGGGCAAAAGCGGTTATTTTTATGGCGGCATCAAAGCAAACGGGGAAATCACAGGAGAGAAGATGTCGCGGGATTTCCCGGAAGTACAGGCAATGGTGCGGAAGAACGGGGATGCCTTGTTTTGGTTGATGAAGCATCTGTTGTTGTTCAGGGAAAGGGGGCATGCTGCTGTGATAAACAAAGATTGGGAAGAGGCGGCAAAAAGACTGGCTGCTGCATTTGTAAAAACCTGGGAGAAGCATGGTCAGTTTGGTCAGTATATAGTGCCTGAAACAGGCGAGGTGGCAGTATTTAATTCTACTGCGGGCGCCATCGTCCCGGCTGGCCTGGCCCTGGCAGCGAACTATTTTAACAGGGCCGACTGGCTGCAAACAGCAGCAGCATCTGCGGATTATTATTACCGCCGCGATGTGGCAGGGCAGGGGCTTACCGGTGGCGATTGCGGGGATATTTCGCAGGATGCCAATTCAGAATCGGCTTTTGGATTCCTGGAGTCTTTAATGGCATTGTATAACTATACCGGAGATCACAAGTGGCTGTCGATGGCTGAAGTGCAGGCAGGCCTCTGCTCCAGCTGGACCTTGTCTTATGCACCGGTTTTCCCTCCGTCGAGTACCATCGGGAAATTGCAAGCCAATATGATGGGGGCTGTTTGGGCCAGTATACAAAATAAACATGCAGCGCCGGGCATCTGCACTTCTTCCGGGGACTATCTTTTTAAATTGTTCAGGGCCACCGGAAAATCATTGTATGCAGATCTGATCAGGGATATCCAGCACGCACACACGGAGGCGGTTAATATGCCAGGGCACATTACCAGCAATTACCTGGTGGGATCTTCCATGGAGCGCATTCAGCCAGGCGATGCAGAAGGGAAGGAGAGCACCGGGAATTTTATATATACCCGTAATTCCTGGACAGAAACCAACGGAATGCTGATGGCACTTGAACTGCCAGGTATTTATGTGATCAGCGACAAATCAAAATGCTACGTTTTTGACCACGTTGAGGCAGCAATCATTAAAAAAGATAATAAAGGACTGGTGATGTTGTTACACAATCCAACGGCTTATGATGCCAGTGTGACCGTTATGTCGGAAACCAGCCTGGAAGCAAAGCAGCCCATGGGTTATACGGCCTTTCTGCGTTGGCCAAAAGTAATGGTGAAGGCCGGTGGTAAAACCAGGGTGTCTGTTTCAGGGAAAGAGGTCAGATGGTGAATCTGTAAAAAAATTCTTGCCGGGCCGTAGTTTAAGCTAAAAATACTAAATTGAATATCAAATAATTACTGTAGTTATGAGATATTCTATTTCCTTCAAAACTATCCTGGTATTCTTACTTACTGTTACCTGTTACTCTACCTCATTTAGTCAAACGGAAAAAAAACAAGACATTGTATTGAAGCTAAACGGAGATGAATTAAAAGGCGATGTTGTGGAAATTACCGATAGTGCTATCCGGTTTACTTATACCGGGGAGAAACTGGTATACACGATAAAAAAAGCGGAGGTCCTGAAAATTACTTTCTCCAGTGGTCGCGTTGAAAACTTCAATGCACCGGCTGCCGCTGCAGCAAGTAATGCAGCGCCGGACGTACAAGCCAGTGCGGAAGAACGTCGCAATAAGGTAGCCATTCTCCCATTTAGCTTTGTAAAGGATGGTCAGGCTGCTGCACCGGAAGTGAGCGACGAAATACAAAATGAGCTATTCAACTTAATGAGCAAGCATGCCGGGGTGTATACGATCGTAAGTCCACGTGCCACCAATGTTAAACTAACTAAGGCAGGTATAACCAGGGCTAATATGCTAAACTATACGATGGCAGAGATTTCTCAGATACTCGGAGTGGAATTTATTGTAGATGGTATGATTACGCAGAATCGCACTACACAAACCAGTTACGGTAATACTACTTACAATGACAACACTAAGAAAAAAGAAGATTCGGATAATAAGAAAAGTAGCGGGAACTCCAGCAGTACCTCTACCAGCGTACAGAATTATGAAACGAGAATGGACATGAAAATATATAACGACAAAAGCGATATCATTTATAATCAGAACAGGAAGGCCTTCTGGACTACTGCTGATGCCTATAAAAATACGATGGAATACCTGGTGAAGCGTTGTCCGCTTTATACCAAATAGCTACTAACCTGAACAAAAGCCACGTGATAAGAGTTAGTATATTTTAAATAAATGAAACGTTATGGAACCCAATATTAAAAACCATCCGGTGGTTTTGGAAGAAGAGTGGCTGAAAGCCCGGATCGAACTGCTGAAGGCCGAAAAGGAGCTTACCAGGCATAGCGATGAGGTAGCGCGGCGCCGTCAGGAGTTGCCGTGGGTGAAGGTAGACAAAGCGTATAGTTTTGATACAGATAATGGGAAAGCCTCGCTCGCTGATCTCTTTTGCGGGCGGTCACAACTGCTTATTTATCATTTCATGTTTGGGCCGGAGTATGAGGCGGGGTGCCCGTCGTGCTCGTCGATTGCAGATGATTTCAATGGTTTTGCAGTTCACCTGGCTAACCACGACGTGATGCTCACTGCTGTGTCGCGGGCTCCGCTGGTGAAGTTGCAGGCGTACAAGCAGCGGATGGGCTGGCATTTTCCCTGGGCCTCGTCCCTGGAAAGTGATTTCAACTACGATTTCAAGGTGTCATTCACCGCAGAGCAGCAACGTTCGGGCGCGGTAGCGTACAACTATCGCACAGGGAACGTGACCTCCCGCGCCAATGACATTGAAGCATTTCAGGAAGCGCCGGAGGCCGGAAAGCGGATTGCTGCGACCGTGGGCACCGATTGGGCTACGTATACCCGTGAGGCGCCCGGTATGAGCGCCTTTGTGTTGAGGGATGGGGTGGTTTACCACACGTACTCAACATATGAACGCGGACTGGACGGCCTTTGGGGCATGTACCAATGGCTGGACCGGGCGCCGCTGGGCCGCAATGAAACCGGGAATACCATGTGGTTCCGCCGTCATGATGAGTACGGGGATAAAGAGAAAGGAGGCAACTGCTGTGCTTAAATTAATTGCTCATTTTAGTTTTCTAAAGATCTCCGGTATTGTTTCTTTATCAATGCTCCCCATATCCACCAGTTTTAGTGATTTTACCATCTTAAGCGTGCTGGTTTTGTAATGCTGGAAGTGGGGTGTTTGTAAATGAGACCGGTAGGCCGCTTTGTCGGCATATATCTCTATAATCCTGAGTTGTGTTGGATTTAGCTGCTGGAACATGGGGAAGATAGCAATTACACCCGGTTCTATTTTTACCGATGCCGCTGCTTCTGCCTTTAGAATGGAGGTGTATTCTTCCAGGTATTCCGGCACAATTTCAATCTCTGAAATCCGCACCATCATATCCGGTTCAATAACCGGAACAGCTGGCTCCGACAGGAGCTTTCGCATTGAATTGGCCTGGTTCCTGCCCACGCGTTTTTCTATCAGGCCGGCTACTTGCACCAATTGCCCGGCTGTGATCCCCGTGTTCATTCCCATCTTTATATGCGACTGCAACTGCGATTCTACTCCCTGCATTGCCGACAGGGCAGCAATAGTGACCAGTTCCCTTTGCTGGAAGGTCAGCACATCACTGTCGAAAACATCCGCAAAAAGATGCTCTTTCAAAAATGCGTCGATGCGTGGCGCAAACTCCCCGAACCCTGGCGCCGGCCTTGCTTGCGGCGTTTTTGTCAGCGTTTCCAGCACTTCCCGGCCCTGTTCATATTTGTTGCTGCTATCGCTGGTTAAAACAATTTCCTTTCCTTGTTTGTCACTAATGCCCTTCGTTTTTCGCTCTTCCAGCACGGTCATGAACGTGGATATCCCGTTCAAACTCCGTGGAAATCCGCAATAGGCGTAAAGCTGTACCAATGCCTCCTTGATTTCGTTAATCGTTAGCCCGGCATCTAATCCGGCGTTCAGCTGCTCTTTTAATCCTTTTAAATCACCGGTGGCAGTTAAAGCGGAAACAGCTACCAGGCTTTGCTGCTGAATCGTTAATTCCTGACCGGTTAAATTACGTTGTTGCGCATTCATGTTCGTTGTACTTAGTATGAAAACAAAAAGAATTATTATTTGTAGAAAGATGCCGGTTTCACAGCGTCTTTCTGAAATATCTATATAATTCATAATCAGTATATTAATTTCAGCTTGTTTTGTTAACTGCTAAAGTCATTCACATTACAAATGTCGTTACCAGCCATTGAATTGCTTTATATAAAATACCGTTTTATTTACCAGTTTTACTGATTTACTTTTAGCGGCATGGTGGAGGAAAGGGGTTTTGTTAAATTTCAGGGGATATAGGGGGTATACGTGGTTTTTCTGAAAAATATCAAATGCGGTGATATGAGATATGGCTGGTAATTGAAGAAGCCAATGGCCGGCTGTTTGATGCGAACCACTCAATTAACGATATATCCGTTCAGTTAGGATTGAAATATCAGCAGTATTTACGCGGTTATTTAAACAAAAAACCGGTATAACACAAAACGAGTTCAGGAACAGCCGGCCGGAATCTGCAACATTATTTTTTCTCCTCAATACGATACAACCCCGCGCCGTGACTGGCAATAACCGGTGAAAAAGTACCGGAAAAAGTGCCTGCTTTTTTACCGGACCAAAGGTCGGTAATCTTGCAGGAGCCGGTAATTCCCAGTGTACTCAGATCAACAGTAACAGGCATGGCCTGCGTTGAAGGATGGTCCGCGGTATTAAATACGGCGAGGTATTTGGCGCCGGTCGCCGGATCTTCGGCCATCCAGGCAGCTTTATCTTCTTCCGTAAAAAGCGGACGGTTGTTGGTACTGGTGTTTAATACTTTCAGTACGTTTTTATTGGTGAGCAGGGATAAGGTAAAAGGATCATTGTCCGGGAGATTACCACCAAACATTAGCGGCGATTTAAAAATCGTCCATAACGTCATCAGGGTGTATTGCTCATCTTTTGTAAACCCGCTCATACGCGGATGTCCACGTTCCGCACGTATCCCGATGCGGCCGAGTGGGAGCATGTCGCCATCGGGGTAAGCGCCGGGCGCTCTCCATTTATTCCAACGCTCAAACACTTTGAAGTGTTCCTTTAACTGTTTCCAGTTGTCCCAGAAGTCGCCTACTGTTCGCCACATGTTGGCGTATTGCTGAACATGCGCTGCATGTTCAATTGGCGTTTCGCCGGGGGATGTGCTCAACACTATTTTTCGCCCGGTGCGGTCTATTGCTTTCCGGATCATTTCTATTTCACCTGCAAAATAAATAGGGGAAGAAAGGTCATCCACTTTTACAAAGTCCAGTCCCCAATCAGCATACATTTCAAAAAGGGAATTGTAATACGCCTGTGCGCCTTCTTTTTCGGGGACAACAGTATACATATCGTGCAGCCAGAGGCACTGACCTTCCTTTGAATGGATATCAGCCGCTTTTACTGTGGTGCCTTTCACCGGCGTATTTTCCATTACTGCTTTCACTGGTATTCCCCTCATAATATGAATACCAAACTTTAATCCTTTGCTGTGAATATAATCGGCCAGCGGTTTAAATCCCTGGCCGTTTTTGGCAGATGGAAAGCGGTTTACTGCCGGAACAAATCTTCCGTATTGATCCATATTATATTCAGGATCTGTTTCATTATAGCCATGCGATTTATCGTTGCTGACATACCACCTGATATCCACTATAATATATTCCCAGCCGGATGGTTTTAAGTATTTGGCCATGTAGTCGGTGTTGGCTTTTACCTCCGCTTCCGTTACCGTGGGGCCATAGCAATCCCAGCTGTTCCAGCCCATTGGCGGGCCGGGCGCCCATTTATGAAAGTCCTGGCTTTGTGCATGCTGCCCGAATAATATCGTGGCAAGAATGATAACCGCTGTTAATCGCATCATGTTAAATCTCTACGTGGTGATGACTACTGTGGAATATGACTACCGAAGGGTGAAAATAAGAAAATTATAATTATAATTGTCAATTTAACACTTTATTTTTCAGTGCCAGGAACAACGGTCTCCGGAGGTAGATTATAACACTTCAGCTGCAAGCCGGTTAACAGATAAAATCACGCTGTGTCATCCGCAGTATATTGCTTTAAAATATTCATTGACGGAGCAAAGAAGAGGCTTCCGGTATGGGCAGTACTGAAATCAAGGATCCTGTCGTAGTTGCCGGCCGGTACCCCGATAAACATCCGTTCCAGCATTTTAAAGGTAGTGCTGAACGTATTTGCATAGGCGATGAAATAAGTACCCACCTCATTTTTGCCGGGATTTCCAAAGGCCATATTATCCCTTACTATTTTCAGTTCATTACCATTGTCATCATCCAGGTTCGCTAATGCGCTATGGGAATTATCGGGTTTTATGTCGTCAGGCATCTCGATGTCACTGATCTTATAACGGCCAATTACTTTTTCCTGTTCTTCGGTAGTGAGCTTTGTCCAGCCGCCCATATTGTGCAGGTACTTCTGAACAAAAAGATAGCTTCCACCTTTGTAAACAGGGTCTTCATCACCCACCAGCGCGAAATACTGCCGGTCGTTACCCACGGGGTTTTCCGTACCATCCACGAAGCCAAGAATAGAACGGCCATCCCAATACCTGAAACCATGTACTTCTTCCAAACAATCTGCCACGGGTGATAATACGGCTGTTATGGCAATGAGCATATCAAAGCAGATGGACATGTCGGTTGACCGTAAGTGAAAATGCAGATCTCCGGGGGTGGCAACAGCGGTATGTTTTGCGCCCACCAGCGGTTCAAAATTTCTTAGTTCCTTCGGAACGGGTTGGGGTAAAGATAGCTTCAGCCATGCCTCGTAACCAACGCCCATTACGCAGGTGGCGCGGCCACCGGGCGCCCGTATGATAAAGGTGTGATTCAGATTGGCTACCAGGGCGCAGAGCTTTTCGAAAGCAGGTTTAATTTCCATTCCCTCCCTAAACTTCCAGACCGCGAATATGGTGTTATTGTTGGGATAATCGGTGACGTTCTGTGATTCATGCGGTTTTGCGCTGCTCATATTAAAAATGGCTTTTCGTTAATTTGAACGGAGGCCCGTTTTACAGGACCGTTAATAATTTACCAATGACTTCAAAAATAAACATTGGCAACGAGATGCCCGTGTCAAATTCAGGAGATGCTAAAAAGAAAAAGCCCCGGAAATTATTCCGGAGCTTTTCTTTTATGTGATAGTTTTTAATACCCATCGTTTTGAATCAGTTCCGGCGCATTCCGGTCTATCTCCGTTTGCGGAATAGGCCAGAACTCATAATTGGCCTTGTATTTAGTTTTGATAGCAGGTTGTAAAGGATTAGGTACAAAACCATCCAGTTTTTGCACCGCAATGCCCCAGCGTCTAAGGTCGAAATACCGGATGCCTTCCAGCGCAAATTCCACCCGTCTTTCATGGCGGATCCGGTCACGCATGGCTGCCTGGGATAACCCGGCTGGCAGGTCGGGCATATTGCTCCGGTTTCTGACAAGCTTGATGGCGGCATATACGGAGGCGTCCGGCCCGGTGGCTTCATTCTGCGCTTCAGCGTACATGAGCAGGATATCGGCATAGCGGAGCAGTACAAAGTCGTTGTCGTCTATAGTGCCGTAGTCGGGGTCAATGAGACTGGGATCCAGCCATTTTTTTACAGCATAGTAACCGGCCGTCCAGCTGTCTTTTCCGGGCGTAGCTATTGCCAGGGCGCCGGTGAAAGGCCATCCCTGTGCTTTGGTGTCGCCGGGGAAGAAAAGCGTCAGGCGCATGCGGGGATCGCGGTTTTCAAACGGTTTCCCTTTTACGTATACGGCCGAGGAGGCGGTATCTTTACCATCTGCTGCTTCGTATTCATTGACCAGGTCCTGCGTGCCCTGTTCCCCTTTCCAGCGCTGGAGGTTTACAGAAATAGCCACATCCTGGTGCAGGATGTTAGGGCGCTGGTATTTTACGGAGAACATAATTTCTTTGCTGTTGTTCTGATCGGGCTTATAAAAGTTGCCGGCATAGCTGGCAAGGAGACTGAACTTGTTGCCCGTCATAATTTCCTTGGCCAATGCGGCCGCTTCTGCGTAGCGCTTCTGAAAAAGAAGTACTCTTACTTTGTATCCCTGGGCGGTAGCTTTTACGGCGTGTCCATTGGTATAACCGGCATCAGGCAGCGACGCGATAGCCAGATCCAGGTCGGCCAGCACCAATTTTAATACTTCTGCCCGGTCGGATTTAGCCCTGGTGGATTTATAGTCTTCCTTGAAAGGATCATCTGTAAAGATGATGGTGTTGCCATAGAGCTGCGCCAGCCAGAAGTAGTTAAATGCCCGCAGGAAATAGGCTTCTGCTTTATATTTTGTTAGCTGATCGCCGCTGAGCACTTTATCTACGTTAGCCAGGAAAGAATTGGCTGCCGCTATCGCCTGGTAGCAGTTACTGTAATAGGAGTACACAAAATCGGCGGATTGAGGGGTAATACCGGAAGTAAGGGCATTTAAACCGCCTCCATAATTATATTGGCCGTAGGAATCGTCGGTGAAATTATCCCAGGCGAAAACGGTAAACTGTGAGGTGGCATAGCCTCCGCTGCTGGCGTAGAGGTAGTTGTACAGGCCGGTGAGCGCCTTATCTGCATCCTCGGGTGTTTTCCAGAAAAAAGCTGATGCCAGTTTATCCGGAGGCGTTACATCCAGCAGATCCTTGTTACATCCGCTGCACAGTATAAGGGCCGTAGTGGTGATTGTTACTATTAATTGCTGAAACTTTTTCATAACTGAATCTTTTAACAGAGAAATTAAAACTGAACCATTGCGCCAAACGTGTATGTTTTGGTTTGCGGATAAGTAACATAGTTACCGTCTCCTACACGTTCGGGATCAAGCCCCGGGAATTTGCTGATCGTAAATACATTTTCAGCGGTGAAAAACACCCGCAGCGATTTCATGCCGATCCTGGCGATGGTGGCAGCCGGCAGGTTGTAACCCAACTGTACATTCCTGAGCCTGAGGAAAGAAGCATCCTTCAGGAAATAAGTGGAGGCATAGTTCTGAACAGGAGCGTATCCGTCGGCAACATATATTTTAGGCATGGTGGTGCTGGGGTTGTCCGGCGTCCAGCGGTTCCGCCAGTCTGTTGTAGGTACAGAACCCTGCCGGAATGGTTCTATTCCCCATCCGTTTACATAAATCTTTTGTCCCTGTGAGGCATAGAATTGTGCGCTCAGATCAAAGTTTTTCCACGAAGCGCCAAGATTGAATGCATACTGGAAACTGGGATATTTCCCGTTTGTATAAGTGCGGTCTTTATCATCAATCACACCGTCGCCATTCACATCTTTAATTTTCAGATCTCCGGGAGTGGCGTCTACAGGCTGTTTAGGCGATTTGGCAATTTCATCTGTGCTCTGGAAAATACCATCCCACTGGTAAAGATAGTATTCATCCAAAGGATGTCCTTCTTCCCGGATGGTGGTACCGCTGATCTCGCGTTTGCCAAATTCTTCCAATACATTTTTATAACGTTGGAAATTGGCGCCGATATACCAGGTAAAGTTTTTGCCGATCTTATCGTTGTATTGTACGTTGAATTCAAATCCTTTGTTTCTCACTGCTCCGTTATTGATAATAGGGGCGGCTAATCCCAGCCACAGGGGCACCTGGGAGCTGCGGAGGATATCAAAGGTGTATTTATTGAACCAGTCGCCGGTAAAGGTAAGCCGGTTATCGAATGCGGTGAGATTAAGTCCAATATCCAGTACCCGGGTAGTTTCCCAGGTAAGGGTGGGATCTATAATCTGGCTGCCGGTAAACCCGGTAGAAACGTTGGAACCGAAAGCATAGGGTCTGTTATCGAGTGTGGATTGATAAGGATAGGTACCGATGTTCTGGTTGCCCAGTTGTCCCCAGGAAGCGCGTATCTTCAAATCGTTTATCCAGGAAATATTTTTCATGAAAGATTCTTCCGAAGCGCGCCATGCACCGGAAAATGAATAGAACAATCCCCAGCGGGTATCTGAAGGCAGCCGGGAAGTACCATCGTATCTTACGCTGGCGCCGAAGAGGTATTTATCTTTATAATCATAATTCGCATTGCCATAAAAAGAGCGGATCGCCCAGGTGCCGGAGGTGCCGTTATTGGCCTGGCCTTCTGTGGGGCCTGCATTCAGTTCTCTCAGCAAATTGGTGGGAAACTGCGTGCGGCTGGCATTGAGGGTATCGGCTTTATTTTGCTCTTGCTGATAACCTGCCAGTGCGGAAAGGTTATGGTCGCCGAATTTATTTTTGTAGGTCAGCTGGCTGTAATAAACGGTGTAGATATTGCCGGTATTGCCCACTGTCAGCCCCGGAGTGCCATCATCAAGTAATCCGGCAGGGCTCATGTCGCTGAAATAATAGGTAGGTATAACGGGCCTGAAATCACTGTATTTGTAGTTGCCGTAATTCATGCCTGCCCTGTTTTCCCATTTTAATCCATCTACGATGTCCACATCGAGGGAAAGATTTCCCTGTGCGTAGTAGTCGTTTGTTTTCACCCGGATATCTTCATCTACAATGGCTACAGGGTTCTTATTACCCAGTTCATTGGAGTAGGCTTTTTTAATCCATTTTCCATTGCTGGAGGCAGGGTAGAGGGGCGACTGTGCCAGTGCAGACAGAAACATGTCGCCTGCACCGTTTTCAGGATATTTCCTGTCGGCGTACCGCATCTGCACATTGGTACCGATGGTCACTCTTTTATTGATGCGGGAGCTGAGGCCCAGGTCCAACGTATATTTTTTGTAGTCGAAGCCGATCAGTACACCTGGCTGGGTGCTGATACCCAAACCAAGACTGTAAGTAGTACTTTCTTTCCCGCCGCTCATGTTCAGGTAATGGTTCTGGGTATATGCGGTGCGAAAGATATCATCCAGCCAGTTGTGATTAGGATATTTCACACGATCGGTGGCCTGTTGGTATAAATCGATCTGTTGCTGGGTATAGAGCGGCGCCAGACCGGAATTAGTGCGGGCTTCGTTGGACAATTGCATGTATTCTGCCGAGTTGGAAACCGTCTCCGGCAGTTTGGTTGCCTTCGAAACACCGAGGTTATACCCGTAGGTCAGCGAAAATCCGCTGCGTCCTTTTTTTGTTTTCACCACAATTACGCCGTTGGCGCCGCGGGAGCCATAAATGGCGGCGGAGGCGGCATCTTTCAACACAGAAATAGATTCGATGTCGTTAGGATTTAAAGCGCTCAGGCTTCCCGGTAAACCATCTATCACAACGAGCGGGTCGTTACCTGCGCCGCTGAAGGTGCTGATGCCGCGAATGCGTAATTGGATATTTTCATTTCCCGGTTCCCCTGAGCCCTGGGTTACCTGTAATCCGGGTAATTGTCCCTGTAGCAGCGATGCGGGGTTGGTGGCTACCCGTTTGTTTAGCTCTGCGCCGGAAATGGTGGCCACCGCACTGGTGAGTTTATGTTTTTCCTGTGTGCCGTAACCTACTACCACCACTTCATTTAATCCCGATACATCTTCTTTCAGGATAATATTGAAGGAAGACTGACCGGCAACAGGCACTTCCTGCCTGAGAAAACCGATGGCAGATACCACCAGGATCGCGTTTTCCGGTACCTGGAGCGTAAATAACCCTTCCGGCGTTGTTAATGTACCGATAGTGGTTCCTTTTACCTGCACGGTCATGTTGGGCAGCGGACGGCCTTTTTCATCCACTACCTTTCCGCTGATCTTTTTGGTTTGTATCCGCTCGCCGGCGTTTTTGAATACCACCATGCTGTTATCCAGGATGGTATAATGAAGACCGGTTTTAAGCGCTACCGCATCGAGTACTTCGCGGATATCCACTTTTTCCATGGTGAGACTGAGCCTGGGTGTTTTCTCTGTTTCGTTGT
Source organism: Chitinophaga sp. RCC_12 (assembly GCF_041360695.1). Taxonomy (NCBI): domain Bacteria; kingdom Pseudomonadati; phylum Bacteroidota; class Chitinophagia; order Chitinophagales; family Chitinophagaceae; genus Chitinophaga; species Chitinophaga sp. RCC_12. The sequence continues at coordinate 337,845 of NZ_JBFUPS010000009.1, forward strand.
TGCTGTAATAAAACGTGTAGGTCGTTTTTTTCTCGAGATAGCGGAATACTTTCTCAATATCTGCGTTAACGAAGGAAACGGATATCGTATTCTGCGAAAACCCTGCTGCAGTGGCCTGGAAAAACAGCAGGAACAATACACCGGTAAATTTGATCATTAGAAATAGTTTTCGTCCATTGCAATGTAAGGCGAACGTGGTTTGTTTTATTGCTATTTTCATAACCTGGAAGTGAGCTTATAAATCAATAAATCTGGATTTTGTGGAGGTCCGTAACGGAAGTTCCGGGCATAGCGAGTCCGCTAGGGAGGTCGCTCCCCAATTATGATACTATTTTTCATAACTTCTGGTTTACTTGATTGTCACTATATCATCCTGAATGGAATAATTGAATGGTTGAATATTCTGGAGTACCTCCAGTAGTTTTTCAATAGAAATATTATCTGCCCGTCCGGAAAATCTTAATGTGGCCAGCTGTTCATTCTCGATGATAATTTTCACGCCATACCAGCGTTCCAGTCGTTGTGAAAGCGCCTGTAGCGACTCGTTACGGAATATGAGTTGATTATTCATCCAGGCAGTTTCCATCACATGAATCGTATCTGTTGATGAAAGAACAGATAATGGCTGACGTTCAATTTTTGTTAGTTTATTATTACCTGATCTGGCGGCGCTGCTGTTTTTTTCTGCAGGATCGTTGATTGTTTTCCGGAGAATTACTTTCTGGTTGGGTGTAACCTTCAGCACTTTATTTTCATCCGTCACGGTTACTTCTACGGCCCCTGAAATCACCGATGTTTCTTCAAAATCCTCTTCTTTATAGGACCTGACGTTAAATGCAGTACCCAGTACCCTGATATCCATTTTCTGCGCATGGATGATAAACGGGCGGTTGGGCGCCTGCTTTATATCAAAATATGCTTCCCCGCTGAGGTATACTTCCCTTTTGGCTTTATCCAGTTTTTCCGGGTACCTTAAAGTGCTGCCGGCATTGAGCCAGATAATGCTGCCATCAGATAACCGGATCTTTGTTTTCATACCGGCATCGGTAGACACGATCTTATACCCGGGATGCTGCTGATACAGGTAAATAAAGGTGAGCATGGCGGTTATGCCCAGCATGGCTACGGCTACTGATAACTGGTATTTATAGGCCTGCAGGAACTTTTTGCGGGAGCTTTTCCCGGTTAAAGCTGGTTCGGCAGTTATAGTGCCCATCACCTTATCTATCAGCGCGTCCGTATGCGCATCCTCGTCGGTGGCCGGTATTGTTTTAAAAGACAGCTGGTCCAGCTGTCCCGCCCGGAGCCAATCTCCCGGATGCTCCAGCAGGAGCTTGTCCAGTTCCGTTTTTTCTTCCGTGGAAATCTCACCGCTCCAATGCAGTGCCAGTAATTCCCATAATCGTTTGGTCATTTACAGAAAGTATGATTTCAGTTGATTCCCTATTAAGACAACGCAAAAAAGGAAAACAATTAAGCCGGGCAAAAAAAAATCAGGAATAAGAATATTGGATGGAGGAACCCAGTGCTGCCCATATTTTTTTCAGGGCGATGGTCATTTGTACATTTACGGTAGCCTTGGAGAGATCCAGCAGGGTGGCCACCTGTTCATAGGAGAGTCCTTCTTCTTTTACGAGAATGAATATCTGGCGGCAGCGGTGTGGCAAGGAACTGATGGCGGCATTGATATGCGACAGCTGTTCTTTACTGATCATAATGTCTTCGGGATTTTTGGAGGTTACCCGGTTCACCTGGATTTCCCAGGCAGTATGGTGCGTCGTGCGGCGGCCATTGCTTTTCAGATAGTTGAGTGCTGTATTTTTGACGGCCTTAAAAAGATAATACCGGATGTCGTCAGGAGCAGTTGCCTGCAGTCTTTGTTGCCATATTTTGATAAATACATCTGCCACAATTTCTTCTGCTTCTGCCTCATTACCTACTATATTACCTGCAAAATGCTTCAGGGAAGGGGTGAATGCCTTCATCATTTGTTTAAACGATGAAAGATCCCCTGTTACCCAAAAAGAAGTATAATCGTGGTTTTGACTGCTCATAATAATGACCAAACCAAGGTACCTTTTCTTTAGATAAGTACACTATGCAGGATTACCTAATTTTGATATTATATTATCATAAGTGATGATTCCGGCCTTTTAGTATTATCCTGGTGTTCAAAAGCGGACATTTTTTGTCCCAAAAATGAACAAACCGCAATTTATGCCGCAGCTACCACGTTGTAAATCAAGCAAATAGGTATCCGGCATTGTCTTGGGTAACATTCCCGCAAATCCTGTACGTTGCAGTCCGGGAATCATCAATGCATTATGATCAGAAATTTCTTCAAAGTCGTTTGCCGGAACCTGTTGCGTAACAAAGGTTTTTCAGCCATCAATATTACGGGCCTTGCTGTGGGCATGGCTGCTGCAATCCTTATTCTCCTGTGGATACAGGATGAAAGAAGTTACGATGGGTTTCACGCCAACAAAGACAGGATATACGAAGTATGGAATCGCGTGCCCATTGATGGGAAGCTCTCTTACTGGAATACGGTATCTGCATTAACAGCCCGTGCGGTGGAAAAAGATTTGCCTGAAGTAGAACGTGCGGTAAGGGTAGGTTCCAATAATGCGTATCTTCTTTCCGTAGGGGATAAAAAAATAATAAAGTCCGGCATCCTGGTGGATACCGGTTTTTTTCAGATGTTCAGCTTTCCCATGCTGAAAGGTGATCCTGCTACGGCACTGAATGATGTGCATTCGGTGGTGCTTACGGAGAAAACGGCTAAAAGTTTATTTGGCAGTGAAGATGCCATGGGTAAGATCATTAAAATTGAGAATAAAGACAACTTCACGGTTACCGGTATTTTAAAAGACCTGCCGGGCAATACCAGGTTCGATTTTGAATATCTCTTACCATGGTCATATTTAAAATACAGGGAAGGAACGGATTTGGGCTGGAGCGATAACAGTACACCTACTTATGTACTACTGAAGCCCAATGTAAGTTATGCTGCCGCAGCAGCTAAAATAAAAGATCTAAAGCAGCATTACAGTGATGAGGCAAAAACAATGAAATGGGAGCTGTTTATTTACCCGCTTGAAAGGTGGCGGTTATATTCAAGCTTCAGCGATGGCGGGGAAGATAACGGGGGCCGCAGCACCTTCGTAAAAATATTCAGTATTATCGCGGGGTTGATATTATTAATTGCCTGTATCAATTTTATGAACCTGAGCACCGCCAGAAGTGAAAAGCGGGCGAAGGAGGTAGGCATACGAAAAGTAGTGGGAGCACAGAAGAGTTCCCTCATCAGCCAGTTTATCGGGGAATCTGTTTTTATCGCATTTCTGGCGGGAATAGTGGCGATCCTTATTGTTCAGATAAGCCTGCCCTTTTATAACCAGCTTACGGATAAAAAACTGTTTATAGACTTCGGCAACATCTATACCTGGATAGGGTTTATTGGGTTTATTCTCTTCACAGGTTTGCTGGCCGGCAGTTATCCCGCATTCTTCCTTTCCTCTTTCCAGCCTGTTAAAGTATTAAAGGGCACGTTTAAAAAAGCGAATGCGCTGGTAACGCCACGGAAAATACTGGTAGTATTACAGTTCACATTCGCCACCGTTCTTATCATCTGTACTATTATTGTAAAGCAACAAATCGACTATGCCCGTGACCGGGAAACAGGTTATAATAAAGATAACCTGGTGTACCATTTCATGACGGGCGATATATCTAAAAACTATGCACTGATAAAAAATGAATTGCTGGAATCAGGTATTGCGAAGTCAGTTACCAGGACAAATTCCCCGCTTACGGAAAGGTGGAGCAATGGCTGGGGCCAGGACTGGCAAGGGAAGGATCCGAATGATAAAACGTCTTTCGACCGGTATTTAGCGGATGAGGGATTGGGCGCCACCGCGGGATTACAGTTTATTGAAGGCCGTGACTTCGACCTCAAAAAATTCCCCACCGATTCAACCGGGCTGATTGTAAATGAGTCGTCGCTGAAAGTATTGAAGTTCAAAGATCCGATTGGTAAAGTAGTAAGTGATCTTGGCATCGACTGGCACATTGTAGGGGTTATTAAAGATTTTATTCTTACCAGCCCTTATGAGCCAACAAGACCGATATTGATCTGTGGCGCCAAGAGTACTTTTATGAATTTCCAGGTGGTGCAGATGAAGCTAAACGGGGATCATTCTACTGCTCAAAATCTTAAAAAGATGGAAGCTATTTTCAGCAAATATAATCCCGATTATCCGTTTGAATATAAGTTTGTAGACGAAGCCTATGCGAAGAAATTTGATAATGAGCAACGCCAGGGGACTTTAGCCGCCTTATTTGCGGGGCTGACCATTTTTATATCCTGCCTTGGTTTATTTGGTCTTGCTACCTATATGGCGGAAAGCAGGATCAAGGAAGTGGGGGTGCGGAAAGTACTGGGCGCTTCTGTCACCGGCATCACTACTTCACTGGCGAAAGATTTTGTAAAGCTGGTTATTATTTCATTTGTGATAGCAGCGCCATTATCCTATTGGAGCATGTATAAATGGCTGCAATACTACGAATACCGCGTGCCCATTCACTGGTGGGTATTTGCGCTTGCGTGTATTTTATCAGTAGCCATCGCTATAGTAACGGTTAGCTACCAGGCAATCAAAGCGGCTTTGATGAACCCGGTGATAAGCCTGAGAAAGGAATAAAGGAAAGAGTGCTTCTCAGGCAGGCATGGCTGCATTTACCATCTGGCTGTCAACAAATTGTTCGAAGCGCACAATTTTTCCTTCTTCCAGTTTCCATACATGGGCCACCCTTGCTTCAAAGTACTTACCGGTGGCGTTGTTTGTGCCGGAGTAGGTACCAAAGGCCACTACCTTGTTCCCGCCGGCAACGTAATCTTCCGGCGTAAATTTATAGTTGCTCCATTCACCGGCTAGCCGGTCAAACACATTCGCTGTAATGTTGTCTATGCCGGTATACGTGCCGCCATAGGGGAAGCCTTTGGCTTCTGTCCAGGTGATATCTTCTGCGGCATATGCTGCCAGGTTTTTACCGTTTTCTTCCGAAGTCTTTCCTTCGTAAGTGCTCTTTACGATTTCTACGTTTGTCATTTTATTTTTATTGAGATACAGCCTGACTATGCCATCGGCATTGTCAGGCTGTGGAGGAAGATTGTTCTTACCATTTCATTTCCCCGGTGTTTACTTTCGCACCTATCTGCAGGGCGGTTTCAAAAGTAAGTTCAGGATATTTGGCTTTTAACGCCGCTATCAGCGCTTCTGAAGTTTTATTGCTTTTCACCGCTTCTCCGTAAAACTGTATATAGTTTTTCGTGTGCGTTACAGCAGCCATGCTGAAGGGAGTTCCTGCCTTGGCATGGGCAGGCACCACGATGGCCGGATGAAGTGCCGCTATTTTGTCTAACACTGCCAGCCATTCTTTGCGGGCATCTTCACTGGCTGAATCTGCCATCCAGAGATGAAAACTTGTGCCAAATACATTTATTCCGCCTACGACGGCCTTAATAGATGGTATCCATACAAAAGTCCGCGATGGAAAGTCCTCCAGTCCGGTGACTACCAATTTTTGTCCTTCCAGCTCAATGCTGTTACCTTCGAGCACCTGTGGAATGATAACGCTGGAGGTAATGCTGTTCCCCAATCTTTCACCCCATACTGCCAGTTTTTTTTGTGCCGTGGCTTTGATATGTGCTACCGTTGCGGGGGAAGCATAAGCATTTACGGATGGAAAGTATTTTTTGAATACTTCCAGGCCAAAGTAAAAATCAGGATCGCCATGCGAAACATAGATAGTGGTTAAATTTTTACCGGATGCTTTTATTTCCTGTGCTACTTTTTCAGCATCCGCCAATGTAAACTGTGCATCTATCAAAACAGCATCTGTTTTTCCTGATACGATAACGGATGCCACACCAAAGCTGTTTTCAGAAGCGTTGTATACCTGCAGCTTTAAACCGTTAGCTTCAGTAGTAGTGAAGCTTTGCGCCTGTATGTCCATTTTGAAAAAATTTAAAGTGGTCAATAATGCTATAGAAATGATTCGTTTCATTTTTTTGTTTTTGGGATGATATGCAAATATCCGTTCCTCCTGAAACAAAAAAATTGAACAAGTTCAATAATAATGGGAACCCCTATTATTTCTGGCCAGCTATCTTCCTCCTGATTTTACTCAAAAACTCATGACTTACGCCCAAATAAGCTGCAATCTGCAGGTTGGACAGACGTTGGTAAAGCTGGGGGTATTTTTCTATGAAGTCGATGTAACGCTGATCAGCTGTTTTACTCAGGCTGTCGATCATCCTGCGTTGTAAGGCCACATGCGTTTTTTGGGTCATTACCCGGAACAGCTTTTCTATTTTAGGCAGGTTGATATAAGCGGACTCTTTGTCGCTTTTTGAAATTAACAATACTTCACTGTCTTCCAGTGCTTCAATAAAGAGCTGCGACGGCAGGTTGTTGGTAAAGCTGTCGATGTTGGTAACCCACCAGTTTTCATGGGCAAAATAAAGTATCTGCTTGTCTCCGTTTTTATCAAGATGATACACGCTGAATATGCCTTTGGTAACAAAGCCCTCAAACCTGCAAATTTCACCTTCTCTCAAAAGGAACTGTTTTTTCTCAATCTCTTTCGTTTCGAATGAGGTGGCAAAGTGCGAAAATTCGGCATCGCTGAGATGGACATGCTGTTCGATATTGTCACGGAGCAACTGATACATAAACAACGACGGGTAACTTTATTGTTAGAGAGATAATGGCGCAGACGCAGGTTTCTCCTGCTGCGCTGCTTACGCAAGGTAATTAATTCCGGCAGATAATGGAGTAGGGGGCTTTTGAAGATATTGCAACAGGTATATAATAACGCAAAGAGCCCGGGGCATGGCCCCAGGCTCTTTATCAAACAATCAATACCTACTGCACCAATAGCTTGAAGCTGCTCACTAGTCCTTCTCCTTTCAGGGTCAGAATATACAATCCCTTTGCAGGCTTCTTTGCATTGTGCAACCGGTAAAGCGTTGTGCCTTTCTGCGTTATAATCACCTCGTGGTGTATAACCCTGCCGGCCATATCGGTCAGCGTAGCCGCGATCCGGCTGCCATTGTAATTGGTCAGGCGGATGTTGATATCACTTTGTACAGGATTGGGATAAGCGCTTACGGTAATGCCGTTTTTAGTGGCGGATGCATCATGGCCGGTTTGCATGAGATTGGCAGTGCGTAACATGCCTCCGCCGGCCGGTTTCACGGTTAGGCAGAAATCATCCAGGTAGAGGATGCCCGCTGCGCCGGATTTTGATGACCAGATATTGAAGTTGGCAGTACCCGCCGGCACCACTACGCTTTGCGTATACTCCGTATAGGCGGTAGCGGTAACGGTTGATTGTGCGGTGGCCAGTTTCACATAGGAAGCATTCTGGAAATCGAGGCTGAAGCCTGCCCATGCGGGTCCGCCGGATACTTTGGCCCATGCGGTAAACACGATGGTATCCCCGGCGGCGAAACTGAATACAGGTACGCGCCCTACGCCACCCTGACCGGTAACGGCTACTGCTTTTAAACCACTGTGGGCATCTGTAGTGATGGTAGCAGCGTTGTTGATATTACTCCATCCTACGAGGCTGCTTTCAAAGCCGTTGTTGGTAATTTGTCCGCATTGTCCCTGGCTGATCACCGTTACGATGCTGCTGTCTTTGTAACTTCCTTCCTGCGTTACACCCCTGATCACGGCGGTACCAATGGCTACTGCTTTCACCGCGCCGGTGGTGGCGTTTACGGTGGCGATGGCCGTGTTGGAGCTGCTCCAGGCCATGTTCTGATTGCTGGCGTTGGCCGGAGTGGTGGTAGCTGTCAGCGTATACGAATCGGCTACGCCAATAGTAACGCTATCCGGCGTAACATTCACGCCGGTAACTGCTACCGGCGGCGTTACGGTAACGGTGGTGGTAGCCGTTTTACCGCCCTCTGTGCTGGTAGCGGTAATGGTGGCGGTGCCCAATGCCACGCCGGTAACTACACCGGATGCGTTAACCGTCGCAATAGCTGTGTTGGAAGAGGTCCAGGTAACTGTTTTAATGGTAGCATTCGCAGGCAGTATGGTAGCGGTTAATGCCTTGGTGTAACCCATGGCCACAGATGCCGGATCAGGCGCAATAGACAGGCTGGTAACATCTACCACATCACCTACGGTCACACAAAAATCATCGAGATAAAATTTACCGGCGCTGCTGGCTTTGTATGTCCAGATGTTCACCCTTGCTGTGTTGGGAGGCGTAGCCCTTACTACGCTGAATTGTGTGTAAGACGTAGCATTTACGCTGAACTGGTCCGCGGTGATTTTATGATTGGAGGAATCTATATAGTCGATACCAAAACCTGCCCATGCGGGAAGATCAAGGATCTTTGCCCATGCGGAAAAGGTGACGGCCTTTCTGCCGGCTACCGGCATCAGTACGGTAGTGCTGACACCGCCTTCTCCGGAAATCACGGCTGCTTTGGCGCCGCTATGCGCGTTGTTGGCCACAATAGCGGCAGGTTGGAGACCGTTAATAATATCGCCGACAATCATCCAGTTACTAAGACCGCCTTCAAAGCCATTGTTAGGCAGTATACCACATACGCCTGCACTCACTACGGTAATAACTTTAGTGGCGGTGATGCCTTTAGTGCCCGTAATACCACCTTTTGCTGTTGTGGCAGTAATGGTAACGGTACCAGGTGCAACGGCCGTCACCAGGCCACTGTTGTTTACTTTGGCAATAGTGGTATCGGAAGAACTCCAGGTTAGTACTTTATTACTGGTATTCAGCGGTGTGAATACCGCGCTTAGCATCACGGTGTCGCCGGCGCCTACCGATGCTGTGCCGGTAATGTTGAGCGCTGTGGGCGCTACGTTATAAACAATCATGGTGGCAGTGGAGGTGTAGCCGCTATCCTGCGCCGTAGCAGTGATCACCGCAGTACCATGCGAGATGCCGGTAACCAGCGGCGTATCTATCGCCACTTTTGCAATAGTGGTATCGGAAGAAGTCCAGCGCAGTGTTTTGTTACTGGCATTGGCGGGCGTAATCACGGTTACCAGCGGTACGGTGCTACCCACGCCTATTGAATCGGGATTAGGCGTGATAACGATACCGGAAACGGCAACAGGCGTAGTGACCGTTACACTTGCCGAAGCGGTTTTACTGCCATCCTGGGTGGTGGCGGTAACCAGTACAGGCGTTGCCGTTACAGATACCCCTGTGATAACGCCCGTGCTATCGTTTACTTTTACTTTAGTGGTATCTCCCGAACTCCAGGTTACTTTTTTATTACCAGCCCATGCAGGCACCACATAAGCGGTTAATGTAGCGCGATTGCCCACTGCTACTGACACGGTGGCAGGACTCACTGTAACGCCGGTTACAGGACCGGCTACGGTTTCCCCTGTATATACGCCGTTACCGGCGCTGCCCATAAATATTCTTCCGTAGGTACGGCGGTCGGCTGCTAAATTCCGTGGCACGCTGATAGCCGGGTTAGCTACCACCGTCCAGGTGGCGCCGTTGTTATCCGAACGGAAAATGCTGTTGGGAATGCTATCCACGGTACCCATCACATAAATAGCCGGATCATTTACCGCGGCCTTTCCAATGGCCATCAGTTTGGCGGATTGCACTTTGGTGATCTTTGTGAAGTCGGTACCCGAATTGGTAGAGTGATACAGGCCGTTGCCTTCTATCGACACCCATACGTCGCCTTCCTTGCCAGGCGTGGTTTCTACTTTTACAAACGCTACATTTTGTACGTTTGGAAGGTTGGCGTATTTCTGAACGAATGTTAATCCGCCATCTTCGCTCACCATCATCTTACCAAAAAAATAAAGGTAGAATTTATTACCGTTTACTTTATCAGCCGCCAGGGGATTCATATCCGGTGGTACGGTGAAAATGGAGCCGGTCACACCAAAAGTGCCGATGGCGCTGGTGGTAATGGAATTTATTTTTGTCCAGTTATTACCCCTGTCCACCGAACGATAGGTATAACCGCCCTGCGTGGTCCAGATAATGGTTTCGCTGGTGGCCGATACGGCTACTCTGCCGCCGGTCATGCCGGCGGGGCAAACCCATTGTGTATAATGTAATCCTCCATCGGTGGAGTAGCCCCCTAAACCGGTACCTGACCAGCCCCTGCGGCCTACTCTCACAATGAAGTTGGGATTGGTTTCCTGGATGGCGGCGCCAGTCATATGCACTCCCTGGGAATTAAAATATTGAAAATCGTCGGAGATGGCTTTCGCCGGGGGATTGGTGAGGGATTTATGATCGAAGCCCGCCACATCGGCGGTAACCGTTAGCAGCAAATTGTTGCCGGAAGGCGGACAAATCAACGGTCCTGTTACCACTACTTCCTCATGTCCTGCGGCGCGTACTTTCCACACCGAAGCATCCGACCAGATGTTAGTGCCCTGGTAGGCATTTAACAGGTCGGCCATCCATACCTGTGTGGAATCAAACGGATCCCAGGCTAAATCGATGATGGTGTTTCCTATTGTATTGCCGCCATGAAAGGGTACTTCACTGAAATCGCGCGTGCCTTTTACGGGTGTCCAGCTGGAACCGCCGTTGTTGCTTTTGTACATAGCACCGGTAAATGCATCTATATTGGTAATGATCTGGTTACTGTTATTCGGATTTACTTCCACACTGGTAAAACTGCCGCTATAAGGTGGGGTAATAGTACTCCATGCCGTGCCATTCCATTTGTATACTTTGCTGTTGCCGGCAGCGTATAAAATACCACTGCCACGCAGCACGCCTCTCCTCAAACCAGCAGGACTGCCGGGCATCAGCGAAAACGAAGCGCCGGCATCATTACTTACATACACGCCATTCAGATTGGCGATGTATAATCTTTTTGTAAGTCCGCCAAGTGTTCCGCCGCTGGTATCAAATACAATAAAGCGGCCATGCAGCGTATCGATTTTTGTAAATAAGCTGCCGCCGTTCACACTCTTGTAGGTACCGTTGGTGGTTTCATTGGCACTGGCCGGAAAGCGGGTAGTAACATATACCACGTTGCTGTTGTTCGGATCCACTACCAGCCGTGCGCCGTTTCTTTTTTCCTCCACGTTGTTGGGGTCCAGCCAGATAGGCATATTCAGATCCGTCCAGGTAGTACCCCGGTTGGTAGATTTCATAATAGTACCAGCGCTGCCGGTACCTTTAGGCGTGGAAACGTAAAGAATATTGCCCGTGGCGTCATTGGGCGCGAAGGCCAGGTTGCCGCCCGATGATGGCCAGTACACCGCCGGAAGGCCGTTCAGCAGACCTTCCCAGCGTTGTGTGCTTTCATTCCAGCGATAAGGGTTTCCAACATCAGTGGTGATAAAACGAAGGTTGGGTACTAACGGGTGTGCCTGTACGCTGGAAACCAGTCCGCCGCCCCCAATGCGGACGGCGGACCAGTTATAGGTTTGGGCAACAGACAATAGGTTACAGCCAAGGGTTAACAACCCCGACAGCAATAGTGGTTTGCTCCATTTCATGGTAGTAATTTTTACATAAGTGGAATTGAAGGATAGTAACTAACGGCTAACTAGCTATGAAATATTTCCTGTCGATGGTTGTGCCCTGCTTTTTTTATAGGTTAATTCCAGCCATTGCTGATAGCTTTGGCTACATTCGGATTGTAATTTTTTTCTACATCAGGAATAGGGAGCAGCAAGTGTTTGTCCTGGAATGGCTGTGTGCCGGTGCCAGGTTCTGCGGCCTTTTCTGCGTTGATGGTTTGTTTGATAATACCCCAGCGTAACAGATCGAAATAGCGGGCTTGTTCACCGCATAATTCCAGCTGCCGTTCGCGCATCAGTATCTTCATCGCGTTTGCTTTATCGCCCAGCGTGGTATATAAAAATGCGTTCGAGCGGGAACGTACACTGTCGATCAGCGCCAGTGGTGCGTTGCCTGTATTTCCTTGCTGGATCTGCGCTTCAGCCAGCATCAGCATTACGTCTGCGAAGCGGATCACCTGCCCGTTGATAGGGCTTTTAGGATCGCCATATTTTTCCATAAGATTGTAGTACTCATATTTCTTCCAGCGATAATCGCCCTGTGGATCGTTGGTATCAAACGGATACACCTTTACACCGGTAGCGCACTGCTGACAGTATTCGGTTTCTCCTCCGGAGGCGGCGGTGCCGTAGAAGGTGGATTTGGCGCGGGGATCTGTATACGGCAGGCCATTTGCAGGATTCGTGTAAGTAAATGCTTTTACAGCGGCGTTGCTGATGTATACATTCTTCCAATCGTTCCAGCCATATTCCATAGCACGGCCTGAATGTGTTTGTTTACCTACCTGTTCTGCGCCATTGCCAAACATATAGTAAGGCGAACCAATACCCCAGTCGGTCCATTGCTGGTTCATGATCTGGAAGATGTTTTCCGTTGAGTTCTGGTTGGTGGTGCTGAAAAGATTATCAAAAGAAGGATCGAGCTGGTAGGTATACGGCGCCCCCATCAGTTTTTGAAGTTCTGTTTGTGCTGGCACCCACTTTTTCTGGTAGAGGTATACTTTGCCAAGTAAGGCGGTGACAGCGCCTTTGGTGGCCCGGCCCAATTCTGCGTTAGGATATACAGTGGGCAATTCGGCAGTGGCCTGTGCTTCTGTGAGGTCTTTTTCTATTTGTTTCCACACATCCGCAGCAGGGCTTCGGGATAAATAGTTGTTGTTAACGGTAGTCTGATAGTCGACGTACAATGGTACATCTCCCCATAATGTTACAAGGTGAAAATATGCATATGCCCGCAGGAACTTTACCTCTGCGAGGTACTGATTTAATTTTGCGCGATCATTGGCAGCGGTGGGATTCCAGGCTGCGGCACGGTCAATCACCAGGTTGGTTCTGAAGATCATCCGGTACAGGGAGCCCCATAACGAGCTGAGATCTGCGTTGCTGGTACCAAAGCTGTAGTCGCCCAGTTCCTGTTCTGCGCCCTGCAAAAAGCTGGCGCGTTTGGCATCATGTCCCAGCAGGTCGAAAATAAAGTAGTACTCCCGCGCCCATAATCCCGGATGGAGTAATGTGGCGTAACTGGCCACGGTAGCCTGGTTGAGCGCACTGATGTTGGTAAAATAAGTATCGTATGCGTAGGCGCTTTGATCCACCAGTTCGAGGCGTGACTTTTTGCATCCCTGTGCAACGGTGACCAGTGCGGCGGTTAGTAGCAAATGATATATATACTTCTTCATAAAATACTTTTTAAAAATTAAAACCCTAATTGAATACCTGCCAGGAAAGTTTTTGGTTGAGGTACCTGTCCCTGGTCAATACCACGTGCAAACAGGTAATCGCCCGATATTTCCGGATCATAGCCGGTGTAATTCGTGATGGTGATCAGGTTTTGCGCTGCCACATAAATGCGGAGTGATTTAACAGTGCCTTTGGTCATAGTACTTAACATGGCTAATGGTGCGTTGTAACCAATGGTAATGTTTCTCAGACGCAGGTAGCTGCCATCTTCCAGCCACCAGTCGGACGGACGGAGATTGCCATTGCCGGTAGCATTTTGTCCGATTCTTGGCAAAGCTGCTACATCACCGGGTTTGCGCCATCTGTCGAGTATGTCGGTAGATGCGTTGTGACCCGTGGCCATAATGCTGGTATTTAATTTTAAGCCGTTCAGGAGTTTTAATCCGCTGATACCGGAGAGTACCAGGTTGAGGTCGAAGTTTTTATAAGCTACGCCGGCGTTGATACCATAAATGTATTTCGGGATGGCATTGCCAAGTATTTCCTGGTCTTTCGCGTTAACGACACCATCGCCGTTGATATCTTTATAGATAAAGTCTCCCGGTAATAATCCATCCTGGTACTTAGCATTTGCCTGGCCTGTTTTTTTAGCAGCTTCCTGGTCCAACGCGGTGATTTCCGCGGCATCCCTGGCCACATGATCCATCCGGTAGCCATAAAAGGAACCGATAGCATAACCGGCAGCAGTATACGTAGTAGCTGGCACTGGTGTAAAGGCGCCGGCCTGGATAGGTGCGGAGAACTGATCGCCTAATGACAATACTTTGTTGCTGTTGATAGAACCGTTTACGCTTACGTTATAGCTGAAATTATTACTGATCTTGTCCTTATAACCGATGGTCAGTTCAAAGCCTTTATTTTGCGCATCGGCTGCATTCACCGTTTTCTTTGGCTGGGTGCCGGTAGGGCTTACGCCAATACTCGCAGGCAGGAGGGTAGTAACCAGCAGGCCGGTACTTTTACGGTTGTACCAATCGGCTTCAATGGTAAGGCGGTTATTTAAAAATGCCAGGTCGATGCCGATATCTGTTTGGGCCGTTTGTTCCCATTTCAGATCGGGATTATTTAACGTGGTGAGCGTGGTGCCGGAAACAAATGTTTCGTTACTGCCGAAGGAATATACCAGTGAGCCTCCGGGGGTACCCTGGTAAGTTTTCGACGTATTCAGGAAGTTGGGAATGCTGTTGTTACCGGTTTGTCCCCAGCTGGCGCTAAGTTTACCATCCGATAATACAGGGAATGCCTTCTTCATAAATCCTTCCTCTGAAAAGCGCCATGACACGCCCGCTGCGGCGAAATTACCATAACGGTTGTTGGCACCGAAGTTGGAGGCGCCATCCCTGCGATAGCTGGTGGTGAGGATATACTTATCATCAAAAGTATAGTTCAACCGGCCGTAATAAGAAATCACAGAAGGGCGGGCATAATTGGAATAGGAGTTGGTAACTGATTGGGAAGAAGCTACGCCCACGTTGGTAATATTATCGTTAGGTTGACCAGTACCTCTGATAGTAGAGCCATTGGTGATTCCCGGATCGATATAACTTTGTCCTGCTATTAAAAAGAGCTGGTGTTTGCCGTGTACTTTATCGTACGACAGGTAGTTTTCCAGCATATAGTAAGAATTCTCTGTAAAGCCCAGCATCGACTGGCGGGCCTGGTTCAGGAAGTTGGACGACTGGTACTGTTGCTGGTAGCTGTTGTTCCGGTTAGTATTCACTTCTGCTGCAAACTGCGAGCGGAATTTCAGTCCGTCGATGATGCGTACCTCACCGGACAGCTGCGGGAAGAAGGCCAGTGATTTGCTCGTTTGACTTTTCATCGCAATATCCTGCAGGGGGTTACTGGCGTTGCTGTAGTCATCGATATTGGACAGGATAGAGTAGCCGCCCTGTATATTTGGGTCCAGTACGGGTTTATAGGGCGCGTACTGAATAGCGTTGATGATGCTGGCATAATTGCCGTTGCCCACATACTGTCTGAATATCAGGTTCTGGGTAAACCGGAAGCGTCCCAGTATTTCTTCCAGTCCTACGCGGGCCTGGAATCTTTTGTTGGTAGCGTTGGTGATGATGGCCTGCTGACTGATGTAGGTAGCAGATACAGAGTAGTTCACTTTTTCCCCGCCGCCGCTGATATTGAGATCGTGTTCAGATACAAGTGCATTGCGGAAAGTTTCGTCCTGCCAGTCGGTGCTGTCCTGTAATACCGCCGCTGTATTGAACTTTGCGGGGAGTACTGCATTTTTGGTAGCAGCGAGGTCTTTCAGCGCATCCACATATTGCGCGGCATTGAGGAGGTCCAGTTTTTTCCATGCTTTGGCTACACCCCATTGGGAAGTAAAGCTAACGCGGGGAGGTCCGGGCTTTCCTTTTTTGGTAGTGATGATCACTACGCCGTTGGCAGCTGCGGAGCCGTAGATAGCGGTAGAAGAGGCATCTTTCAGGATGGTGATGCTTTCTATATCCTGGGGGTTGAGTGTATTAAACAGGTTTTTTGTTCCCTGGATACCATCAACTACATACAGGGGATTGATGTCGGTGAAACTGCCTGTACCGCGAATGATGATCTGGGCATCTGCACCGGCGGCGCCGCTGTTTTGTACTACCTGTACGCCGGCTGCTTTACCGATGAGCAGCTGGGAAGGGTTGGTGGCATTTACTGCACCGGCTTCTTTTACCGTTACCACGTTAAAGGCGCCTACCACATCTTTTTTCCGGGCGGTACCATAGCCGATAACGATGAAATCGCTCAGGGCTGCTACCGTTTTCACGAGGCGTACCGAAAAGGTTAATGTGGCGCCTGGCTTGAGACTGACATTATTGAGTTGTTGTGTTTCAAAACCCATGTAAGAAACGCTGAGTAAATATTTGCCTTCTGGTGGTAATCCCGAGAAACGGAATACGCCGTTGCTGTCGGTGATTACGCCGGCCGAATACTTTGTTTTTTCATTCAGCGCTACAACGGAGGCATTGGGGAGGAGTTCGCCCTGATCGGTACGCACCGTTCCGGTTACCTGCAGGCGGCCCTGGGCCTGAGAAGACATCGATACACCTCCTAACAGCATGCATAGCAGCAGGAGTAAACGCCATTTTGGTCGATAAAACATTTTCATAACTGGGACGTGTTTTTTTTGAATCCGGGGCATAGCAAGCCCCGGGCGCCTTTGCGCCTTTTGTGGAATAGAACTGTAATTTGTTGAATTATTTCTTCTTAATAATAAATCCGCTATCGTTCCGGATAAGCTTCAGATTATTGGGAAGCGTTAAATCGGTCAGTATCTTCACCAGTGAGTCCGTCTTTTCAAACTTACCATCGAAATAAATTTCCGTCACATCCGACGGATAATAATAGATGGCTACGCCATAATAGTTGCTCAGCTGATCGAGGACCTGTGCCATTGGTTGATTATTGAATTTATACCAGTCCGGCTTTGCACTGCTCGTGCCGTTGTTTCCTGCTTTTACTAATATATCCGTGCCCGTAGTATTGAAGTCTGCTACGATGGATTTCCCTGTTTTGCGGTAATACCGGAGCTCTTTGCCTGGTGTAAGTACTACCTTTTTATTATTGGCGGCACCCTGTATCAATACTTTACCGGTGTTGAGCCTTACGGTGATCATATCTTCCGCCGGGATTGCTTTCACATGAAAAAAGGTGCCCAGAACGGTGGTATTCAGTTCGCTGCTATACACAACGAAGGGATGTAATTTATCGGCTACTACGGTAAAATCTGCTTCTCCTGAGAGATATATGTTCCTGTTTTCCCTGAACTGTTTATCATATACTATGCTGGCCGCCGGGAACAGCTGTATCACGGATCCATCCGGCAGTACGGTGGTGATGGTTTTGTCGCTGTTGTTTTCCGCGCGTTCCTGTTGTTCCCGCGGAATAGATGGCGTTGCTGCGGAAGCAACGGTTGTTTCCTTTCGATGGTCACGGTTTACCAGTAACAAGCTTGCGCCTATCAGCACGCCGGCAGTTATTGCCGCAACGGCCACCCGTTTCGCCCATTTCATACGGCTATTGGCAGATGCACTTTGGCGGTGGATATTTTTCAGCCACTGTTGGGAAACAGTTTCCGGAAAATTACCATCGTCCTGTATTTGCAGGAATTCTTCTTCCGGCAGATATTTCTCCAGTACTTCCGGATGCTCCCGGAGATACGAGGCTACCTCACGGGCTTCTGCCGGTGTGCATTGATTGCTAAAGAACCGCGCCAGTAATTCGTCATTTATCATGTTATGTACGGCTGATAGATAAGTAATACGTTCGTGAAAGGCCAACTACTTAGTCGGAATGGAAAAATATTTTCAAAACGGGAAAAAGCAGGCTACAAGGGATAGCAGCAGCCCGAGATAATGCTTTATTTGCCTGATGGCCTGGAAGATGTGTGACTCTACTGTTCTGGACGACAAGGAAAGTTCATGCGCTATTTGCTGGTAGCTCATGCCTTTAAAACGGCTCATTTCAAATACTTTGCGGCGCATAGGCGGCATTTCCTCCAATGCGTGGGCCAGTTTATGCTGCAGTTCCTTTTCGGCGAGCTTGCCCCAGAGGTCATCCGCCGGCAGGGTATACCGCTCAATCACGTGGATCACCTTTTCCTTGTACACGGTTTCCTTCCGGAGAAAGTCGATCAGGGTAGTGCGGGCAATCCGGAACAGCTGAAGCTGCACGTCGAGATCCTCTGCCAGGCTTTCCCGGTAGTTCCAGAATTTGATGAATGTAAGCTGTACTACCTCCTCTGCGATGAAAGAAGACTTTGTTTTCCGGAGAATAAAATAGTAGATCCTTTTGTGGCTGGAATAATATACTTCATTAAATACCAAAAGGTTACCTTGTTTCAAAGCAGCTATAGTATTCACAACGTGGCGTTTTACTACGGCAATTTAAATAAATAAAAGCGGGATTTCCTATAAAAGGATGATAAGGAGGGAATCGAAGGTAATGGAGCAGCTCCCGGAAAGTCCTGCCCGATATAACAGCGGAGGAGTTATGCTGGTAATGCTGGCGCCAGTGTTAAAAAGGTAGTGACCATAGAAAAGGAAGGAGAGAATGTAGAGATAAAATTGAAGAAGACTTTATAATTACTTTGGCGGATACTCAATGCCGGCTTCCTGGATCAGCTCATATCCGTACTTCATAATATGTTCAATCACCGGTATTGCTTTCAACCCTTTTGAAGTAATCGCATATTCAACTTTAGGCGGCACAACCGGGTAAACGGTCCGCTTGATCAATCCCTTTTCCTCCAGTTCCTTCAGTTGGCTTGCCAGCATTTTATGAGTGATATGCGGAATATCTTTTTTTAATTCTCCGTACCTGAGCACATTGGACTGAAGACGCCAGAGTATCGGCATTTTCCAGGTGCCGCCAATATGCTTCAGTGCAAATTCCATTGGGGTATAGTAGAGCGTCTTATCATGAAAAAATTCAGGCATGAGTAAAAAGTTGAATGTCAACACACTTTCGTTTTTGTAAGTATATCACATAAAAGTGCATATCGTCTATTGAAGTGATGGTATTTTAATTTGCGCCAAAATTATAGATAATATGGATTACATAAAAATTTCAAAAGAAGCGGTTGGCTATTTATATAAATCTCATGCAACGTTGAGACAGTCGGAGATAGATGTTAAATTAATCGCCCTTGCAGAACTGCGGGTATCTCAAATAAATGGTTGTGCCTATTGCTGCAGTTTTCATGCTAATGAGCTCCGCGAGTTTGGATATGACCAGCGTTTACTCGACAAATTACCCGGATGGAAACTTTCTTCCTCATTTGATGCCAGGCAGAAATCAGTATTACAATGGGCTGAAGCCATCACACAGTTGCACGGTGATTTAACCGGCTACCAGCGGGATCTTGAAAGTCATTTTTCCACAAAGGAAATAGTAGATTTGACCACCAGTATTTCGCTGATGAATGCTTTAAACCGGCTTCGTATATCATTGGGAGATCATTAACTAATATGCACTTGATAAGATATTTCCGTGACAACGGTCACTTAAATGGAAGTTCCCAATTGCGTAAAAACTATTCCGGATACGCGTGGGTTGCCGCTGCGTATTTGTCCATTTTTGCGGACAAAAAATAACAATGATCTCCAAAATATTTGCCTTTGCTATCTTTTTATTGACATTATTTATGAATGGTATTTCAGCGCAAAGCATTAACCCTGGCGCTTTAAAGGGCACGGTGTATACATCCGACAAGAAAGCGGCTGCCTATGTAACTGTTGTAATGAAAGAAGCCAGGCGCAGCGTGTTAACAGATGAAACGGGGAGTTTCCAGATAAACCGGATCCTGCCCGGCAGCTATGAGTTGGTGATTTCTCTCATGGGTTATGAAACATTGCAACGGAGTATTACCATTCGCCCGGGCAGTACAGAAACTATTTTCCTGCAATTACAGGTATCGGAAAAACAACTCGCCGAGGTAAACGTTACTTCCGGCAGGAACCGGTTTGTCAAAACACAAAGCGTCTTCGCGGCTAAGATGCCATTGAACAATCTCGAAAACCCACAGGTGTATACAACGGTAACACAGGCTTTATTACAGGACCAGCTGAATGTTGTTTATGCAGATGCACTGAAAAATGTTCCTGGCGTTATCATGCAACTGGAGAATAACAGTGCAGGCGGTACGGTTACTTCCCGTGGCTTTGCCACACAGTCATTTCTCCGCAACGGCGTGCCAGGTATTATTGGCGGCGGTACACTGGACCCCGCCAATATCGAAAGCATTGAAGCGATAAAAGGGCCCTCCGGCGCCCTGTTTGGTTCCAGCCTGGTATCGTTTGGCGGCTTGTTTAACCGCGTCACAAAAAAACCGCTCGACACCTTTCAAACCCGCATAGGCTACACCGGTGGAGGATTTGGGCTCAGCCGGTTTGAGGCAGATGTGAATGTACCCGTTGACAAGGCACACCGGGTATTGGCAAGAGTAAATGCCGCCCAGTATGCAGAAGGCAGTTTCCAGGATGCCGGCTTTAAGAATTATTTTTTCCTGGCCCCGGTGGTTACTTATCAGCTGTCAGAAAAAACAAAGCTGACAGTGGAAGCGGAGTACAAGAAGGAAAAGGCAAACAGCTTTTACCGGCTTTTCGTTGATGGAAGCTATAATAGCGGCGTGCGGAGTCCCGAAGCGCTGAACATGGATTTTAAAAGGCGGTTCAGCAACGACGACCTTTTTGTAACCACCACCAATACCAACTTCTTTGCAGAGCTGCAGCACCGTTTTTCAGATGTATGGCAAGCCCGCGCCACCTATACCTATCTCACTTCGCAGGCCGGCGGGGCAACTGGCTATTTAAGTATGAAAGCAGGGAATGATTCGCTCAGCCGCAACATGACCTATACGGAATATACGAATAGCTATGCCACCGACTTTCAATATAATCTGACAGGCGATTTTAAAATAGGCCGCCTGCGAAACCGCCTGCTGGTTGGAACGGATATCTATTCGGCAACTACCAGGTCCAGTTCACCCGGAACAGTTGTCTTTGATGTGGTAAGCGTAACCAAGCCAGGGGCAGCGTATTCCGCCCTGAACCGGCTGGCGTTACAGGACAGGATAAAGGGCCTCGCATATACCCGCACCAAAGCCGTGCAAAATATGTATAGTGTATATGTGCAGGATGTACTCAATATTACAGAGCAGCTTATAGCCATGGCTAGTGTCCGCGTGGACTATTTCGACAATCCCGGCACAAAGAATCTGACCAGGGACACTACTACGGGCAAGTACAACCAAACGGCAGTATCGCCAAAATTCGGACTTGTTTACCAGATCATAACAGATCAGCTTTCCCTGTTTGGTAACTACAGCAATGGATTTCAAAATGTAGCACCTGTGCTGCAGCCCGATGGCACTACCAGCAATTTCAAGCCGAGCCAGGCCAATCAATGGGAGGGAGGTGTTAAAGCCGGGTTGGCGAATGGTAAATTAGCAGGAAGCCTGGGCTATTACTCCATCCGCGTGTCGGATGTTACCCGTCCGGATGCTCCGGAGCGTCCGGCCTTTACCGTCCAGAATGGTATGCAGTACAGCAAAGGAATTGAGGGGGAAATTACGGCCATGCCTTTCCACGGATTACATATCGTGGCGGGGTATGCGTATAACGACAGCAAGCTTAAGAAAAGCAGTCCGGCCCTGGAAGGCTTCCGGCCAGGTAGTGCCGGCCCCCGCAACCTGGCTAACTTCTGGCTGAGCTACCGCGTGCCCGCCGGTCAGCTGAAAGGATTGGGGATAGGCTTCGGAGGCAATTATGCAGACGATAATATTGTGGATGTAAGCACCACTTCGCTTTATACTCTGCCCGCTTTTACCACGCTTAATGCTTCCCTCAGCTATGAACAACCGCGTTACCGCGTTATTGTAAAGGCCGATAACCTGAATAATGAAAAATATTGGGTGGGATGGGCAACGACGATTCCGCAAATGCCGTTCCGTTTAAGCGCTGCCGGGTATCTCAAATTTTAAATGCTGAATGATGCAATGGGAACATCTTCGAATAGCGAAAGTGTTCCCATTGCCGGAGGAATTTGTTTTTCCAAAACAGTGCTATGGATGCGGCGGCATTGGCGTATGCGTACCAATCGGCCTGATGGTCCACCAAACGGTATACAGCCGGCTGTTCATGGCCCATTTGTTAAAGGCCGTTTTTTGCATGAACAGGAATCTTTTCTTAATCCGCGCTCTGAGGCTTTCGCTGGCGGAGGCATTGTTATATCTATCCGATAACAGGTTCAATCTGCGTACGAAATCCACTTCTTCGTCGTAGATGATCATGGCTAACTGGTGGTCCGGGTTTAATGCCGCTTCATTATCACCATGACCATCATCTTCTTCTTCTACTTCCTTCTCTTTTCTCGTTTTCTTCTTTCTCTCGTTGCTGATCTGATTCAGCTGTTCCCGGACTGATACTGCTTTTACAAAGGGAAAGCATCTTTCCGGAATAACAATTTCCCCACCTCCGGACATGATATAATAGCATAATTCGTCGCCATATTCCTTATCGAGGATATCCACATGATTACTCTCCTCGTTAGGTGATTTTCTCGCCGCAATGCCTGACTTGATATATATAGCAACAAAGCTGTCGCCATATACGACGCCGCTCACGACGGTAGCAAGCTTCTTTTTCCCTACATGTGATACGTAAAACCCAGGTCCTTTGCCTATATGATTGGCGGAATCTATTTTTTCCACTGCGGGCCCGTTCGCCACGAGGCTCTCTACGTTTGCATGTTCAGTTTCGTGGATGCCGAGCTTTTTCAGTCCCCGGAAAGTCTCGGGGAAATTTTCCCATCCAAACTCTTCAGGCGTCTGACGGCGTTGGCGTTGCTGGGATACCTGCGGCACCTGGACAAATGAAAAGTTCTGGGCGCCCGGGAAATCTTCAGGTCCAAATCCCTCGTCCTCTCCTAATTCTTCTTCATTTCCTCCATCCTTTTTCTCTTTTTCTTCTTTTTCATCTGCTGATGATTCTGCCTCCAGGTCTTCAATTATATTACCAACCTGGATATCATCGCTGTTAAGTAACCGGATCAGTCTTACCAGTTCTGTCTTTTCATTTTCTTTCAGTGGCTTGGTTACCCCAAAATGCGGATGCCAGCCCATGGCAAGCTTCAGGTCATCCAGTTTGGACGACCCTGTAACGTCTACACCGTTGATCAGCATCAGTTGGGCGGTGGGAACAGTTAAAGCAGGCGCCTGTTTTTTGAAATCTTTATAGGGTACGGCTGCGGGATCTTTTGCAAGCTGTACGGCCTTATGGCCCATTTCGTCAGCTTCTTTTTCCAGGCCAGCATCATCATTGATGTTTACCTTGCCTTTCAACTGCGTAGTTGGACTTACTCTTCCCTGTTTTTGCTGCACAACATGCCAGGCTTCATGTGGCAGATGCTTTTCCTGACCAGGCGCCAGATGTATGTCCGTTCCCCGGGCAAAAGCGTGCGCCTGTAGTTGTGAAGGCTGATGGGAATTGTAATGTACGTTTACATCATCCATTGCATAACCCGACAAATTTTCAATACCTGATTTAAGACTATCGGGCAAACCGGTGTTATTCGATTTTAATTGAAACGGCTTTATATCTGCCTGCCTGTTTTCATCATTTCTGGTTGCCCCCCGGAATAACTGAACGGCTGTTGAGTTCATTTGCAGAGGAACCTCTTCCTCCTCGTCTTTTTTTAAAGATTTTTTTTGAAGCGGCTGAACGGCTGGCCTTGATATTCCTGAAATGCTGTGATGGTGTGCAGCGGCTGAGGGAGAGGAGTGTATCGCTCCGGTATTAAGGTTTTCATGTGACATAATGTGAGGGATTGGATTATATCATAGCTTGTAATTTACATTATTTGATTTATAAAATGATGCAAATTGGTTTGAAATCCTGACAAGGGTTTTACTGCAACGCTGCCTGCAGTTTAGATGGGTATAGTCTTTGCGCCGGATGTAAAGGTTAACTTAAAAAAGAAGATCATGCAGCTGATGTCTCACATACCGGCGCCGGCCGGAGTATTCAAATTTCAGGGTCAGGAAATACGATTTGGGGTGCTGGGAACAGGCGCGCCACTTGTACTGCTTCACGGAACCCCTTTTTCTTCCGTGGTATGGCGGCGTATTGGTTCCTGGCTGGCAGAACACAGGCAGGTATTTTATTATGATCTTCCCGGTTACGGATATTCAGAAAAAAAAGAAGGGCAGGATGTATCGCTTGGTATTCAAAATAAAGTTTTCGCTGCATTGCTGCAACATTGGGGCCTGGACCGGCCTGATATCGTGGCGCATGACTTTGGCGGCACCACCGCATTGCGGACGCACTTGCTCGACGGCAGGGATTATCGCTCGCTGACCCTGATTGATCCGGTGGCAATAGGCCCGTCGGGCTCTCCATTTGTACAGGCGGCAAAGAATCATCCGGAAGTTTTTACGGAGCTTCCCGCTTATATTCATGAAGCGATCCTTCGCGCATATATCAACGGTGCTGCATTTCATCCGCTTCCTGAAGATGTAATGCAGTTATACCTGCAACCCTGGTTGGGAGAAACAGGTCAGGCAGCTTTCTACCGGCAGATCGCACAGATGAGCGATCAATATACCGACGAAATAGAAAACCGTTTTTCTGAAATCCGTTGCCCGGTAACGATTTTATGGGATGAAGATGACCAGTGGATACCTTTGGACCGCGGAAAGGAGCTGAGCAAACGTATCGGAAACGCCCACCTTCATGTAGTGCCCCAGGCAAAACACCTTGTCCAGGAAGATGCGCCTGAGGCTATTATTGCAACGGTTCTAGGTTTTTTACCAACGGCCGGATGAAGATAGCTATCTGATCACTAACCCGGTTATTCCGCCGATGATGTCATTCAACCCTGCCGGCTTTTCATTTTTCCAATAGGTGGCTTTGCCATCAAGATAGCCGGCTACATAAACATCGTTTCCTGCCACCGCAATTACATTTACGCCGGCGCCGGCTTCTTCTTTTCCATCGGTCAGCCTCACTGCTTTCCCGTTCTTCCAGCAAACAATGATATTTGCGCCGGCCTCATTTCTGTCGATCCCCGCCACGTATACTTCATTACCGGACACCGTAATGGCATTTGCCCTGCAGCCATCCGGAAGCATCACCGGCTCACCGTTTTTCCAATACATGGCCACTTCCTTTCCGGCTTCATCAATTTTAAAACCCGCCACGTAAATATCGTTGCCGGATATGGCAATGGCATGTGCTTCCGCGCTCGTTTTTCCGTCCGACAGCGCTATCGCATTTCCATTTTTCCAGCAGGTGGCAACATATTCACCCTGGTCATTTGCCTGGTAGCCGGCGATATACACATCGCCGCCGCCCAGCACAATGCCGTGCAGTTTTGTGTCTTTACCCAGTGAGGCGGCTACGCCGTTTTTCCAATACACCGCATCGCTGCCATTGTTTCCAATCACATGCACATCCGGACCGGATACACTGATACCAACAGCTTTCGAATATGTTTCCCCGTTAGCGAGCGTTACAGCTTTGCCGTTTTTCCAATAAGTGGCAACCGGCTCCCCGGCAGTGTTATATTCATGACCGGCTACATACTCGTCATTGCCTGATACCGCAATGGCGGCAGCTCCCGCCTGTGTTTTGCCATCCGTTAGCCGGATCGTTTTTCCATTGTTCCAGTAAGTGAGACCAGGGTCTTTACCGGAATAATCATCATATACCATTAACATAGCAGGGGAAGACTGGGCATTAACAGTAGAGGTAGCGGTTAACAGCAATAGCAGCGCGCCAGCCAGCGGGTTAATTTTTTTGATCATGTTTTACTTTTTACAATGTTCCGTTTAATGTTCCTGAAGATGGGGTATCATCAGGATGCTAAATAGCGGCTTAAGATACGATTTTTTATATACAAAGGAGAGGGGATTGTATCAAAAGCATTTTGATACAATCCCCTTTTTTCCAGGTATTACTGCAAGTCTTATCTGAAAAGATGAACCACCAGGTTTACTTCAAATGTTCCATTGGTGTAATTACGTAAGCCTGCCGTCTGCGAGTTGTAGATTAGCTGGAATCCGGCTATGGACCTGTAGTTTACGCCCACACCTGCACTAAAGCTTTTCGAGGAGTGGTACAGGGCGAACGCATTCAGTTGTTGTTGCAGGAAGATGAAATTAGCGCCGGCATCAATAATATTATCATATCCTTTCACGCCGCGCATACACACCTTCGGTTCTATTGAATTGAGCTGTCCTGCCATTTCAAATTTATAACCGGCTGCAGCGAAGTACAACGCGCGGTCTATTCCATCATCCTCGGCTTTGTTTTTAACAAAGCTTACCAGGTTGGGTACAGATCCCTGCAGGGTAAGTCCTTTACGGGTATAGGCCATACCGAAGTCTCCTTCAAAATAATTATCCCTTCTGTTGAATGCATTGATATAGGTGTCGGTTACATCGCCGTTGATCCCTTTGGTATCCAGCCTGCGGTTTACAAATGCGGCCGACAAACCAAAATGCAATACACTCACACCGCTCAAACTCAGTGGCAGGTGGTATGCATAAGTGAATGCCACTTTTGTACTGTTGATTAAACCAGCTTTGTCGTTAAAGATATTCATGCCAATGCCTACACGTTTTCCCAGCATATAGTCGGCCGTAAGGGCTTTGGCCACCGGTGCGCCAGGTATATCCGACGACTGGCGCTGATAAGCCATGTATACATGTAACCCGGTGTCGATCCCTGCCATCGCGGCATTGGCCATGTACTGATCCAGGAAGTATTGCGCCGCCAGTGGCTCATACATCATGGTTGGATTGCCTGCAGTTTGTGCGCCTGCATATTGACTGCCGAGAGCGAAAGCTCCCAGCAGTGCGATATATCTCACATACTTTTTCATGGTCGTTTGCTTAGTAATTTGCATTGACAATAGTGATAAACCCTTTAAACTTCGGCACGTTATTGCCGAGATCAATGATATAATAATAGGTGCCTTCTGCCAGTCGCTGGCCATTTACCGTACCATTCCAGTTGTTGGTATAGCCACGCTGATGGAATATCATGCGCCCTGAACGGTCAAATATCCTGACTTCATTTTGCGGATACATATCGATATTCTTTACCACCCACAGGTCGTTTTTGCCGTCGCCGTTCGGCGTAAGGATATTAGTGGCTTCCAGCTTATAATCTTCTTTAACGGTAATCGTAATCTCCTTCGTAACGCTACAACCACCGGTACCGGTGATGGTTACCTGGTAGTTGGTGGTAGCTGCCGGGCGGGCTATGGGCGATGCTGTATTGGCATCATTCAATCCTGTGGCAGGAGACCATGCGTAGGTATTGCCGCCGGAAGCAGTAAGACTGATCGTTTCTCCCTTGCTGATGGTGGTGTTGCCATTTGCGCGTACTTCACCCGCCGGCAATGGATTTACGGTTACTGACACTGCTGCGGAGAGCACACCGATGTTGTTGTCGTATATCGCTTTGGCGGTGTAGCTGCCACTTTCATTTACTGTCAGCGACCGGCCCGTCGCGCCAGGTATCAGGATGCCATTGCGGTACCATTCATGGGTGGTAGCGCTGCTGGATTGTAACGTCACGGTATTGGGTGCGCAGAAAGTGGTACTGCCCTGCGCGGTGATTACCGGTGCGGTCCATGCGGTAACGATAATGGTTTGTGTGATCGTTTGGGCAGGTTCGTAGTTACTGTTGCCCGGTTGAGACGCGCTGATGTTAGCGGTGCCGGCTGTTCCCACATGCGCCGTATTACCATTGATACTAATGGCAGCGCTGTTGTCGCTGCTAAGCGTAACCGGCAGTCCGGAGCTGGCAGTAGCAGTAAGAATGAAATCAGGATCTCCCTGGTTCTTATTACCTGTTGCAAGGAAGGTAATTTGCTGCTGTGCCCGGGCAATTGTCAGCTGACCATTGGTAAAGGTGATGTTATAGTTGCTGGCCGTAAAACCTGAAGGCGTAATGATATAAGTGCCTGCATTAATGGCTCCCTGCGATGTGCCTGTGTAAACCAGCGTACCGGTTAAACTGGTTGCGCCGTCGCCATTCACTAATCCCGTATAGTCTACCCCGTTACCACCTGTATAGCTGCTGCCGGTATAGGTCCGTACTTCATTCCTGGCTTTAATGGTCAGCGCAGCTTTGGCAATGTTGAATGTTTGCGTTGCCTGCGTGGCCGGCGAGTAGTTGCCGTTGCCAGCCTGATCGGCCGCAATGGTTACACTGCCTGCGCCGGTAATGGTAACGGTGTTGCCACTGATAGTAGCCGGACCGCTTACCACGCTGTAGCTCACCGCTAACGCACTGGTGCTGGTGGCGCCGAGTGTAAAGGCCGCGTCGCCATATGTTTTGTTAGTGATAGCCGGGAACGTGATGGTTTGCGGCGCCAGTCCAACCGTTAAGCTGCCATTTACAGTAGAGAAGGTATAATTGGTCGCTGTCAACGGAGTTATATCCACAGTAATAGGATATGCCCCTGGCAAGCTGCTGTTATCAGCACTGGTGCTGAGTCCTGGCGTACCATTCACCACACTGCTGTTTTCATTATTTACAAATCCGGCAATGGTATAAGTGAGCGGCGGATTATTAGCGCCGTATACTTTCTGCTTATCATCCGCAGTTACGGTCAGCGTGGCCGGTGTTACCTGGAATGACTGGCTTACCGCTGCTGCTGCCGTGTAATTGGCGTCACCTGCCTGTGTAGCGCTTATAGTTACATTGCCCGCGCCGGTGATGGTAACAGTGTTACCGCTCACGGTAGCTGGGCCGGCGGTTACAGCGTAAGTTACTGTCAATCCTGCATCGCTGGTAGCGCTGAGCGTAAAGGCCGCATCGCCGTATGTTTTACCAGTGATAGCCGGGAAGCTGATAGTTTGAGATGCCTTTGTAATAGTAAGCGATCCATTGGCAAAGTTAAAGTCGTAGTTAGCGGCTGTTAACGTACCGGCACTCACTGTAATCGGATAAACGCCGGGCGCGTTGTTGATATCGGCGGTATGGGTGATGGCGGCATCGCCACTTACTACACTGCTGTTTTCACCGTTTACAAAACCGGTGATGGTATAATCCGGTGTTGGATTAGTTTGTTTGTACGCCCTGTTTTTATCATTAGCCGTTACCGTTAGTATGGCTTTGGCAACGTTGAATGTTTGCGTTGCCTGCGTGGCCGGTGAGTAGTTGCCGTTGCCAGCCTGATCGGCCGCAATGGTTACACTGCCCGTGCCGGTAATGGTAACGGTATTGCCGCTGATGGTAGCCGGACCGCTTACCACGCTGTAGCTCACCGCTAACATACTGCTACTGGTGGCACCGAGTGTAAACGCCGCATCACCGTATGTTTTATTAGCGATAGCCGGGAACGTGATGGTCTGCGAGGTCAGCCCAACGGTTAAGGTACCATTCACCGGTGTGAAGATGTAATTGGCCGCTGTGAGCGGAGTTACATTCACGGTGATAGGATATGCACCTGGTGCGCTACTGTTATTCGCACTGGTGCTGAGTCCTGGCGCACCATTCACCACACTGCTGTTTTCACTGTTTACAAATCCGGCAATGGTGTAAGTGAGCGGCGGATTATTAGTGCCGTATACTTTCTGTTTATCATCCGCGGTTACGGTCAGTGTGGCCGGCGCTACCTGGAACGACTGGCTCACCGCTGCTGCCGCCGTGTAATTGGCGTCACCTGCCTGTGTAGCGCT
>NZ_JBFUPS010000010.1:0-349645 GCF_041360695.1 Chitinophaga sp. RCC_12
ATCTCCCAAAATCATTTAAAATCCAAAATGTTCAAATCCTTAAAATCAATATAATCAGCGTAATCCTGAGAAAGACAAACCTCGCGCGTTTATGTTTCATTAACACTTCTGTTTTTCCTGCTGCTTATTTTTGTATTCGCCGGCGACAAGTAGTTAACCCGTTAGCCCGCGGAATTTTATTGTTAAACCCAATTCCCTGATGAAACAATTATTGTTAACCGTCTTATTCACATGGTGGATAGCGCCGTTGTATGCGCAACCATTGTTAATGCCGGTTGGAAAGAACACTGGCAGCGGCAGTTACAGCCGGCATTTCCAGCAGGTGGTATCTGCCTGGTATAATCCTGCCGGGTTATCCTGTTTATCTTCTTTTGCGGCGGGCATTTATACAGAGAACCGGTTTATGTTAAAGGAGGCATCGTTGTATGCTGCGATGGTGGCTATTCCTGTGCGTGCAGGCGCTTTCGGCGGAAGCATTACCCGGCTGGGCAACGCGGCGTGGCACCAGCAGCGGCTGAGTGGTGCGTATGGCATGCAGCTGGGGCGGCGGGCCGGTATCGGGCTGCAGTTTAATTATGAGACCACTAGTGTACAGGGGTTGGGAGCGACCGGTAACATCAGCTTTGACGGCGGAATGCTCTGGCATATCAGTGAGCAATGGCATGGTGGCCTTCATGTGTATAAACCTGCAGACGCACCTGTTATGTATAGTGGCGGCCTCGGTTTTGAAGCATCGCGCGATTTCCTGTTAACCGGTGAAGTGGTTTCTATGGGGGCATTTACTGCTGTCAAGGCATCGGCTTATTACCGGGTTATCCGGCAGCTTGCGCTGGAAATGGGTATTGCATCCGGTCAGGCTTATAACAGTGCGGCAGTGATATTATTCCTGCGATCCCTGCGTATAGATATAGCTGCGGGGTTTCATCCGCAATTGGGTATTACGCCCGTTACCTCGTTGATATGGCAGCTTTCTCCACCACCGGTGATGGAGTGATGCGTATGAGTTTATGGACTTGTTAACCAGGTGTGGCCTTTGGTTTTACCGGAGAGCACGCGGGGAAATTAAACTTTCAATGTTATGGATATGGCAACTATCCGCTCGGCGATTTGCGGCGTCACCGGTTGTTTGTTATTGCTGCTGGGCGGGCGGAAAGCGTGGGCCCGTCAGCAGGAAGAGACGTTGCCGCAGGCAATGGAAAATAACCTGGAGAACGAAGCGGCTGGAACAGAAACAGTATCAGAAGATGATACGCAATGGCAAACTTTAAATGCCTTGGCGCGGCATAAGATACAATTGAATACAGCAGATGAAGCGACGTTGCAGTCAATAGGGCTGCTCACGCCTTTACAGATCAGCCAGTTTTTGCGGTACCGCACACTGCTGGGAGATCTGCTCAGTATTTATGAACTGCAGGCGGTGCCGGGTTTTGAACCGGATGTTATCCGGCGCGTACTGCCTTACGTAACGGTAGGTGATGACCTGGCGCCACATTATACTTTACGGGATTATACGCAGAAGGGTGATCATTCGTTCCTGCTGCGTTATGCCCGCGCAGCGGAGAAAGCAAAGGGATATCTGCACACCGATAGCACCTTACCTGCCTACAGGGGAAGCCCGGAAAAAGTGTTTATGCGTTACCGTTATAGCTTTCCCCGGTATATGAGCTGGGGGATCGTGATGGAGAAAGATGCCGGGGAAGCTTTTTTTAAAGGCGCGCAAAAGCAGGGATTTGATTTTTACAGCGCACATATTTTTATCCGGAACTACCGGAAAATAAAAGCCCTGGCATTGGGTGATTATACGGTGAATATGGGACAGGGCCTGCTGAACTGGCAGGGCCAGGCTTATGGTAAAGGAGCATCGGTGATGCAGGTAAAACGGGAAGGAGAAGTGTTGCGGCCCTACACCTCGCCAGGAGAGTTTTATTTCTTCAGGGGAGCTGCTGTTACGTTACAACAAAAACGTTGGGAGTTGACCGCCTTTGCCTCTTTCCGTAAGCAGGACGCCAGCACAGACACACTGATGGATGAAGTAACGGCGGCCAGTATTATCAGCAGTGGTTACCACCGCACGGTCACAGAAGCCGCCAAACGCGGGCAGGTACAACAGGTGAGCGTTGGTGGAAATATCCGTTATCAAGCTGCCCGGTGGCAGGTAGGGGGAAACGTAACCAGCCATCATTTAACGCCGGTACTTCAAAAGGAAACGGCGCCCTATAATCAATTCGACTTTAATGGTAACCAGCTGACGGCTGCCAGTATTGATTATTCCGGCAGCTGGAAAAATGTGCACTTATTCGGGGAGGCGGCGTTGAGCAGTAACGGCAAACTTGCTATAGTTCAGGGATTGCTGACCAGCGTAGCGCCTGCGGTGGATGTAGCTATTGCGTACCGGTATTATGATAAAGGCTACCAGTCGCTATATGCCAAAGGATTCGGAGACGGCTACCGGACCGTTAATGAGCAGGGAATATACACGGCGGTTACCCTGAAAATAACATCCCGTTTAAAGGCTGATGCATATGCAGATGTGTTTCACTTCCCCTGGTTGAAGTACCGGAGTAATGCACCTTCTTATGGCAAGGACTTTTTTGTGCAGGGAAGCTATGTTCCCGGGAAAACAATGATCCTGTTACTTCGTTACAACTACCGGCAGGGAGCAGAGAACGTGTTGCTGCCGGAGAACCCGGTCAAAGTACCGGCAGAGGTAACGTCCAGGCACATACGTTTTCAGTGGAGTATAAAAGTAAATAAGCAATTGGACGTTAAAACCAGGATAGAATACAGCAGTTATGAAGCTGCGGGGGAGATGCAGCAGGGATGGATGATTTACCAGGATGCCAGTTACCGTTTTATACATTTGCCTGTATCAATCGGCGGCAGGTTATCCAGGTTTCAGACCAGCAGTTACGACAGCAGGATATATGCAACAGAGAGCAGTGTGTTATACGAAAACGCGGTATCGCAGCTGTATGGCGAGGGCTGGCAATATTATCTCAACATAAAATGGAAAGTAAGCCGGCGGTTAGCATGCTGGGCACG
Organism: Chitinophaga sp. RCC_12; assembly: GCF_041360695.1. Classification (NCBI taxonomy): domain Bacteria; kingdom Pseudomonadati; phylum Bacteroidota; class Chitinophagia; order Chitinophagales; family Chitinophagaceae; genus Chitinophaga; species Chitinophaga sp. RCC_12. Next base: position 3,043 of record NZ_JBFUPS010000010.1, read on the forward strand.
TTGCCACCAAAGCCGGTATCCGGGCCAAACCCGTATTGGTAGCGGAAATGACGTTGTTGCAGGAGATAAGAAAACATTGCTTCAATTTCAGCTGCAATATTTAATAGCAGGAAAATGAAATTTTTTCAGCTGGTTATAAATTGATTATCAGTTCGTTATGACGATGAAATTATCTGCTGTTAAAATAATGTTAAGTAGATGTATCACGATTTACTTTTTTTTTCTAACTTGTGGATGTCAACCAAAATCTAAATCTGATTTGCTTTATGAGAAAGACCTTTCTGCAAGAAAAAAAGCTTGTGATAATGGCTGTAAACCCGCAGCAGGATACTTGTCATGATTCAAATCAATAAGACACAACGAGAGACTTAGTAAGGCTTTTACCGATTTAAACTATAACAGGCACGTAACCATTCCTGAAATTGAGATCATTAGCTGTTTGTCAACAGCGAGCGAATACAACAATTTACCGACGAGAGAACACATGTTGATCTATTAAAGACTTGTACAACCAAAATCAGAACTGTTTATGAAGAAAAACACTTCTCCTTTTACATAGCCGGTCGCCAATATACCTGACCGTATGTTGCGATGATTGTTTGCTGTAACTGCAGAACCGAATGGTATTCTGTATGGTTAGTCATGCTTACAAAGACATGATATGGATTTTTTATGCTATTATTTTAATGTACTAATATGATACAACAATAAATAAAACAACTTATCCGGAAGCCGCTACCGGCAATTGTTTGCCGGGTAAGCATTTATAAGACCCGATGCATTTCTTCTTCAACCAAAATCTGAAACTTTTATGAAAAAGGGGTTCCTCCTTTTTGCCATGGTTATGGCAATCATCCACCTGGCCTACTCGCAGCAGCGACCGGTTACAGGTACCGTTAAGGGCAACGATGGCAATCCGGTTCCGTTTGCCACCATCCAGATTAAAGGCAGCACCACAGGTACCACCGCCAATGACAATGGCATATTCAACCTGAGTGTGCCCGGTGCCGCTACCGTGCTCGTAATAAGAAGCGTTGGATATAAAGCCCAGGAAATAACCGTGGGAGAAAGTTCAAATCTCCAGGTAACACTCATTGCAGATAACAAAAACCTGCAGGAAGTAGTGGTAACTGGTTTGGGACTGGTGCGTGAAAAGAAAACCGTTGGTTACGCCACCAGTAATTTTGCTACAGAACAAATTAACAGGGTAGCGCCTGTAAGTATGATGGATGGTTTATCCGGAAAAATTGCCGGTGCTGAAATATCCACCACCAGCGGCGCTCCGGGCGCATCCAATAAAGTAATCCTCCGTGGTTATTCATCCCTGCAGGGTAACAACCAGCCACTGTATGTAGTAGATGGGGTGCCATTGAACAACGACCGTCCCGGTTCCAGCGTTGATGGAAAAGGAGTCAACAACGGTGGTTACGACTTTGGTAATAATGCCAATGACATCAATCCAAATGATATTGAAGCAATCAGCATTTTGAAAGGCGCCGCTGCCACCGCTATTTACGGTTCCAGGGCCGCCAGTGGTGTGGTATTGATCACTACCAAAAAAGGTAAGAGCGGAAAACTGAAAGTAGATGTGGCCTCCGCTGCCACTTTTTCTAATGTGGGCATGTTGCCAACCATGCAGGAAAAGTTTGGCCAGGGATGGGGCGGTACTTTCATTCTTTCAGAAAATGGTAGCTGGGGCCCACGGCTGACCGGTGAAAACCGCGAATGGGGCGCACCTGTGGACGGCGTGTCATTAACAAAACCATTTTCTTTTGTAGATGATAACGTACGCAATTATTTCACTACCGGTAAAGAACTGAATAACACCATTTCTATCAGCGGAGGAAATGAAACATCCACATTCTTCCTGTCTTATGGAAATATATACAGCGATGGTATCCTGCCCACTGATGCAGATTCTTATAAAAGAAATACTTTCTCTGCAAGAGCCTCTACAAAATACGGCAGGTTCTCTGCTTCTGCCTCCTTTAACTACGTAAATAAAAATGCAAAAGCAGTATCTACCCGCAGTGAATCCGGACTCGGTTCTTCCTTGTTTGAAGATATTATCCAGATCCCGGTAGATATCAACATCTCCCAGTTTAAGGATTATAAAAACAAGTATTACAACGTAGATAACTATTTCACGCCTTACGCAGAGAACCCTTATTATTCCCTGTATGAAAATGGGAATAACCTGAAAAGCAACAGGATCTTCGGAAACATTGACCTTAAATATGGTATCAATGATTGGTTAAGTGTACAATGGCGTCTTGGTGCAGATATCACCAACAGCCAGTCTAAAACCTATAAGGCGAAAAACAGGCCATCACTCGACAGCTGGAATGATGGTAATAATGTGGAAGGATCACAACGACAAGAGGACGTTGGTTATGTAAGGGAAAACAGCGATTACAGGGGTGAGTTCAACTCCGATCTCCTGCTCACTGCCAATAAAAAACTGAGCTCAGATTTTACTATCGATGGATTGGTAGGCTTTAACGTTAACCAGCGGGAGGGAAAAATATTCACTTCGGCTGTGAAAGGCCTCGCCATTCCGGGTTTCTATGTGATCTCCAACTCACCCAATACACCGGTGTCACAAACACAGGAATTCAGACGCAGAATTTATGGCCTTTACGGACAGGCTACCTTAGGCTTCCGTGAATACCTGTTCCTGACGGTAAATGCCCGTAACGACTGGTCGTCTACATTACCGGAAAAGAACAACAGCTATTTCTATCCTGCGGTGAATGCTGCTTTCATTTTATCAGAAGCGCTGAAGCTGGATGACCGCGGTGTTTCTTTTGCGAAACTGCGTGCCAGCTGGGGTAAAACAGGTAACGATGCCGGTCCTTATCTCACTAAAACCACCTTATCTACCGGACAGATCATAGATCTTCCATTTGGTACACTGGATTTTCCTTTTAATGGTATCCCCGGTTACACAGTAGGTGACAACATCGGTAACCCCGATCTTGCTCCTGAGTTAAGTAATGAGTATGAATTAGGTGCTGAAGTAAAATTCCTGCGGAACAGGTTGGGTTTTGACATTGCCTACTATAACAAACTCACCAAAGGTCAGATCCTGGCAGTGCCTACCACGCCGAGTTCCGGCTATGCCAGTATCACGCAGAACTTTGGTAAAGTGAGGAATAAGGGTATAGAATTATCTGTTAACATCATACCGGTAGAAACAAAAGATTTTACCTGGACCCTGAACTACACGTACGCACGTAACCGTAATACAGTAGAGGAGCTTCCTGCAGGTTTGGACCAGGTAGTGCTTAATTTCGCTTACGATGCAAAATTTGTTGCGCGTAAAGGAGATCCGCTGGGTGTATTTTATGCACCGGTACCTGCTACCACACCAGATGGAAAAATAATTGTGGATGCTACCGGCTTGCCTAAGGCGGCAGATACCGACGGTTATTATGGTACCTCTCAGCGCGACTTTACCATGGGGCTGATAAACACACTCCGTTATAAAGATTTTACACTGGGCTTCTCTTTCGACTGGAGAAAAGGCGGTGTGTTCTACTCCGGTACAGCTGATCTGACTTACTTCGTAGGTAACGCCTTGTTAACTACTTATAACGACAGACGTGCCTTTGTGGTGCCTAACTCTGTAATGCAGGTAGGTACGGATGCACAGGCCAAACCGGTATATGGTGAAAATACCATTCCGCTCACAGATTATAATTATGACGCTTATTGGTATCATACCACCAATAAAGGTGGTGCTTATTCACAGCGTATTATTGATAAAACCTTTTTGAAACTGCGTGATATCACGCTCTCTTACAGTCTGCCTTCATCAGCCGCCAGAAAAATTGCTGCCAGCAACCTCATGCTGACTGTTTTTGCGCGCAACCTGTTTGTGTGGACGCCGGAAGGAAATACATTCATTGATCCCGAAGTATCCAACTATGGTAATGACCTGAACAGTGAGTTTGGTGAATTCAGATCCATGCCTACTACCAGGTCTTATGGTGTTTCACTGAAGGTATCCTTCTAATCTTTTAAATTCTGATATCATGAAAACGTACAATCAATATATTCTCCTCCTACTTTCAGCAGTGCTATTGTTAGGCGCTTCCTGCAAGAAGAACCTGGATATCAACAACGATCCGAATAATCCGCCGTTAGAGAAGGCTACACCTTATGTGTTGTTCCCGCCGGCGGTAATGTCTACCGTATCGTGCGCCGGCACCGATGGCGCTGTTATTGGTGGTATCTGGGCGCAATACTGGACGCAAAGCAACGCCTCCAACCAGTACAAAACAATTGATGCGTATAATATCCAGCGGACGGACTACAATGCGTTGTACACGCAGATGTTTTCCGGCGCGCTGCAGGATTACAGCCTGATGCTCAAATTATGCGACAGCCTGCACGATTATAACTTTGGTTTGATGGGAACCGTGATGAAGGCATATTCTTACCAGATACTGGTAGACTTGTACGACCAGGTGCCTTACCAGGAAGCATTCGGCGGGTTAAACCAACTGCAGCCGAAGTTTGACCGCGGAGATAGCATTTACTCCTGGTTGCTGAGAGACCTGGATATTGCCTTATCAAAAGACCTGACCGTTACTATCCTTGATGAGAATGCAGCACAGGATATTATCTATAAGGGAGATATGGATAAATGGGTAAAGTTTGCGAATACGCTGAAACTGAAAATGTACCTGCGTATGGTGAATGTAAATCCATCACTGGCAAGAACAAAGATCATGGACCTGATTAACAGCGGCGCTGAGTTCCTTACAGATGTAGATGCTTCTTACAGTACTTTTAAAGATGCACCGGGCCAGGACAATCCATTATACGAATCAAACATCCGCAGCCTGAATACAACTACCAATATCCGGGCGAGTTACACCATGTTGTCGTGGTTACAGAAAAATAAAGATTCGCGGATAAGCAAAATTTTCCGTGCGCCGGGCGCGGCAAGCGGTGTTTATTATGGCATTAACCAGGGCGATTTCACCAGTTTGTCCCCCATTTACAATAAATCTGCTATCTACAGGCAAACAGCTATCGACACTGCATACCTGATTTCCAGGGCTGAAACCAACCTGATGCTGGCAGAGGCAGATGAGCGTTATTTCGGTGGCACTAAAGCAAAAGCCTATTATGATGCAGGTGTGCAGGCCGCATTTCAGCAACTTAAATTAAGTGCTGATACTTTCCTTCTGCCCGGAAAGGTATATGCTTACCCAACCGGAGCGACTTTTGATAAGAAGCTCGAAGCCATCATTGTACAGAAATGGGCTTCTTTCCCTGGTACACATGCGCTGGAAGGCTTCCTGGAACAAAACAGAACAGGTTATCCTAAATACAGCCCGGTATATTCTACTGATCCATCCTACATTCCCGGCCAGCTGGTATATTCCCGTAACGGTGTTACCGGCGTTGGTAAGTTCCCTAAACGCCTGGTATTCCCGGATGTGGAAAGGAGCCGGAATAGTAATACACCAGCGGAAGTACCTATTTATCAAAAGGTTTGGTGGGCTTTATAATGTTAACGGTTTAAAATAATTACCATGAGAACAATAATGAATAAACAATATATCATAGGATTACTGCTGGTGGCTACTGTTCTTTTTTCTTCCTGTGAAAAGGATTTGCCGGAGGTAAAGAATACGCAGGTAGTGAAAATGGCCGGTACCTGGTGGGTAACCATGTCGCTCAACGGCGCCCCGCAGATCGACGGGGACCATGTGCAGATCAATACTTTTAACACCACTGCCGATGATGGCAAGCAAATGTGGGTACAGGATGCAGGACTGGGATTCGACTTCCAGTCGAAGGTAGACGTGAATTTGTCTGATCTTACCTTCAACGCTACTAATGCGAAGGACGAGAATAGTGACGCGACCGTTACCATTACTGCCGGAAAAGTTTTCCCCAACGGCGGAAAATCGAAGGGCGGGCACATAACGGACAGTATTTACATGGAATTGCAAATATCTTCTGATCCCGGCAAGAAGTACGTAGTGGCGGGTATCCTGCGTACCAAGTTCGACGAAGACGACTATTAATCCCGGTCAATCCGCTGTTTATAAAAAAAGAGGGCTCATTTGAGTCCTCTTTTTCTATTTTTGTACGGCTAAATCATACAACATGGAAAATCAGCATGAAGAACAGAATCAGCTTAACATAGAGTTGAATGAAGAAATCGCCGAGGGACAATACGCAAATCTCGCCATCATCACTCATTCCAATGCCGAATTTGTGGTAGACTTTGTGAACGTGATGCCCGGTCTGCCAAAGGCTAAGGTGAAATCCCGTATCATACTCACGCCGCAGCATGCCAAGCGTTTTATGAAAGCCATGCTTGATAATATTAAGAAATACGAATCTGTACACGGCCCCATTCAGGATCAGGAGCAGGTATCTGTACCATTGAATTTTGGCGGACCTACCGCTCAGGCCTAACTCGTTGACAGATGGAACATATTTTTTCTTATCATCATTTGAGAGAATTCACCAGGGAAGTATTTATCCACATGGGGTGCAGCCTGGAACATGCAGCCCTGGCCAGTGAAGTGCTAGTATCGGCAGATTTGAGAGGTATCGATTCTCATGGAATAGCCCGCTTATCGGGCTATGTTCGTTTATGGGAGGCTAAGCGGATCAACGCTACACCCCATATCCGGATAGTACATGAAACGCCCAGTACGGCGGTTATTGACGGAGATGCAGGCCTGGGCCTGGTAGTAGCGCCATATGCCATGGAAATAGCCATGCAGAAGGCAGCTGCCGTAGGTACCGGCTGGGTAAGTGTGAAAAACTCCAACCACTTTGGTATTGCAGGTTATCATGCTATGAAGGCACTGGACCAGGATATGATTGGTATGGCCATGACCAATGCCAGTCCGCTGGTAGCGCCTACTTTTTCCACTGAGCGTATGCTTGGCACTAATCCCATTGCAGTGGCTATTCCTGCAAAGGAGCAGCCGGCGTTTGTGGCGGATTTCGCCACCACCACTGCAGCCAACGGGAAACTGGAGATCCTGCAGCGTAAAAATGAAGAAGCTCCTTACGGATGGATCCAGGATAAAGAAGGAAACCCGAGTAACAATCCTCATGAACTCAAGAGTGGCGGGGCTTTGCTGCCTTTGGGCGGCGATCGTGAGCACGGAAGCCATAAAGGGTATTGTTTGGGAGCAATTGTTGATATATTTTCGGCCGTTCTTTCAGGCGCCAATTATGGTCCGTGGGCGCCGCCTTTTGTGAGCTTTCTCCCATTGGCGCCGGATCCGGTAGGAGAGGGCCTGGGACATTTCTTTGGCGCTATGCGTGTAGATGCATTCCGGCCGGCAGATGAGTTCAAAGCCAATATGGATACCTGGATCAACCGCTTCCGTGCAGCAGAGCCGGTAGCCGGAAGGAAAGTATTGATCCCCGGAGATCCTGAAAGAGAAATGCAACATGAGCGGCTGGAAAAGGGTATCCCGGTAATAGCGGCTGTGGTAAAGGATATGCAGGAAGTTGCCGCTAAGTTTAATTTGAATTTTTAATTTACAATCGTTCATAAAAAACGCCCGGAATGATGCTGATGCAGCGTTTCAGGTAGCTAAAGCAAAATATACATTCAGATGAAAGTGTTAAAATTTGGTGGAACCTCCGTGGGAAAACCAGAGCGTATGCAGTCGGTATCGCAACTGATCACAGCAGATAATGATCAGAAAATTGTGGTCCTGTCTGCACTGTCAGGCACCACAAATTCCCTCGTGGAAATCAGTCAGTCGCTGTCAGAAGGTAAGAAGGAACAGGCAAAGCAGCAGATAGACAAGCTGGAAAGCCACTACCGGAACTTTTGCAACGACCTGGTGAAGAAGGAAGCCGGCCGCGCAAATGCCAAGGCTATTGTTGATGAACACTTCGAATTTCTGAACATCATCCTGAAGATATCTTTCAATGAAGCACTGAATAAAGATATTCTTGCACAGGGAGAATTATTGTCTACACGTCTTTTCGGCGTATATCTCGAAGAAGCCGGAATTCCTGCGGTACTGTTACCAGCGCTGGATTTCATGAGCATCGACGAATACGAAGAGCCGGAAATTCCAAAGATTAAAATTAAACTGGCTAACCTGATCAGTCAGCATAAAGGCCAGCGTATTTTTATCACCCAGGGATATATTTGCCGCAATGCCAGAGGCGAAGTGGATAACCTGAAACGTGGTGGCAGTGATTACTCCGCATCCCTGATCGGCGCGGCTATCCAGGCAGATGAAGTCCAGATATGGACAGATATCGACGGTATGCACAACAACGATCCGCGGGTGGTGAACAAAACCTTCCCGATCGAGCAGCTGTCATTTGATGAAGCAGCAGAACTGGCCTACTTCGGCGCCAAGATCCTTCACCCTGCTTCTATCTGGCCTGCACAGCATTTCAATATCCCTGTGAAACTGCTGAATACCATGCAGCCCGAAGCAAAAGGTACCATCATTACCGAAATGCCTAACGGCAACGGTGTGAAGGCCATTGCGGCAAAAGACGGCATCATTGCTATTAAGATCAAGTCGAGCCGCATGTTACTGGCGTACGGCTTCCTCCGCAAGATTTTTGAAATATTTGAAAAATACCGCACTCCGATCGATATGATCACCACTTCGGAAGTAGCGGTATCTATCACCATCGATAACCAGCAGTACCTCGATCAGATCCTGAAAGAGCTGCAACCGTTTGGTACGGTGGAACTGGATTACCACCAGACAATCGTTTCCATTGTTGGTAACGAAGTGGCGGCTACTCCTTCCATTATCACCAAATTATTTGATGCGATAGAAGAAATTCCTTTACGCATGATTTCCTATGGTGGCAGCAGGCATAACATCTCTATCCTGATCAATGGTCAGTTTAAAGAGAAAACATTGCAGGTGCTGAATAAGGGATTATTTGGCCTGGAATAGAAAAAGACTTCAGATAAAAAAAGCAGCGGAGATTACTTCGCTGCTTTTTTATTTTTTTAACCGCTGATCAAATACAAACGGCTGTGTATTCAGGATGGTAATATTTGCTGCGTCCGGATGCAGCGGGTTGATCAGGTAGTTATATTCATCGGCAATTACTACAGATGGAATCCGGAGCACTGCGTACTTAGCCGTATCTATCCACTCATCTCCAATGCATTGCAGCTCCGGTGAGGGCGCCAGTGATTGCCAGCCGGATGGCAGATCATGTTTGGTGAGTACTTTGATGGCGATATCATCGGGAATCTGCAGGGTAGCAATGCAGAAATCCTGTACTATGTTTTTCAGTGGAATGTGTACCAATACTTCCAACGCCGATAACGCCCGGCTGCCGGCAGTGTACACAATAGCATGCCCCGGGCTGTTCCAGCGGCCACCATACAGGCGCGCACCTGTTCCACTCAGATCATTGATGTAAGCGCACTTACTGATCCTGTATACTTCCATGTTAATGGTTTCGTAAATTATGCAAAGATGCCATGTTCAATGCGTCCCAGCTCATCCTGGATAAGCTGAAACCCAAAGGTGGTATCTAACAGCGAAATAGGGGTTTGATAGTTGAAGGCAGGTAACGGAGTTCTCATCCATTCCTTGAAGTTTTCCAGCTGGCCGAATACTTCGGTACCACGCTGATAAAGCTGAGAGAGTAAAATGGCACGTTCAGACGTGTCGGCAGACAATTTCTCGTCGTCTGCATAGCGCTGCAGCGTTCTTTCTGACACATGTACTACCTGCGCCAGTTCTGATAAAGAAAAAGACAGCTGCCTGCTCAGATTCAATAAAGCTCTTTTAATAATTCCACTGCGGGAAAGCTGTATAAAATCAAAGTAGCCGCTGCTGGCGATGTATGCCGCTCCTCCTGGCTGTTCTACTATTAATAATGCATTTTCCTGCACGCGGTATCCTTTTACATGTTTCATATACCCGACATTTGTCACAAAAATACAACAAATTGTCGGGATTATGGTTTTTTATCTTCAAAATAACCAATCTTCCACATCTTATTGATTTCCAGCTGTATTACCCCGTATTCCTCCGCCACCCTGCCTTGCAGCACATAAAAGCCGCTCTTTTGAAAAGGATATTGCCGCAGGCTGTCGGGGAAATGGATGGTATCCATAAAGGCGCCATCGCGGTCAAGGAAAGTACCAAAGCACATCGGTTCACCTTTGCTGCTCCGCAGAAATTTGTTGGTTACCAGGTAGCCAAGTGTGGTAACCTGCTGACCGATATATTTACCGAACTCACGGGCAGGCATATACGTACTTTGATCATGCTGCAATACTTTAAAAGGTGATTGCAGGGGAAAGCCCAGCAGATCTATTTCATCAAAGGCATCTTCATGGGCGTGATAGGCGAGGGTGGGCAGTTCACAGTTAACAGTAGTGGTATTGCCAAACAAAGACATGCTGTGTGGATTGGTTTCTTTCTTGCTTACCAGCAAACTGCTCTTCCACAACAGTTCTTTTTTTGTGTAGCCGGTAAAATTAAAACAACCAATGCGGATCAGTATTTCCAGCTGTTCCGGGCCCGGCGAAATCCGGCTGGTAAAATCTTCCAGGTGCAGAAACGGGCCATACTGTTCGCGGTCTTTCAATATTTTTTCAGCCAGTAATTGTTCCAGTCCCTCTACATGGATCAGTCCTACGTATACCTCCCGGCCGGTAATATTAGTGGCATAGTCGCTGTGGTTAATACAAGGCGGGTGCAGTGTTACCCCGGTTTTCAGTAATTCCCGGAAATATAATTCCCGGTTGTAGAAGCCACCGAAGTTGTTGATAACAGCCACCATGAACTCTGCCGGGAAATAGGTTTTCAGGTAAAGGCTTTGGTAGCTTTCCACCGCGAAGCTGGCGGAGTGGGCTTTGGAAAAGGAGAAGTTGGCGAAGCTGGCGATCTGCCGCCATACTTCTGCAGATACTTCCGGCGGGCGTTGCAGGCGTTCGCAGTTATCAAAGAAACGTTTTTGTATTTCCCTGAAATCATTGGACCCGCGGTATTTCCCTGCCATGGCCCTTCGCAGGCTATCGGCATCCGCCAGTTCCATGTCTGCGTATTTGTGCGCTACTTTAATAACATCTTCCTGGTATACCATAATACCGAAGGTATCTTTCAGCAGTTCTTCGATAACAGGATGAAGGTAAACCACTTCCTCGGGGTGCCGGTAGCGGTGTATGTATTGTTTCATCATGCCCGATTGCGCTACGCCCGGCCGGATAATAGAACTTGCCGCCACCAGGGTGAGGTAATCATCACATCCCAGTTTCAGCAGCAGCTGCCGCATGGCAGGCGATTCTATATAAAAACACCCGATAGTATTTACACCGGACAGGTTTTTGCGCACAAGCGGATCCAGCTGGAAGGCTTTTACATCATGGATATCTATATCCACATCCCGGTTTTTTTTGATGATATCAATAGCATCGCGGATATGCCCAAGACCGCGCTGGCTGAGGATATCAAATTTATGGAGCCCTATCCTTTCCGCCTGCCACATATCCAGTTGCGCGGTTACAAAACCTTTGGGTGGCAGGTACGTAGTGCAGAACTGGTGAATAGGCGCATCGCTGATAAGGATACCGCCGGCATGAATACTGAGATGATTAGGAAATGCTTTTTCCTGATCCATCAGGTTACTGAAATACGCTATTTTCTGGTGAATGCTGTCGGCTTCCAGGTTAACCTGGAAGCCGTTTTCGAGGATTTTATCGATTTCCTTTTTGGGGAGGCCATATACTTTTCCCAGTTCGCGGATCACGGCATTGGTTTGAAAGGTGGTCACAGTGCCCAGCAGGGCCGTATGTTGCGGACCATACTTGTCAAAAACATATTGGATAATTTCATCCCGGTCGCGCCATGAAAAATCGATATCAAAATCCGGGGGCGAAGTACGGTAAGGGTTCAGAAATCTTTCAAAATAAAGATCCAGTTCTATGGGATCTACATCTGTAATTTTTATACAGTAGGCAATAATGGAGTTAGCGCCGCTTCCACGACCTACATAAAAGAATCCGCGTTCCTGCGCATAACGTATGATATCCCAGGTGATGAGGAAATAGGATTCAAAATTTAGTTGCGCAACAATAGCCAATTCTTTTTCGATCCGCTGAAGCGCTTCTTCATGATGTTGGCCATAGCGGTACGTCATGCCTTCCAGGGCAAGCTCGCGCAGCTTTGCGCGATCTTCTTCCACGCTGCCCAGGAAGCATTTTTTATTACGGGAGATGGAATGATGGATATCCATTTCTATGTGGCATGCTTCCATCACTTCCACTGTTCGCTGTACGATATACGGGTAGTCTGCAAAGTGTTCCACGAGGGAAGCGGGCGTCACAAATTGCTCCTGCGGATGGCCTGTCATGGCTGGTTCCAGCTGTGTGATCAGGATGTTCTGATCGATGGCGCGCAGCAGTTGGTGTAATTCATAATGGGTATTGTCCTGGAAGGTGACGGGTTGAAGGATCACCAGTTTATCGCGGAGGGCAGTAGTAGCTGTTCTGAATAATTTATTGCGTTGCCAGGGCTTTACACCAATGAGTTCATGGGGCGCTAATGTTTCAGGGGCGGGGGTTCCCAGTGCATAAATCACCCAGGTATGTGGGATAACAGGGGCATGATCGGGAAAAGGTTTTCCGGATTGAAGGTGTTTGGATAAGAAAACATTGATATGATGCCAGCCTTCCTGGTTGCGTGCGAGCAGGAGATATTTAAAATCGTTTCCGTTTCTGCATTCCAGTCCGAGTATAGGTTTAATATCGTGTTTACGGCAGAGGTCCACGAACTCCCAGGCGTCGGAGGTGATGTTGATGTTGGTGAGCGCAAGTGACCCGATGCCCAGTTCATGCGCCTTTTGCACCAGCATTTCTGCGTGCATGGTACCATAGCGCAGGCTGAAAAATGTTTTGCAGTTAAGGAACATGATGTTTATTTAAAGTATGGCATGATATCTTTTTTTGGGGTGTGCTGATCTTTCTTCCCGGGTGGTATGACGTTGGTTCCTTTCATGAGATATTCCCATCCGAAGCGGTTTTTAATCTGATCAATGGCCTGGTACAGGGCGATCATTTCCTGTTTGTCGTCGAACAGGCTGATTTGGTAGTTGCCATGCACAAGGTGGCTGAAACGCACGCCTATAAGGCGAACGAGCAGCCGGCGGTCGTACAGTTTTTTGAAGAGGTCTTTTACTTTTTCCAGCAACACATGATCGGCACAGGAGTAGGGGATCGACATTTGTTTGGTGACGGTTTCAAAATCGGAGTACCGGATTTTGAGGGTGATGCAGCCGGTCAGTTTATTTTGCTGCCGCAGTTCGAATGCAATTTTCTCCGTCATACGCACCAGTTCGGCGTGGAGAAATTGCATATCGATGGTATCTGCGGGAAATGTACTTTCTGTGGAGATAGATTTTTGTTCATAAAAAGGCACCACCGGCGATTCATCGATTCCATTGGCTTTTCTCCAGAGGGCTATTCCGTTTTTTCCCATCCATGCTTCCAGCAGGGAGATGGGCACTTCGCTCAGTGTCTTTACGGTTTCTACGCCGCGGCGCCTCAGCAGGGCGCCGGTTTCACGGCCTACCATTGGAATCTTTTCTACCGCCAGCGGCGCCAGGAAATTTTTTTCTTGTCCGAACAGGATTTCAAGCTGACCATTAGGTTTGGCTTCATCGGTGGCTACTTTGGAAACCAGTTTGTTAGAGGCGAGTCCGAATGAAATAGGCAGCCCGGATTCTTTCATGATGGTTTTCCGTAGTTCCGAAGTCCATTTCAATGAGCCAAAGAACTTATCCATGCCGGAGAGGTCGAGATAAAATTCATCGATAGATGATTTCTCGTAAAGCGGTGCCTTTCCGGCGATGAGTTCCGTGATTTCCCTGGATTTGGTGCTGTACAGTTCCATGTCCCCGCTGCGTACAATGGCGTGTGGGCAAAGCCGCAGGGCGGTTTTCATGGGCATGGCGGAATGAATACCATACCGCCGTGCTTCGTAACTGCAGGCTGCTACTACCGCACGATCACTGCTGCCGCCTACCAGGATTGGTTTACCGAGGAGGCGACTGTCCCGCTGGCATTCCACTGATACAAAGAAGCAGTCCAGGTCGAAGTGCGCTATTGTTCGCTGTTGTAAAGTGATCATACTGGTAATGGTTTATCGATAAACAAAGGACGGAACAGGGCAGGCTGTTAAAAGCGATTACGGATGGCGGACCGGGCAGAGGGAGGATAGTATAGCAGCAGGCCTGCCAGCCGGGATCACTTTTATATGTGCAGTAAAGTTACTAATTTATTTAGTAATGCTAAGAAAATTAGTAAAAAATATTGAAATTTCCGGTCGGGTCAATTTTCGTAACTTTAGTACAACATATCTGGCAATCAATATGTAATAGATAAGAGAATGGAAATGAAGGAAAACAGGGAGTATGTGCACACTTAAACTGATCTCCACATGAAAAAACCGGATTTTACCAGGGAATTACTTATCCTCGCTTTGCTGCTGGTGCCGATGGTTTATCTGGCGGTTGTCTTTAAAGACTTACCAGTTGTTTTATCCAATACTGTTAATGCGGCGGGTTCTCCTGAGATGGGGACAAAAAATGACTTCCTGCTGCTGATGATCTTTCTCTTTTTTACGAATGGGTTGATTTATTTTCTGTTCCGCTATATTCCGCGTGCCGGCGAAACACAGCTGCGGCCGTCTGCCATTGAGATGGAGCATAAAGAGTATTACCGGATCCGCTTTCTGATCCATTCTTACCAGGCAGTGTTTACCTGTATTATTATTTTCCTGGTCAGCCAGGGCAAGCCGTTTATCATGGAGCGCTGGGCCTTTATAGGTGTGGGTTTGCTGATTGTGGGCATAGGCGCTTACCTGCGCAAGCTGAAGCCGAATAATTATGTGGGGGTGAGAACACCATGGACCCTGCAAAGCCCGGAGGTGTGGATGGAAACGCATCAGATGGCGAGTAACCTGTGGATCAGCGCTGGTGTGGTGATTATCATAGCCGGATTTTTCCTGTCGCTTATCACCGGGGTATTTATCATATTTTTTGCGGCGATTGTACTGGCGGCATTACCCTATATTTATTCCTTCAGGTTATATAATAAGGATAAAGGATAATTCAGTGGTCAATCAATACATCGGAAAAAGGAATGGCGTCCCTGACAGGGGCGCCATTTAATTTTATCAGTTGCCGGATTCACCGGAAAAGGCTTAGAACCAGGCTTTGCCGAGCGCTTCCCGGAAAGGCCATGGGATAAGGGCCAGTATAACGATGAAGGCAAGACCAAAGAAGATCAGCCCCAGTTTATGTTTCTGTGCATCTGTGGCCGCTTTCTTTATTTTTGATTTACCGATATGTACCAGTGCAATGGCGATGATGGCCATTACTCCATGTTCTACCGTAAAGAATCGTAACGCAGGGTTTTTCATGGCAGCTCCCATATTTGCCAGGCCTGTGTGAACAGTATCACTCATAAAAAACAGGATCAATCCTACTACCAGCTGCAAATCGCAAAATATCATGAAGAAAAGCCCGGCTTTGCTGTCTGCTGCGGTGAACGGTGTTTTGCCTGTTACGCCTTTCAGGGAACGGATTACCGCCCAGAACCCTGCCAGCAATATAGCCCATCTTAGGAACGAGTGTACATAGTTTATTAACATATCGAGTTGGATTTTACCGGGCAAAAATAAGCGAAGCGCCCCGAATATATTTGGTAATTCATAAAAATATTTGCTAATTTTGTTAGCAAGGTACTAAATTATTTAGGTTATGTCCGTAGTATGTCAGAATTTGAAATACCTGCGTAAGCAAAAAGCCTGGACGCAGCAAGAGTTTGCCGATAAACTCGGTATCAAGCGTTCGTTGTTGGGTGCATATGAGGAGGAGCGTGCAGAACCCCGTACAGAGATCCTGGAACAGGTAAGTGATATGTTCCGGGTATCTATTGATGATCTGCTTCGTCGTGATCTTGGCTCCCAGAAAGATAATTTCCTGGAGAAGCGCCGGCAGCTCAAGCTGGGCAGTTCCCGTCAGGCGATCCAGTTTGTGCCGGTAAAAGCGGCCGCCGGTTACCTGGCCGGTTATAATGATGATGAGTTTATCGAAGAATTGAACACGTTCACACTGCCCATGCTGGGTGCAGGTGATTACAGGGCATTTGAAATAGCGGGAGATTCCATGCTGCCGGTTACCTCGGGTTCTGTAATCGTTTGCCACAAGGTAGAGGGATGGGACGAGATCAAGAACAATGAAACCTATGTGGTGATTACCTCCCGTGAGGGCATTGTTTTTAAAAGGATCCTGAAGAACAACCGTTCCAAATCGAAGATTACGCTGGTGTCTGACAATCCGCAGTTTGAGCCTTACGGCGTGGATATGGAGGAAGTGCTGGAATTGTGGCAGTCGGATGCCGTGATCAGTAAGGCGGGACAGCAAAGCCGGATGAGTGTAAACCACCTGGCGGATATGGTGAGCCACCTGCAGGACCAGGTAAGCCTGTTGAAGAAGAAGTTGAAGGACTAAATTGAGTTTATTATACAAACGGCTGGACCGGAGGTGCTTATGTGCTCCCGGTCCGGCCGTCATGCTATATCCTTTGTAAAGGCTGGGGTAGGTGATTTCCTGTTTGTGCCTGCGGGCGCCTCGCACCGGTTCCGGAATTTATGTCCGATTGGGTGATCTTTATGGAGAGGAAGGCGGGGAAATGGAATAATTCTTTTGGTCTTTTGTTTTTTTACAAATCTTGTGTTATCTTTGCGTTCCTAAAAATAAGAGGCAAAAATTATGTTGATCATTGATTCTAAAGATTGCGAAAACATAGACAAGGCGCTTAAAAAATATAAAAAGAAGTTTGAGAAAGCTCGCATTTTATTGCAGCTGAGAACGCGCCAGTCTTTTACTAAACCATCTGTTAAACGTCGTAACCAGGTGTTAAAAGCCGTTTACAAACAGCAGTTGGCAACAGGTAAATTCGAAGATTAATATTGCTTAGGCGATAAGCCGTTGGCAACTCAAAATATTTGATGATTGTAAGGTTATTTAATAACTTTACAATCATCAATCTTTTTGTGTTGAACGAAGCTTTATATTCCTTAGCAGAGCGATTCATATCCTATATCCAGCTCGAGAAACGGTATTCAGCGCACACCTGCACTGCCTATCGCAACGATCTTTTCCAGTTTTTTGATTATGTGACCCTCAGTTATGGCAGTACGCCGGTTGAGGATCTTAGTCATATTATGATCCGTAGCTGGCTGGCGAAGCTCATGGAAGATGCCATGACCGCCAAAAGTGTTAACCGCAAGATCTCCACACTCAAATCCTTTTTCAAATTCTGTCTGCGTCAGGGCCTGGTTAAACAGTCGCCTATGATCAAGGTCATTGCGCCCAAGATCAGCCGTCGTTTGCCCGGCTACATTGAGGAGAAGGGGATGCAGGCGCTGGAAGACAATGTGAGCCCGGTTTCTGTCACCTCCCTGCACATCTTTGCCAATGATTTCGAAGGCATCACGCACCGGCTTATTTTTGAGATCTTTTACCAGACGGGTATCCGTTTGTCGGAATTGATTGCGTTGCAGGAATTCCGGGTAGATGAGGGGAACAAATCTGTGAAGGTGATGGGGAAAGGGGGCAAGGAGCGGATCATACCGGTTAGTCCGGAGCTCCTGGCACAGATGCGTGCATACATGGATGAGAAGCGCCGTTGCCTGGAGGAGTTTGAGAGCGGGGTATTGCTGGTGCATCCGCAGAGCGGCCGCCGTTTATATCCCAAATATGTATACCTGACGGTGCGGAAGTATCTCACAGAGCACCAGATTACCACTTTAAAGAAAAAGAGTCCACATATATTACGGCATACGTTTGCCACACACCTTGCGAACAATGGTGCGGATCTGAATGCGATCAAGGAGTTGCTGGGACATTCGAGCCTCGCGGCCACACAGGTTTACACGCATAATACTATTGAGCAGTTGAAGAAGGTGTACAAGCAGGCGCACCCGAAAGCGTAGCAGTTATTTTAAGCTTTTAACAAAATATTACGCAGCTAAACAGCATTGCATTGCAAAAGTGACTATATTAGTAATCAAGTTCATTATGCTAAAAGAGAATGCCTATGACCTTCCTTTACTAACTAGAACCTAGATTGTTAAATATTTAAAAAATTAGTGCTATGAACGTACAAATTCAAACTGTGCATTTTGATGCTGATTCCAAATTGATAGATCATGTGAACAAGAAAGTTCAGAAACTGAACACTTTTTATGACCGTATCATTAGCGTGGATGTATTTTTAAAAGTGGATAATTTAGCGCATCAAATTAAAGATAAAATAGCCGAGATAAGAGTCCGAATACCCCGTCAGGACCTGTTTGTTAAGCACGAGTCCAAATCCTTCGAAGAGTCCTTCGACCTTGCCTTTGAATCCCTCGTTGAGCAGGTAAAAAGAAAGAAGGAAAAGAAATTTCAATAATTCTCTGAAATAATTTTGGAAATATTAATCTCTTTGCTACCTTTGCCATCCCGATTCAAAAAGAGGGTCGGTAAAGGTAGCAAAGTTCTTTATGGTAGGGCGTTTTCGGGGAAGCAGATAAATTTTTAGATATTTGTAACAAACTGAAAAAAAGATTTTGAGAATTGAAAAAATCTCTTAATTTTGCGCTCTCTTTCAACGAGTTACTTTATTGAAAGAATGTTTTTTGAAAGATGCCAGCATAGCTCAGTTGGCCAGAGCTACTGATTTGTAATCAGTGGGTCGGGGGTTCGAATCCCTCTGCTGGCTCATCGATTTTTATTTGGTTGTTTATTAAGCCGGATGACAAAATCAAAAGATAGTTAGGGGCAGGTTCCAGAGCGGCCAAATGGGGCGGACTGTAAATCCGCTGACTACGTCTTCATAGGTTCGAATCCTATCCTGCCCACAAAAACAGCGTGTTCCGCTTTTGCCCTTCGCAGAGGCGGAACATAGTTGTTGAGTAGAGGGTGAGAAATCAGAAGTAGTAGACAGCATACCCTAAACCTGTGGTACAACAGCCTTTAAAGCTCTTATTTTTATTCTAATAATTCTATAAGTGGAAAGTTGCAGTGTTGTTTGCCGGAAGCTTAGTGAATTAAAAAATGCGGGAGTAGCTCAGTTGGTAGAGCGACAGCCTTCCAAGCTGTAGGTCGCGGGTTCGAACCTCGTCTCCCGCTCGTATTTTAAAGCAATTTTTCAAGCTGTTGTAGCTCAGGGGTAGAGCACTTCCTTGGTAAGGAAGAGGTCGAGAGTTCAATTCTCTTCAACAGCTCATTGAATTTTAGAAGAATAGTTGTAGTGAATTTTTCAATCGCCTCAACAAACTCCATAAAATTCGAATTTCGGAATTCGAATTTGTAAATTCTGCACTCCGAAATTAAAACTTAGCGTTGTAGCTCAATGGAAGAGCAACCCATTTTTATTTAGGGAAGGCCATGAGTTCAATTCTCATCAACGGTACAAGTTTGTAAAACCGTTTTTTTAAAACAACAATCAATACAATCTTTACAAACCATCTAAAAAGAAAATACAATGGCAAAAGAAACCTTCAAGCGGGATAAACCCCACGTAAACATTGGTACCATCGGCCACGTGGATCATGGTAAAACTACTTTGACTGCTGCCATTACCACAATTTTGGCAAATAAAGGTCTGGCAGAGAAGAGAGGATATGATGAGATCGATGCTGCTCCTGAAGAAAAAGAAAGAGGTATTACTATCAATACAGCTCACGTTGAGTACCAGACAGTTGCTCGTCACTACGCTCACGTTGACTGTCCTGGTCACGCGGATTATGTGAAGAACATGATTACCGGTGCTGCTCAGATGGACGGTGCTATCCTCGTGGTGGCAGCTACAGATGGTCCTATGCCGCAAACAAGAGAGCACATCCTGCTGGCTCGCCAGGTAGGTGTACCTCGTATCGTAGTATTCATGAACAAAGTTGATCTGGTAGACGATCCGGAACTGCTGGAACTGGTAGAAATCGAAATCCGTGATCTGCTGTCTTCTAACGGTTTTGACGGTGATAACGTTCCTGTAATCCAGGGTTCTGCAACCGGCGCACTCGCTGGTGACGAAAAATGGGTTGCTGCTATCGACCAACTGATGGAAGCTGTTGATACTTACATCCCACTGCCTCCACGTCCGGTTGATCAACCGTTCCTGATGTCAGTAGAAGATGTATTCTCTATCACTGGTCGTGGTACAGTTGCTACAGGTCGTATCGAACGCGGTCGCATCAAAGTTGGTGAGAACGTTGAAATCGTAGGTCTGCAGGAAGAACCACTGAAATCTACTTGTACTGGTGTTGAGATGTTTAAGAAACTCCTCGACGAAGGTGAAGCAGGTGATAACGCTGGTCTGTTACTCCGCGGTATTGAGAAAACTCAGATCCGTCGTGGTATGGTTATCTGCCAGCCAGGTTCTATCAAACCTCACTCTGAATTCAAATGCGAAGTATACGTACTGAGCAAAGAAGAAGGTGGCCGTCACACTCCGTTCTTCAACAAATACCGTCCTCAGTTCTACTTCCGTACTACTGACGTAACCGGTGAAGTTGAATTACCAGCAGGTGTTGAAATGGTTATGCCTGGTGATAACGTTAGCCTGACAGTTAAACTGATCCAGCCTATCGCTATGGACAAAGGTCTGAAGTTCGCTATCCGTGAAGGTGGTCGTACAGTAGGTGCAGGTCAGGTTACTGAAATCCTGAAGTAAGCATCTGAATTATATTAAAAGCCATTAGCTTTGGCTCTTAAATGTCAACATTTATTTATATATTTGCTGGCGCTGAAAGCTGAGTGCTAATGGCTTTATACACGGGTATGGTGCAACGGTAGCATACGGGTCTCCAAAACCTTTGATCTGGGTTCGAATCCTAGTACCCGTGCAAGGTTTAGAAAATAATTAAATGGTTGAGTTGTTACAAGAAAACAAGTCAACCATTTTTAGGCTTTAAACAATTGACCATAAATAGTTAACTTTATATAATGAATAAGATCAGAAACTATTTCCGCGAGTCTTATCATGAATTGGTTTACAAGGTGTCCTGGCCTACCTGGCAAGAGCTCCAGTCTTCTACCATGATTGTGCTGATAGCAACAATATTTGTTACCGGGCTGGTTTGGGGTATGGATGCCGCTTCCAACTTCGTGTTAACTCACTATTACCAAATTTTCAAAGCTAAATAAATGGATGCAGCCAATCTTCCTGCTCAGGAAACAAAGTGGTATGTACTCCGCGTTGTTAGTGGCAAGGAAAAAAAAGTGAAGGAATACCTGGATATTGAAGTACGCCGCTCCGATTGGGGTAACGTAATCAGCCAGATCTTCCTGCCGGTAGAAAAAGTTTATAAAGTGCAGGCTGGTAAAAAAGTGATGCGCGAAAAGAACTTCTATCCCGGATATGTGATGATCGAAGCAGTAGATGGTAAGATGACCGATGAAGTAATACAGGCAATACGCAACGTATCCGGTGTTATCCACTTTCTCGGAAAGGAAAAGCCTATCGCACTCCGTAAATCTGAAGTAAACAAGATGTTAGGTAAGGTGGATGAACTGAGTGATCAGGGACTGACCATGAGCGAGCCTTTCATTGTTGGGGAAACCATTAAGATTATTGATGGTCCGTTCAACGACTTCAATGGTGTGATTGAGGAAGTAATTGAAGACAAGAAAAAACTGAAAGTAACTGTAAAGATCTTTGGCCGTGCTACTCCGGTAGAGCTGAACTTTATGCAGGTAGAAAAACTTTCTTAGTAAGTTATATAACTCTTTATTGAAAAGCGTTCCGTTTTATGCGGAACGCTTTTTCTCGTTTATCCGATATACCTCCTATATCTATTGATATGAAGTCAGTGATTACTGTAATGCTCGGACTCCTGCTGGTTACCGCTGCAGGCGCCCAGTCCGGGAAATCTGTTAAGCCGGCCGCAGCAACGGCCACTGTTTCCATTCCGGAAGAGGCTACCACTTCTCCCGAGATAATGGCCAAATGGCTGAAAGCCCATACAGGAAACGGTGTGGCATTGCAACGTGCTTTGTTCAATTGGATGGCTACGCACATAGCCTATGATGCAGAGAATGTAAACCGCGTAAGCAGTTACCGGGATTCTGCAGCGGCGATGCTAAAAACGTTGCGTACCCGCAAGGGACTCAGTACTGATTATGCGGTATTATATGCCCGGGTATGCCGGGAGGCCGGTATCACCGCCGTGGTGGTAACTGGTTACGGATTACAGAACGATATTATGCTGCCAACCGGTTCGCACGACTGGGTGGTAGTAAAGAATGGAAGTCAGTGGACGATAACAGATCCCACCTGGGGAGCGGGGGTGGTGGATAACGGCCGTTTTATCCAGCAGACTAACTGGACGTGGTTCCAGTCGGCGCCGCAGGTGGCGGTAAAAACCCACATGCCTTACGACCCGATGTGGCAGATGTTGCCGTTTCCGCTGCGTCATGATGAGCTGGGCAGCCAGGCTTTTGCAGCTGCGGCGAAACGCCCCGTTTTTGCTTATAACGATACCCTGAGTAACTGGTTCCGGCAATCGCGGCTGCAGCGGTTACAGTATGCAGCTGCGAGGATCCGGCGGTTTGGGGGAGCGGCCAATCCGTTCATTATGACGGAGCTGGACTGGATGGACCAGTCGATAAAGGTGCTGGCGGCCAATCAGGAAATTGAGATGCGAAACCGGCGGGTGGATCAGTTTAACGGGGTGAACCGGGATTACACGGAGGTGGTGAGGTTATATAATGAGTATGTGGACTTTAAGAACCGTGAATTTGTACCGGAAGTAAAGGATGAGGTATTGAGAAAGATGATCGACGGGATAGCAGGGAAGCTGGGAGCAGCAGAGAAGGCACTTTCCGGGCTGGAAGGTAACGATGATGCGATGAGCGCTAATATAGCGGCATTGCAGCAGGCGGTTACCGGGATGAAGGAAAAGGTGGGAAATGAGCAGTTGTTTGTAGGTAAGTATATAAAGACGGAGAAAGGGAAGCGGAAAGAATTGTTATATGCAAGTGGGAGATAAGTTGTAACTTTGCCCGCTTCGGAGAGTAAGGAAATTTTACGGGAAATGCAATAGATTTGTAAAAAAAATCCCATCCAGAGCAAAAAGGATGCCCAATTTCAAATACTTTTGGACAATTTCATAATAATATATACCTTTGCATCCCCTTTAAAAGGTTATTTTTAGTCTTTTACTTTTGGGAGTCTTCTGTTTGGCAGAGGGCGTTTAACCAAATTAAATTAAGAAACATGGCAAAAGAAATCGCAACGTACGTGAAATTGCAGGTGAAAGGCGGCCAGGCCAATCCTGCACCTCCAATTGGTCCCGCGCTGGGTTCCAAAGGTGTGAACATCATGGAGTTCTGCAAACAGTTCAATGCCCGTACCCAGGATAAAATGGGTAAAGTATTGCCTGTGTTGCTGACTGTTTACACTGACAAATCTTTCGACTTCGTAATTAAAACTCCTCCGGCACCTGTACAGCTGCTGGAAGCTGCTAAATTGCAGAGTGGTTCTAAAGAACCTAACCGTAACAAGGTGGGTAAAGTTTCCTGGGCTCAGGTAGAAGCTATTGCACAAGACAAGATGGCTGATCTGAACTGCTTTACGCTGAACAGCGCTATGAAAATGGTAGCTGGTACTGCTCGCAGCATGGGTATTACTGTTGATGGTAAAGCCCCTTGGGAAAACTAATTGTTTCACCCTGTTGAGGCAGGATCTTAAAATCATTTTGACAAATGGCAACTAAAAAGAGAAAAGTAGCTGACGCTAAGCTCGAAAAAAATAAGGTTTACAGCCTGAAAGAGGCTTCCAGCTTAGTTAAAGATATTAACTGTACTAAATTCGACAGCTCTGTCGATTTACATATCCGCTTAGGCGTTGATCCTAAGAAAGCAGACCAGGCTATCCGTGGTTCCGTAACGCTTCCACACGGTACTGGTAAAACTAAGAAGGTGTTAGTGCTTTGCACACCTGATAAAGAAGCTGCTGCAAAAGAAGCAGGTGCTGATTTCGTTGGACTGGATGAATTCATCCAGAAGATCGAAGCTGGCTGGACTGATGTAGATGTAATCGTAGCTACTCCATCTGTAATGCCGAAGATCGGTAAACTGGGTAAGATTTTAGGTCCTCGTAACCTGATGCCAAACCCTAAGACCGGTACTGTTACAAACGACGTTGCAGCTGCAGTGAACGATGTTAAAGGCGGTAAAATCACTTTCAAGGTAGATAAGGCTGGTATCATCCATGCTTCTATCGGTCGTGTATCTTTCGCATCTGATAAAATTGAGCAGAACTCTTTAGAGCTGATCAATGCTATCATCAAGCTGAAACCGGCTACTGCAAAAGGTACTTACCTGAGAGGTCTGTCTATGGCTAGCACCATGAGTCCTGGTATTGTTATCGATACTAAATCTGTTCAAAACTAATTGATCACGAGTTGTAGCCGTTATCTGCAAAGATGGGGCTTGCTACAAACGTTATAATATGAATAAAGATCAAAAAAATGATGCGATCGAACTGCTGAAAAGTAAGTTCTCTCAATACAGCAACTTTTATGTCACTAATACCGAATCATTAACGGTAGCGCAGGTGAATGACCTGAGGAAAGTATGCTTCGACAAGCAGGTGGAAATGAAGGTGGCTAAGAACACCCTGATCCGTAAGGCTTTGGAATCTCTGGACAGCGAAAAATATGCAGGTGTGTTTGACAGTCTGCATGGTGTTACTGCCCTGATGTTCTCTGACAGCCCGAAAGAGCCGGCTCTGATCATCTCTGCATTCCGTAAAGCGAACGGTAAACTGGAAAAACCAGTACTGAAAGCTGCATTTGTTGCTGACGAAGTATTCGTAGGTGACAACCAGCTGGTTGCTTTAACCAACATCAAGACGAAGAACGAGCTTATCGGCGAAGTTATTGGTCTGTTGCAATCTCCTGCAAAGCGCGTTATTGCTGCTTTACTGGAAAAAGGCAAGAAAGAAGAAGCTGGGGTGGAAGCACCTGCGGCAGAATAGTGTGGATGGCCTTTGGCTACCCGCATTCAAAATTGGCTTCCAAGTCACAATATAATTAACAACAACATTACAAACATTACATTAAAACATTATAAAATGGCAGACGTAAAAGCATTAGCTGAACAATTAGTAGGTTTAACTGTTAAGGAAGTACAAGATCTCGCAGATGTACTCAAATCTGAGTATGGCATCGAACCAGCTGCTGCTGCAGTTGTAGTTGCTGCTGGTGGTGGCGAAGCTGCTGCTGTTGAAGAGAAAACTGCCTTCAACGTTGTACTGAAAGCTGCAGGTGCAAGCAAACTGAACGTTGTTAAGATCGTTAAAGATCTGACCGGCTTAGGTCTGAAAGAAGCGAAAGAACTGGTTGACGGTGCGCCTAAATCCATCAAGGAAGGCGTTAGCAAAGCTGAGGCAGAAGACCTGAAAGCTAAGCTGACCGAAGCTGGTGCTGATGTTGAGATTCAGTAATTCTTTGCTTAAGTATACATCTTTTAAAGGTCAAAAGTGCTTTTGCACTTTTGGCCTTATTCCCTTTGGGAAAGTGTCTTTTTCAGAGAGTCAAAACGGGGGAATCACTAACAGGTGACTTTGACCACGTGCAGAAGGCATAAATAAATTGGGATGGTATTGGCAAAGAAATCTTAATTTCCCTAATTCTTACAAGTCATATAACTGCTAACTTCGAATATGTCTCTAAAAAAAGCCCAAACAAACGAAAGAGTAAATTTTGGAAAGATCAAACAAGTTACTGAGACACCGGATCTGTTGGCTATCCAAATCCAATCTTTCAAGGATTTCTTCCAATTAGAAACCACACCAGACAAGCGAAACAACGAAGGCCTTTTTAAAGTATTTAAAGAGAACTTCCCGATTACGGATACCAGAAATATCTTTAATCTGGAATTCCTTGATTATTTCGTGGATCCGCCGCGTTATACGATCGAGGAGTGTATTGAGCGCGGGCTTACTTATTCTGTACCGTTGAAAGCGAAACTCCGCCTCAGCTGTAATGATGAGGAGCATGTGGATTTCCAGACGATTGTCCAGGATGTGTTCTTAGGTAACATTCCTTACATGACTCCAAGAGGTACTTTCGTTATTAATGGTGCTGAGCGTGTTGTTGTATCCCAACTGCACCGTTCACCTGGTGTTTTCTTTGGTCAATCTGTACATCCGAACGGAACCAAGATCTACTCTGCAAGGGTGATCCCGTTCAAGGGCGCATGGATGGAGTTTGCAACGGACATCAACAACGTGATGTACGCTTACATCGACCGTAAGAAGAAATTCCCGGTTACCACCCTGTTGCGTGCCATCGGCTATGAAACAGATAAAGATATTCTGCAGCTGTTTGGCATGGCAGATGAAGTAAAAGCAGACAAAAAAAGTCTTGATAAATATGCCGGCAAGAAGCTGGCTGCCCGTGTTTTAAGAAGCTGGGTGGAAGACTTTGTGGATGAAGATACCGGTGAAGTGGTGAGCATCGAGCGTAATGAAATTATGCTGGAGCGCGATAGCATCCTGGATGAAGCGAATATCGAAACCATTGTAGACATGGGATTGAAAAGCGTGTTTGTTCAGAAGGAAGAGGTGAGTGGTGATTTCTCCATCATCTACAATACATTAAACAAGGATACATCTAACTCTGAGCTGGAAGCCGTTCAGCACATCTACCGCCAGTTGCGCGGAGCGGATGCGCCGGATGATGAAACAGCAAGGGGTATTATTGATAAATTGTTCTTCTCCGACAAACGTTACGATTTAGGTGACGTAGGTCGTTACAAGATCAACAGAAAATTAGGTCTTCCTACTCCGTTAGACATGAAAGTGCTGACGAAGGACGACATCATCTCCATCATCAAGTACCTGGTACAGCTCACAAATGGTAAGG
The DNA here is from genome assembly GCF_041360695.1 of Chitinophaga sp. RCC_12. Classification (NCBI taxonomy): domain Bacteria; kingdom Pseudomonadati; phylum Bacteroidota; class Chitinophagia; order Chitinophagales; family Chitinophagaceae; genus Chitinophaga; species Chitinophaga sp. RCC_12. The sequence goes on from NZ_JBFUPS010000010.1 coordinate 29,964, forward strand.
CAGAAATCGATGATATCGATCACCTGTCTAACCGCCGTGTACGTACTGTAGGCGAGCAGTTATATGCTCAGTTTGGTGTTGGTCTTGCACGTATGGCACGTACCATCCGTGAAAGAATGAACGTACGTGATAACGAAGTATTTACGCCGGTAGACCTGATCAATGCGAGGACCCTGTCTTCCGTGATCAACTCCTTCTTTGGTACTTCCCAGTTGTCACAGTTCCTGGATCAAACGAACCCGCTGTCTGAAATCACCCACAAACGCCGTATTTCCGCTCTCGGACCCGGTGGTTTGAGTCGTGAAAGAGCAGGCTTTGAGGTGCGTGACGTTCACTACAGCCACTATGGCCGTTTGTGTACGATTGAAACACCGGAAGGTCCGAACATTGGTCTGATCTCCACCCTTTGTGTTCACGCGAAGGTGAATGAGATGGGCTTTATTGAAACGCCTTACCGCAAAGTAAGAGATGGTAAAGTGGACATGCATAAAGTGGAGTTCCTGAGCGCTGAGGAAGAAGATTCTGTGAAGATTGCACAGGCCAACGCCCCACTGGATGATAAAGGACACTTTATAAATGATAAGGTAAAATCCCGCGAAACCGGTGACTTCCCGATCCTCGACAGAGAAGAAGTGGAATTCATGGACGTGGCGCCTAACCAGATCGTAGGTTTGAGTGCATCACTGATTCCGTTCCTGGAGCATGATGATGCCAACCGTGCGTTGATGGGATCAAACATGCAACGTCAGGCTGTGCCACTGCTGAATCCGGAAGTTCCTATTGTAGGTACCGGTCTGGAAGGCAAGGCAGCGCGTGACTCCCGTTTGCAGATTACTGCAGATGGTAATGGTGTGATCGAATTTGTGGATGCAAATGAAATCCATGTTCGTTACGAGCGGGATGAAATGCAGAAACTGGTGAGCTTTGAAGACGATCTGATCGTTTACACACTGACCAAATTCGTAAAAACCAACCAGAGCACCTGTATTAACCTCAGACCTTGCGTTAAGAAAGGTCAGCGTGTTAAGGATGGCGACTTCCTAACAGAAGGTTACGCTACCCGTGGTGGTGAACTGGCGCTGGGACGCAACCTGAAGGTAGCGTTCATGCCATGGAAAGGTTACAACTTTGAGGATGCGATCGTAATTTCTGAGCGTGTTGCACGTGAAGATCTGTTTACTTCCATCCACATTGATGAATATGAACTGGAAGTTCGTGATACCAAACTGGGTGAAGAAGAACTGACTCCGGATATTCCTAACGTAAGTGAAGAGGCTACAAAAGACCTCGACCAGAACGGTATCATCCGTGTTGGTGCGCACATTAAGGAAGGCGATATCCTGATCGGTAAAATCACTCCGCGCGGTGAATCTGATCCTTCTCCTGAAGAAAAGCTGTTAAGAGCGATCTTTGGTGACAAGGCTTCTGATGCAAAAGATGCTTCATTGAAAGCGCCTCCGTCAACAGAAGGTGTGGTGATTGATAAGAAACTGTTCAGTCGCGCCAAGAAAGATAAAAATTCCAAAACCCGCGAGAAAGCAGCTATCGAGAAACTGGAGAAAATTCACCAGAAGAATGCGGAAGACCTGCTGGAAGTGCTGATGAGCAAGTTGCTGGTATTACTGAAGGATAAAACCTCCCAGGGTATTACCAACACTTACGGTGAAGTATTGATCTCAAAGGGTTCCAAGTTCTCTCCGAAGAACCTGGTAAATATTGATTTCATGAACGTGAATCCGCTGGGCTGGACAACAGACGAAGTGGTGAACGATCAGATCAATACCCTGCTGCATAACTATAACATCAAGTTCAACGAAGAGCTAGGTCGTTACAAACGTGAGAAGTTCAACATCTCTATCGGTGATGAGCTGCCAGCGGGCGTACTGAAACTGGCAAAGGTTTACCTGGCCAGCAAGCGTAAGTTGAAAGTGGGTGATAAGATGGCGGGACGTCACGGTAACAAGGGTATCGTAGCCAAGATTGTGCGTGATGAAGACATGCCGTTCCTGGAAGATGGTACACCACTGGATATCGTACTGAACCCACTCGGGGTACCTTCCCGTATGAACCTCGGACAGATCTATGAAACCGTATTAGGTTGGGCAGGTCTGAAACTGGGCGTACGTTTTGCGACTCCGATCTTTGACGGTGCTACTACAGACGAAATTGCTGATTATATCAAGGAAGCAGGCTTACCTAGCTTTGGTCACGCTTACCTGCATGATGGTGAAACGGGCGACCGTTTCCACCAGAAAGCAACCGTAGGTGTTATCTATATGCTTAAACTGAGCCACATGGTGGATGATAAGATGCACGCCCGTTCAATCGGACCGTACAGTCTCATTACCCAACAGCCGCTGGGTGGTAAAGCCCAGTTTGGTGGTCAGCGTTTTGGTGAGATGGAGGTATGGGCACTGGAAGCATATGGTGCATCCAACATCCTGCAGGAACTGCTTACAATTAAATCCGATGATATCGTGGGTCGTGCCAAAGCATATGAATCTATCGTGAAAGGAGACAACATACCGAAAGCCGGTGTGCCTGAATCCTTCAATGTATTGATCCATGAATTGCGTGGTCTGGGTCTGGATCTGAAATTTGACTAAGAGCTTTTAGCTACCAGCCATTGGCAGTGATGCCAGTGGCTGATAGCTTGGATATTTCGCAGGAATAAAATTTTTGTCGCTGGCTTACCACCAACGGCTAACAGCTAAAAGCTAATTACAGATGGCTATCAAAAAAGAAAATCGTCCTAAATCAAATTTTAACAGCATTACCATCAGTCTGGCCTCTCCGGATGTTATCCTGGAGCGTTCATACGGTGAAGTGCTGAAACCTGAAACCATTAACTACCGTACTTACAAGCCGGAACGTGATGGTTTATTCTGCGAAAGGATATTCGGGCCTGTAAAGGACTACGAATGTTATTGCGGAAAATACAAACGTATCCGTTATAAGGGTATCGTGTGTGATCGTTGTGGTGTTGAGGTAACGGAGAAGAAAGTACGTCGTGAGAGAATGGGTCACATTCGTTTAGTGGTACCCGTTGTACATATATGGTATTTCAAATCCCTGCCTAACAAGATTGGTTACCTGCTTGGAATGTCTTCCAAGAAACTGGAAACCATCGTTTACTATGAAAGATACGTAGTAATCCAGGCGGGCATGAAGCAGGAAAAAGGCATGAACTACGGTGACTTGCTCACTGAAGAAGAGTACCTGGATATCCTGGACACCTTACCAAAAGACAATCAGCTGTTACCGGATGAAGATCCTAACAAGTTTATTGCTAAAATGGGTGCGGAAGCGGTAGAAATGATGCTGGCCCGGATTGATCTGGACAGCCTTTCTTACCAGTTACGTAACCAGGCTGCTACTGAAACTTCCCAGCAACGTAAAGCGGAAGCGCTGAAGCGTTTGAGCGTGGTGGAAGCTTTCCGTGAAGCCAATGGCCGTGTGGAAAACCGTCCTGAATGGATGGTAATGCAATATATTCCTGTGGTACCGCCGGAACTGCGTCCGTTAGTTCCTTTGGATGGTGGCCGTTTTGCGTCTTCCGACCTGAACGACCTTTACCGCAGGGTAATTATCCGTAACAACCGTCTGAAACGTTTGATCGAAATTAAGGCGCCTGAGGTGATCCTTCGTAACGAAAAACGTATGCTGCAGGAAGCGGTGGATTCCCTGTTCGACAACTCCCGTAAATCCAACGCGGTGAAAGCGGAAGGTGGTCGTGCACTGAAATCACTGTCAGACGTACTGAAAGGTAAACAAGGCCGTTTCCGTCAGAACTTACTCGGTAAACGTGTGGATTATTCCGGACGTTCCGTTATCGTGGTAGGACCTGAACTGAAACTGCATGAGTGTGGTTTACCGAAAGATATGGCGGCTGAGTTATTCAAACCGTTTATTATCCGTAAACTGATTGAAAGAGGCATCGTTAAAACTGTGAAATCAGCGAAGAAGCTGGTAGATCGTAAAGAAGCGGTGGTTTGGGATATCCTGGAAAACGTGCTGAAAGGTCACCCGGTTATGTTAAACCGTGCGCCAACCCTGCACCGTTTGTCCATACAGGCTTTCCAGCCTAAACTCGTGGAAGGTAAAGCGATCCAGTTGCACCCGCTCGTATGTTCTGCGTTCAACGCGGATTTCGATGGTGACCAGATGGCAGTACACGTTCCGTTGAGCAACGCTGCAATCCTGGAAGCCCAGTTACTGATGCTGTCTTCCCATAACATCCTTAACCCGCAGAATGGTACGCCAATTACCCTGCCTTCACAGGACATGGTGCTTGGTTTGTATTATATTACGAAGGGTAAGAAAACAATCGGTGATGTAGTAGTTAGAGGAGAAGGTAAAGCTTTCTACTCTGCTGAAGAAGTAATCATCGCATTGAACGAAGACCGTATCGATCTGCATGCTCACATCCGTGTTAAAGCTGATGTAAGAAATGCAAACGGTGAGCTGGAAAGAAAACTGATCGACACTACTGTGGGCCGCGTACTGTTTAACCAGCACGTACCTAAAGCAGCCGGTTATGTAAATGCCCTGCTGACCAAGAAATCACTGCGTGAAATCATCGGTGATATCATTAAAGCAACAGACATTCCAAAAACTGCGAAGTTCCTGGATGACATCAAGCAATTAGGTTTCCGCATGGCGTTCCGCGGTGGTCTGTCATTTAACATTAATGACCTGATCATTCCGGATGTTAAGCAGGACATGATTGATGGTGCAGCCGGTGAAGTAGAAGAAGTTTGGGATAACTATAACATGGGTCTGATCACCAACAACGAACGCTACAACCAGATCATTGATATCTGGTCACGTGTGGATACGAAGGTGACAGAAACCCTGATCCGTGAGCTGGCAACAGACAAGCAAGGATTCAACTCTGTATACATGATGTTGGATTCCGGTGCGCGTGGTTCCAAGCAGCAGATCAAACAGCTGGCTGGTATCAGAGGTCTGATGGCCAAGCCGCGTAAGAGTGGTTCTACCGGTTCCGAGATCATCGAAAACCCGGTATTGTCCAACTTTAAAGATGGTTTGAACGTATTGGAATACTTCATCTCTACGCACGGTGCCCGTAAGGGTCTTGCGGATACGGCGTTGAAAACGGCGGATGCGGGTTACCTGACCCGTCGTCTGGTAGACGTTGCGCAGGATGTGGTAATTAATGAAGAAGATTGTGGTACTCTCCGTGGTATTGCTACTTCCGCATTGAAAGATAATGAAGAAGTGATTGAAACACTGTATGACCGTATCCTCGGACGTACTTCCCTGCACGACGTATTTGATCCTCATAATGATGAGGAACTGATTGTTGGTGCCGGTGCTGAAATCACTGAAGAAATTGCACACAGAATTGAAGAAAGTGCTATTGAAACCGTAGAGATCCGCTCTGTACTGACTTGCGAAAGCCGTCGGGGTGTGTGCGTGAAATGTTACGGTAAAAACCTGGCCAGCGGTTACACTGCACAGAAAGGTGATGCCGTGGGTATCATCGCTGCACAGTCGATCGGTGAGCCTGGTACACAGTTGACACTGCGTACCTTCCACGTGGGTGGTGTTGCCGGTTCTACTTCCGTTGAATCCGGTTTGCCAGCTAAGTTTGATGGTACCGTTCAATTCGATGGCTTACGTACTACCACTTACGAAAACAACCAGGGCGAAAAAGTACAGATCGTTATCGGTCGTACCGGTGAGTTGCGTATCATGGACGTGAAAAATGACCGTCTGCTGGTAACCAACAACATTCCTTATGGTTCTACCCTGTTGGTGAAAGACGGACAGAAAGTAGTGAAAGGTGATATGCTCTGCACATGGGATCCGTTCAACGCCGTTATCGTGTCTGAAATCCCGGGTACCATCCGTTTCGACAGCATCATTGAAGGTATTACCTTCCGTGAAGAAGCAGACGAACAGACCGGTCACCGTGAGAAAGTGGTAATTGAAACCAAAGACAAGAATAAGATCCCGTCTATCATGGTAGATGGTAATAAAGAGGTGAAATCATACAACTTACCGGTAGGTTCCCACATTGTTATCTCTGAAGGAGATAAGGTGAGAGCCGGTCAGGTAATCGTGAAGATCCCACGTATTATCGGTAAACTGCGGGATATCACGGGTGGTCTGCCACGTGTAACTGAGCTCTTTGAAGCGCGTAACCCGAGCAACCCTGCCATCGTTTCTGAAATCGACGGTGTGGTAGCTTTTGGTAACATCAAACGTGGTAACCGCGAAATCATCATTGAAAGCCGTGAAGGCCAGGTGAAGAAATACCTGGTGCCGTTAACACGTCATATCCTGGTACAGGACGGTGACTTTGTGAAGGCCGGTACTTCACTCTCCGATGGTTCTACTACTCCTGCAGACATCCTGTCTATCAAAGGACCGTTTGCTGTACAGGAATACCTGGTTAATGAAATCCAGGAAGTATACCGTTTACAGGGTGTGAAGATCAATGATAAACACATCGAGGTGATTGTTCGCCAGATGATGCGTAAAGTAAACATCGAAGATCCGGGTGATACCCGCTTCCTCGAAGGAGATACAGAAGACAGGTTTGATTTCTTTGAAGAAAACGATATGATCTTCGATAAGAAGGTGGTAACGGAAGCCGGTGAATCTGCTAACCTGAAAGCAGGTCAGATAGTAACACTGCGCCAGGTTCGTGAAGAAAACTCCCTGTTGCGTCGTGCAGATAAAAAACTGGTAGAATTCCGCGATGCACAGCCGGCTACTTCCAGTCCGCTCCTGCAGGGTATTACCAAAGCATCCCTCGGTACCCGTAGCTGGATCTCTGCTGCTTCGTTCCAGGAAACCACGAAGGTATTGTCACAGGCTGCTATCAACGGTAAAACCGATGATATGATGGGTCTGAAGGAGAATGTGATCACAGGTCACCTGATCCCTGCCGGTACTGGTTTACGTGAGTTTGAAAACATGATCGTAGGTTCCAAGGAAGAATACGACATCCTGGCCTCTTCTAAGGAAGTGTTCCAGTTTGACGAAGAAGAATAGTATTACACAGATATTAAAACAGGAAGCGCTTGCCCCAAAGGCAGGCGCTTTTTGTTTTAATATTACTACATTTGAGTGCGTAAAAAGAAGCGGATTTCATGAAACACCTGATCATTCCTGTTTTAATATTGTTGTTGATACTGGGGGCCTGTAAGAAAAACAGTGACAGTGCGGTACCCGATACCCACGGTAACTTTTTGTTTGTAAACGCAGCGCCTGGCAATGATCAGTTTAATGTGATGCTGGATACTTTCACTGTTGCCAGCAATGTAGGCTATGGAACCAATACAGGATATAAGTCTTTCCGGGCCCAGAAATACAACCTGATTATTACCAACACCAGGCAGCCTGGCGTGGCCGTATACCAGGGGCAGATCTTTCTGCGTAACAACCGTTTTTATTCTGCTTATGTAGGCGCTGACAGTGCAGGCCGTCAAATACTGATCACTACTGAAGATGACCTGAGCGCTCCGGCTGCAGGGATGTCTAAATTCAGGGTGATTAACTTTGCACAGGCATTCAGGCCAAACCAGACACCGCTTGGCATTGATGTTTATTCCGATACGTTTCCCCGCTTTTTCAGGGGACTGACATTTCCTGCACAAACTGGATTTGCGCCGCTTTATGGCGACAGCGCCCATTACAAGATCAATTTCCGCTGGATTGATTCCTCCAAAGTGTTGAAAACCTTCGATATGGCTACCCAGGCCGGTAAAGTGTATACGCTTATCAGCAACGGTTATCCGCTGGACCCTGCCAGGTTCAATGTGTTGCTGATACAGCATAATTAAAGCAGTCGCATCTTAAAGCTTTATAGTAATTTAACGTAGTGTTTTTCCATCCAGGGGGTGGAAATGAATAAATTGCGCGTTATTTTAGCCACAAACGCGGACCACATGAACAATTGCAAAAAAATATTTCTGATGGCAGGAATAACCTTGATAGGTACAGCTGCAGCGGCGCAGCAAGCCAGCGCTCCTTACCTTGATGCCTATACGATTCCCGTTCAGCAAAAGAACGCGGTAATTGGTAAAATCTATGACAGGAACGGGCAGTTATCAGCGGCTACCTTGCTGGAAGACAAGTCCGGGTTATTTACTGTCAGCGGCCATGAATTGAAACTGAAAAAGAAAGCTGCCGTAGGCAAAGAAGGTGATTTTAAGTATCCGGTCCGCATTAAAGCCGGGGCGGATACCGCTGAATTCCTGCTGGTGGCGGATGACTTTATCCGCAATAAAGTAGTGGCCCACCGCGGTGCATGGAAGCATCAGGCGGGCAGCCAGAATAGCCTTACTTCCCTGAAAGATGCGATGAAGCTGGGTTGTGAAGGATCAGAATTTGATGTGTGGTTATCGTCAGATAATGAACTGGTAATTTCACATGATCCGGAGATAGGAGGAAAGAAGGTGGAAGAGAGTACCCTGGCGGATTTGCAAACGGTTCAGCTGAAGAACGGCGACCGGGTTCCCACGTTGGAAGAGTTTATTGATGTGATCCAGGAGCAGCACCGCACACGGCTGGTGTTGGAGCTGAAGCCTTCCCGTACCGGCAGGGGCGATTTGCTGGCCACCAAAGCAGTAGCGATGGTGCAGGCTAAGAAGGCCCAGGCGTGGATGTTCTACATCAGCTTTGACTATAATATCTGCAAAAAAATAAAGGAGCTGGATCCCGCGGCTAAAATAGCTTACCTGAATGGGGATAAAACGCCCGCACAGTTGCAGGCCGATGGTATATGGGGACTGGATTACAACCAGCAGGTATTCAGGAATGATCCGCAGCTCATTGCCACTGCAAAGCAACACAAAGTAACTACCAATGCGTGGACAATAGATAATCCGGAAATAATGGACGATTTACTGAAAAACGGGGTGGATTATATTACCACCAATGAGCCGGAGATCCTGTTGGAGAAGGTGAAGTAATAATATTCGTTAAAACCTAGCTAAAAAAATGGACGGGAATATGAAAATCCATTAAAAACCTTATTTTAGCCGTTCCATTTTTCAAATGTACTAAAAGAAGCAAATCCACCTATTAACATGCGCACTTGTAAACAATTAGTGAATAAAGGATTATTAGCGGCATTTTCAGCCGGTTTATTGATGTCTTGCCAGGGAAATAAAGCTGGTAACAGTGCACCAGCTGCATCAAGTGCGGCAAACAGCGGTACACCTGCTGCGGGTAGTTTTAAAATTGCTTATGTAGATCTGGATTCACTGGAAGCGCATTTTGAGTATTTCAAGGAAAAAAGAGGCTTACTGGAGCAGAAGCAACAGCAAATGGACAACCAGCTGAAAGGCAAGGCCCGTGCATTGCAGAGTGAGTATGCAGACCTGCAGCGCAGAGCATCTACCCTTACCCAGGAACAGGGAGAGGCAGCACAGCGTAGTCTGATGTCTAAGCAGCAGCAGTTAGAGGAGGAAGCGCAGAATCTGCGTGCCAGCTATACCGAGCAGGAAACTAAGTTTAATGAAGAATTGCAGAAGAGACTGGATGATTTCCTGAAATCATATAATGCCGACAAGCGTTTTGCGTATATATTCTCTTACCGCAGTACCGCCAGCAACATCCTGTATAAAGATCCGGCTTACGATGTAACACCGGACGTTATTAAAGGAATGAATAATAACAGCGCCGCCACTCCTGCCAAATAAGCGGATAAACCATCAGAAATTTTTTCTATCTTATAGTCCCGGTTCCCTTATGAGCCGGGATTTTTTATAAATATCTATATGGAAATCAACCAAACTAAATCATTCAAGCCATCCCTGGGCCTATTAGATGCTACTATGATTGTTGCCGGATCTATGATAGGTTCCGGGATCTTTATTGTAACAGCAGAAATTGCCCGTAGCGTGGGAGGGGCAGGCTGGATTACCGCTATGTGGGTACTGGCGGGCTTTGTTACGCTGATTGCAGCCATGAGTTATGGTGAATTGTCAGGAATGTTCCCCAAGGCCGGCGGCCAGTATGTATATCTCCGGGAAGCCTACAATCCTTTTATCGCCTTTTTATTTGGCTGGACGCAGTTCGGTGTTATTCAAACCGGTACCATTGCCGCTGTGGCGGTGGCCTTTGCAAAGTTTACCGCTTACCTGATCCCGGGTTTCAGTGAGAAGAACATTTTGCTGGACGCCGGTATCGTGCAGATTTCTGCGGCGCAGATAGTCGCCATCGTATCTATCATCTTACTAACATTTATCAATACACGTGGTGTGCACCACGGTAAGCTGATACAAACCGTATTTACATTGGCGAAGCTGTTGTCTTTATTCGGGCTCATTATTTTCGGGTTACTGTTTGGGGCAAAGTCTGAGATCTGGCAGGCCAACTGGCAGCATGCCTGGGATGCGGCGGCGGTTTCATCACAGAACGGTACGGTGGTAACGGCAGCCTTATCTGGGCTGGCACTATTTGGCGCCATCGCGGTTTCCATGAAAGGCTCGTTGTTTTCCAGTGATGCCTGGAACAATGTGACCTTCATTGCAGGAGAGATCAAAAATCCTTCTAAAAATATCGGCCGTTCCCTTTTCCTGGGGACGCTGATTGTAACCATTATTTATGTGAGCTGTAACCTGATGTACCTGGCGGTGTTGCCACTGAATGAAATTGCGTTTGCTGCCAACGACCGTGTTGGGGTGGCTGCCGCGGCGAAGATCTTTGGTTCCAGCGGTGCTAAAATCATTGCAGTGATGATCATGATCTCCACCTTTGGTTGTAATAACGGGTTGATTTTATCGGGTGCGCGGATTTATTACACAATGGCGGAAGATAAATTGTTCTTTAAAAAAGCGGGTGAACTGAATAAACACAGCGTGCCTGCCTATGGTTTGTGGATCCAGTGCGCATGGGCATCCATGTTGTGTTTGACCGGCAGGTACAACGACTTGCTGGCATTGGTAATTTTCGGGGTATTGATATTTTATGTGCTGACGATCCTCGGAATTTTTATTTTAAGAAAGAAACGCCCGGAGATAGAAAGACCGTACAAAGCTTTTGGTTACCCGGTACTGCCAATGATCTACATCATAGCGGCATTATCGCTGGCAGCTTTGTTGCTGGTATTTGAAACCAACTATACTTTACCCGGACTGGGAATTATTTTATTGGGTATTCCGCTGTTTTATCTTACCAAGATTACGCGGCCGGATACCACCAAAAGCTAATTTGGACAAGAAAACCTTGTAATTACCACAAACGTTGTATAAAAAAAGGGGGCCACTGCAGTGCAAAATGCAGTGGCCCCTTTTAATTTGCACTAAGACACACGGACATAAAGATGTCCACCTTAAACCCTGATAATTTTAGAAAACCCGGTACTATTTGAGTAGAATTAAACAAATGAAGTTGTCAACATTAGCAGAAGATTCCCATAAAAAGTAGTGGTAAGAGGCCACTCCAGGTTTATGAAATATAACGTCTGTGATCCTGGCCCTGTAATTAGTGATCTGGTAATTTTGTTAACAGCTATAGCATTTTAGAACACCCTCAATAAAACGTTTAGCCATTAGAGTGATTGATTTTTACTGCATTCAAAAAATATTCAAAAACAAACAATCATAAAAATATTATTTGCCGACATGGTGTGATTACATCATTACAAGGTAAAAAGGAAAATAAGGTGGTATAACCTTGACGGCATCTCAACCCCAAGATAACCATTGAAAGCCTTCACGATTTGCATTCTCGAACATTCACATGACAATCTTTTACAATAAGCGTATGGTCTCTACCATGCGCTTCTTTTTTGTCGCCAGCCTTTGTACATTTGCGGCATGTTTACACAATTGTGCAATAAGATATTTAACCAGAGTATCGTGGCCTACCATGAGCACAACGATGTGCATCAGGCCATTTCCAATCCCTATGAAAAGAGCAGCATTGAGCACCTGCTTTACCTGAAAAACTGGATAGACACGGTGCAGTGGCACCTGGAGGATATTATCCGCGATCCGAAGATTGACCCCGTAGAAGCATTGGGTATTAAGCGTTGGATAGACCGTTCCAACCAGGAGCGCACGGATGTGGTGGAGTACATCGACAGTTATTTCCTGGAAAAATATGGCAAAACGGCGCCTGCTGCGGATGCTGGAATTAATACCGAAAGTCCGGCCTGGGCAATAGACCGTTTGTCTATTCTGGCGTTGAAAATTTACCACATGCTGGAAGAAGCCACCCGTGCGGATGCCACACCAGAGCATCGTGCAGCATGCCAGCGTAAGCTGGATATCCTGCTGGAGCAGCAACAGGACCTGAGCTCCGCCATTGAGGCGCTGCTGGCCGATATTGCCGCGGGTAAAAAGTTCATGAAGGTATACAAGCAAATGAAGATGTATAATGATCCTTCCCTGAACCCGGTTTTATACAAAAACGAAAAATAAATCTTCCTACTTGGGCACAGTTAAAACGATATTGGTTACCCGGTTGTCTGCTATGGGCGATGTAGCCATGACCATTCCTGTGATGAAGCAGGTGCTGGATGAAAATCCGGATGTGGAGATTGTTTTTGTGACCAACCGGAACTGGGGCGCTTTATGCGCGGGAATTCCGCGGCTGACCTTTTTCCCGGCAGATGTGAAAGGCATTCATAAGGGGGTAAAAGGGCTGTATCGTTTGTTCCGCGAAGTAAAAAAGGCGCACCGGGTTACTGCCGTGGCAGACCTGCACAATGTGCTGAGGTCCCAGATCATCCGGACTTTTTTCCGGTTGAGCGGTACATCCGTAGTGGCTATTGACAAAGGCCGCGCAGAAAAGAAGGCACTGACCCGGAAGGACAACAAGGTATTGCAGCAGTTAACCAGTACGATAGAAAGGTATGCGAAAGTATTCCGGCAACTGGGGTTTCGCTGTGAAATGGGCCGCAAACCCGTTTTTCAGCCCCGTGCGTTGCCCGGAACGCTGACGGCGGTTACTGGTGCAAAAAAGGATAAAAAGTGGGTAGGACTGGCTCCTTTTGCCACTTACCGCGAAAAGATGTACCCTTTAGAGCATATGGCAGCCGTTTTGGGTATACTGGCGCAGGAACAGGGGACACAGGTGTTTCTTTTAGGCGGTGGAAAGCAGGAGGTGTTGTTGCTTACACAACTCGCAGCCCAATATCCGCAGGTAATTGTGGCGGCAGGGCGTTTTTCCCTGGAGGAGGAAATGGCTATTATCAGCCAGCTGGATGTGATGATCAGCATGGATTCCGCGAATATGCACCTGGCTTCACTCTTTGGGGTGCCGGTAGTATCTGTTTGGGGCGCTACCCACCCTTTTGCCGGATTTATGGGGTATGGGCAGTCGCCCGAAAACGCTATCCAGATTCATGACCTGCCATGCCGGCCCTGTTCTGTATTCGGCAACAAACCCTGCTTCAGAGGGGATTACGCCTGTATGGAGTGGATAAAACCGGCACAGATAGCGGAAAAAGTGAATGAGATAGTTTTATAAGTCTTTGCAGCAAAGGATTCCGAAGGATATTTTAAAAATATTGCAAGTTTTTTTTGCAGAAATAAAAAAAGTTATACTTTTGCCATCCCAAACAATAAGGGTATTGCCCAATAGTATAATGGTAGTACGACAGATTTTGGTTCTGTTTGTCTAGGTTCGAATCCTGGTTGGGCAACAAAATATCACAGGCCTTTTTTAGCTTTCTTTATGATCCAGGTAATCATAGGGGTGTTAAAAAAGGCTTTTTCTTTTACCTGCATTTCTTCCCGCCGCCATCCCTGTTAATGAAAAGAAAGGTAACGCAAGTTATCCCAATCCCTCTTTATCATTTTTTATTCTCCCACTTTATTTACGCAATCGTTCCCGTAGGTTTCCGGCTTGTTTAGCTTGTTTAAATAGACAAATGTTTAATTTCCCTTTTAATTCCACAGGTAACCTAATAGCAAAATTCACGTTATGAACATAAATGCAATGGATGAAAGGCTTTTACTGCGGCAGATTGCTGAAGGCAGCGAAAAGGCTTTTGCAGTGCTTGTAGCACAGAAGTGGAATAACATCTATTGGCAGGCCCTGAGTTATGTAAAATCATCCTGTCAGGCACAGGACATTGTGCAGGATGTGTTTTTGAAGATCTGGCAGGAAAGAAACAAGCTTTCCGGGGTAGAACGTTTTGACTCATTTTTGTTTATTATCGCCCGTAATCATATTATCAGCGCCCTGAGAAAGAAGACGGAATTACCCCTTAGTCGTGATGAATGGGAAGTTGAAGAGAAAAATTATCTCCCCGATAAAATTTTATCACAGAAAAACCTGTCGGAATTGATAGCGAGGGCGATTGAGCAATTGCCGCAGCAACAAAAGACCGCATATCTGCAGAGCCGCGACCTGGGCTTGTCTCATGAAGAAATAGCGAAGAACATGCAGGTATCAAAGGAAGCGGTGAAGAAATACATTTGCCGTGCGCTTGGTTTTCTCAGAACCTATATCAGTGGGCATTTAGATATAACGATGCTTTTAGCAATTGTTTACCTCCTCTTTGAGGGACCTGCAGATATTTATTTTTAAACCAACGTCCCCTTCTGGTTTAGCTATGCGTCTTTAATAATACAGCTGCTTTTTGGAATTGAATTGAATGTTTATGGAGAACAATATTTTTCAGGAGTTATTAGATAAATATCTGACAGGCAGGATGACTGAACAGGAGTGGAAGATTTTCAGCCAGATGTTAAAAGAACCGGAGCATGAAAGCCAGCTGGAAGCGATTATTGATACGGAATTGAAGGAACATGCGCTGGAAGGCGAGCCGGATAATAAAGTGTTGGAAGGCATACAAAATCACTTGCAGCAGCATATTAAGGCGGATGGAAAAAGAACACCAACATTTTCCCTTTATTTAAAAAGAGTGGCTGTTGCGGCTGTTTTTGCGCTGGCACTTGCCGGAGTTGGTTACTGGTGGTTTGTATTAAAGGCACCATTGAAAAATGAAGTGGCACAGGCAAATGTGCCTGATAAGAACATCCCGATTCCGCCCGGCAGCAACAGGGCGGTACTAAAATTAGGCAATGGTACAGAGGTGATGCTCGACAGCTTAAAGGAAGGGATGTTGCTGCAACAAGGACAGGCAAAAATTATTAAGTCAGGTAACGGGCAGGTATCTTATAAAATAACGGGTACTACGCCTGCGGAAATTGTATATAATACCATCACTACACCCAGGGGAGGCCAATACCAGCTTACATTGGCGGATGGTACCAAAGTTTGGCTGAATGCTTCTTCCAGCTTACGGTATCCTGCAAATTTTTCAGGAAAGGAAAGAAGGGTGGAGTTAACCGGTGAAGGATATTTTGAAGTAGCCAGGAATGAGTCAATGCCCTTTCACGTGAAAGCAAACAGTATAGATGTGGAAGTGTTAGGAACGCATTTTAATATCAATAGTTATAAAGATGAACCTGTAATCCGTACCACGTTGTTGGAGGGAAGTGTAAAAGTTACCAGCGGAAAACAAGACAGCAGGCTGAAACCCGGACAGGAGGCTTCGGTTATCACTAACGGGGATATTAAGTTGCAGGATGATGTAAATACGGAAGAAGTGATCGCATGGAAGAACGGAATGTTTCAGTTCAAGGCGGCCGATATTGAAACGGTTTTACGGCAGGCAGCAAGATGGTATGATATCCAGATTGAGTATAAGGGAGGTATTTCAGCGCGCTTTTCAGGACAGATTTCCAGAAGTGCCAATGCTGAACAGTTGTTTAAAATTTTAGAATTAACCAATAAAGTACGTTTTGAAATCCACGGGAGAAACATTGTAGTTAAACAGTAATGAAACCGGTGCTGCAGCTGCCGGATCATAAGAACGAAGTCCTGAATACCAGAAAAATTTTGAGGTAAAAAAATGTAGCACCACTATTTTCTTCAACCAAAAGAGGAATAAATTATGTCATCGATTGTCTTTGGAAAAGCATCGTTAAAGAAATGCTTTCCCGCCGCCCCGTTATGTCCCGGTGCCGGCGATAAATTCCAGAAAGTTATGAAACTAACCTTTGCCTTGCTGGTGATGATTTACCTGCAGGCGGGCGCTAACATCTGTGCACAGGGAATTATCCTGAATGAAAAAAACGCCCCGGTTGAGAAAGTATTCCGGGAGATAACCCGTCAAACGGGTTATGCCTTCTTTTATGTTGACGGCCTACTCAATAATGCAAACAAGGTGACGGTTGTTGTTGGCAACGCCACGCTTGAGCAGGCGTTAGCACTTTGCTTTTCACAATTGCCATTCACTTATTCCATTGTGGAAAAAACTATTGTGGTATCAGAAAAGCTGCCTGCTAAGGAGGCATCACCTTCCCGCGGCGGTACGGCTATCCCCATAAGCGGCACCATAACCGGCAGCAATAAGGAGCCGCTTCCCGGCGCTACGATAGTAGAAAAAGGGACTACTAATAAAGCGTTAAGTAATGAAGCCGGGAACTTCACTATGAATGTTTCCCGGTCAGATGCGAGACTGTATGTTTCTTATGTTGGTTACCAGTCGAAAGAAATTGTTGCTACCGGCAAGTCGCCTATCATTATTATGCTCCAGGAAGAGAATAAGAACATGAATGAAGTGGTGGTAATCGGATACCAGAGTATAAAACGAAAGAACCTAACCGGCACAGTATCCTCCATCAGCGGGGCACAGCTGGAAAAAGCGCCGGTAGCCAATGTTGCGGAGGCGCTTACCGGGCGGCTGCCTGGTGTACAGGTTACTACGGTTGATGGCCAACCCGGTGCGGAGATTGTAATACGTGTCCGCGGTGGGGGTTCTATTACCGGCAGTAACGATCCTTTGTTTATTGTGGATGGATTCAGGGTGAATAATATTAATGACATTGCGCCATCTGACATAGCCAGTATCGATATCCTGAAAGATGCGGCCACCGCTGCCATATATGGCGCAGCAGGTGCTAACGGCGTTGTAATTGTTACCACGAAAAGTGCCAAGGGCGGTAAATCTACTATTTCCTATAACGGCTTTGCCCAGGCGAGGCAGTTGCCACGTAAACTGGAAGTGCTTTCCCCGTACGAATTTGTACTTGCGCAATATGAGTATGCAAGGCTGAGAAGCCAGAGCGACGTTGATAATTTCACCAAATACTTCGGTGTTTACGATGACCTGGACATCTACAAATCCCAGAAAGGAACCGACTGGCAGGACGAACTGTATGGCAGCCCTGCTTTCTCCCAACAGCATAATATCAGCCTGACGGGTGGAAATGACCACACAAAATTTTCCGTGAACTACACTTACAATAAAGAATCAGGTTTAATTTCCAGTAACAACTATTTACGCAATTATCTGAACTTTAAATTGAATCATGATATTTCCAAAGCCCTGAAGCTCGATATATCCATGCGCTATACGCATCCGGTTATAAATGGCGCGGGTTCGGCCGGGGGCGCCAGCTTCCGCATCGGAGATGGTATCACCACGCGTCCTGTAAATGGAATTGCCGATATGATTATTATTGATCCCGGCAGCAGTGATGACTATGAACAGTTTTTGAGCAACCTGATAAATCCTTTGGAATTATCCACACAGGATTACCGCAAGCGTACCAGCCGCATTTTTAACGTGAATGCCGGCGCTTCCTGGTTGATCACCAAAAATATTACCTACCGTTCTGAATATAGTTTAGGAATGACTTTTTCAGAGAACCGCCGTTACTACGGACCTTTAACCGGTACCGCCAGGAACGAAGGCGGCAACCTGCCATTGGGAGAAATCACGCAAACACGGTTGCAGGATTATCGCCTGACAAATACCCTTAATTATCAATGGGAAAAAGGTTCCCGCCACAACCTGAATTTGTTGGTAGGGCAGGAGATACTGTCAAGAGGAAAAGGTTTTGAAGAATATAACCGGGCGAAGTATTTTAGTATGGATATTACGCCTGAGAAGCTGTTTGCCACAATGGGCCTTGGCACACAGGATATCCACAGCACAACGGAAATTGCTCCGGACAAAACCGCTTCATTTTTCGGCCGCGCCATTTACCAGCTCGATGAAAAATATATTCTGAATGTAACGGCGCGTTATGATGGTTCAACACGTTTTGCGCCTGGAAAACAGTGGGGGATATTTCCTGCTGCCTCTTTTGCGTGGCGTATTTCTTCGGAAGAATTCATGAACAACGTAAAATTTGTTTCTGACCTGAAGTTCAGGGCCAGCTACGGTATTGTAGGTAACAACAATATCGCGTCTGATCAGTGGCGACTTTTATTTGCACCGAGCAGTAACCGTCCTTATGGCGCTGGCGACATACCCAATCCGTATTACACCTATGCCAGCTCACAGTTAACAAACCCGGATGTTAAATGGGAAACTACCGTTACCCGTAACGTAGGTTTCGATTTCGATCTTTTCAATAATAAGATATCGGCAACGCTCGACTTTTACCACAACACCACTAAAGACCTGCTGGTGCAATCTGCCATTCCACAAACGACGGGCTTTTCCACGCAGCAACGAAACATAGGACAAACCTCTAACCGCGGTATTGAACTGGCGCTGAACGCTGATATCATCAATAAGAAAGCGTTCCGGTTAAGCGCCAATTTTAATATCGGCATCAATCGTGCAAGAATTGATAAACTGGATGGAGTAGACGAGCGGTCGTTCAACTCTAACTGGGCCGGTACCGATCTGAAAGGCATTGACGATTACAGGTTGATGGTTGGCCGCACCATCGGTTTGATGTATGGATATGTGGAGAACGGGATGTATACCGTTGATGATTTCAGTTCTTACGATCCGGTAGCCAGGAAATACATCGTGAAGGAAGGCGCCGCTCAGCAGGACCTGGGCGGGATCAGTTTGCGGCCGGGTGTACTGAAGTTAAAAGACCTTGATGGCAACGGCGTTATTGATGCCAGTGACCGTACCGTTATCGGCAGCGCATTGCCAAAGGCTACCGGCGGTTTCGGATTGAATGCTACTTATAAGGGGTTTGACCTGTCGGCTATTTTTAACTGGGTGTACGGTAATGACGTTTATAACACCGGCAAAATTTCTTTCAACATGCTTTACAGAACCACTTATGGAAGCATGTTGAGCACTTCCAGCTACGACAACCGCTTCCACTATATTGATGCGCAGGGTAACCTGGTGACAGATCTGAAAGAGCTTGCAGCATTGAATCCTAATCCTAAAACCTGGTCGCCCTTTTCAATGGGTACTGCATCGCCTTATTTCCATTCAGGGGCTGTGGAAGATGGATCTTTCCTGCGTTTAAATACACTGTCATTGGGATATTCTTTACCCAAAAAAATAATTTCCAACGCTTACATGACGAGGTGCAGAATATACGCAACGGTGTACAATGCATTTGTATGGACAAAATACAGCGGATACGATCCGGAAGTAAGCACTACAAGGAGCAATGGTTATAATCAGCTGGTGCCGGGAGTAGACTACTCGGGCTTTCCCAAAAGCCGCTCGTATACTGTGGGCGTAAATGTAACCTTCTGACTTTTAGTATGACATTAATAAAAAAGCAATGAAACGTTCTTTATATTTTTCCACCGTTATATTATTTCTGCTGCTTGTTTCCTGCAAGAAATATCTCACATCTGATTCTGCTTCCAGATTTTCTGAAGAATATGTTTTTGGCTCCGAGCCGGACGCCACGAAAACAGTGAACATGGTATATGCGATGTTTAACCAGGATGCGTTTACATCGCGTGTGTCCACACTTTTTGCCGGTAATACCGACGTGGAAGTAGGGAATTCGGTAAGTGCTTCGCCCGATGGCGCGCGCCGTGACCTGTGGTCATTTGAAGCTACTACTTCCAACAACGACCTGCTCACCGTTTGGAACAACGCGTATAGCGCTATCAATAAAGCCAACGAATGTGAACATGGATTAACCACCATTTCCCTGGTAAAAGATCCAACAAATGCGACGTATCTCAATTTGCTGGGAGAAGTAAAAGTCTTGCGGGCTTATTGGTATATGTTATTGATGCATCACTGGGGAGATGTGCCTTTTAGTATCAAACCATCCCGCGCCGGGGATAACTTTTACCTGCCCAAGATGGGACGGGATTCTATCCTGACTTTTTTGATCAACGACCTGATAGGCATTGAATCAAAAATGCAATGGGCTGATCAGCTGGATAATGGCATTGAACGCATTAACCGGGAGTTTGCGATGGGTTTAATTGCCCGGCTGTCGCTTATCCGTGGTGGTTACTGGCTTTATCCAGATATGACCATGAAACGGAAGGCTGATTACCAGGAATATTATAAGATAGCTAATACCTACAGTAAAAAATTAGTAAGCATGAAGCCCAGGATGTTAACCGATTTTGCTACTGTATTTATGAATGAGAACAAATACATTAAACCGTTAAACAGTGACATACTGTACGAGGTGGCTTATGCTCCCGGTTTTGGGGATGTTGGCTGGTGCGTGGGCGTAGGTGTGACGAATGGAATCAATTATCATTCATTTGGCGCTAGCACCATTCAAATGAGCCTTACGCCTACTTATTATTACTCATTTGATACAACCGACCTCCGGCTTGCTGCCACCTGTTCCATCATTGCTTATAACGATACATTGGCACAGGTATCCACAGGGCCTACTTCTATCACTATAAACAAATGGAACCGTATGCTGGTGCCTACGCCGCTGGGGCCATCATCATCAAAAGGTACGAGTATTAACTGGCCGCTGATGCGTTATGCTGATGTGCTGTTAATGCTGGCAGAAAGCGAGAATGAACTGTATGGTCCTACCGGCGATGCAAAGGATGCCTTGCGTAAGGTTCGCCAGCGCGCATTTCCACCTGCGTTGTGGGGTGATAAAGTAGAAACTTATATTACTGCCGTTGGCGGAAGCAAGCAATCATTTTTTAATGCGATTGTGAATGAACGGGCCTGGGAACTGGGCGGTGAAATGGTACGGAAGTTTGACCTGGTAAGATGGAACCTGTACGGGAAACAAATTGCCGAAACCAGGAAAGTGCTGAACCAGATGGGACAGGACGCAATAGCAGGCGTTGGTATATACAGCCATCTTGCCGACTACCTGTATGCAAAACGGAACAGCGACAAAACCCTTTCCTTCTTAAACCGGTTTCAGAGAGTATACGGTGTTGTTCCGGCTGAGTACAATATCAAAATAAACTGGATGCGCAACCTGTGGAATACAACCACCGATGGCCCTGCGAATTATACGCTGTGGCAATGGAGAGGATATAGTGATAATACAGGAAATACGCCGCCACGCTATGTTCTGCCTCTACACAGTTCTGTGATATCGAACAGTTTGGGTACGTTGAAGAATGAATATGGTTATTAATTAGCACATTTTTTTCCGGGGAAATAAGTCAATTTATGAAAAAGATTTCTGTCATTCTTGCAATAACTTCCTGTATTTATATATCCTGCAAAAAGAAAGACGACACTACGCCATCGAGGTTATTCAGACCAGTGATTGCCGGTGAGTTAACCGCCGATTCCAACACGGTTGTTGCATCCTGGCAAAAAATTGCGGGCGCTGCTGCTTATGCATTGGAACTAAGCCGGGATACGTTCCGGACTACCGATTTATCGTTGTCATTAGATACGAATGCAGCCGTCGTGAAAAAATTATTGTTCAACCAATTGTACCAGGTACGGGTAAAGGCCATTGCTGCTGATACATTGCTGAATTCAAAATGGTCTGATCTGGGCGCTGTTAAAACCTTGTCGTCCATATTGAAAGTGCCGGGTATCGACGATATCACGTATAATTCGGTGCGGGTACGCTGGACAACAAAAGGTGCTGCCGTAACGTCCATAAAAATTGTGAAGGCTGCTGATAATGCCCTGGTATCAACTGTTGCGTTAACTGCCGGGGACCTGGTGAACGAGTTCAAAGTGGCCGAAGGCCTGGAAGCTTCTACCCGGTACATTGTATTCCTGTATAGTGGCAACGAAGAAAGAGGATATGCGGATTTTACTACCAAAGCGCCGTTTTCCGGTACTGTTGTAGACTTAACCGCCATCACCGGACGACCCGGTGTATTGGCTGATACGTTGCCGCTGATTCCTTCCGGCAGCACGGTGTTGCTGAAAAGAGGGGAAACCTATAATATCTCTTCCACCATCAGCCTTAATAAATCGATTGTTATTATGAGCGCTCCCGACCTCTCCAACACTACACAGGCGAAGATTTTCTTTACCAGCAATTTCAATTTTGAAGCGGGGACGGTAATTGATTCTCTTGAATTTAATGACATTTATATGTTGGGGGATAATTACAGTGGACGCTATGTATTTAACAATAGTAACAGCGCTACTGTGGGAAAGATAAAATTCGTTAACAGCCGCGCAGAAATATTCCGGGGCATAGTGCGGCTTCAATCGGGTACCACTAATGTCAACGATTTTGTTATCGACAATTGTATCATCGACAGTATAGGCAATTATTTTGTATTGAATATCGGGGCCTCCAGCAGGATCAATAATATTTCCATCACCAACAGCACTATTTACAAAGTAGAGGGCGTGATTGCCAGCGCGCAAGGCTCCGCTGCGGTACGCATATCGGATTGCACCTTTAGTGAGGCGCCGCTGGGTAACAGCAAAAATTATTATGTTGATTATAATGCCAATGAGGTGACCAATGGAATTACGGTAAGCAATTGCATTTTCGGGATTGGGAAAGACAGCAAAGGCGCTATTACCGTCAAAGATGTGAGGGCGGGCGCCGGCACTGTGATTGGGGCCAGTAATAACTATCGTACGTCCGATCATTTATCGGCCGGCAATGATTTTCCCAATATCATCACCTATACCCGACCGGCGCTACAATTGTGGCAGGCGCCTGGTATTGGCGATTTCAAAATTGCAGATAATGCATATCCTGGCCGGAACAGTACCGGCGATCCCAGGTGGAGATAAATTTTTTCGTCAATTTGAAAACAGCAAACCCGTTATATGTTGTATATCAGAATCAAGCCGCTGGCAAGTTGCCTGCTAGTATTGCTGTCTTTATTCAGGACGCCTGTTTTGTATGCGCAGCAGCCAGCCTTCCCCGGGGCGGAAGGAGCAGGCATGTTTACCACAGGGGGACGGGGCACGGCCACAGCGCCTACCACCGTTTTTGAAGTAACCAATCTGCTGGACGACGGTTCAGTGGGCAGTCTGCGTTACGCTTTAACAGCGCCCGCTACTTACCGCACCGTGGTGTTCCGTATTTCGGGTACCATCCATCTCAATTCCGGTCTCAGTATAAAAGCCAATACGACTATAGCAGGGCAAACAGCGCCGGGTGACGGGATTTGTGTGGCGGATCACTCCGTGCATATCAGCGGCGACAATGTTATCATTCGATATATGCGTTTCCGTTTGGGCGATAAGCATCAGCAGAAACTGGATGCAAATGGTAACCCGGTAGACGGCAGTGGCGGTGATGATGCTTTTGGCGGCACGGGTCCCAGCAACATTATTGTTGATCACGTCACCGCCAGCTGGAGCAACGATGAAGCGCTGACTATTTACCGTGGCGACAACCTCACTATTCAATGGTGCATGATCTCCGAGCCGCTGAATTATTCCTACCATTTTGAAACGGGAGATACCGATTATGAGCGTCATGGTTATGGTGGTATATGGGGTGCGAAGAGAGGGAGTATGCATCACAACCTGATAGCGCATTGCCGCAACCGTAATCCACGCTTTGCCGGTATCAGCACTTATACACCTTCTACCATAGGAATAGAGAATGTAGACTTCCGGAATAATGTGCTTTACAATTGGGGGATCAACACGGTGTACGGTGGAGAGGGTGGAAACTATAACGTCGTCAATAACTATTATAAGTATGGTCCCAATACGGGAAGCGGGGTAAAATACCGCATATGCAATCCCAGTAACAGTGCCACCGTTACCTTTGGGAAATGGTATGTGAATGGGAATTATGTAGATGGCTCGCCGGGTAACACCGCTGATAACACCGCGGGAGTTAGCACCAGTAACCCTGCCCAGGTACTGGTGTCCACACCGTTTAATCATGGTTATGCGGTGAATACGGAACCAGCAGTAGATGCTTTTGAATCGGTATTACAGCGTGCAGGTTGTTCGCTACCGGGCCGTGATACGCTTGACCAGCGAATAGTAAATGATGTGCGCAACAGAACCGGTGGTATCATTGATGTGCAGGGTGGTTATCCTCATGGAACACCATACAGTCAAACCGTAAATGCCTGGCCAGCGTTAACGTCTTTGCCCGCGCCTGCCGACAGCGATCATGACGGGATGCCCGACAGTTATGAAACGGCTAATGGCTTTAATCCCAATGATGCGGCCGATCGCAACGGATATGCTGCCAATGGTTATACCAACCTGGAAAATTACCTGAACAGTCTTACGGCGCCGATATAACAGGTTAGTTACTGCCCCCGCCCTGTATTTTCAGGACGGGGCTTTTCTTTAAGCGCGCGCTTTTTTACATTTTATAATGATAAACCGGAAGGCAGGTTTGTCCGGCATCATTTTATTGGGTTCGTCAATTTCAAAGAAATCTACCAATCCATATTTCCCGAATTCTTCTTTTACGGATTCATCGTCATAGAAAAATATTTGGGCTCCTTTCGTTGCTTCGAAACGGTCTTTGCCTATTTGTGTACCCATTCCATAGTTAGGAGACTTTTTTGAAATAACTGAAAAGAAGAGGTATCCGCCCGGCTGCAATTGATTGTAACAATCACGGATAAACTTTTCCCGTTCTTCGCTATCCAATAAATAAATTAATCCATAGCTAAAGATGCCCTCATATAAGTGCTGATCAAACGGCATGGCGGTTACTGAACCATGATAGATTTTCATTTGATCTCCATAATGGCTTCTTGCCAGATCAATAGCTGTTTTGGAGATTTCAATCCCCGTTACTTTAATACCGTTGTCTACAAATAACTTGGCATTCCTGCCATATCCGATACCAGGGATCAGTATATCTTTGATACCTTCCTGTATAAAAAATTCCTTCGCTGAAATGGCAGATTCGGATGGCTCAAACCCCCACATCTCCTGCTTTTCAATAAAACTCGATTCCCAGAAATCTTCCATGATAAACCAGCTTTTTGAGGATAAAGATAAGCAATTATCCAGTAGTGCAACATTGTTGCATTGCTGGATAATTGCTTTACGCTGTTAAAAACTAATTAATTAATGGAATAATTGACGGGCAGCCATTGATAATGCTGTGCATTACTGCGCAAATGCCCAATTCCAGGGAAGGAAAGATGCGGCGCCGCGATCCAGTAGCCATTTTTAGCTGCATCTTCAAAAGTTTCCCGGCGCATTTCAGCTGCAGCGGATAAGTCAACATCAAAATCAATAGTTACCGAAGGATCGGCGAATTGAACTGCGCCTGCATGAATAACATCTCCCCAGAAAACGAGCTTTTGTCCTTTACTTTCCAGTGCATAGCAACTGTGACCGGGAGTATGGCCGGGTGTGTTGATAGACGAAATACCTGGAAAAATTGATGTGCCCGGATCATACACCTTTACCATACCTGCTTTTTGATACGGCGTGAGAGCCGCCTGTGCCGGGTCGAAGAAAGGCTGCGCTCTTTTATTGGCGGTTTGTTTATTGAAAGATGTTAACCAGAACGCCGCTTCCGGCTTGCTGATATAGATAGTGGCGTTAGGAAACATGATTTTATCGCCGTCTATAAGTCCGCCAACGTGATCCGCATGAAGATGTGTAATCAATATGGCACTGATATCTTCCACATGAAAACCCGCAGCAAGAAGGCTGGTCTTTAATTTCCCCAGGGTTGGTCCGAGGAAGCTGCCACATCCTGCATCGATTAAAATCAGTTGATTGTCCTTCCTCACGAGGTAAGCTGTGATGGAGGTTTCAACAGTGGTGTCAAGGTAGTTTTGATGAAGCAGCTCCTGCACCTCACCCTTCCGGGTTTCATGCAACAGCCCGTTAAGGTTTAAAGGAATCGTTCCATCGGACAATGCAATTACCTGGAAATCGCCTAACTGCATGGAGTAAAACCCGGGCTGGGCCGGCAGTTTAGGCGCTGCCGGTTGCGATCTTACAGCAAGTAAACCGTTTAACAGCAGCAATAATACGAATATCCCTCTGAGGGAAAATACATGTAGAACTTTCATTTTTATAAAATTATTCTACAAAATTCCCCTATTTATTTTCGATGCAGGAGGGCATTTATCACTTTAAAAATGTGACAAATCTGCCATTATTTGCGGTATAAACGACTTATGGTTTCTCTTGAAACGCCCAGGTAGGAAGCTATTACGGCTTTGGGCACCCGGCTATACAAGTTCGGATATTGTTTCACGAAATTTTCAAACCTTTCTTTTGTACTGCCCATAATCATTAACTGCAGCCGTTTTTGCAATGCCACATATCCAAGGCTTGTTTTTACTGCTACATAATGTTCATACTTCCACATCTCCCGGCCTAATTTTTCCCGGTTTTCATAACTCAATCCCAGCAGCTCACAATCCTCTATACAGTCGATAGCCGTAGTCGCCGCTGTTTGTTTTAAAAAAGCTTCCCGCTCCGATATCCACCAGTTCTCTGCCGCGAACTGATAAGTAAATTCCTTGCCCGAATCAGCGTCCGTAATATAAGACCGCAGGCATCCCTTTAGTACAAAATATTCATGTTTCACCCAATCGCCCTCTCTGACCAGTGATTTGTGCTTTTTGAGCTTCAGTGGAGTAAAGTGTGATAAAATGTATTCAAATTCTTCGTCCGTCAGCTTACAGACGGTTTCTATATGCGTTCTTAATGGATGTACCATAATCAAAAGTAAAGAATAGCCCTATTCCTCAGGTGAGTTTTTTCTGTAGCCGTGAAATGCCCTGCCAGTGCAGGAAATCCGCATCTCCGAAAACTTTTTTTGTTCGATGCTTGCGTTTTCCAAAACCCGGTTGTATATTTGTCTACAATAATAGTAGACTAATAGAATTTACCACCACCAAAGTCTTTGTCCCCACCATACAAAGCAAATCTGAATTAGTGTTCTTTATTGAAGTTGCCTTACAGAGGCGACCTGATCAACCAGTTTAATAAACATTTCAACAATGAATCAGCTATTGTACAACAATAGAGGCAACAGGAAATTTTACGCGGATACAGTGACATCCGTGTGTTGCTGTTGTTGTTAGGGCTTTCCGATTGGCACATCCGATTATTTAAATGACACCTGGCGTGGTCATCATGGCCATGTATTGTCCCATTCTTCCAACATCTAATTCCCCTTTGTATGTTCAAATATTTACGAAAGACACTATTGAGTGCTGCCTTGGTATTCTTTACTACCAGCATTTATTCACAGGCTCCTGTGCTGTTAAAAGGAAAAGTGATTGATAATAAAACACAGGAAGCACTACCGGGTGCATCCGTGCGCATCAAAGGCAGCGCTACAGGCACGCTCGCAGATGCTACCGGCATCTACCAGCTAAGCCTGTTGAAATTACCGCAAACCATCATCGTTACCTTTATCGGGTATCAATCGCAGGAAGTATTGATTACAAAAGATGACCTGAACAAAGTAGTGAAGCTGGAACAACAGCAGGCATTATCTGAAGTAGTGGTAACGGCCGTAGGCATCAGGAGTGCCACGCGATCACTTGGTTACAGTGTGGGAGAAGTAAAGGCCGCGGCATTGAAAGACAGCCGCGAACCTAATATAGTGGCAGCGCTCAGCGGAAAGGTAGCTGGGGTGCAGATCAATAATTCCGGTGGCTCTCCCGGTGGATCATCTACTATAAAAATCAGGGGAAACAGTTCCCTGCTCGGGAACAATGCCCCGTTATTTATTTTAGATGGTGTACCTGTAGATAATTCTATCCAGGATATTCTTCCCGTATCAAACAGTGTTTCACTAGCTACGCCATCCAACAGGGGCATTGATATTAACAGTGCAGACATTGCCAGCATAACCGTTTTGAAAGGCCCCGCTGCGGCTGCATTGTATGGCATCAGGGCATCGAACGGCGCCGTAGTGATCAATACAAAAAGAGGTAGTTCCCTTACAGATAAATCTTTTGGGGTGAGCTACAGCGGATCATTTACGGTTGATAAAATAAACCGCCGTATGCAGCCACGGCAAACCAGTTTTTCCAATGGCATCGGCGGGCAATATGTGAAACCCGGCACTACAGGCTCCGACGAAAACTGGGGCGCATTGCTGGATACACTCACTTACAGCTCACAACCCAGCAATTTTGATAAGAATGGTACGATAGTAGGCAGAAGTTCCCCGCTCTCCAATGGTATACCGGTGAACAGGTATGATAATATCGGGCAGTTTTTCGTTAACGGCTATACGAACGATCATAACATCAGCTTTTATGGAAATACAGGAAATGCCGGGTATTATTTTTCATATGGAAACCTGAAACAGACAGGTATTATTCCGACAACAGATTTCTTCCGGCATACTTTCCGTTTTAACGGTGACTATACCGTTAACGACCGGCTGAAAGTATCCGGTGGCCTCAATTACATCAAAGATGGCGCCGGTAACAGGGCCCTGATGGGAGGGTTTAATACCAACGTTGTTCGTGCGCTGATCAATTCCCCGGCAAACTTTGACATCACCAATGGTTACTCCGAACCATGGGAGCATCCTGAATCCTATAAGCTGCCGGCTACTACCAGCAAGCCGTGGGGCGACAGCCGTTCGTACGCGAATGGTATTGGCTGGGATAATCCGTATTGGTCGCTCAATATGAATCCGCAAACCGATGAGCTGAACCGCTTCATTACCTTTGCAGAAGCCAGCCTGGATATTACGAGCTGGTTAAAAGCCACCGCGCGTTATGGCATCGACAACTATACCGATGTGAGGAAAGGCGCTTTTAGTCGCGGTACCTCCGGCGTAGGTACCGGTACCATCAACGACGTAAATTATTCCAGGAGAGACAATAACCTGGATGTTTTACTGGTGGCAGACCGGAAACTAAATAAAGACCTGGACCTTACCGTAGTAGCAGGATACAACTATTATAATTCCTGGAAGAACCAGGTAAATACACGTGGCGATGGGTTAACAATCCCGGGCAATTTTAATATCGCCAATGCATCATCTACCCAAACATTTAATCAAACTATCCGGCGGAAACTGGTGGCCGGATATGCAGATGTAAAGCTGGACTACAGGAAATGGTTATACCTGGAGCTGACCGGCAGGAACGAGTGGACTTCCACGCTGGCCAAAGGTAAAAATGCTTTCTTTTATCCTTCCGCCAGTACCAGTTTTATTTTTACAGATGCGCTTCACCTGAATAACAGTATCCTGAATTTTGGTAAGATACGCGCCACTTACGCGCAGGTAGGTAATGATGCAGATCCTTATTCTCTTGAAACCTATTATGTACCTACTACCAGTGGCGGATGGATACAGAGCGGGATCAGTTTTCCGTTCAACGGCAAACAGGGACTCAGTTACAGCGCTACTATCGGCAACCCCAATCTTAAACCGGAGCGCATCAGCACCTGGGAAGCAGGCGTGGATCTGCATTTCTTCCATGATAAAACACAACTGGAAGGAGTTTATTATTACAACAGCAGTAAAGACCAGATCATACCGGTTACGTTGCCTTATTCTACCGGTGCCGCCTACACGCTTACCAATGCGGGCAACATCGTTAACAAAGGAATTGAAGCCAGCTTGCAGCAACGTATCGTTAGCGGCCGGAAATTTTCATGGACAGCCACCGCTTTGTTTAACAAAAACATCAGCCGTGTAAATTATATCGCCGATAACATTTCCAGTGTGAGTCTTGGTGGCATATGGATGGAAGCGAGGGGGCAGGCAGGTCAGCCTTATGGCGTATTCTACGGTACCGATGTAAAACGTAATGCAGCAGGAAAACCTATCATCGATGATAATCCCAATAGTGCCAGCTACGGTTATCCGTTGGTAAATACTACGTTCACAAAAATCGGAGATCCTAATCCTGATTTTAACGTAGGGTTGCGTAATGAACTGAGATATGGTTCCTTCAGCTTTTCATTTTTACTGGATGGCCGCTTTGGCTTTGATCTGTTCAATGCACCGCGGTTGCAGATGGTATTTAATGGAGTGGATGCCTCCACGGCTGCCAGAGGGACGACCACCGTTTTTGATGGCGTTACTGCTTCAAAGGGAGAACCCAATACCATTGGAGCGGTGCTGTCGCAGGCATGGTACCGTAACACTTTCAATATTCAGGGGCTTTATGTGGAGCATGATCTTTACTGGATAAAGCTCAAAGATGTGAATCTTACGTATGCTTTACCAGCACAGCTGTTGAAGCCGGCCCACATATCGGCAGCAAGCGTTACGCTGACCGCCAGGAACTTTTTGTTGTCTACCAATTACACCGGCAGTGATCCGGACCTGGGAAGCCGGAACGGCTTATCGAATGCAGCGGGTATCGACTTCTGGACAACGCCCAACACAAAAAGTTATGGCGTGGCATTGAATGTTTCTTTTTAACCCATTAAGTAATCAGCAAAATGAGAATATATCCATCTAATATCGGACGTTTATTTATTGCAGTGAGTATGTTAGCCCTGCAGGCATCCTGCTCGCTTGAAGATACCAATGTGAACCCTAACGCCTCTACGGAGGTATCCGTCAGCGCCGTGTTAACCGGCGCAGAAGTAGCGCTGGGCTTTAACCTGGGGGTTAATGCCGGGTTGATTGCCAACATTTATATTCAGCAGGCTTCCGGCGCCAACGGCGATGCCGCGTCCTTTGATAACTACGCTTCATCGACCCAGTACTTTAACCAAACCTGGCGGGGCTTTTATGTAGAGGTGCTGGATGAACTGAAGATTGTGCGGACTACCGCAACGCAGCAGCAGTTGCCCTATTACAGTGGTATTGCGCGGGTGTTGAGCGTATATACTTACGGCACTTTAACAGATCTTTTTGGAGATATCCCCTATAAAGAATCATTGTATGGCAACAATATCACCAACCCTGTGTATGACAAGCAGGAGGATATATATAAATCGCTGCAGGAGCAGCTGGATTCCGCTATCGCAGAGCTTTCATTACCGGCGGCCAGTAACCTGGGCGCGTTGCCGGCCACAGATGATGTGATATACGGCGGTAATATAGAGCGGTGGAAATCGCTTGCGTATACTTTGAAGGCACGTTTCGCGATACATCTTACTAAAATAAACAGCACTACAGCCGCACAAGCCACCTTGAGCGCATTGTATGACGGCGCCCGCTACAGGGGAATCGCCGATAACTCAGGAGATGCGCTGGTGGTATTTGGTGCATCCACCACCAATGCGAATCCTTTCTATCAGCAAAATACCAACAGGCCGGGATGGATAGGGCTGGGTGCTTCTTTTGTAAACCTGTTGAACGGAAATGCTGTAACAGATGATCCCACTAAGCCGGAAGGGCTGCTGGTAGATCCGAGACGGGCTTATTTCGCGACTCCTTACCCTGTGGGCAGCAGTACCTACCGCGGGAGCGCCCCGGGCGTGCCTGGCGCCTTTTCTGTGATTGGCAGCTATTATGGAACCGCTACTTCACCGGTGGTGATCAGCAGTTTCGCAGAAGCAAAATTCCTGGAGGCGGAAGCGCGGTGGAGGATAAACCCCGCAGATCCTTTAGCTAAAACAGCATTGGAAGCGGCGATACGTTCGTCTTTTCAACGGGTAATCAGCAATAGTGCAGATCCTTATGCCACACCGGAGAAGCAACAGGCATATATAACGGCGAAGGCTATATTAAGCGGCGATTCCGGTAATGATCTGAATACGATTATCACCCAAAAGTATATTGCATTGTTCCTGCAGCCGGAGGCCTGGTCGGATTACCGCAGAACAGGTTATCCTGCGTTGCCGCTGGCTAAAAACGCCACCAGCGTTGCCAATCCGAATGGACAAATACCGCGCAGGATTCCTTACCCGCAGAATGAACAATCGTTGAATAAAAACACCCCGGCGGGATCGGGGTATCAATCACCTGCTTTGTGGTGGGACAAATAAACTATCAGCCAACTAAATAATAAGACATGAAATTTTCAACCTCTTCCGGATCCTTTATTTCGTTGATGCTGCTGGGCGCTGCATCGGGCGCTTATGCGCAGTACAGCCCGCAGAAAAGCTATGCCGGAAAGCCAGGTACCACGCTTGCACAATCGGTTATTACCCCTGCGCCTTTTAACCCGGTTGCCCCGGCGGGCGCCCCCAATATTATTTATGTGATGCTGGATGATGTGGGATGGGGCGCCAGCAGCGCGTTTGGCGGACTGGTGGAAACACCCGTTTTTGATAGTTTAGCTAATAACGGTCTGCGCTATACGAATTTTCATACAACTGCTATCTGCTCGCCTACGCGTGCTTCATTGCTGACGGGCCGCAACCATCATTCGGTGAATGTGCCAACGGTGATTGATGCCGCGGTGAACCTGCCGGGACATAACGGTTATATGCCGTTTGAAAAGGGCACTGTAGCGGAGATATTAAGAGAAGATGGATATAATACTTATGCCGTTGGTAAATGGCATGTAACGCCCAGCCCGGACCTTACACCCGCAGGGCCTTTTAACCGCTGGCCCACAGGTCGCGGGTTTGATGCCTTCTTTGGATTCATGGCCGGGGAAACGGACCAGTATACGCCGGCGCTCTGGGAAAACACGGTAAAGGTAGAACCTGATCTGCAGGGGAAACATCTTACTACTGTGCTGGTAGATAAGGCGATTTCCTACATCGCCGGGCAGCACTCCGCTGCACCCGATAAGCCTTTCTTCCTGTACTTTACCCCCGGAGCTACGCATGGGCCCCACCAGGTAGACAGAGCCTGGATAGATAAGTACAAAGGTAAATTTGACGCCGGCTGGGATGTATACCGCGAGCAGGTGCTGGCGCGTCAGAAGGCGCTGGGCCTGGTGCCAAAGGATGCCACCCTGCCACCACGCAACCCGGGCGTGAAGCCATGGGAGTCGCTTTCCCCCACTGAAAAGAAAGTATTTTCCCGCTTCTTTGAAGTGTACGCCGGATTTCTTTCCCATACGGATTATGAAGTAGGACGCCTGGTAAACTACCTGCGGGATACCAAACAACTGGATAACACGCTGATAGTACTCATTATCGGAGATAACGGCGCCAGCAAGGAAGGAGGACTCAGCGGTCATGTGCATGGCATTAATGAGTATATCGACGGCAGTTTGTTTACCGAGAACTACGACCGCAGAATAAAGGATATCGACAGTTTATATGAGAAAATAGGAAGCCCGGAATCCGGTCCCAACTACCCGGTGGGCTGGGCGCAGGCGGCGAATACACCTTTCCGTTATCTTAAGCAGGATGCGAACAGTGAAGGCGGTACCCGTAATCCGCTGGTGATCTTCTATCCAAAGCTGATCAAGAAAGGAGGCATACGTACACAGTATTCGCATGTAAACAGCGTGACGCCTACCGTGTTGGAAATTGCCGGATTGAAAATACCGAAGGTGATCAATGGTTATCCGCAGGATACGCTGGAGGGCATCAGTTTGGCTTACACAATCAATAATGAAAAGGCGCCGGAACGGCATCATGTTCAGTATTACGAAATATCCGGTGGCCGCGCCATTTACAAGGACGGCTGGAAAGCTGCTGTGAGCCACAAACGGGGTACACCGTTCACCACAGACACCTGGGAACTGTATAATCTGAATACAGATTTTAATGAACAACATGACCTGGCCGCAGGCAACCCGGCGAAGCTGAAAGAGCTGCAAAATCTTTTTGACACAGAGGCATGGAAGTATAAAGTGTATCCTTTGCTGGGAGATACCACCCGTCTCACACCGGCTATTCTTACCAAAGGACCACTGGATAGCCGCCACAGCGCTATATTATACCCGGGTATCACGCAGGTGCCTTCCCGTTCCGCTCCCTTTCTTTCAGAGCAATCGTTTATCATTAAAGCAGATGTGGAGTTGAGTGATGCAAAGAATGAAGGCGTGTTATTAAGTACGGGCGGGCGTTTTTCAGGGTTTACTTTTTTTGTGCAGGGAGGAAAACTGCAGGCGGTGCATAACAACAACGGGCAACTCACTTCGCTTACTTCGGGTAAGGTGCTCCCGCTGGGAAAGGCTATACTCCGTTATGAACTGACGTACACACCGGCATTAAAACTCACAGATCCGGCGGGTACAGAGGCACTGTATATCAATGATGAAAAGGTGGCAGAACGGGCCATTAGCAAAGCAGATGCTACTATTTCGCCCTATGATGAAGGGCTGGATGTAGGGCGGGACCAGGGTTCCGCAGTATCTCCGTTGTATAAGTCGCCTTACAATTTTACCGGTAAACTTAACCATATCGAAATTATACATCCATCACTTTAAATGCACTATTATGACGTTAGCAGATCTTGTTTTAATAACAAAAAAAATTGCCATCGGCATATTGATATTCCTGATACCACTGGTGATTATTGCCGGTAGTATCTGGCTGATACACTTTTTATTTAATCAACATCACTGATCACATAAAAAAGATAAGTATGACAACAACAGCAAAAACGCAGACGCAGGTGATCCTGAAGGACTCCCTGATTAGTTTACTGCTATATGTATTGCCGATAGGGCTCATGTTTCTGTCGTTTTATATCAGTGGCAGCAAACCTTGGCTGAACGCCACTTCCGAGCATCTTTCCTTCCGGGCGCCGGCATTCCTGGATGCGGTATTTAATAACCTTAAAACGTGGGGATTACCGGCTATTATGCTGGTAGTAGGGTTGATAGAATTTTCGGTAGGACTGTACGAAAATAAGTGGACAAAGAATGAGCGCACATTGGATATCGTATGTTTTATACTTCCGAAAATTGTGTTGCGTCCGATGATTGCTTATTTCGGGCTGAAGTTATTGCCTTTTGTTTTACCGGATGCAAAGAATGCGTTTGCCTGGGTGCCTTTCTGGTGGGGCATTGCCATCATGGCTGTTGCGGATGACCTTACGCAGTACTGGTATCACCGGCTGCATCACCAGTTGCCGCTGTTATGGCGCTTTCACCGTACGCATCATTCCGCGCCTTATATGGGTATGGCGATGACGAGCAGGCAAAATATTATTTACACGGCATTTTTTTCGCAGATCTACCTGACGGTTACGCTCACCTACCTGGGTCTTGGTTACCCGGCGCTTTTTGTGGGCGGTATAAAATCGCTGATTACTACCGCGGCGCATTCCAGTATAAAATGGGATAAGCCGTTTTATACCATCCGGTGGCTCAATCCTATAGGCTGGATCATGGAGCGTTTGATTTCAACGCCGGCCACGCATCATGCGCACCATGCAGATACCACAGATGATGGCATAGGGAACTACAAAGGCAACTTCGGGAATATGTTTTTTATATGGGACATCATTTTTGGTACCGGTATTATTACCCGTCAGTATCCGAGTGCTTACGGATTGAAACATTATAAAGAAGAAGAATGGTATGCACAGTTGTTATGGCCCATTTTTAAATCGAAGAAAGAAGGCAGTGAGCTGGCGCATAACGGGCCGGTGGTAGGAGATGAAGTAACAGAAGAACCGGTTCCGGTGGTAGCGCCGCCTGTGGCGGCGATTGTACACGCAGAAGCAGTATAACGTATTGGATATAGCAAAAAGAAACCGCTGCAAACATCTTTTGCAGCGGTTTCTTTTATTGGAAATGTTACCGTTCGCGGTAGGCGATGCAGGAAATTTTTCCCATTCCGGTATATGATTTATACAGCTGTAAAGAGGCATTGATGTCAGGAACGTTATAGATATCAAGTGTGCCGGAGTTCGCGGGTTGCCCCTGCGTATAGGTGGCTACCAGTAACTTTTTGCTTAGCCCGATATAATAGTTTGCATTAGCTGCGCCGGCATATGTAGAGGCAAAAGGCTGGAACTTCATCAGTGAAATTTTCCGGTTGCCGTAATCATGCATCAGGATGCTGCGTTTTGTAGCATGATCATATTCATACACCTTGCCGCCTACGTTATAAAACAGGTAGCCAAGATCAGGACTCACGGCAAAGTTTTCGGCGTCAGCAATGCCATCGCCGGTAATTTCTGCATAATAGTTCTGTTTACCGGCTGTTGTGAAGCGCGCCAGGAACCGTTTGCCGGTGGTGCTGTTTTTCAGCACTGCAAATACTTCCCCGCTGTTGAAAGGTGCAAAGGCGCTGTATATTAAATCCATGCCCGTGCTGAAATTAAATAGGTCGCCAGCCGGAAGTGTGAGACAGGTAGTACCCGAGCCAGGATAGCGCAGAAAGGTTTTGGTGTCTTCATTGAAGAGGATCGACTGCCCCGATGTGTTCTGACTCATCCAGCGCGACGGTTTGAAAAGCGCGGTGCCGCCGTCCTGCGTATTTACGGGGTTGGTAATAGAGCTGTAGCCTATTCCATATATATTGTTGTTGACATAAAGTAAACCGCCGTAGAACCGGAGGGAGATGTCGGCGCCTGTCCAATCGCTGACAGGTTCCGCCGCCTGCATAAAGTTCTTCATGTCGTAAGCCGGTACATAATCCAGTGAGTCCAGTCCGAGCAGCACCGCATTTTTGCTGGTGGCTACAAATATGCCGAGTGATCCGTTGGTAGGGCCGCCAATGTCTGAGAACTGGGTAGCTATAAAAGCAGGAGTGCCCGTTGGTTTGTAAGAAGAGTGCACTTCTTTAAGAATATCGGGGTATAAGGTATCGGTATTGCCTTTATGTGAAATCATATCCAGCCGGCTGTTACCATTTTCCATATCACACAGCATCATCCATCCTTCATAGGAAGGAGCGCCTACGTTCAGTGTAAAATAGTTGTCGGTGAATACGCCGGTCCTTTTATCGGTAACGCGGTAATACATCGCATAGAGGCCATAGTCAAGCGTGATCACGGTATCAAGATTCCTTGCCGTAGAAATGATGGTAGGGTCCATCGTGTATCCTACCAGGTGATCCGCTACCCAGTTATATGTATAGTTGGCCGTATCTTCGTGATCATCTTTTGAAAATTTCAGCACCGGTTTGATCTGCAAGCGGTTGCCGTAGTCCAGTAAATATACAGAATCTACTCCCTGTATAGTAATACTGTTGATGGGGGTATAGGTATAGTTACCTTTATCCTTCATACACGCCGGCAGCAGCAGTGCAAGAATAAAGACGATGAGTATTGGTTTGAGATGATGAGTGTTCATGTTTGTAAATGAATAAGATGAAAGAATATTATTGAACAGCGGATCCCATTTTCATTTCGGTTCCATCTTCTTCTGTAATTGTTTTACCTGCACTCTTCTGGCTGTTGAGATACGCCTGGAATTGCCGGGCGTAGTTGGTGAGCTGTGTCGTAGAATACAGCGTGCCGGAGTAGAACTTAGCCAGCGAAAGCGACTGGTTAGCGATGAACAGTTCCAGTTTTTTGCGTGAATAAACCCCCAGGGCGCTGGTGTTGTTATCCCAGAAATCTGGTTTGGGAAGAATATCCTGTATGATAATTTCCAGGTTAGTGGCAGATACTACATTCGTCGCTGCAAAGTCGATCACGCTCATGTTTGTTTGAAAGTTGCTGTTAGGACTGAGCTTCAGAAAAAGCGATACTGTTTTTTCACGCAGGTCTGCCGGGCGGAAGACTTTCACAGATACCAGTTTTTCATTGGCATTACCGGGAATAAGCAGGCTATCGGCAACGGGTAAACGATAATGTTTATCTGCCACCGCGGTAGTGGTGGCTTTGTCTGCCGCCATATTGAACAACCTGCCTTCAGCGGTGACTTTTCCCAGCAGGTTTACATAAAACCCGGCGCTGTCTTCCGTGCTATTCCCCTGGAAGGCAAAATTGATCATGATAGTATCATAGTTAGTACCTGACTGGACGTAGGAGAAGAAAACGTTATTTTCTTCCGTATAGCGCAGCAGTTCACTTTTAGCGCATCCCGTTATCAGGCCGGCGAGGAGAAGGAAGTATATTGGAAAGAATTTCATGTTATTGCATTGATACATTTGAGACTAAAGGCTTTTTATCTGAAAGTGGTTTCGGATAACGGAAGCGGTACTACGTATTTTTCCGGCGTCATGGTAATGGTGGCGTTGGCGGAAGCGCCGCTGCTGATGGCCGGGAGGTTGATGCGTTTGTAGTAGAAGAACAGTTGCCCTTCTCCCCAGAATTCTTTTTGATACTCTTTGGTGAGCTGGATTCTTTTATCGCCGTTGATGGTAACGGGAGGCAGGCCCCTGTTATAGCGTACGGTATTCAACAGCGTGGTGGCCCTGCTGTCGTCCGTTTCTCCTTCTATGGCGATGTAATACAGTTCCGTAAGCCTCATTAAAGGTTGCAGTTTCCGGTAAAGCAGGTTTTTGTTTTGTATATCTGCATATTTGAAGAAAGTTTTGTCTGTCCGTACAGAAGTTCTGTCCACATCAAAATTGATCCGGTACCGGTAATCGTTATTATAGTCTTCATAAATAGCAGTAAGCCGTTGCGGCAGCGGCGCCAGCAGGTTGGTGTTAAGGTTGGCGGCAAACCAGCTGGTTTGGGTGGCATACATATCTGCATTTTCCAGTCCGAAAATAACTTCAGAAGAAAAGATCCGGTCGGGGTTTACGATGCCGGGAGCAGAGAAGGCAGAAGGGCTCCATGGGAACCAGGGAGCAGCTTCATTGATCACAGCCGTTGCTGCAGCGGCAGCTCCTGTATTATCACGCCTGTAGAGTAGCACTCTTGCCTGCAGTGTTTTCACTGCATAATAATTCATGCGGCGGTTGCGCAGGCTGAAAAATTTATCAGGGGTAGCATCCGGCGCCGTGATACCAGCCGTGCGTACCGGGTCTTTTTCCAGCAGGGTTGCCGCAGTAGAAAGGTCAGCCAGCACATTTGTGATAACGGTATTAGCGGGCAGCAGGGCCTCTATTTTCGAATCCGGTGTAACAGGATAGGGAATAGAAGCTTTGGCCGAATCGGTGGCATATACCGGTCCGAAAAGACGCAACATATCAAAAGCCACAAATGCCCTTAGTCCGTATGCTTCTCCCAGCAGCAGGTTTTTTTCCGCTGCGCTTAATACATTGTTGGTGCTATCCAGGTTGTGAATGAAGAGGTTGATATTCAGGATAGCCGTATAGGCATTGTTCCAGATGTCGGTGGTATGCGACATGGTGGTGGCATCGGTGTATGTATACCGTGCTGTGGTATAAAAGGGATGGGAGAAGGCGGCGCAGTTATAGTACTGGGCCAGCACATCAAGCGTGGTAGCGGTGAGCTCACGGCCATATACGGTGGGTTTGGCCAGGTTCAGATAAATGCCGTTGATGACGTTGCGAATGGACGCCTGGCTGCCGTATACCTGGTTTTCCAGGAACTTGTCTTCCGGCTGTACATCCAGGTATTTACTGCAGGATACCATCGAAAGAACAATGATGGTCAGCAGCAGGAACGGAAAGATGCGTTTTATCGGTTGCATAAAAAAGATATTTAGAAGAAGATGTTTAAGCTGAAAGAAACCGCGTTGCTGAAGGGGTAATCAATTCCTCTTTCAGATTTTATATTCGACAGGCGGAAGATATCGTTCATGTACGCGTTCACCCGGATGGTTTGCAGTTTCAGTCGCCGTACCCACGGATATTGTACGGAGCGGAATTCGTAACCTGCATTGATAGATTCACCGGTGAGGTAATTCTCTTTCTGGATGAAGCGGGACGACATCGGTGTTACATCGGTGAGACTGATACCTTTGAACAAAGCATCATCGCCCGCTTGCTTCCAGCGTAAGTCCAGCGCTCTTTTATCCTGGTTGTATTGCAGCTGATCGAAGCTGATGTTTTCTACTTTATTGTACAGGGCGGAGTTGAAAATATAAGCGCCAATACTGTAACGGAGGTTGATGCCAAACAGGAATCCTTTGATATTAAGATTGGAGCTGATCACACCTTCTACCTGCGGCCTGCCGTTGCCTATAGGAACAATGTCGGCAGGATCATATACCAGTGTTTTTTCACCGTTTGTTTTTCTGAATACTTCTTTACCTGAAGCAGGATCAATACCGAAGGATTTTACTGCCCAGAGTTCATCAGGACTGTATCCATCGAGATAGCGTTGCAGGGAATTGGATTTCTGCGCTTCATCATTCAGGTTTTTGAGAATGTTGGAAAATCCTTCATACCTGCTTTTATATAAGCTCCCGGTATAGCCGAGTGTCCAAAGGATATTTTTCTTTGGCTGGTAGACAGGTGCATACCGTACAATGGCTTCCACGCCACGGGTACGGAGGTTTCCTACGTTCAGCACATAGGTAGACACGCCGGATGATGCGGGCAGGGAACCGTTGGTGATCAGTGGTTTCGACAGCTTCTCATAAGCGTTGAAAGTAGCGGTGAAGCGGTTGTCAAACAGGGAGGCGTCTATACCAACGCTGGTGCTTTGTGTTTTCTGCCATTCCAGCAGCGGGTTACCGAGTTGGGTGAGATAAAGACCTTGTCCATAAATGTTCAGGTTATTTTCATACCCGTAAACAGATGTGGAAGCATAGCTGCCCAATGCCTGGTTACCCGTGGTACCTATGTTTCCCCTGATCCGGAGCATGGTTAGCCATTGTATATCCGACATAAAATGTTCGCTGCTGATGTTCCAGCCAACACCTGCCGACCAGAAAGGCGAGTATTTATTTTCGGCGCCGAAAGAAGTGGAGCCATCTATCCTGAAATTCGCATCTACAAAATAGCGGTTGTCGTATGCGTAGTTAACGCTGCCCAGTGCGTTCACCCTTCTTACCGTTGTTTTCTGGTATATAGGTTTGCTATCTGGCAGGAAGCCATAGGCAAAGGCGGGGTTGGGATTTACACCTTCGGGGAAACCGGTGGCGGTGTACGCGGAATAAGTTTGACTTTGTTCCTGCATTTCCGTCCGGGCGTTCCCGGTAAGACTATGCACCTCGTTGAATACTTTCCGGTAAGTAAGCATCAGGTTGGCCTGGTAGCTCATGTTGTCTGTCCGGGAATCGGTGTACCAGCCTTTCCGGTAGGTATCCACCGTGTCGAACATGGTATTGGAGGCAGGAATAAAAAGGGTGCCTTTGGTGGTTCCTTTCTGCACCTGTAAGCCACCGGAGAACCGGAAGCTTTGTGTGAAGTCATATATGAAGTTCAGGTTGTTCTGCAGCAGGAGCGTATTGGTATTGTTTTTTGAATTAAGCGTGGCATTGTATAAAGGGTTACCTACTCTAACAGTATCCGGGATAAAGGAGTTGGTATTTACCAGGTATGTTTCCAGGTACCGGTCGGTATTCAGGCTGCCGTCGTCTCTTTTTTTCCGGTAGTAGGGGTTGATGTTTACGAAATCATTGAATGAGCCATAGGGCGATTCGTTGGAGTTGGTACCGTTTACATACAGCTGGTTGGTGATGTTCAGTTTTTTCTTCCGGTAGGCAAGATCCACGGTAGCGCCCCAGGTAGTTCTGTCGGACCCGATCATTACGCCATTCAGTCCGCGGTAGTTCAGTCCTATGCCGTATTGAAATTCCTGGCTGCCGCCACTAACGCGGAGCGAGTGCCCGTTGGTAAAGCTGTTCCTCAGCGGCACATTGAGCCAGTAGCTGTTAACCCCGCTGCGTACGGCTGCCAGCCGCTGATTATAGAGATTGTCGTTGGTAATGCCGGAGTAGCCAAACTCTTTTTTGTACAATCCTGCCAGTTGTTGAAACTCCAGGTTTTCTGCTGCATTCATCATGTTATAATCGCGGAGGTCGGGTATTTCCCAGCGGAGATCAGCGGTATAAGACACATTGAGGTCTCCGGGTTTGGGTTGTATCGTTTCCACGATGACTACCCCATTGGCGGCGCGGGAGCCATACAGCGCAGTAGAGGCAGCATCTTTCAGCAGAGTAATGGAAGCCACCCGGTTAATGTCCAGATCAACGATCTGGCTCAGGGTGGTTTCCATTCCATTCAGGATAAATAATGGTTGGTTAGGATCGTTGGAAAACTGGTCTCTTACGGTGCTGGAGGAAAGACTTGTTTTGCCGCGCACTTCTATATTAGGCAGCTGGTTGGGATTGGAGCCCTGGATGTTATTGGTGGTAATGATAAAGGAAGGGTCCAGCGTTTTTAAGCTTTGGACTACGTTGAGGTTTCCCACCTGGCGCAGTTCCCTGCCGCTAAAGGAGGCTACTGCACCGGAAAAGGTGAGTTTATTCCTGTCGAACATCCCGGTACGCACCACTACATCCTGTATTTCCACGGCGCTTCTTTCCATTTGTATGGTACGGATTCCTTCCTTCCAGGGCTTCAGTTCCAGCGGTTTGAAGCCAACAAAGGTGATGACCACAGCCGTCTTTTCGTCCGGTACACGGATCAGGAAAGTGCCATCTGCAAGGGTGGAGGTACCCTGGCGGGTTCCTTTCACCATTACGCTGGCGCCGGGTAATGGTTGTCCGTTTGTGTCGAAAACCCGCCCACGCAGTATTACGGTTTGCGCCTGGTCCTCTGTGCTGCCGGATGGTTTGTACGGGCTGATCACGATGGTATTGGCGTCCCGGATGGACCAGGTAAGGGGCAAGCCTTTCAGGCATTGCGTTAATACGTCTTTCACCGGCGCATTTTTTACATGCAGGTCAAACCGCTTATCTTCCGGTAACATATCGTTATTGTAGATGAATACATAACCTGTTTGTTTCCGGATCTCCTTAAATACCTCTGCCAGCGTGGTGCTGTTTTTTGAGATCGTTACCTGGGAGAAGCCTGTTGCTGTTACCTGCAGGCAGGCCATCAACAGGAAAATTGCTTTAAACTTCATGGTTGATAATGGTTTGGTCTTTGTCCTGCTGCCATAGTGCAGGAAATGATGATAAAGCCACAAATGTTTCATTTGTGTGGATTTTGGTTTAATCGCGTTATTGAATGATGGCATCATTTGCTTTGCCTGCAGTGCATAGCAAACTTTACCCCGATGCGCGGTGGTACGCATGGTTTGCTCTAAAAGACAGCTGGTATAAAAAAATCAGTATACTCTAATTCTATTTCCTTCTTCCCTGAACTTCACGGCGCCGGTGGCCGACAACAATGACAATACTTCGCTTATCTGAGAGGAGCGGGCTATTACCGCGCTGAATTTCAGGTTAAGCATGGCGGGATCCGCCTCAAAATCCACGTTATACCATCTCGACAGGAGGCGTAAAACCACGGCCAGGCGCTCCTCTTCAAAATCGAAATAGCCATTTTTCCAGGCTATTACCTTTGAAGTTTCCACGGACCGTACCGGGATGGTGGTGATGGTGCCGTTATGGGCCGTTACGGCCTGTTGATCCGGCGCCAGTATAACGCCGGCGTTACTGCCTGCGGATACTCTTACTTTCCCGGTGATTAATGTAGTGCTGGTGGCTCCTTCTTCCTCGTATGCGTTGATATTAAAGTGCGTGCCGAGTACCGTTACCTGCTGATGCGCGGATACCACTATAAAAGGCGTGTTTTCCGCGGCGCCTGTATTAAAGGGGCTGACTTCCAGGTATATTTCTCCCGTAATTTCTATTTTTCTTTCTTTACCGGTAAACGCGGTAGGATACCTGACCGACGAAGCGGCATTCAGCCAGGCTTTTGTGCCATCCGGTAATGTTAGCTGGAACTGGCCTCCACGCGGGGTGCGCAATACATTGTAGCTTACGCCGGGGGCGCTGCTTTGCACATCGTATTTCAACTGGCTGCCCTGTTGACGGATGGAAGTGCCGCCCTGTTGCAATTGTTGTGCGCCGGAGCTGTCGAGTGCAATACTGGAGCCATCGGCCAGTATGAGAATGGCCTTATTAACGCCGGGTTTAGCGGTGCTGATATAGTTGGCTGCCGGCGCAGGCGCCCTGGAGGATGGTGGCAGCCAATAATAAGCGCCCGCGGCAATGAGCAGTAAAATGGCTGCGGCGGCGGCATAGCGCTGCCAGTGGTTTATCTTTTTTACCGGCTGGTTATGTGCTTTTACATAGGCAAAGATTTCTTCCCTGAGGATGATGTCTTCGTTTACTTCAATGGGTGTTCCAAGTGCATCGTCCACCACTTTTTCCAGGGTGGGCATGTGTTGCCTGCTCCTGATCATGGCGAACAGCAGTTCCTTCTCCGTTGCAGTGATGGAGTTGGTGAGGTATTTATCCATTAATGACTGGAATTCCCCTGAAGCGTGCATACACGATTACATTTTAAGACAATCAAAAATTGCGTCTTTACTATAAAGACCATAAAAAAGGGTGATAGGTGCAGTTGAGGGAAAACTTTTTTTATTTTCCTAATTTTTCCAGCAGCCAGATGAGGAGCAATGCGTTGCCCCCCTGCTTCCGGACATATTCCCGGATGGTATTGAGCGCCCGCACCATATGGCTTTTCACGGTGGCTGGCGCAATATTCAGCTCCTTTGCAATTTGCGGGTGCGTTAAACCCTGCTCCCGGCTTAAACGGAAAATAAGCGACTGTTGTGGTGGCAACTGCGCAATGGCATCCTGGATGAGGGAGGCCGTTTGTTTGTATTCCAGCAAAGCGTCGGGGGTGAGATAGTTTTCCGGAACGCTATCC
The DNA here is from genome assembly GCF_041360695.1 of Chitinophaga sp. RCC_12. NCBI lineage: Bacteria > Pseudomonadati > Bacteroidota > Chitinophagia > Chitinophagales > Chitinophagaceae > Chitinophaga > Chitinophaga sp. RCC_12. Next base: position 74,452 of record NZ_JBFUPS010000010.1, read on the forward strand.
TCCACATGATGAACATCCACAAAAGAGGCTTGCTGGTGAAGGATGTTGACAATAGTATTGCGGGCAACAATAAACAGCCAGGCATCGAAATTTTCGACTTCCGGCAGTTTGTGTCTTTTTTCCCATAGTTTGATGAATACCGTTTGCACCGCATCTTTCGCTTCTCCGGGTGTTTTGAGGAAGCTGAGGGCCACCTGGTAAATCTGGTTCCAATGGCTGTTAAATACCTGCCTGTAGGCAAGTTCATCTCCCGCTGCTATCTGTAAAAGAAGCTCCTTCCCGTTATATGTTTGGTTGATTGGCAATTGCTTTCCGTATTCAATATTCCTCTTCTGCTGCAAACTATAATAAAAAATTTAAAAAAGGGAAGCAATATTCGTAACGTAATAATTTGATATATAAAAAGAGGATATCTCTTTTAACGGAGATATCCTCTTTTATACAGAATAACTATTCTTATAACCGGAACGCATTCACGTTTCCTGAAAAATCTGCTACGTACAACATGCCGTTATACACGGCCATATCAGCAAATACCGGCGCGCCGGTATTAAATCGACTGATCATTTTCCCCGTAGCCAGGTCAATCACATATACATACCCGTCAGACGCGCCTGCAATGAGGCGGTTGCCAGCCAGCAACGGCGTGGATTCGATAGTGGCGGAAGAAGGGGAAGAGTAGGGCGCTGAGTAAAACAGGGCTTCACCCGGTACAAAGCGCCACAGTTCTTGTTTTGTTTTTTTGTCGAAGGCCAGCATACCACCGGCGGCAGTGCAGGTAATGATATACTGGTTGGTGACCAGCGGCGCCGTCATGGTTTTCAGATCTTCGGTAACGGGGATGCTGTCTGTTGTTTTCCCGGTAGCAGGATCCAGGATATGGAGTTTGTTGATACCGTGTACATACAGCCGGTTGTCAAAGAAAGCGGGTGTGCCACTGCGGAAGCGGATACCTTCATCGCTGCGTTTCCATAATAGTTTCCCGGTGGCGGCATTGTGTGCAAACAGGTGGTTCCAGTTGGAGGAAGTAACGAGCAGGCCGTTGTGGATGGCCATTGCAGCAGGCGTTCCTTCGCCGCCGGTCCAGTCGTGGTTGGTCCATTTTACCTCACCGGTATGGATATCCAGGGCTTGCAGGTAATTGCCTGCGCCGGTGTAATAAATGTCCTCATGGATAGCGCCGGCAGAATTATAGGCGGGCAGGTTTTTCAAATCGCCCGCATGTCTCCACCGTAATTTACCGGTAGCGGCATCAAGGGCGTAGGTAACGCCTTCTGCATCGGTGGCCAGTAACAAGCCATCGTGGTAGCTGATGCTGTGTTTAATGGAGTTGCCGGTGGGGAATTGCCACAGCTGTTTGCCGGTTTGTGCATCCAGTGCGGTGATGCTGCTATGGTGATTGCCTTCATCGTCAATAGTGCCTGTGAATATTTTACCTGCTGCGCAGATGGGAGATGATTTCCAGATATTACCTCCCACGTTTGCGGTCCAGTTTAAATGCAGCGGGCCGGCGGTAGGTATACCGGTAACGCCTGTACGTTGTATGTTCTGTAACACTTCCGGCCAGTCGGCTGCGTTACCGTTATTTTTTACAGAGACATTTTTTACCAGCGTAAAAGTATCCCTGCGGAACAGCACCCTGCCGGTACCTAATGTAGCTTCTAACGTAGCCGTATATACGCCGTTTAACCAGCTGGCTGGAATAGCGGTGGTGGTGAACCAGTTCCAGTCGGTGCGGGGTTGCAGCGATACCTGCCTTACGAGATTTCCTTTTTTATCGAATAAGCTGAACAGCACTTTATTTACGGGAGAAGAAGTATGATAGGCATTTGCACTGATCACCATCTTATCCTGGTCGAACGCGATGCCGGCAGCTGATGGCGATACCCCTACCAGCTGATTGTGTACATAGGTATAACGCCGTTGCACAAACGAAAGCCCGTTTTTATCCACGCCGATTACATCGAAGTTGGAAGCGGAGTTATCGATACCGCCGTCGGGAGGCGGCGCTGCGCAAAGGGAACGGATACAGCTGTTGCCATGGGTACGGGCAAAATTAATATGCCAGTGGCCATAGATCCAGGCTTTAAGGTGGTGCTCATTGAGGTTGATGCTGTCGTTTTTGGAGCGGATGGTAAACAGCGTATCATAGGTGAGCAGGTCGTGATTGAAGATGATCACGGGCTTTTCCGGTGCGGTATTAGCGAGATCATTTTTCAGCCATTGCACCACATCATCTACGGTGTAGGACGGTTGATAATCGCCGTTGCGCATAGGCGTTACAATGAAGTGGGCGGGGCCGGCGTCAAAGGAGTAGCATACCGGGCCAAACAGGGATTCATACAGTGCTTCGCCGTACGGACCTTTTACCAGGTCGTGATTACCGATGCAGTAATAAACGGGTAACCCCATGGTGTGGGTGTTGATATATTGCGCGTGGAATGCCATGCCTTTTTCATAACAGATATCGCCGGTGTGGATCATGAAGTCGGCGTTTTCGTTGTGTGCATACGCTTTTGCATCGGTGATCCAGTTGTTGAACTGGTAGGTTTCGGTGTCTGTAAGCCGTACGAATTTCGCGACAGCGGCTGTGGCTTTGTTTGCAGGCTGCACGCCAAAGTCGTAAGCCTGCAAGGCACTGTCCACGGGTATATAGAATGTTTTGGTGAACCGGTACCCGGCCGGCGTGGTGATAAATATGAATCTTGTTTTTGCGTGGCCGGGAAGGTGATAGTTACCGTTGGCATCGGTGATGGTCACGTGCAGTCCATCGGATACGCGAACACCAGCGAGTCCTTTTTGGGTGTGGTTTGGCTGTCTGCCGGTATTATTGTCTATAAACACCTTGCCGGAGAATCCTTGTGCCATCAGCGTTTGCAGGCTGCAGGCGATGAGGAGGGTTAGGAGTAATTGCTTCATGAATGGGTTTATTTTATAAGCATGATGGCGGTATTAAAAAGGATTACCATGATCCATGTTGTTGCGGCGATAGTATCCCTGCAAAACATGGATCATGGTAATCCTGGTTCATCACTATTCATCCGGTTTACCAGCCGAATATCTGTTTCAGTTTATCATTCAGTATCATCTGTTGTTTGGGTATCGGACGATAGTAGTACTGAGGATCTTTAAAAGTGCGGCCGGCGCGGTCGGCAGTAAATTTAATATGACCGTTGGTGCCGTTTTCGAGGTAAAAGTTATTCTCGCCGGTTTTATCCATGAGATAGAAACGTGACAATTTTGCCCTCACATCAGCGGGCAACCCTGCGATAGATGAAGTATCTGTAGTATTGGGCAGGATAGCGATATCGGCCACATTGTCGCCGGTCATATCAATGCCACCGAGTGCGGGAACATACAAGCCCTGTGGCGCTTCCTGGAGGCGTGCGCCGGCTTTCCAGCGATTGATATCTTTGAGACGCAGTCCTTCGCAGGCCAGTTCCACTCTTCTTTCACGGCGTATTTCCAGCAGCACGCCTTTATTGGGGCCGCTTACCAGGTAAGCTGCATTCAGCACCGGGTCTATATTCCCATTGGCGGCAGCGAGGTTGAGATCGGGCATTTGTACCCTGCGGCGCAGCAGGTTCACGGATACATCCAAATCAGCCTGTGAGAGGGTCCCCAGTTCTGCTTTTGCTTCGGCAAAGTTCAGCAGTACTTCCGCATAGCGGTATACGGGTAAAGCGGTGTAGTTGGTTTCCCATCCCTGGCGTTGTTTAGGATCACGCGGATAAAATTTCAGCTGATCGTATGCGCCGAGGTTCGGTTTTGCGATGTACACATTGTTATCCTGCGTGGTGGAAAAGCCAGGGTAGGCCACCGTTTCCGCCAGGCGGGGATCACGGTCCCTGAAAGTAGCCGTGAAGCCAATTTTATCATAGCCTGGCTGTGAAGTGAATGGCTTGCCGTCTTTCATCAGGTAGCTGTAAACAAGGCTCTGGCTGAGCGACCAGGTCCATCCGAGTACGGTATGGGTATTGTTTCCTTTACCCAGGCTCTGCGGATAATCTCTCCATTGAATGATTTCTTTATTTCCGTTTAATGAAAGACTGGAAAACAAAGCGCGGTAATCTTCTCCACCTTTACCGGTGTTGTAAATCACATAGCGGTTACTGCTTATTACCTGCTGAGCTGCCGATGCTGCTTTCTGAAGAAATGCGTCTGCGGTGTTGGCAAGTTTTACTTCTTCGTGGTATTTTCTGAATGTTCCTTCGAAGAGGCAGAAGCGGGACATCAACACCAGGGCAGCGTATTTATTTACGCGGGTGCCGTTGTCTTTATCATCTACCTTAATATTATCCACGGCAAACTGCAGGTCGGCGAGCACAGAATCAGCTACTGCGGAGCGCGGATCACGGCCTTTGTACAGATCCGGATCCACATCTGTTAATGCGTGGCCGTACCAGGGTACATCAGAATAGGTAGCTATCTTTTCAAAATAAAATCTTGCACGGAAGTAACGGGCAATACCGATGTAGTGATTAATATCGGCAGCATCACCTTTTGCTTTGCCGGCATTGTCCAGCAGGAAGTTGATATCACGCAGCCGGTCCCAGTCGTTCCATCCGCCCACGGTAGTTGCGTCGAGGGTGTTATGCACCAGCTTATCCATTTCGCTGCCGGTGTTACCGGAAACGTTATCTGAGTTGTTATCATCATAGGGCGCCGAAAGATTGTCATCGTATAAGCCGTTGATGTAGGTATTCAGATCCTGTGGTGAATTAAAGTATGCTTCCGGTGAGATCTCCGTTTGAGGGTTGCGTTGCAGGAAGTCCTTGTTACAGGAAGCTGCTGCACAGCCCAATATGATGAGTGATAAATAAAGCCTTTTATTTTTCATGTTCCGATGTTTGAATTAATTAAAAGTTCAGGTTTAATCCGAACGAGTATGTTTTCTGGTAGGGATATACAGAACCGTCCAGTCCTTCGGGATCGATATTCGCTTTCAGGTGGGAGATGGTAAAGATATTTTCCGCACTGAAATAAACACGGAAGCGGAAGATCTTATACTTCTCTGTGATGGACTTTGGAATGGTATAACCGATAGAAACATTTTTAAGACGGGTATACGCAGCGTTCTGCAGGTACCTGGTTTGTGGTGCGCCCAGTTCGGAAGCGTCTTCAGCGATATATGATTTCAGGCGCGGGAAGTAACCATTGGGTGTTTCAGGTGTCCAGCGATCGAGGTTGTGTACCTGTACGTTTGTCCACGGTTGCGCATATACGCCCCAGAAGTAGTGGTTACCTGGGTTGGGGTACCAGTCTCTTTTCCCGATACCCTGGATCAGTGCGCGGAAATCGAAACCTTTATAGGAGGCGGTGAGGTCAATGCTGTAAGGGAAGCGCGGCTGGTTGTTACCGATGATCTTCCTGTCGCCGGGGTTGCTGATGGTGTTATCGCCATAGTCTACCGAGCCGTCGCCATTGAGATCTTTGAATTTCAGGTCGCCTACATAGAACTGGTATTGTTGGTCGTCGGAACCTACTTTGGATTGGTTGGCATGTGATTTCAGTTCGTCTTCATTCTGGAAAAATCCTTCCGTAACAAGGCCCCAGATGTCGCCTATTTCCTGTCCTTTATAGTAGTTGCGGTTTTCCAGCGAGCCGGCGTCATAGTTGGCGAGGGTACCGGTAGGATTGGTGAAGCGGGTAATAAAGGAGCGGCTGTCGGCCACCAGTAATTTCACGCCGTATCCGAAATCGTTGTTACCGATTTTAAACTGATCGCGCCAGTAGAGGGTCATTTCCCATCCACGTGTTTTCAGGTCGGCGGAATTGGTTCTTGGAGCCGGGGCGCCGTATACACTAGGCAGTTCCTGGCTTTTGGCGAACATGCCGTTGGTGTAGCGGGTGTAGCGGTCGTAGCTGAAGAATAATCTTTCTTTCAGCATGCTGAAGTCGATACCGCCGTTCACCGTTTTTACCGACTGCCAGGTGTAGGTGGCGGTAACCGGTGTGGGTGCGTATACGCCGATAGGCAGCTGACCATTCAACACGGAGTTGATGTTGCCGGCCGACATAAGCGGCATGTAGCCGTAGGCTTTCCATTGCTGATCGCCGAGGGAACCATAGGATCCGCGGAGTTTCAGGAGGTCGATGCCTTTAATGCTACTGAAAAATTTTTCTTTGGAGATCACCCAGGCGGCGGAAGCGGACGGGAAGAAGCCCCAGCGGTTATCGGCGCGGAAGCGCGATGATCCGTCGTTACGGCCGTTTACCTCTACAATATATTTATCATCGTACGTATAATTCAGGCGGTAGAAAATACCTCTCACGGCCCAGTCTTCGATGGCTTGTTTTTCGGTGATATTACCGGTAGCCAGTTGCGGGGTGGGGTATTGTGTGCTGATGAGTCCCTGCCTGTTTACATTAAAGATATTCGTGTAGTGGTATTCCTGGTTAAACCCTGCCAGTGCGCCAACGGCGTGTTTTTTATTAAATGTTTTATGGAAGTCGGTGTAGATGTTATACACATTATACTTCAGTTCATTGGTACTGTTGTTGGCAGACGACTGGTTGCCGTTGGTATATTGGGTTGGCTGATTGGGGCCGGTGCTGTAGGGAACCGGCAGTGTATAGGATTTACCTACATTATTTCCGCGGCGGTAGGTAGCATCTCCTTTCAGTGTCCACACATCTTTTACCAGGTTTATTTCTGCATTGAGGGTGGTCATAAATTCGCTCCAGGTATCTGCGGAGCGGCCGCCATCCTGCAGGTTGCCCAGTAAGGCCGCGCCGTCTGAAGTCCAGGTACCATCCGGGTTGCGGGGTACGGATAAAGAAGGAGTGCGGTTGGCATTATGAAAAAATAAGTAATCAACGGTATTGGCGGGTTGTGAATAGGTGGTGTTGGTGTACATGGTGTTGCTGCCAAACTTCACGCGGTCGTTGATGGTATAGGTAGCTTTTGCACGCATGTTATAGCGCGTATATTGATCGGGATTATAGCGGAGCATTCCATCCTGTTTGTAATAATCTCCGGAGAAGTAGTAATTCAGTTTTTCATCTCCGCGGGAAATGCTGAAGTTGGCATTATAGGCGGGCGCTGTTTTCTGGTATACTTCATGGAGCCAGTCGGTAGACCCGTAGTAGGCATATTTTGTTTTATCGGTGGGGCTTACGATTACTCTTGGCAGAGAGGGGTCGTTGGCCAGTTTTTCTGCATAGGCCCTGTCGGCAGCGGGATAGAGGTCATACAGCGGGGTGGCGGCATCATGCATGTATTGCATGGTGGTGAGCGGGTCAGTAATGATTTTGGGTACCAGGCCCAGTGTGCGCACGGCGTAGTTGGCGTTGGCATTCATCTGGAGGCGGCTGTCTTTACCCGATTTGGTGGTAATGAGTACTACCCCGAAGGCGGCGCGGGCGCCATAGATGGCGGCGGAGGCGGCGTCTTTCAGGGTGGTTACGCTTTCCACATCGGCGGGATTGAGGCGCGATACTTCGTCGCTGGTAAAGGGGATGTTATCAACCAGGATGAATGGGTCGCCGCCGTTGATGGAAGTCAAACCACGCAGGTTGAATTTTGGTGCAGAAGATACGCGGCCATTGTCGTTGGTGATGTTCAGGTTGGGCAATAATCCCTGCAGGCCGTTACCGACATTGGCGATGGGGCGGCTTTCCAGCTCTTTACCGGAGATGGCGTCTACGGCGCCGCTGAGGTTAGCTCTTTTCTGTTTACCATAACCCACTACCACTACTTCATTAAGGCCGCTGGAATTGGCTTTCAGGGCGATGTTAAAGGTGGCGCCTTCGCGTGCTTTCATCTGCTGGGCTTCGTAGCCAACGTAGGTAAATTCCACGATGGCATTTTCCGGGGCTTCCAGGGTGAAGCGGCCTTCGTTATCTGTTTTAGCGCCCTGGGTGGTACCTTTTACCAGTACGGTAACGCCAATCAGCGGGTTGCCGGCTTCATCGGTTACCCGTCCTCTTATAGGAACATTCTGTGCAGTTTCACCTGCTTCCAGGATTACCACCAGGTTATCTTTCATGATTTTATACCCCAGCGAGGTGCCCGCGAGCGCCTTGTCCAGGATTTCCGCTACCGGAGCGTCTTTCATGGAGATAGAGATTTTCCGGTCGGGGATGCTGGCGTTTTTGTACACGAAAGTGTAGTCGCTTTTCTGCCCGATGACAGTCAGCAGCTTACCAATGTTAATATTGTTATAATTAACACTGATCCGTTCCTGTGAAAACCCATGTGCGCTTAGTTGTAAGAACCCGGCACAAAGCAATACGGAGGTTAGTTTCATACGCAATAATAGTTTCCTCATATTCCGCTGGGGAATATGGGAAGGCCACCAATAGCTTTTTTTCATAAATTTGTTTCGTTAGGTTAAATAATGAGCCGTTACCAGATCGTAAGGAAATCGGTTTACATTGTTCAGCCAGCATTTTGAAAAGGGGGAATGTTGCTGCATTTCCCTTTTTTTATTTGCTGTCTGCAATAAGAAAATCAGTGGATTATCAAGCCATAGATGACGTTTGGATGTTGTGTTTTACCATATGTAAATAACATTTTCTTTCGTGTTCACCTCATAATGAAAGCCCGACATCAGTTGTAATGCCTGCAATACATCTTCAATACTTTGTTTCCGGAATGCGCCGGTAAATACTTCGTGTTTATATTTATCATTTTTAAAACGCAGGGTTACGTTGAACCAGCGTTCCAGGTCGTGTGACAATTGTTCAAAAGTTACATTGTCGAAGTCGAAGCGGTCGTTTACCCAGGCGGTAGCTGGCTTTTCCGCTGTTGTAGGGTTGCCGGCAACAGCGATTGTTTTTACAGGTGTAATGCTAAAATTGGTTTTTCTGTTTACAGGTATTTGTTTGTTTTCTTTTATGCCGATGATTAACTTTTGTTCCGGTTGCAGTTGTACGGTTTTCCTCGTTCCGGAATGATCATTATCCGGGAAATTCACTTCCACTTTTCCGCTGAGTAAGGTTGTTTCCACGGTGGCATCCTCTGCATAGGCCTTTACATTAAATACGGTGCCCAGTACGCGGATGTTGATGTTACCGGATTGGATGATGAACGGGTGCGCGGGGTCGTGCTTTACATCAAAGTAGGCTTCACCAGTCAGATTCACTTCACGCTCGCCGTTCAGGAAACGGGTGGCGTCGTACTGGAGACGGCTGCAGGCGTTGAGTATTACGCTGGTGCCATCAGGGAGTACCACGCTGGTTTTGGAGCCGGTTTTGGTGACCACCTCATTGCGGAAAGCCTGTTTGCGCGGCATGACCGGCCACAGGGTATATGCGGTGATGAGCAGGGCGATGCCGGCGGCAATACCACTGATCATCCGCCAGGGAATCAGCCGTTTGGCGGGAGGCTGTTCCTGTTCCTGCTGAAGGAACAGGTTGATGCGGTCCATTCCTTCGCTGGCCAGCTGCTCTTCCTCTGCCGGGGAAAACCCCCTGGCACTGTTAACGGAACTGATATCACTGACAATAGTAAAGGCGTACTGCAGCTCCGGAAACTGCATCAGCAATGTTTCCAGTTCTTTCAGGTCGGCTGCGGTGGCCTCTCCCGATACTTTCCTGGCCATCAATATATTTACCCGGTTGCGCTCGATCATTTATTTTATCCGTGTTGTATCAGAAGGACGAAAAGAAAATGAAAAACCCCCAAAGCCGGCAGCAAATTTTTTCTTTCCCCGGAAATCCGGGCAGATATCAGCATTCCAGGCTTCCCAAAACAGGATCTTAAAAATAAATTGCGGGATAATTTATTTTGTTAACTTTAGCGTAATCTGCGTTATATATTATTGCAACCAATATCAGTGGCTTAAAAGGGATGGATCAGTGTACAATCAATGAATTATTTAAAAACATCACGGTGAACAATGATCAGGCGGCCTTCAAAGCTTTCTATCATCATTTCTTCATCAAGTTGTTACGTTTTTCTTTTTCGCTTACCCGTAATAAAGAGGTGGCGGAAGAAATAACGAACGATGTTTTTATGTATTGCTGGCAAAAAAGGCAATCACTGACGGACATAAAAAATCCGCAGGTATACCTGTTTGTGGTGGCGAAAAATAAAGCGATTGATCATATGCGCAAACAGGCCAGCTCCCGGCGGGTAGTTTTTGCAGAAGAAGATAAGCTGGAAATTGCCTTTGAAAGCGATCCGGAGCAACTGATGATTTCTGCGGAGATGATCCGCAAAATGGAGCATACCATTGAACAGCTTCCTCCCAAATGCAAAATGGTATACATCCTGGTAAAGCAATACGACCTTCGTTATAAAGAGGTCGCCACCATTTTAAACCTCTCGGTTAAAACGGTGGAAAACCAGTTGGCTATTGCCATGAAACGCCTTACGGCTGCCGTGAATTTCACATTGGAGAAGGCATAGTTCAGGGTATCACTTTCATCTTTTTAAAATTTTCAAAGATTTCCAGGAACATAACTTCTGTGTCTGCAAACTCCCCGAAACCTGCGCGGCGTGCTTTGCTGCCATCAGCAAAAAAGTCGTAGTCCCACGAAAAAACAAAGTCACCGAATTTCCAGGAAGATACTTCCGCATAGCTGTATTGCAATCCGTATTTTTCCATCATGGCATTCCACAAGGGCTCCTTGTCAGCCATTACTACGTCGAGCTGCATAGGCAGGGGCGCCGCTGTTTCCATGCCAAAATGACGGGCAATGCGCGGCCAGAGATCAGACCAGCGGAAAAGGTCGCCGTTATTGATATTAAACGCTTCATTTGCGCCGGCAGGACTTTCGGCTGCCCATACCGTCGCTTTTGCCAGCAGGCCGGCATCGGTCATTTCCATGAGTTTATCGTAGGCGCCTGGTTTACCGGGAAAGCGCAGCGGCAGTCCCAGTTCCTTTGAAATAGCGGCGTACACGGCGATTACCATGGCGAGGTTCATGGGATTGCCCAATGCAAAGCCACCAACTACAGAGGGCCGGATAGCGGACCACGACCAGGATTTGCCCTGTTGATATGCTTCGAGGAAACGTTGTTGTTCCATATTGAATTCGGGCGGCATAAAAGTACCTGCATCTGTTTCGCGCGCGGGTGTTTTGAACGGACCGAGGTGGGCGCCGTATACTTTGTATCCCTGCATCAGGCTGATGTGTTGCAGGTTGGTGGCAATGGGCGCTACCACTTCAATCACGTTGCGGAGCATGGTCATGTTGGGCGCCACCAATTCTGCCCAGCTGCCGCGGTCCTGGTAGGCGGCGTAAAATATATGCGTCACCTTGGTGAGTTGCTTCAGTTGTTGCTCACTGTTTTCCCGGCTTAGCAAGTCTACGGCGATGTGTTTTACGTTGGCCGTATCAGTACCACCTCTACGGGATAAACCAATGATATCCCAATTGGGCTGCGTAAGCAGGTAATCGATCAGATTGCGTCCTATTACTCCCTGTGCGCCTGCTATCAGGGCAACTTTCTTATTATTATGCTGTTCCATATCTGTGTTGTATTTTTAACGGTACAAAGATCAGCGTTGTGGGTTCCGGATTACTTGTACATCCGCGGGGTTCATTGGTATATTTTAAAGAATGAAGAGATACATACAACACGAATACCTGAAAGTGTCGCACTTTACTGCCCGGGAATGGGAGCATCCGGTGCATAACCATAATCATTTTGAGCTCATCTTTATACATAAAGGCAGCGGTACGCATTGCATTTCAGGGATGAATATCCCGTATGAGGGTCCGTGTTTGTTTTTGCTGGCGCCCTGTGATGCACATCATTTTGAGATTACCACGCCTACGGTGTTTACCTTTATCAAATTTACCAATGTGTATCTGCATGGCACCGGCAATATGCGGCTGCAGCAAAGCTGGAACCAGGAGCTGGATCAGTTGTTATTGCAGGCGCGGCAAAAGAAAATGATGAAGACAGGTATGCAGCGTATGGAGCCATTGATACAGCTGGTGGCGGCAGAGTGGAAAGCTGCCGGGCAGGAAAGCAGTGATACTGTTTTCTTTTTGTTGCAGGCGTTGTTTACCATGATCAAACAGGTGGCGGATCATGAATTGTTGGACGCAGGGCCGAAAAGCGGTGCGCGGGTAACGCATATCCTGAACTATATCCACGAGCATATTCACCAGGCGGATGATATCCAGGTGGAGCAACTGGCGGAGTTGTTTGGGTTTTCCAAACATTACCTGGGGGCTTTTTTTAAGGAGCAAACCGGCACTACGTTGCGGGATTATGTGAACCAGTATAAATTACAACTGCTGGAGAACAGGTTGCATTACAGTGTTTTTTCTTTGAAAGAAATCAGTTACGAGCTGGGATTTAACGACCAGAGTCATCTGAATAAATTTTTCAGGAGATATCATGACATGAGTCCTTCTGCTTACCGCGAACAGGTACAGGGGCTGGCGTGATGGGAATATAAATAAAATGGGGAGTACCGGTGGCGGTGCTCCCCATTTTATATTTAAGGACGGCATATTTAATGACGACCCAGTTTTTTAAGCATGCGGGCATGTTCCCACAGGGCGCGTATAAAGGTAGGTTGAACCTGGTAAGGTATATTAAAGGCTGCCGCCTGTTCTTTAACAATAGGGGCCAGCTTCCGGTAATGCACGTGGCAGATGCCGGAAAACAGGTGATGTTCTATCTGGTAGTTTAATCCGCCGATACACCAGGATAATACACGGCTGCGCGGTGCATAGTTGGTGGTGTTTTCCATTTCATGAATGGCCCAGCTGTCTTTCATTTTCCTGTCTGCATCGGGAGCGGCGTACCCGGAAGAGCTCATAACATGTGCCGGCTGGAAGATACAGGCCAGCAGTAACCCGGCGGTGAAATGCATGAGGAAGAATCCTGCGAGCACCCAATACCACGGCATTCCGGAAAATATTAACGGCAATACCAGGATATATCCGTAGTAGAATACTTTGAACACGGAGATCCTGAACATGGCCTGTTTTAACGTAACTTTTTGTTTTGAGAGCAGGCCATGACTTTTATAGCGCAGTACCTGCAGGTAATCCTTTGCTGTCATCCAGAAAAGGGTCATGAGCATGTAAAAGCCCCATGCGTACATGTGCTGGTAACGGTGATACCAGGCGCGTGGCTGATTAGGAGAGAAGCGCAGTAGTTTAATACTGTCTATATCTTCATCCAGACCGGACACATTGGTATACGTGTGGTGGAGCACGTTGTGCTGTATTTTCCAGGTGGGCGCGTATCCGCCAATAATTTCCAGGATATGTCCCATCATATTGTTGATGCTCTTTTTGGGAGAGAAGGAGCCGTGATTGGCGTCATGCATAATGGATGCGCCGATGCCTGTAACACCCAGACCACTGAGCAACCACAAACCAAGGTACAGCCATACGCTTCCTGCGCCGAGGCCCACCACCATCAATGTATAGGGTACAAAATATAAGGCGAGCATTACGATCGTTTTAATCCACATTTCCCTGTTGGCATACACAGAGATGTTGTTAGCGGAAAAATAATCCTGTACTGCAGCCTTTGCAGATTCAATAAAGCTGTTGTTACCGCGCGAAGCAAAGCGCACTATATGCCATTCCTCTTTTTTCATATTATTATTTTAATCAGAAAACGTGTTGTGATACAGAAAACGAGCAGGAGGGGAGAAGTGCTAATCAGTGTATATACCTGCAATTTACGACAAATGTTTTTAGCACGTGTTTAGCAGATTTCATCACTATCAAAAAAGGAAGTATATTCGGGTTTGCACATACATAATCTATATAACTGTCAATTATGGAACACCTGCTTACCGTTGACTCGCTCGTCAGCCTGTTAACGTTAACCGCCCTGGAAATAGTGTTGGGGATCGATAACATTGTGTTTATTTCTATCCTGGCGGGGAAACTGCCGGAAAATAAACAAAAGAAGGCCCGTCGCCTGGGGCTTGGACTTGCCATGTTTGTACGTATTTTATTGCTGCTGTCGATCAGCTGGATTATGTCGCTGACAAAGCCACTTTTTAATATCGGTGAATGGATTGGTGTGCAGAATGCGGAGTGGCTTGGAAAGCTGGCCATTTCAGGTCGTGACCTTATTTTACTGGTAGGAGGTTTATTTCTTATTTATAAAAGTACTGCAGAGATCCACGAGAAACTGGAAGGAGATGAACACGGCGTCGCCAATGCCAAACCTATGAGGTTTGGGCAGGTGATTGTGCAGATCCTGTTACTGGATATTGTGTTTTCACTGGATTCCGTGATTACAGCGGTGGGAATGGCAGATCATGTTGAGATCATGATTGCTGCGGTGGTGGTATCGGTAGGCGTTATGCTGCTGGCATCAGAATCTATCAGCCGTTTTGTGAACACGCATCCTACGGTGAAAATGCTGGCATTGTCGTTCCTGTTGCTCATAGGCGTTTCGCTTTTAGCGGAAAGCTTCGACCAGCATATTCCGAAAGGTTATATTTATTTTGCGATGGCGTTCTCTGTATTTATCGAGGTGCTGAATCTCAAGGTAAAATCGCGTTCAGAGAAACCGGTGAAGCTGCATAATGAGGCTGAAATGCCTCCGAAGGGGAAATAAAATAACGTTATCATCTTCCAAAAAAAAATAAGAGAGAAGGATATGAATTTTTATACACGGAAATGGGTAAAGCCGGAGGATCTGAATGCGCACGGCACTTTATTTGGCGGCAGTTTGCTGCGTTGGATTGATGAAGAAGCAGCTATTTATTCCATCATCCAGTTAGGCACCAACCGATGTGTAACCAAGTACATGTCTGAAATTAATTTTATCAATTCTGCCCGTCAGGGCGATATTGTAGAATTGGGTATTAAGGCCACCCACTTTGGCAGAACATCTCTCACACTTACCTGCCAGGTGCGGAATAAGATTACGCAAAAAACCATTCTTACGGTGGATAAAATGGTATTTGTAAGTGTGGATGAACTGGGAAAACCGGTTCCCCACGGCAGAACTGCCATTACATATACCGATGAACGGTTGAGGGAAGAGTAGCATTATATTTTCAGTCCGCCGAACATACTGAACAAAATAATCCCCAGCACCAACGTAGTAATAAACACATACAGCCTGTCTTTTTCCAGGGCAAACGCTATCAGTGAAAAAAAGATGCGGAGGATAGGTGTGGCCAACAGCACCAGTACGCCCAGTTGTATAAACTCGGTGGCGTTGCCGGCAGCTACACCGTGAAAAATTCCCCGGAAAGAAGTGTATTCCGCGCCTTCTCCTTTAAAGTGCGAATAGTCCGGTACGCTGGCAGCGCCCTGTTGCACAAGGTAAAAGATGCCTCCAAGCAATGCAATGCAGCTGGCGGTAACTACCCCGGTTCTCAGTTGTTTACCGATGAGTAATTCGATATCGCGGTCGCCGAGCATTTTCTTAAATATATTCATGACATCATCATTAAAACTGGTGATTTAATCCGTTATAGATCATTTCCAGCGCTACAAATGTGATGGCTGCGCAGAAGATGATCCGTAGCGTGCGTGCGTTGATGAAGGTAAGCAAACGGGCGCCGGTAAAGGCTCCGCCCAATACGCCCAGTACTACCGGGAAGGCCATGCCGGGATCGATGTAGCCCCGTTGAAGGTAGACCACCGCACTGGCTGCGGCGGTAACGCCGATCATAAAATTGCTGGTAGTGGTACTTACTTTGAAAGGAATGCGCATGGTGCTATCCATGGCCAGTACTTTTAATGCACCCGATCCTATGCCAAGCAGACCTGACAACACGCCTGCTATCAGCATGATGCCAAAGCCACCGGCTACATTTTTAAGTTTGTAACTCACTTCCCCGGTGGGTGTTGGATAGCTGCTGTTTAGTTTTAAGAGATAAGATAATTTACTGCCCGTTTGCTCCGCATGTTCATGCTTTTTCCGGATGGTCATAGCGGCGGAAAATATCAACACTACACCAAGCAGGATGGCAATAGTATTTACGGGAGTGAATATTGCCAGCAGTGCGCCTCCCACCGCACCTGCGGTGGTGGCTATTTCCAGGAACATGCCCAGCCGGATATTGGTAATGCCTTCTTTTATATACGCTGTGGCGGCGCCGGAAGAATTGGCGATAGAAGCCAGCAGGGCTACGCCGATGGCATACCGGATATCTACATGAAATACGAGTGTGAGTAATGGAATCAATATCACGCCGCCGCCCAAGCCGGTGAGGGAGCCTAAGAGCCCGGCCACGTAAGCGCCTGCCAGGAGTATTAAGCTAAAGATCAGGATATTCATCTTTGATATTTAATAGTTATTGTCCAGTATGTCTTCCATTACCTGCCGGGATAATTTGGCGTTACCACTTTTGATGGCTTTGTATAATTGTTCGTGCAGGTGGTGACTGATGGCAAAGTGACTGATACTTTGCGTATCGCGTTTGGTGAAAAAGTCGCGGATTACAGCGGTGAAGCTGCGAAAGAGATCGGCCAGCACATTATTACCTGAAGCGTTTGCGATAGCGGTGTGAAAGGCGATGTCGGCATCCAGGCATTCCTGGTATGCCTGTTCCAGGATGGCCTTTTTGCGTTGTTCCAGTAATGATTTCAGCTGGTGGAGATCTTCTTTGGTATGGTTTTCTGCGGCCAGTTTCACAATTTCATAGTCGAGCATGCGCCTTACCTGGTTAATTTCTTCGAAGTCGGCCCGCCTGAGCCGCTGGTCCAGCGATTCCGCCTGCACGGTTTCATTGACGAAAGTACCCGCGCCCTGCTGTACCCGCAGGATGCCCATCATGGCGAGTGTTTTAATGGCTTCACGAACGGTAGAGCGGCCTACGGCATATTGCACCATTAGCTCAGGTTCTGCAGGTATTTTCTGGCCGGGTTTATATTTTCCCTGGGAGATATCTTTCTGGATGGCGTTGATCACACGGTCCGACAGTTTGGATGGCTGCTCCATAAATTTTCATTTACGATACAAAGGTATGATGTTTAATTAAACATCTGATGTTTTATTTTTTTAGTCATGATAATTTAGCCGGTTGCAGGGTACCGTGTGAAATTGTAAATTTAGCTTTGCCGTTTACTTTCCACGCGAGTTGGATTCCACGTGAAGAAATTATAATACAGTGGTTATTTGTTGCCATTCCGCGTTTAGTATCAGGAAAGAAAAGTTATCCCGCATATCTTAAAAAATTATTGACATGAGAAAAATAGTCCTGTTAGCAACGATCCTGGTGATCCCTTATTTATTTTCCCGGGCGGGAGCGCCGGTGGATAAGGCAGATGTAATTATTTATGGCGGCACTTCGGCCGCGATTGTGGCTGCGGTGCAGGCGCATAAAATGGGTAAAACGGTGATTGTGGTATCGCCGGATAAACATGTTGGCGGTCTTTCGGCTGGCGGACTTGGTTTTACCGATACCGGCAATAAATCAGTCATCGGGGGGCTGGCCCGCGACTTTTACCACCGCATCTGGCTGCACTACCAGCAACCTGCCGCCTGGAACTGGCAACAGCAGGCGGAGTATGGCAATAAAGGCCAGGGTACGCCGGCAATGGATGGTACAGAGCGCACCATGTGGATCTTTGAACCGCATGTAGCAGAACAGGTATTTGAAGATTATATCCGGGAGAATAATATAAAAATTTACCGCGACGAGTGGCTGGACCGCCAGCAGGGTGTAAAAAAGGAAGGAGGAAAGATAACGGCGATTACTACCCTGAGCGGGCATACCTATAGCGGCAAAGTATTTATTGATGCCACCTATGAAGGCGACCTGATGGCGGCTGCCGGCGTAAGCTACACAGTGGGCCGCGAAGCAGTGGCCACTTATGGCGAAAGCTGGAACGGTGTGCAAACAGGCGTTTTACACCACGGGCATCATTTCAAGCAAAACATCAGTCCGTACCGCATTCCCGGTGATGCAAAAAGTGGATTGCTGCCCCGTGTTTCCGGCGAAGACCCCGGGGAAAAAGGAGCGGCAGATAAAAAGATCCAGGCATATTGTTTCCGTATGTGCCTTACCGACAAGCCTGCCAACCGTATTCCTTTTCCAAAGCCGGAGGGATATGATGCCACACAGTATGAATTACTCATCCGTGTGCTGGACAGCGGCTGGAACGAAGTATTCAATAAGTTTGATCCTATCCCCAACCATAAAACAGATGTGAACAATCACGGTCCTTTTAGTTTTGATAACATCGGCATGAACTACGATTATCCTGAAGCTACGTATGAACGCCGGAAGGAAATTATCCATGAGCATGAAGTGTATCAGCAGGGCTTATTATATTTCCTTGCCCACGATGCCCGTGTGCCGGCCGCTATTCAGCAACGCATGCAAACATGGGGATTGTCGGCCGATGAATTCCGCGACAATAAGAACTGGCCGCACCAGCTGTATGTGCGCGAGGCGAGGCGAATGAAAGGCATGCATGTGATGACGCAGCAATCGGTACTTGGCGAAAGTCCTGTGCCGCAATCGATCGGGATGGGTTCCTATACCCTGGATGCGCATAATGCGCAACGTTATGTGAAAAAAGACGGGTATGTGCAGAATGAAGGCGACATCGGTGTGGATATTAAGGAGCCTTACCAGGTGTCTTACGGATCCATACTTCCGCAGCGGGAAGAGTGCAGTAATCTGCTGGTACCGGTGTGCATGTCGGCGTCACATATTGCCTATGGCTCTATCCGGATGGAGCCGGTGTTTATGATCCTGGGTCAGAGTGCTGCCACGGCAGCGGTACTGGCCATTAATGGAAACAAGGCGGTGCAGGAAGTGGATTATACGCAGTTGAAGGCGCAGCTGGAGAAAGACCATCAGCGCTTATCAGCGCGATAGCTTAATACTATTCAATGGCCATCCATGCTGCAGCGGGCAGAAGCAAAGCGGCATGGATGGCACAATGATTGCGGCTGCTGCGGTATGAAAAAAGCTATGTTACCTACTATTTGCCGGGCTATTGGCCTGGGTATTGTTACCGGAATGCGCGGCGCAATGGGCCCCGCTTTTGCCAGTTATTTTGTTAGCCGCCAACCTTCGGAAAAGCTGCGTAAATCGCCTTTAGGCTTTATGCAAAAAAACATGACTTCCCGTTATTTACAAACCATGGCCGCCGGGGAACTGGTGATAGATAAAGCACCGGGTACACCAAATCGTATAGCCGCTACCGGTGTTACGGGCAGGGCGCTTTCCGGTGCATTGGCAGGAGCTACTATCTACCAGGCAAAAGGTGAGAAAGCCTGGAAAGGGGCGCTGATTGGCGGCGTGGCAGCAGTAGCCGCGGCATATGCATTTTTCTATTTACGCAAGGCTACCGGCAGGAAACTACACGTAAGGGATGCAGCGGTAGGCGGACTGGAAGACGCTGTAGCAGTGGGTATCGCGGCATTGTCTATCAGGAAGAAAAGATAAATCCTTGTTTTCCTGGAGAAAAAAACTACATTTGCATCCCCATTGAACAATGCCTAATAGTATAATGGTAGTACGACAGATTTTGGTTCTGTTTGTCTAGGTTCGAATCCTGGTTGGGCAACCAAATTAGAGAGAATGGAATTATTTCCATTCTCTCTTTTGTTTTTTAGGCTCCAACAATAATTATTCCGGCGTCAAGAATATACCCGATTAAATTATTAACTTTCTAATGGATGAAGAATATCCAAAGAAGTCAATAATTAAAATGCTTATCATGACAGCAGACGAAATTTATCTAAAAATCGGCCAGGAAATCTCTAATGTTATTGAAAGCGGGAATTGGACTAACGCCAGGTTGGAAATTGAAATTGTTGGTGAAGGTGTTGTTGGTTATACCGGAGATTATTTTGCAAACAATGAGCAAAAGGATATGTCGGTAGAAAACATTGATGATGATATTACAGATTGGTTAAACGAACTACATAAGGTTACTACAGAAGGTGGCAATAACAAATGGAACAAAGCAATTTTTACATTGACCCCTGATGGCCAATTTGATATGGAATTCAATTGGGACCAGGAGCTGCATGATCAGGTTGAAAAGTTAAGTCAGTGATCGCATAACTATAAGAAATCAATATTCTCAACAAACAAACAAGTTATGGAACAGGCGAACCAACTAATCAGTGAAATCATTCAGGGGGCTTGCGACAATATACCTTCAGCTACCTGGGATAGTTTTTCAATTACAATAAAGGCATTAAACAAAATGATAGAAATCGGAGCCTTTTACGAAGAAGGCGGCAACATGCTTTCATTTGATCCTGAAGAAAATGGTAATGATATTACTATGAAGATAAAATCCCTGCGCGAACAAATGTACCGGCTCTCTCCTGGTAATGGCGCCTGGTATTCCACTTATTTTACGGTGGACAATACCGGGAAGTTCCAAACAGAATTTGATTATGACAATAAGCCTGAATTTGAATATACGCCGTCTAATGAAAAATTTATCGATGATCTGAAAACCTTTCCGCGTGATGAAGCTTTAATCCCACAATGGTTGCATGATCTTGCAGGTTCTTAGTAAGATCGTTGCAATGTAACATAAAAAAGGCGCCGGAGGTGACCCAGGAGATTGTACGCCCCGCCCGGCGTGAAAAACCACTCATCTTTTTTGCCCGAAGTATAATAATTTAAACTCTATATTTACCCCGGGATTCCGCCTTCACCATAAAAAATTAATATCAGCCATGCCGGCCATCGAGGGGCAAACAGATGAAGAATTGTTGTTGTTGCTGCAGTCGGGTAATGAACAGGCGCTGACCCTGTTGTATAAGCGGCACTGGGAACCGCTGTTCTTGTCGGCCTACCAGGTGCTGAAAGATAAAGAAGCCTGTAAAGACCTGGTACAGGAGCTATTTACAGAGCTGTGGCAAAAATCCCATCGTATCCGGTTAACCGTTTCCCTAAAAGCTTATCTTTCTGCCAGTATCCGTTACAAAGTATTCCGGTATATCCGGCAAAACCCGGTGAGAGAGGAATTGTTTGATCATATGATGGAGCGGATGGAAGCTGCTTCGCCGGAAAGTAAGCTCGCCGTAAAAGAGCTGCAATCCCTGCTGAATACCCTGATAGACACTTTGCCGGAGAAATGCCGGATCATATTCCGGATGAGCCGGGACCAACATCTTTCCCATAAAGAGATCGCCACACAACTGAATGTTTCTGTGAAAACCGTTGAAAACCAGATCAGTATTGCCATCCGTAAGCTACGGTCCGCCCTGGGCTATGCTTTGCTGCTTCTCCTGCTTGTTAATAAATAATTTTTTTGTTCTGCTTTGGGGGTAGCCCTTCTTTTTTGTCACTAGTGATAAAATACCCGGTATGAACAGACAGGAGTTTTTTTCATTGATAGATAAATGGATGGACGGATCGGCGAGCGCGGAGGAGATGCAATCATTAATGAATTACTATCACAGTTTCAAGGCCACCACGGAATGGGATGAAGCGCAGCTTGGCGCTAAAGCCCTGCTGGAGGCAGAAATGGAGCAGCAATTATTATTGCGCATCAGAACCTCGCAGCCGGAAACAGCGCCGGTAAAACGCATCTGGTGGCCTAAGGTAGCCGCTGCAGCTGCAGTTGTGCTGGTATTGGCAGCCACCGGCTGGTGGTATTTCCAGCGCCCTGCGATGCAAACGCCTGCTCACTCCCAACAGCAATTAGTGGCCACTAAAGCCGGGGAGCATAAAAAGATGCTCCTGCCTGATAGTACCATTGTTTGGCTCAGCCCAGCCTCCCGGCTGGAATACTCGGATGCTTTCGGGAAAGGGAACCGGGAACTTACGTTGAGCGGTGAAGCCTTTTTTGAGGTGGCTACGGATGCCGGGCAGCCTTTTATTATTCACAGCGGGCGTGTAGATACGCGGGTATTGGGCACCTCTTTTAATATCCAGGCATTTGATGCGCAGCCGGATGTAGCGGTAACCGTATTAACCGGTAAGGTAGCTGTAGGCAACGCGGATAGCGCGGTGCATGTATCTCCCAGCCAGCGGGCGGTATTCAGCAAGGCAACGGGTAAAATCACGAAGGAAGACCAGGTGGCTACCAGCGGCTTACTGAGCAGGCGGGAAGGCATCCTGAAATACGACCGGGCGGGGCTGCGGGAAGTGGCGGCCGACCTGGGCTATTACTACAACGTAAACATTGAGATCACAGGAGATATTTCCAACTGTTTTTATTTCGGGGAATTTAATACCAACGGCACTTTGGAGAAAGCGTTGCGGCAACTGTGTTTGTCGCTCAATGCCACACTGGAAAACAAAGGGACCACTTACATCATCAGGAAGGACAAGGAATGCTGAACGTTATGATATAAACCACCAACCTATGCATAAAGAAGCGCCACCTACATAAAAAGAACCTCCCTTGCGGGAGGCTGAAAGTTAAGTCTTAACGCTAGTATGCCACACTGGCCTGGTAACCGATGGCAGCTAGTTTTTACTCAACCTTAATCTACGTAAAAGTATGAAAAAATGTGTACCTGTAATAGGCATGCTAATGAAAATGTCATTGTGTATTGTAGTCGTTGTATGTAGTACCACACTAACATTGCTGGCCAAGCATACCGAAGCTCAACTGCTTGAAAAAAGAATTACGCTGAAAGTGGAAGGAGGAGCATTGCATGATGCTTTGGATGAGATAGGCGCCAGCGCCAATCTTTCTTTCAGCTATGCGGTGAATAAGGAAATCTTCAACAGCATAGTCACTATCCGGGCAAAGCACCAGAAAGTAGGCAATGTGCTGAAGGATCTCCTGGCGCCGTTTTCTTTGGAATATTTTATAGCAGATGATAAAGTGATCATCCGCCGCAGCAATGAAATGCTGGCAAACATGCTGCTGGACGCCGATGCGGGCCTGATGTACAAAGATATCCGCGGCAAGGTGGTCAATGAAAAAGACGATCCCTTACCCGGTGTATCTATCCGGGTAAAAGATGCTTCCATGGCAACCGTTACTGATGAGAAAGGAGAATACATACTAAAGGGAATTCCTGAAAATGCCATACTCGTAGTATCTTTTATGGGATATAATACCCAGGAGATAGCCAGCGGTAAGGATACCCAGCTCCGTATCGTACTCACGGAAGACACCAAAAAGCTCGGTGAAATTGTAGTAGTAGGCTATGGCTCCCAGAAAAGGGCTAGTCTTACCAGCGCGGTATCCTCTGTAAAAGGCGCCGCAGTAGCGGAAAGGCCCGTGCCTAACGTGGTAAACGCCTTACAGGGACAAGTACCTGGTTTGTTTATACAACAAACCGATGGTATGCCCGGCACTAACAACAACAAACTGAATATCCGCGGTATCAGCACTTTATCCAGCAATCCCGTACTGGTGCTGATTGACGGCGTGGCCGGTCAGCTGGAAACCGTAAATCCCCAGGACATCGATAACATCAGTATCCTGAAAGATGCTTCTGCCACCGCTATTTATGGTGCGCGAGCTTCCGGCGGGGTAATACTCGTTACCACCCGCAAAGGTAAACTGAACAGCAAGCCTTCGCTCGCTTACGATGCTTACGCAGGCGTACAGCAGCCTACCTATCTCCCAAAACTGGTAGACGCAGTATCCTTTATGCGCAAATGGAATGAATCCCAGCTGAATGATAATCCTGATGCCACCGTGCGTTTTTCTGACGCCAATATCCAGCAATACGCCAGCGGCGAATTGCCCAGCACCGACTGGATCAAAGCCATCTTCAAAGAAAACGCACTCCAGATGCAACATAACGTTGGCATCTCCGGAGGAACAAAAAATACGGATTACTTTGTATCACTTGGATACCTGAAACAGGAAGGACTGGTAGAAGGCGTCATGAACGAGCGCTTTACCTCCAGGGTAAACGTGAATACTCAGATATTGGATAACCTGAAGTTTGGGATCAATACCGTGTATATGAATGCCCCTAAAAGCTTTGCAGGCGCCGGTATTTACACTACCGCCATGCACTGGGCGTATATTTTAAACCCTACAGAATGGGCGTATACACCGCAGGGCCGCGACAGAAGCTACCGCGGTGGTTCCCAGCCGGTAGCGATTATCAATCACGGCGGATTTGAAAATTACAAAGACAATTACTTTAATACCAACCTGACCCTGGATTACGGTATTGCTAAAAACCTGTCGGTAAAAGGACAGTATTCTTACAACACCCGCGATATCAAACATAAAATTTTCAGGGCTACCTACAAGCTGTATGATGACGAGGAGAACCTCGTTACCACCCAGCAATCGCCCAATTCATTGAACGACGATTATAATACCACTATTAACCAAACCTTTATTGGCACGCTTAATTATGGATTACAGGTAAAGCAGCACGACTTTAAAGCCCTGCTGGGATACAGCCAGGAAAGCCTGAAATATGACTCCTATTCCCTGGGCCGCCAGGATTTTCTGAATAATGATATTCACGTCATCAACGGCGGCAGTATGGAAAAAGACCAGTGGACTACCGGCGGCGGTGCGTATGAGTGGGCGATCCAGTCGATGTTCGGACGGTTGTCTTACAGCTTTAAAGACCGCTACCTGCTGGAAGTAAACGGCCGGTACGACGGCTCGTCCCGTTTCAAGAATAACCGCTGGGGATTCTTCCCTTCTGTTTCTGCCGGATGGAGAATTTCGGAAGAAGATTTCCTGAAAGGGTCTGATATTGTCAGCAACCTGAAACTGCGTGGCTCTTACGGTAAAGTAGGTAACCAGAATGCAACGGGAACGGATACACGTGGTATCTATTCCTGGGCCAGCCTGATAGGTACCGGCGCTTCTTATTTCAACGATAAGGCGCAAACCACTACCTACTATAACAATACCGCTAACCCGGATCTTACCTGGGAAGAAAAAGTAACCGGCAACATCGGGGTGGATGCAGGATTCTTAGATGAGAAAATTACCCTTACCGCTGATGTTTTTAAAGAGAAGACCACCGGGATTTTATTAACGCCCAGTGTGCCGTCGACCTTTGGCCGTGATGCCCCCGTAATGAACCTGGGGCGCATGAGCAACTGGGGATGGGAAGTATCTGCCGGCTACCAGAACCGCGATAATAAGCTGAAGTATGGCGTAATGGTGAATATCTACGATTCCCGTAACAAGATCCTTGACCTGGGCGGCACACCGGATGTATTGCAGGAAAACCCTGTCATGGTGGGCCAGTCGCGGTGGACCTGGTACGGCTATAAAGCGCTTGGCCTGTATCAGTCCGACGAGGAAGTGAAAGCATCGCCTACCTATAAGCCGCAGAATAAAGCCGGCGATATCAAATACCAGGACACCAACGGCGATGGAAAAATTACCCCGGAAGACCGTGTAATACTGGGTGATGCAGACCCGCACGTGATGTTTGGCGTGAACGCCAATTTTTCCTGGAAGCAGTTTGACCTGAGCATGTTATTCCAAGGGGTGCTGAAAAACAAAACCTATCTCACCGGCTATGCCGTGAGCCCGTTCAACTACGGCGGTTCCTTTACCACCGACCTGATGGACTCCTGGACACCGGAGAATAAAGGCGCCCGATATCCATTGATGCGTCAGGACCTGAGCGTGAACTACGATCTTTCCGACTGGTGGCTGTATGATTCAAAATATGTACGCTTAAAGAACCTGCAACTGGGATATAATGTGCCCACGCATATTTTGCAGCGTGCGAAGATTGGCCAGCTCCGTTTTTATTTCATGATGGAAAATGCGCTGACGCTGAAGTCGAAACGTTTCCCGAAAAACTTTGACCCGGAAATCGACAACTGGCAGTCGGGTGTAAACTTCCCGCAAATGAAGACATACACCTTTGGTTTGAACCTGAAATTCTGATGACGCTATCACTGCAAAACAACAAGAACATGAAACGACTACACATCTTCACTATATTATGCGCCTGCTGCCTTTTGGCTGCCTGCTCTAAAAATTACCTCGACCGTGCGCCGCTGGATCAATACTCTGATGACACCTACTGGACCACTGAATCCGATGCCGTGAAGTTTGCTTCCAGGGTATATGAGTTCCTTCCTTCCGCCGACTTTTTTGTTTGCTATGAAGGAATGAGCGACAACGCTTTTTCCAAAACGGCTTCCTGGGGAAATACCCTTCGCAATGCACAGCTGATTGGCAACAGCACTTTTGTAGCCACCACCGGTAATCTTGGCGACGAATGGAAATACGACCAGGTGAGGCATTGCCTTGAATTCCTGGATCGTGTGGACAAAGTACCTGATATGAACGAGGGGTTGAAGAAAAGATTAAAAGCAGAAGTGAAGGTATCACTGGCTTACCGCTATTTTATAATGGCTACGCTTTTCAGGGATGTGCCTTTGGTGACAAAAGTATTTGCTACTCCCGGGGAGTCGGATGTGCCGCAGGACAAGAAAGCCCTGGTGATTGCCCAGGCCATCAAATGGCTGGATGAAGCTGCGCCGGACCTGCCGCCATCTTACACTGGTGATGATAAAGGCCGCTTCACGCAGGGGGCAGCCTGGGGACTGAAAGCGCGTGTACTCTTATATACCGGCGATTATGCAGGCGCTGCTGCGGAAGCAAAGAAAGTAATTGACAGCAAGGTGTATTCCCTGTATCCTGATTATTATAACCTGTTTCAGCAGGAGGGAGATTATTCTGCTGAAAGCATCATCAGTTATATCCACGTAAAAGAGTTACGCCCCAATGGCCTGCGTGATATTGCCGGTGTGAATTCCGTTTCAGGAGGTACGCTTTACCTGAATCCTTTGCCTTCGCTGGTAGATGATTATGAAAGCGCTGCCGGTTATTATCCTTACACCAAAGACCCGGCCTATGATGTGCACGCACCGTGGAAGAACCGCGATCCGCGTTTAAACGCTACTATTTATTATCCGGGCAGCACACTGGCAAATGCAAAGATGTATGATCCTATTAACAGTACGCTGGATAAAATAGGCGGTGATAAAGCAACATACACCGGCTACGCCTTTAAGAAGATCTTCGATAAAACGGAGCTGGAATCGCGCGATAACGGTGGCAACGACTGGAAGATCCTTCGTTATGCAGAAGTATTGCTTACGTATGCAGAAGCAGCTAACGAAGCTACCGGGCCATCTGTAGATATTACCAATGCGCTGAATGAAATCAGGCGCCGTGCCGGCATGCCCGATGTAGCTGCCACTTTTGCCCTCAACGGATGGAGTATGAGCAAGGAAACGCTGCGTACTTTTATCCGTCATGAGCGCCGGATAGAGCTGGCTGGTGAAGGACACCGCTACTTCGATATTCTGCGCTGGAGGATTGGGCAGCAGGCATTGAACGGGCCTATCTACACCATAGATGCATCTGCCGGTTTAACGGATATTCCTGCCACTGGCGGCAAAACAAATAAGTATCCTAAAACAAAGCTGGAAGACCGGCATTTTACTACGGATAAATTTTATGTATGGCCAATACCACAGGGCATACTGGATCAGGGCCGCAAATTGGTGCAACAGCCTGAATGGAAGTAGGTACTTTTTATTTTTTGATATTTTAACTCATTAGCTTGTGAAAAAGAATCAGGTTATCAGCATTTTGGCAGCAGCACTGTTACTTATAACGGGGCGGGCAGGAGCGCAGCAAACGCCGTCGCTGCCAGCATTGCAGCAGCAGTTTGTAGATCTGCGTTTCGGTATGTTTATCCATTTCAATATTCCTACTTTTATGGATGATGACTGGGCCGATCCGGAAGCATCGCCGGCTATTTTTAATCCGAAGAAACTGGATTGTAATCAGTGGGCGGAAGCGGCCAAATCGGCGAACATGTCTTACGGTTGCTTAACTACGAAGCACCATAGCGGTTTTGCCATCTGGGATACCAAAACAACTCCTTATAATGTAATGAACAGCCCGTTGAAAAGGGATGTGGTAAAAGAGTATACCACTGCTTTCCGTGCGAAAGGGCTGAAGGTGATGCTGTATTATTCTATCCTGGATACGCACCATAAAATCAGGCCGGGGCAAATTACAAAGGAGCATATTAAGATGATCAAGGCGCAGCTCACGGAGCTGCTCACCAACTATGGCGACATTACGGCGTTAATCATTGATGGTTGGGACGCGCCGTGGTCGAGGATTTCCTACGACGATGTTCCCTTTGAGGAAATTTACGGCCTGATCAAAAGGCTGCAGCCTAAATGCCTGGTGATGGATTTGAATGCCGCCAAGTATCCTGCGGAGGCGTTATTTTATACGGATATCAAATCCTACGAGCAGGGTGCAGGGCAGCATATCTCCACTGATAATAACCGTTTACCGGCGCTGTCCTGTTTGCCTATCAATACTGCCTGGTTCTGGAAAGCGGATTTTCCCACTACACCGGTGAAGCCTGTGGACCAACTGGTCAATGAAAACATTGTTCCTTATGGTAAAGCCTGGTGTAATTTCATTTTGAACGTGGCGCCTAACCGTGATGGTTTAATTGATAACAACGCGCTGGAGGCATTAAAGCAAATCGGGAAGCAGTGGAAAAATGACGGGCCGGTAGCGGCATTACCTGCGTATGCATCTCCCATTATTTCTCCAAATATTGCCAAGCACCAGGCTGCTAATTCCAGCTGGAGCAGTGATATGAACATCATGGATTTTGCAAACGACGATAGTTTCAGAAGTACGTGGCAGTCGAACCCCGCAGTGAAGCAGCCCTGGTTTGAAGTGGAATTCGACCGGCAGCAGGGTTTTAACATGATTGTGATTACGGAAGATAAAGTGCGTCTTAAGCAATACAGGCTGGAGTATAATGAGAACGGGGAGTGGAAGCCATTGCCGTCAGCAGGGGAGAATGCAGGGCGTGTGAGGATTCACCGTTTTCCGCGTGTGTGGGGTAATAAAGTAAGGATACTGATAGACGGTTACGCTGAAACGCCTGCGATTGCAGAGTTTGGCGTGTATAACGAGAAACGGTAACGATGGATGTTGTCCGCAGACTTTGTTCCTGGAGATAATTTCCAGGAACAAAGTCTGCGGATTTTTTATTTTTTCTCTTCATGATATTCCTGTTCTGTGTTGATAGACCATATATTTGATTTGGTGACGATGCCATTTGAAATATTATCTACTGCCACCATGGCGGTGAGCATAGAGTGATCGGAGTTATTGTATTTGTGCATACCGTTGCGGCCAACGAGGAACAGGTTTTCGAAGGTATCTATATAACTTTTCAGTTCTTCAAAGCGGGCATAGGTGCCCCAATAGGCGGGGTATGTTTTTTCCATTCTGAGTACGGTGGCGTCCAGCACATCAGATTGTTGGGCCAGTCCTATTTTACAAAGTTCTGTGATGGCTGTTTGCCGGATTTGTTCGTCTGTCAGTTCCCAGAAATCATCTCCTTTATTGCAGAAGTATTCCATTCCCACCCAGGTAGTGTCGGGGTCTTTCACCATGTAGGGGCTCCAGTTGTTGAATAATTGCAACCGTCCTACTTTCACATCTTTTTCCTGGATGTAGATCCAGGTGTCTTTCAGTTCCAGTGGTTTGTGTTCGCCGGTTTTTTTATCCGCGAAGCTGAGGTTTTTTAACAGGATGCCAATGGTGATAAAGTCGCGGTAATGCAATCCTGCGGCGATTTCCCTAACATTGCCCGGTACATTTGCTTCCAGGTCGGCCACCAGTTCTTTGATGGGCATGGTAGAAAAGAAGTAGTCGCCCTCCAGCAGTACTACTTCGCCGGTGGTACGGTCCAGCGCTTCGATGGCGGTGATGTTATTACCGGAGGTATGGATCTTTTTTACATCGTGTTGCATGAGTACCGTGCCGCCTTTGTTGATCACCTGGTGGGCTACTTCTTCCCAAAGCTGGCCGGGACCATGTTTAGGGTACAGGAATTGTTCGATCAGGCTGGTTTCTACATTTTTTTGTTTCAGGTCTTTTGGCTTTCCTGCTTCGATAGCTGATTTTACCGCATGCGAAATTGCTTTACCGATGGAGATGCCTTTGATCCTTTGAGCGCCCCACTCTGCAGAAATGGCTTTGCAGGAAACGCCCCACACTTTTTCTGTATAGTCTTTGAAGAAGAGGTGATAAAGGGTGAGGCCAAAACGGTTTACCATGAAGTCTTCCAGCGACTTTTCATCTTTCCTGGGAAAGATCTGTGCCCACAGGTATGATACCATGATGCTGATGGTGGTGGAGAAGCCCAGTTTGCGGAGGGTATCTACTGACAGCTGAATAGGATAGGTAAAGAATTTATGCAGGAAGTAGATGCGTGACAGGCGTTTTCTGACCAGCATGATAAGGTCGGGGTCGGGAGCTACCAGGGTGTCGGTGTTACTGTTGTTGCGGGCCGCTTTTACTTCTTTTGTTTTTTGCTGATAGCTGATAGAGAATATTTCCGCGGCTTCTTTATCCAGCGGCATCATGTTCATCCACCAGTCCATTACACGGTCTGATTTGGAGAAGAAGCGGTGGCCTCCGATATCGATGCGGTTACCTTTGTAGTTGACCGTTTTGGAGATGCCGCCGATATCTGTGCTTTTCTCCAGTACAATAGGGAGGATACTGGTGCGCTGTAGTAGTTCATAGGCAGCAGTGAGCCCTGCAGGGCCAGCGCCAATGATGATAGCTTTCTTTTGCATGAGCGAATGAGGTTATTGAATAAATGGTTCTGAGGTGAGCTGTTGTGAATTACCTGTCGGAAATAACCTGCCGGAGAGGCATTCCCCGGGCAAAGAAATGGTGGAAGCTGTTTGTTAGTGGCATAGTAGAAAAATGGTTTTACGCCAGGTATTTCCGGGCAAGGGAAATACCTGTTTTTTTTGAGGGTGTATATTATATGGGTTAGCAGCAGATAATGAGGGCTGCCCGCACTATACAAGTATAGACGATGTTACTGAAATGCGACGGCAGCAATAAAGGTTAGCGGTTCAGAATTTCCATTTATAAAAATTTACGGGCGCGTGTTTTCCTTCGCTGATGGTAACATAGCCGCTGTTGTCGGGAAGGATGGAGATGCCTTCACCTTGTTTCTCAACTACGTAAGGCAGTTCTTTTGCAGGTTTTGACATGGCCTGTTCCACGCTTTCGTTGGTATTGCGGTGCCAGTAGTAAACGGTGGTGAGAGTTTTAATAACGATGTGATGCCCGTCTTTGGAAATATCGCCGGAGGTGATCCAGGTGTAGGGGAGTTTTATTAATTTCTCGAGGGTAGCTTTATCGCCGTCTTTGAAGAACAGCTGGCTGGTTTTATACAGGCTTATTTCTTTTTCTCTTTTGCTGAGGATATAAATTTGTTTGCTGATGGGATCAATCATGAGCGACTCTGCATCGCGGGGGCTGTTGGGGTAGTGCAGCGTGAGCACATCGGGGGTAACTTCCACATGTGCGGCAGGCAGTTTATCGGGTTCCTGGAACCGGTAAATGCGGATATGATTCCGGATGCCGGAGTTATCGCCGATATCGCCCACATATACATAGTGCTTGCCTTTTTCGGGTCCTATACCTTCCGCGATATCTTCCCAGTCGCGGTTCCCTGCATCGGTGAGTTTCACGGTGCTGATCAGCGCCGCTTTACTGTTGAGCAGGTATACTTCCGGTTTATTGCCACTGTCGTTATGCGTCCAGTAGCAGCCTTTCAGGGTGGAGCTGGAGGCGATGCCGGAGGCTTCTTTGATTTTGTCGGAAGACAGGGAGCCGAGCGCTACCGGGGCTACGGTTTGTGCCACGGTGGTGATGGAGGACAGGAGCATGAGTATATAGATGATGATATAACGCATGCGTTAAATTACGGAAAACTGGGGAATTATTGTGTGTATGCGGTGGGGTGGCTTCGCGGATACGGTGTATATACAGTATACACGCGGTGTACACGGATGGGAGGTGGACTTGAAGCGGATTTTGTCTTAACCAGGATTACGCTGATTATGTTGATTAGTTTTTTGATTGTGTTTTGTTTTTGATTTGATTTTGATGATTTTTTTTGATTGTTGGTAGTTGAATGGGGGATGTTTGGTTTTTTTTGGGGAGATGTGTTACAGGGGCGCATGGCGGCTCCATGGAACGATGGCTCCGGGGAATAAGGGGATATTTTTTTATTAATTGTTTTAGGCAGTGGGGGGATTCATTCCCGTTGCTGTTTATTGGCGGTGCGTAATGCCGGAGCGCCTGGTATTTTTGCTGGTTTGTATGGTAATACCTTCCTAATATCCGGTATTTGCTGTTTCCTTTTGGGAGTTTCTTTTTTAGTTTCCGGTGTGCCGGTGAAAAGGATATCTGCGGCCATAAAGCGGCGGTCCCTGGTGAGATCGGATCCTTTCCGGGCGGTTACCTGCAATACGACGAATAGTATGCCTTTTCCGGGGATGGAGGCATCCAGTTCCAGTCCATTGAAGGGCGCGTTGATATCCACTTTTATGGTGGTGGAATGCTGCCGGGTGATCCGCTGTTCCACGAAGCTGATTCGTGTAGCCACTACTGTTATCTCGAGGTGTGTAAGGGCGTCTTGCGGCGGTAATGTTTGGGCGGGTATTTTCAACCTCCCGTTTTGTATGACCGGCTGCAGGGGGAAGAACTTATCGATCCCCGTGTGTTTGTTGAACCGGAAGCCCTCTATGTGTTTCCACTGATCTTTTCCGGCGGTAATCAATGCTTTGTTGAGACGGTTCACGAGGGAGCCGTCGCGGTTGATTTCCAGTTGAGGCGTAATGGCCTGCCGGATAAGTTTTGCTTTCCTGCTGGCGATCCCGAAATTACGGGATGCCTGCCGCGTAGCGGCAGTTTGTTTTACAGTGACCGGCATGGTGCGTACAAAATAGCTCCCATTTCTCCGGTAACCGATCACATTATCCAACTTACCGGTGAATTGGAATAACCCAGATTGTTTTGCCATATCGATTTGTTTTTCTACTGAAAATACGAAGAAAAAGCGAAAAAGGAGCTTCCCCTGCTATTGACATTAAGAGATTAATATGCTATTTTGTATAGTATATCTTAACCAAAATCTAACCTCTATTCAATGAAAAAATTCTTCACTATCCTATTAGTGTACTGTACCTTTTCCTTATCCTCCATTGCGCAAACAGGTATTGTTACCGGTAAGGTAACAGGGGAAAAAGGTGAAAGCCTGCCCGGCGTGAGCGTACAGGTAAAGAACACTAATAAAGGCACCTCAACAGACACCGATGGCAATTTCCGGCTGGATGCCGGCAATACGGATGTAACACTGGTTTTCCGGCTGGTGGGCTATCTCACCACAGAAGTAAATACCGGCGGGAAGGGCAGCATTACCGTTACACTAAAACAGGACACCCGGAACCTGGACCAGGTGGTGGTTACTGCGTTGGGTATCTCCCGGAAAGAAAGAGCAGTAGGTTATTCTGTACAGGAAGTAAAAGGCAGCAACCTTACACTTACCAAAGAACAGAATGTGCTGGGCTCCCTGGCGGGTAAAATAGCCGGCGTGCAGGTAGTAGGTGCATCCGGCGCCAGTATGGGTGGTACGCAGAAAATAAAGCTCCGGGGAATTAACTCCATCAACGGGCAGGAAGAGCCGTTGATAGTAGTAGATGGAACGCCCATTTCCAATAATAACTTTGCCGGCAGAAACGGTCCGGATCTTGGAAACCTGGCGCAGGACATTAACCCCGAAGACATTGAGTCCGTGAATGTGCTGAAAGGCCCGGCAGCTTCCGCATTATATGGATTGAGGGGGCAGTATGGCGTGATACTGATCACCACCCGGCAAGGCGGCCGTAAGGGAAACAGAAAAGTGAACGTGGATGTTAACTCCGCTTTTTCTGTGGAAAAAGCCGGCAACTTTATGCCGTTGCAGAACATCTATGGCGCAGGCAGCAGCCAGCAATTCAGCACTATTACCGTGAACGGGCAGGAGCAGTTGGTGGCCTCCGGCACAGATGAAAGCTGGGGTCCGAAAATGGATGGAACACCGGTGAGACAAATGTATAGTTTCTATCCTGCTGATCCTGACTATGGTAAGCTGACGCCGTTTAGTGCGCATCCTGATAATATTAAGGATTATTTTGTAACGGGTACCACTTTTAATAACAACATCAGTATGTCTGGTGGTGGTGAAAATACTACTTTCCGGTTGTCGTTTAATCATACGGATATCAAGGGTATTGAGCCCAACACCTGGCTCAAAAGAAACAACCTGGGCTTCAATGGCTCGCTGAACCTGACGCCGAAATTAACTGTGACTACCAGCTTCAATTACGCCAACAATAAAGGCTTGCGCCCGGCCCAGGGATATTACCAGGGTTCGCGCAATTTTTATCAGTGGTTTGAGCGGTCGCTGGATATGAACCGGTTAAAGCAGTATAAATATCCTGATGGTACTTTTTATCACTGGAATCATGAAGATATTGATGATCCTGATTTCCTGAAGAAGCCGGGCAGCGACTGGAACAACCCTTATTTTGAAGCATACGAGAATCTTAATCACGATACGCGCGACCGCTTCTTTGGTAATGTGGGACTAAGCTATGATGTATTGCCGGGTCTGAAAGTAAGCGGGGCAGTGAGAGGTGATATGTATACGCAGAGTATTGATCAGCGCAAGGCTTACGGGGGCAGGGATATCAATGAATACTACGAAGCGAAATTTGAAAATAAGGAAATGAATTACGAACTATTGGCGCAGTATAATAAAACATTTGATAAGCTGAGTTTTAATGCCAACGTGGGTGGTAACCTGCTTACGCAGCGTTATAACGGCATCCAGGGAAGAACGCAGGGTGGTTTATCTGTTGTTAATTTCTATAATCTTTCCGCGTCCATCGACCGGCCGGATGTATCCAATTATCTTCGCAGGAAGGAAGTGCGCAGTGCGTTTGCAGCTGTTTCATTTGGTTATGATAACATTTATTACCTCGATGCCACGGTACGTAATGATATTTCTTCCGCCTTGCCGGCAGGCAATAATTCTTATTGGTACCCGTCTGTATCTTTTAGTATGGTATTTAGTGAGTTGCTACAATGGGAGCCGCTCTCCTATGGAAAGGTCCGTATCAGTTTAGCGAAAGCCGGATCAGACCTGGACCCTTACCAGATCTATGAGTCTTATATATTGGAAGCGCCGTATAAAGGACGTGACGATAATACCTACCTCCCCATGCACCTGCCTACCACGCTTAATAACCCGGCGATCCGGCCATCGCTGGGTAACTCCTTTGAAACAGGGTTGGACCTGAAGGTGCTGAAAAACCGTTTGGGGCTTGCATTTACTTATTATAACCAGCAGAATATTGACCAGGTGCTGAGCATACCTGTGTCGGGCGCTATTGGTTACGAGAATACAATCATTAATGCCGGTAAGATCCAGAATAAAGGCGTGGAGCTGAGTTTGACTGCCATACCTGTTCAAACAAAAGTGTTTAACTGGAATTCTACGCTGAATGTAAGCAGGAACAGGAGCCTGGTAAAGGAATTGTATCCCGGTATAAATACCCTGCAGCTGGATGTGAATACCTATTCGCGGGTGAGCGTTTACCTGAATGCGGATGTAAACGCTGCGTTTGGTACGCTGGTAGGGAATGCTTACCGGCGGGATGCTAAAACGGGCAAGATATTATTGGATGCGGCCAATTTACCGATGTTTGAAGAGAACCACAATTTTGGCAGCGTGGTACCGGATTTCACCGGCGGTTGGCTGAATAGTTTCCGTATTGGCCGGTTTGATGTATCGGCGATGATCGATTTCCAGTCGGGCGGAAAATTTTTCAGCTGGACAAAAATGCTGAGTGTTAAATCCGGTCAGGCAGAAGAAACAGCTGCCATTAATGATAAAGGAAAGAATGTGCGTGATCCGCTGGCAGATGGCGGCGGTGTGAAAGTAAATGGTATTTCCAGTGCAACTGGTGAGGAAGTAACTGCTTATGTAGACGCAAAATCGTATTACCGTACGGTGCTTGGCACATCGGTATATGAAGAATGGTTGTATGATGCCAGTTATATCAAGATGCGGGAACTCCGTGTAGGCTATACGTTTAGTCGTGAGGTACACCGGAAAATGCCTTTCAACAGTATTAATGTAGCGCTTATTGCACGTAATCCTTTTATGATTTACCAGCAGGCGCCGAAAGGGCTTGATCCTTCCGAGCTTTCCACCGGCCGGTCGTCTATCAGCTGGCTGGAAACAGGTCAGTTAGCCACCACCCGCTCGTTTGGCATTAATCTTAACATTTCGCTGTAAACCCAGACTACCATGAAGAAGCTATTATATATTGTTATCGTACTTGCGTTTACGTTAGTATCCTGCACCAAGTTTTCAGACAGTATTAACCGGAACCCGAATCTGCCGGATACTTTTTCCAATCCCAAGTTGCTTACCTATGCCATCCTGAGAATGGA
Organism: Chitinophaga sp. RCC_12; assembly: GCF_041360695.1. Classification (NCBI taxonomy): domain Bacteria; kingdom Pseudomonadati; phylum Bacteroidota; class Chitinophagia; order Chitinophagales; family Chitinophagaceae; genus Chitinophaga; species Chitinophaga sp. RCC_12. The sequence goes on from NZ_JBFUPS010000010.1 coordinate 110,608, forward strand.
TACTACCATGGCCACTCCTTATGGGTTGTTGTATGTACAGCATCTCTCAGAAAAAGTGTATACAGATGCTTCCCGTTATATTAACATCTCCTTTGAATTTTCCAGCTTTTATGCGGACGCTTTGATGAACCTGAACAAGATCATTAAAACCGTTCACTTTAATGAAGATGAAGGGTCCGCTAATAACCAGAAAGCAGTAGCGAGGATACTCCGGGCTTATTTTTTCTGGTTCATCACAGACCGCTGGGGAGATGTGCCGTATAAAGAAGCATTACTGGGACGTGAAAAAATAGATCCTGCTTACGACAGCCAGAAAGATATTTATACAGATCTGTTTAAGGAATTAACCGAAGCCGCCGCCCAGCTGGAAGACAGTAAAACCGCAGCAGCAGGCGATGTGCTATATTATGGTGATATCAGTAAATGGAAACGCCTGGCAGGCACCCTGCATGCACTCATGGCACTGCGGCTATCGAAAGTAGATCCTGCCTGGGGCAAGCGTGAATTTGCGGCAGCGCTGAGCGATGGTATTTTTACCAGCAATGACGACAACGCTATTTCACAGCACCTGGGAGAAGCAGCTTACCAGAACTATTGGTATTACGTGTATTCTGTGCAGGGCCGCAGATGGTATTGCATCAGTAAGCCACTGGTAGATTACATGAAGCCGCTGGGCGATCCCCGTTTGAAAGTATATGCAGGCACCACCGGCAGCGGCGATTATGTGGGCATGCCTTACGGCCTCCAGGGAAACGAGGCGCAGAATATACCAGCGGGCAGTGTGTCTTTCCAGGGCACAGCTATCCGCAAACAGGATGCTACGGTTTATTTGGTGACCTATGCGCAGGCGCTGTTTGCCCGTGCAGAAGCAGCGAAGCTGGGATGGATCCCCGGCGGCGATGCCGCTGCATTGCTGGATTACAATGCCGCTGTTACCGCCTCCATTAATCAATGGACGGGCTCTTCCACCGGTGTTGCTGCTTATCTCGCACGCCCGGAAGTAGCTTATAATCCCGCTACCGCCATTAAACAGATTGCGTACCAGCGTTGGGTGCATTTGTATATGAATGGCTATGAAGCATGGGCAGAGTGGCGAAGAACAGGCTATCCTGCGCTGACGCCTGCGCCGGATAATAATAACACGCCTATTCCACGGAGACAGGGCTACCCGCTTTCCGAGCACAATGTGAATACCAAGCATGTGGAAGATGCTATTGCCGCGCAGCCGGGGTTGCATGGCAAGGATGATTTGACGGGGAGAGTATGGTGGGATGTGGAGAGGTAGGGGAGAGTGGTTTGGGCGGGGTACTGGTTAATTGCCGCAAATTATGCGGTGATTAACCAGGCATTTGCGGATAATAATACGTATATTCACCGCAAAATAAGCGGTGAATAATGTATATACACAATAGAAATACCTGGCCGGAGTTCAAATGGGATCAGGGCAAGCTTATTGCCCTGCTGGCGAAAGTGCGTTTCCGGCAGGGAAAAATATTGGGTTATATGGAGAGTCTGGGCTTTGATCTGCAAACAGAGGCGTCTCTTGAAACCATTACCCTCGACGTATTAAAATCCAGCGAAATTGAAGGAGAAATACTTGATACGGAGCAGGTGAGGTCGTCTATTGCTAAAAGACTGGGAATTGATATTGCCAGTCCGGTTCACATTGATCGCGATGTGGAGGGAGTGGTGGAAATGATGATGGATGCGGTACAGAAGTATCAGGACAAACTTACTAAAGAAAGACTATTTAGCTGGCATGCTGCGCTTTTCCCTACGGGCAGAACCGGCATGAGAAAGATTGTTACCGGCGCCTGGAGAAATAATCCGGACACAGCCCCGATGCAGGTGGTTTCAGGTCCTTACGGAAAGGAAAAGGTCCACTACGAGGCGCCTTCCTCCCGCAGACTGCCTGCAGAAATGAAAGTATTCCTTCAATGGTTTAACGGAAATGATCACTATGATCCAATCATAAAAGCGGCGTTAGCCCATTTATGGTTTGTTATCCTGCATCCTTTTGATGATGGTAATGGCCGTATAGCAAGAGCTATCACGGATATGCAATTGGCGCGTGCAGATGATAACAGTCAGCGGTTTTATAGCATGTCGGCCCAGATCAGAAAGGAAAGGAATGCCTATTATGCCATATTGGAAAAAACACAAAAGGGAAATCTGGATATAACCGCGTGGCTGGAATGGTTCCTCGATTGTTTATATCGTGCAATGATGGCTACAGATGAAATTTTGACCAATGTTATCAATAAGGCCAGGTTTTGGGAAAGGTATAAAGACAATGAATTTAACGGACGTCAAAAAATGATGTTGTTGAAAATGCTGGATGGTTTTGATGGAAAGCTTACTTCTTCCAATTGGGCAAAGATTGCTAAATGCTCCTCGGACACTGCGATCAGGGATATTAATGACCTGATCGAAAAGGGTGTATTGGTAAAAGAGGCTGGCGGTGGAAGAAGCACCAGTTATGTGTTGGGTTGATTGGTATGACTTTAAAGTAGCTATTATAGTATAGGAGATATTGTTAGTAATAGCCATGTTTTCAGAGATAAAAGAATAGGGTTTCTCATTATTAGAAACCCTATTCTTTTGGAATTTGGTGATGAGTGCATGTTATGCACCTGTATCAATGTCTGTGGGATTGATGCTCATGATTGAATTGGTTTTGTTGGTTAAAAATAAGGATAGGCATTTATGCGCCCGCTTCGATATCTGCTTGGTCAACGTTCATGACTGGATTTATTTTGTTGATTAAAACTAGGGTTCTTTTTAAAGAATCAGAATGTACCCTCGTTTGAAATAGATGATGCTTTAACGGAACTGCTATTGAAGACGGTTTTAATGTTCTGGAATAATTAGATACTTGTTTTGTAAACATGTTGGAAATATGATTCGAGATTTATAACGTGTTTGTACTTGTTATAACGAAGTTATGGGTGAACATGAGCAGATTATTCTTCTTTTAGTAAATGGAAAATGATTAACAAATAATGTTTAAAAGGAATCGTAAAAATTTAAATTTTAAAGCTCAATTTTCGGTATATTTGTGGCCATGACTACTACTTCTTATCATATTATTCGCAGAGCCTTAATTGATCAAAGGAATCTTGTTGCTCAATCTCCGGAGGAAGCAACAAAATTAATTGATGATTTAGGCATTCGGAATATTCTGATTATAGACGGAGATGGTAATAAAACAACAAAACCTGTAGCAAAAAAAGCTGCCACTAAAAAGAAAGCTGCTACCAAGTAATTCTCTTCCACACTTTTACTTTCTACACGTTAATTTCCCTGCTTAATGGCAACGTCAGAATTATTATATTCTTCTGATCCCGGATTAATTATTGGTTTTCATGGTTGCGATCAAGATATACGGGATCGGATCGTTATGCACCAGACCATGCTGAAATCAAGCAGGAACAAATGGGATTGGTTGGGTGACGGGATGTATTTCTGGCAAAATAATTATGAACGAGCATTCTACTTCGCCAAAAGTCCGCCACCGAATGTAAAGATCAAAACCCCAGCTGTTTTGGGTGCAGTATTTAGCTTAGGCAATTGCCTGGATCTCTCAGACCAACGATTTATTGATCTGGTCAAGCTTTCATATGATAGTTTGAAACAATCTGCAACCAGTGAAGGTACAAAGCTACCCGTTAACAAAAACTCTGTCGGCGACGAAAGTTCAGCAGATAAAGTAGTTAGAGCTCTTGATTGTGCTGTCATAAAGAATGTTCATAAAATTACTGCCCAAACAAAGCAACCTGCTTTTGATACAGTAAGGGGCATCTTCATTGAAGGGAGTACCCTTTATGATGGTGCGGGATTCAACGATAAAACACATGTTCAGATATGTATAAGGAATCCAAATTGCATAAAAGGCTTCTTTATTCCGCGCAAACAGGTAAGTTGGTCTTAGACCTTTGCAATATCAGCGCGAACGAAATAGAGACAATGAGTTAAAGAATCCGATGAGTAATCTGACATGGAGGCCTCATCTTTGGCAGCATCTGATAGTATCACATGATACTATCACCTCCCTCTTTCCCCAATAAAAAAAGGTCCGCTATCATAGCGGACCTTTTTGTTGCCTGACCTGGATTCGAACCAAGACAAACAGAGTCAGAGTCTGTCGTACTACCGTTATACTATCAGGCAATAGCAAATCAGGACCGCGAAATTATGACATTTCTGATAATTACCAAATTTTTAATCCTTTTTTCTCAAAAAAAGATCCTTAAAGCGCTGAAAATCATATACTGACGCGCCAATTCAGTGGCTTCTTTTATACTTGTAGCTATAAGTCAAATCCCTCAAAACAGGCTATGTTATTACTATCTCCCCGGTCCCTTGTTGCCCCTGCTCCCGGTTTCGGCGCCTTTGTATTTGCCAGCCGGCGTAATGGCCTGCTCCTGGCAGCTGCTGTTATTATTGCGGTAATCAAGATGGTAGTATTCAAACATTTTTTCCCGTACATAGATTTTACATCAGATACCGGTTCTTATATGGAAACGGCCCTGCAGAACAGGAATTATAATCTCTGGCCAATAGGATATTCCAAATTCCTTTGGTTGTTTCACCAGTTTTCCCGCTCAGAAACGATGCTCACCGTGGTGCAGTTTGTATTGCTGGAAACCAGTGCTTTTTTCTTCTATTTCAGTGTATGTTATATTTTTAATCCACAGAGCTATTTCAGGTATGGCTTTTATGCTTTCCTGCTTATTAATCCCTTGTTCCCTTTCCTGAGCAATTATTTTATTTCAGATGCGCTGTTCCTTTCGCTCGGACTTACCTGGATTACTTTGTTGCTGTGGATTCTGCATAAGCCCACTACGTTGTTACTGGTATTTCACGGGCTGCTGTTGGGATACGCGTTTACCGTGCGCTATAATGCCATGTTTTACCCGTTGGTGGCGCTGATCCCGATTTTATTATCTGCTTACCGGTCGTGGCAGAAAGTGGTGGCTGTTTTATTGCCGGTAATGCTGATCGTTTCGTTTGTGCTGTTTACCCGTCAGAAAACAGCGGAGCATTCCGGGGTGAAAATATTTTCGGCTTTCAGCGGCTGGCAGATCATGAATAACGCGATGTATATGATGCAGTATGTGCCGCTGGATTCTGTGGGCGTGCCGCCACAGTTTGCCAAAACACATAAGGCGGTATATCACTACATGATGGCGCTGAAGAAGCTGCCGAGGAAAATAGTGGTGTCAGACGGATCGTATTTTATGTGGGATATGAACGGGCCGCAGAAGGGATTGCTGAGAGATTATGGGCTGGAGCATACCGGTAAGGATGTATATGCCGGCTGGTGTGGCGTGGCGCCTTTGTGCAGTGATTATGGGAATTACATGATCCGGAAGTATCCCTGGGATTTTGCCCGCTATTATTTGCTGGGCAATGCAAAGCTTTATTTGTTGCCGGAACTGGAAGTGCTGGGCGGATATAACCGGCCTGTTATTAACCTGGTGAATAAAGAGGTAGCCACTTTTTTTAAAGAGGGGGATAAGCCTAAACCGGAAGGTAAATACAATAACTGGCAAAGTACGCTGATGTCGCTGTTCCCTTCTTTGATCGTGATTTGTCATTTGTTGTTTATAGAAGAAACGATCCGCTATCTTATTAAAAAAGGTATCCGGAAAACCAGCCGTAAATTTAATATTGCGCTGTTGTTGTGCTGGGCTTTCATCGGGCTGAATTTTGCATTCAGCGTTTTTGCCGCGCCTATTGTATTGCGGTACCAGGTATTGCTGATCGTGTTGCTGCTGGGGTATACCCTGCTGCTCACGGAAATAACAGATGCGCCACATGTGTCGCAGGCAGAAGCCGAAGCGGAAGAAGAACGGGTGATGCTGGGCATTTAGCAGGATGTAGGGTGCCCGGAAAATATGAATTATATATTTGTATCTTTATCCGGGCTGTTACAAACTGCATTCATGCACTGCGAATGAAAAGACTGATCATTATTTTACTCATCTTGTTTTGGGGGGAATATATTTTTGCCCAAAGTTCTCCCTGCTGGTTGCGCTATCCTTCTCTTTCTCCTGATGGAAAAACAATTGTATTTACTTATAAAGGCGATTTATACACCGTTGCTGCCAGGGGCGGCACTGCTGTACAGTTAACAGCTAACCCCGCGGAAGAGTGGATGCCTGTATGGAGCCATAACAGCAGCAGTATTGCTTTTGCATCTGACCGTTATGGTAATGCCGATATTTTCCTGGTACCCGCAAAAGGAGGAACTGAAAAGCAACTCACCTTTCATTCGGCAGAGGAGTATCCCTATGATTTTAGTGAAGATGATCAGCAGGTGATTTTTGGTGGGGTGAGAATGGATGCAGTAAACAGCCGGCAGTTTCCTTCAGACGCGCAGCCTGAGCTATATCGTGTATCCGTAAACGGTGGACGGATAACCCAGCTACTGGGCGTTCCTGCGGAAGATGCAAAGCTCAACGGTCCATTCATTGTTTATCACGATAAGAAGAACCGGGAGAATCCCTGGCGGAAGCACCAGGTATCTGCTGCGGCGAGGGATATATGGTTGTATGACACGCAAAACGATACGTATAAACAATTGACAGACTTTAGCGCGGAAGACAGGTCACCGGTGTTTACCGACAAAGGGAAATCCATTTGTTATTTGAGTGAAGAAAGTGGCAGTTTTAATGTGCACCGTTTGTGGCCCGGTCGTCCGGGCGCATCAGAACAACTGACAACATTTAAGCAATTCCCCATCCGTTTTTTGAGCGCATCCCGCAATGGCGCACTGTGCTTCGGTTTTAACGGAGATATTTATTTACAGGCGCCGGGGGCCGCGCCCAAAAAAGTAAACATACATCTTACCAGCCGGGTTACGGAAAATACAACCGTAGTGCCGGTAGCGGATCATATTAAATACGGGGTGGTTTCACCGTCCGGTAAGGACATCGCGTTTATTTTCCGGGGAGATGTATTTTCCGCCGGCATGGAACATGGCGTTATCCGGCAATGGACGCATACTCCCGGGGAGGAAGCGGACCTGAGCTTTTCACCGGATGGCACCAAACTGTTGTATGCCAGTGAAAGCAGCCATGGCTGGCAGCTTTGCGAGATGGATCTGCTGCATGGAAAGGAAACCGTGTTGCTGGCCAACGGCGAAGAAAACTACCAGCCCTTGTATTCTCCCGATGGAAAAGAAGTAGCTTATATCGAAAACAGAGTAACGTTAAAAATATATAACATCGCTTCGGGAAAGAGTCGCCGTATTGCGTCGTTGTTCAGTCGCAGGGATCATGATCAGTATTTCCGCTGGAGTCCTGATGCCCGGTATCTCCTGCTTCAATATAACCAGCCGGGCGCGGGCAACCAGGAAGTTGGCCTGGTGGCAGCCGATGGTAGTGGTAGCGTACAAAATATTACGCAAAGCGGTTTTTCCGATGAAGCGCCACAATGGGCAACGGACGGAAAGATGATGATCTGGAAAAGCGACCGGAACGGGCTGCGGGGTTTTTCCACGAGCAGCAGCCGGCAACAGGACGTATATGCGTTACCGTTTTCCGGCGGCAGTTTTAAAGACGCAGAACAGATTATAAAACTAACGCCATCGGCCGGTATGCTGGGAGATGTATTACTCAGTAAAAGCGGCAACAAATTATATTACCTGGTAAAAGCCGGTGCGGCTTACCAGTTGTGGATAACAGATATTCCCACCAAAACGTCCACGATGCCTTTGTCGGTGAAGGCAGAAGATTGCTCACTGCAATGGGACGCTGCGCAACAACAACTTTTCCTGTTGGCAGACGCCCGCATCCTGCAATTGGATACCACAGGGCAAAAGCAGCATAGCATTACCATTAACGGTTCCATGAAAACAGACCTGGCTGCAGAGAGGAAGGCGATGTTTTACCATATCTGGCGAAGAACAAAGGAAGCGTTTTATACCGCTGGTTATCATGGCGCCGACTGGGAAGCGTATGGCCGGAATTATGAAAAGTTCCTGCCGCATATTGCCAACAACTTTGAACTGGCAGAAATGGTGAGTGAAATGCTGGGTGAGCTGAATGTAAGTCACAGTGGCGCAACGGGCAGCCATGTGGTGGAAGAAAAGGAAGAAACAGCTTCCCTGGGTATTTGTTACGATGTATCTTACCGTGGCGCCGGTGTGAAAATAAGTGAAATACTTCCTGGTGGTCCGCTGGATCAGGAAGCATTTAATCTGAAGCCGGGCATGTTTATTACGGCCGTAGATGGTGAGGAGATTATGGCAGATAAAGATCTTTCCCAATACCTTAATCGCCGGGCGGGTAAAAATACCCGGCTGAGTATTGATGATGGTGGCCAGCGACGGGATATAGTGGTGACGCCGGTTACGCCGGAAGCAGAAAACGACCTCCTGTATAAAAGATGGGTAAAACGTAACCGTGACGAAGTAACGCGCCTCAGCAACGGGCAGTTGGGATATGTACATTTATACCGGATGAACGACGCCGCCTACCGCAATGCTTACAGCGAAATAATGGGCAGGTACGCCGGTTGTAAAGGCATTGTGGTGGATACCCGTTTTAACCGGGGAGGTGATCTGGCTTCAGACCTGGGCATGATGCTGAGTGGAACGGAGGTCAGGACAAATACAACAGACACGCAGGTGGAAAGCATGGAACCTGGCTTCCGCTGGACAAAGCCGTCGGTGGTGATTGCCAACGAAGCCAACTATAGCGATGGCAGCTGTTTTGTGTTCGATTATCAGTATCTCCATATGGGTAAACTGATAGGGATGCCGGTGCCTGGCAGCTGTACCTTCATGACCGGGGAAACATTGCCCGATGGCAACCTCCATTGGAGCGTGCCTTCACTGGGTGTGAAAAGCCGGGAGGGCTATTACCTGGAAAATCATCAAACGGAACCGGATATACGTGTAAGGAATGCGCCTGAAGAAATAATTAAGGGAAGAGATCAGCAACTGGAAGCAGCCATCAGGGAATTGATGAAGGAAACTGCTCCATCAACATTATAACGACCTGCATTTTATGTCTTATGAAGAAGACAATAATATTCATTGGGAGCGCCTGAGAAACGGCGATAAGCAGGCGTTGTTTGCACTGTATAATAATACCTATTCTCATCTGCTGAGGTTTGGATTGAAAATTTGCGGCAGCGACGAACTGGTAAAGGACTGTATCACGCAACTATTTTTGCAGCTGTGGACCCGGCATCAAAGTCTGCGCCCGGTAACCAACGTGCCGGCCTATTTATTTACCGCCCTGAAAAGACAGCTACTGGATCAGTTGGCGTACCAGTCGAAGATCCATGCAGCTATTCACCGGATGACCGATAAGGAAGCGGAGCGCGAATTATCTTATGAAGAAATTATTATCCAGGTACAACAGGACGAAGAATTAAAGCAGCGGCTGCAACAGGCGCTGAAAGCGCTCACTCCGCGACAGATAGAGCTGATACGGCTTAAGTTTTTTGAAGGATTGTCGTACGAACAGATTGCTGCACAAACTTCGCAAACGGTGAAAACGGCTTACAATACCATTTATGATGCCATCAAAGCATTAAGGAAAATGCTGAAATAAGCCCGGCTTCCCCATCTCCCGAAAAAAAATTTATAAAACCTTTAGGAAAAACGATTGATTTTGCCGTCTGTATAGTTAAAGGCATTATCTACATGAATTTCCAGGATTTCGAAGCCGCCGACTTTGCATGTGATGAATCTTTTCAGCGCTATTGCCTGGAAGAGAATGACAGCGATATTTTATTTTGGGAGAGCTGGATAACCCGCCATCCTGAAAAGAAGGCTGCTGTACTGGAAGCCCGGTATATGATTGAGGTATTGTCGGCCCGGCAGGGTAACCGCCTGGAGCAGCTGAAACACCTGAAAGATGGTATTTCACAGTATGATCTGCTCCATTCGGCCCTGGAAGAGCCTTCCCGACAAAATACCCCTGCTCCTGCCAGGAAAACCGGTTCATTATTTAAATATGCCGCAGCATTGGGGGGGATCCTGCTACTGGCCGGCGCCATTTACCTGTTCAGCCGTAACAACACCGTTACTGATATCAGCTCCCCCAAAACAAGCATGGTTGTTATCAATGCCGGCAATGATCCCCGCAAAACCGTGGTGCTGCCGGATGGCTCTTCCATTATTTTACGGAAGAACAGTACCGTGGAACTGGCGGCGGGATTTAATGAGGTCAACAGGAAGTTGACCCTTACAGGCGAGGCTTTTTTTGATGTAACGCAACATGCGCAGTATCCTTTCATTGTACATACTGCCGCTTTTGATATTAAAGTACTGGGCACCGTTTTTAACGTAAGTGCCTATGCCGGCAGCCATCAGTCGGAAACCGCTTTGTTTAAAGGCAAGGTGGAGGTTACGCTGGCCAATAAGCCCGAAGAAAAGATCATACTACAACCAAACCAGAAGCTAACGATGAATGTTACCGGGCTGCCGGCGCCGGTCAATCCTTTTAAAGTAATGCCGCTGGATGCAGATCCGGTAAATCATAAAGCCAGGGAAATAGCCTGGGTGAGAAACCGGCTGGAAATTGAAAATGAGCCGCTGGAAGTGATAGCGGGCAAGCTGGAAAAATGGTATGGCATCCGGGTCACCTTTGCGGATGAAGAAGTAAAGCATTACCGGTATTCCGGCACCTTTGAAAGTGAAACGATCCTGAAAGCACTGGATGCCCTGCAGTTATCTTATCCATTCAGTTTTAAAATGGTAAACGGTCAGATTATCATCAGTAAATAAATAATTATACATCAACCAAATAAAGAAAGGGGAAGTGCTGGAACACTTCCCCCGGAATTAGGCTAGAAAATGTCCTGAATGATCATTAACTAAACCAACATCAAAGGTATGTTAAAACTTGTATTCCTGGAATGGAAGGGGAAACCTGTTCCCACCGGCAAATTGCTGCTTACTATGAAATTAACTGTTCTTCTTTTTTTGACCTGCCTTCAGGTGCAGGCTATTTGTTTCGCGCAGGAAACCATTACCCTGCAGGTAAAAGAAACAAGTATCAAACAATTGCTGAAAGCACTGGAGCATCAAACGGCCTACCGCTTTGTGTTCCATGATAAAACACTGCCTGAAAACAAAAAGGTGACAGTCGCAGCAAAAGAAGCCACGCTGGACGCCGTGCTTTCACAGGCGTTTGCCGGTACCAACCTGGCATACACGCTGAAAGAAGACGGGCTGGTGGTAGTATATGCAGGCGCAGAAAGTACATCTGCCGTAGATATTACGATCAGGGGAACGGTGAGGGGGATAGATAACCTGCCTTTACCGGGAGTTACCGTCCGTGCCTCCGGCACCACTGCCGGTACGCTTACCAATGAAGATGGCGCTTATACGCTCATCGCCCCGGATAATGCCACCACGCTCCAGTTCTCACTGGTAGGGTATCTCAGCCAGCAGGTAACTATTGGCAACAGACGAGAAATCAATGTGGTGCTAACAGAAGACATCAAAACGCTGAATGCTGTAACGGTTACCGGGTATACGAATTATACCAGGGATAAATCTACCGCAGCTGCCGGCGTGGTAGGCGCAGATAAGATTACACAGGTGCCGATGGCTACCTTCGACCAGATATTACAGGGACGGGTTCCGGGAATGGTGGTATCTGCCGGCTCCGGCCAACCAGGTACCGCTGCAACGATTACTGTGCGGGGCGTTGGTACCATCAATGGCAGCTCCTCCGTTTTATATGTAATGGATGGCATCCCCATTGAGGCAGGCCAGTTTCAGGGTATCAACCCTTCAGACATCGCTTCTGTTACCGTATTGAAAGACGCTTCTGCTAAAGCATTATACGGATCACGCGGTTCCAATGGCGTAATTGTGATCACTACCAAAAAAGGACAGGCCGGAAGAATAGCCGTGTCGTATAAATCGCAGTATGGTTTTTCCAATATGACCACCCCCAAATTCCAGATGATGAACTCCGTGCAACACCTGCAGTTTGAAGAAGAGATCGGCCTGGAAACCGGCGCTAACCTGGGACCGGGTTGGGAGTTCTCCAATAAAAATCCTGACTACCTCAATAAAACACCACAGGAAAAACAGGAAGCAGATCATATCCTTGATAGCTTAAGAGGTGTTAATACCGACTGGAGAAAGATTTTCCTGCAAACAGGTAAATTCCAGGAACAGCAGCTGAGTGTAAGTGGCGGCAGTGAAAATGTCCGGTTTTATAGCTCTGTGAATTATTACGATCAGCAGGGTATTGCCAAACGCTCTGAATTAAAACGCTACAGCTTTAAAAATAACCTGGATTTTAATGCAGGTAAATTAACCGCCAATATCAACGTGGGACTGGCCTATTCTGAGTCTTCCTTTATAGAAAGAGAAGCCTCCAGCAGCGGCAGCAACCCGTTGGCAGCGGTATACTACGCCCTGCCTTATGAATATCCTTATGCACCGGATGGTACACTGGTCACCAATTATAACGATGATGTTTACCCGGTATATGATCTGCGGGAAGGCAGCAATGCACTCGAAGCATTATTAAATACCAGCAGTAAAGATAACCAGCTGAAAAGCATTATTGGTACTTCACTGAATTACATCCTGGCGAAAGGATTGGTGGCGAAAACCAGGCTAGGCATCGACTTCAGGGAAACTACCACCGAGCGTTATGTGAACCCGGATTCTTATTCCGGCTATAAAGTGGATAACGGCGGAAGAGGTAGTTTTGGAGAAGGCGTTACCAGGAATGTTACGCTGGTGAGCACTTCCGGGTTAACGTATTCAAAAGTTACCGGCAAACATGATTTTGAGGTATCCGGTTATTTTGAGTTTACCAGGAATAATTACCGCGCATTTGATTATACAGGTTATGACCTGGACGACAGGTTACCTGCCACTCCTGCGGCCATTACACCCGGTTCGCCCTACAGCGCCTTGTTGGGCGGAGGCCGCACTAAAAGTGCGCTGGCTTCTTACATTGGCGTAGGCCGGTATACTTTCAATGAAAAGTATACCCTGAATGCGAGTTACCGGTATGATGGCGCTTCTACCGTACCACCGGACAACCGCTGGCATGGGTTCTATTCCCTGGGTGTTGGATGGGAAGTAAAGAAAGAGAATTTCCTGAAAGATGTGAGCTTTGTAGATAACCTGCGCTTCCGGGCCAGCTATGGTACTTCCGCCAATCCATTTTCCAATCTCGGCCCCTTTGCTTATTTCCGGACTTATGGAACCGACCAGTATGGCGGTAACCCGGCGATTGTGCCTAACCAGCCGGGTAATCCGAACTACGACTGGGAGTACGCCAAAGAATTTAACATCGGCTTTGACCTGGGTGTAATGAATAACCGCATCCGCCTGGTAACAGATGTATATAATAAAGTAACCAATAACCTCTTTATAGAGCAGCCGTTATCTATTACGTCAGGATTTTCCACCATGTTCCTCAATTCCGGCGCTATGCGCAACAGGGGAATAGAAATGGATCTCCAGGGAGATATTGTGAAGAGAAAAGATCTCACCTGGTCGGTAGGTGTGAACTTTGCCTATAATAAAAATGTGATCACGGATCTGGGCGTGTCAGGTGAATTTACGCAGGGTACTACGCAGATTGTAAGAGTAGGCTTGCCTTACGGGTCCCATTATGCGCCTAAATGGGCTGGTGTGGATCCGCAAACAGGCGATCCTTTATACTATGACAGGTCAGGTAATAAAACAAGCGATTATAATGAAACAGCTTTGAGCGTAGCAGAATTTGGCACTTATATTCCTCCTTTCACCGGTGGATTTAATACGGCCGTTAGCTGGAAAGGTTTTTACCTGAATGCGCTGTTTACGTTTGCAGATAAAACCATGCGGTATCTCAACGAAGATTATTACAACGAGAATCCAAGTTTTGCCAGCAGTAATCAATCTGTTCGTATGCTGTATGACCGTTGGAAGAAACCAGGTGATAATGCCATCCTGCCTAAGTTTGATGCCAGCAGGGGATTTTCTTCCAAAGATATCCAGGATGCCTCTTACCTCCGTTTAAGGAATGTAAATATTGGCTATAATTTCCCGAAAGAAATTATGACCCACCTGAAATTTGTGCAGGGCATCCAGGTATTTGCGCAGGCTCAGAACCTGTACACCTGGACCAGCTGGAAAAGTTTTGATCCGGAGAATAATTATGGTGACGGCAGGTTTGACTACCCCAGCGCACGAACCTACACTTTTGGCCTGAACGTTAATTTTTAAATCACTAAGCTCATGACGATCCGTTATATCAAATATACTTTTACGCTCCTGTTGTCGTTGTGTACACTTGCCTGTAATAAGCAACTGGACCTTTCTCCTACCGACAGTATTATAGATCCGGGAAGAACCTTCCGGACTGTCAGTGACCTGAATGGCGGCCTGCTTGGGGCTTACGCAGGTCTTACTTACAACACCATCTACGGCGTATCATTGGTTACCGATGAATGTACATTGCCCAGTGAGAATGGTACTGGCGGCGGTGTAGCCACTTACCGCTGGCAGATAGATCCCAGCAATACAACTATTACTGCTTCCTTCGGAGAATATTATATTGCCATTGACCGCGCTAACCGCGTATTGGGGGCTATGGGTAATGTTACTGCCAAAGGTGATGAGATAGGTTTGAAAGATCAGTACCGCGGAGAGGCGCTGGCGATACGCGCTTATTGTCATTTCCAGCTATTACAGAGTTATGCAGAGGCATATGAGCCGGCTGCGATGGGAGTACCTTATATGGATACTTCCGTTAACAGTTTTCCTGCCCGGAATACTTTTGGTGAAGTAGTGGCTGGTATAGAAAGAGATTTACAGCTGGCTAAAACACTGATCCCTGCTGAGGCAGATGATAACACGAGGATTACGCTTCCTGCCATTTCTGCTATCCAGGCAAGAGTAGCTTTATACGCCAAAAAATGGACCGATGCCATCACCTATGCTACGGAAGCCATTGATGCGCTGCCGCTGGCTTCCGCCAGTGATTTTCCCGGTATCTGGAAAGACACTAAGCAATCTGAAGTTATCTGGAAACTGAAACAGGTAGCAGGTAGTGATGATGAGTTGATCGGCAGTGCTTATTTCGATAGGGATGTAGCGTTATATGTGCCGTCTTTTGAACTGATTAACCTGTTCGATAAAAATAACGATGTGCGTTATCCTGCCTACATACAGTTTGACGATACCCGTGGCGATGGCAACTCTGAATACCTGGTGAATAAATATTTTGGATCTTCCGGCAGCATGGGACTGGCGGATATCAAACTTTTCAGAACAGGAGAAATGTACCTGATCCGTGCAGAAGCACTGGCAGAAAATAACCGGGTGGCGGATGGCGCTGCCGATCTGAACGACCTGCGCGCTGCGCGTATCAATGGTTACACGCCGCAGTCTTTCAGCAATAAAGATGCATTGATCACCGCTCTTTATACCGAACGATTCAAAGAGCTGGCCTTTGAAGGGCATCGTCTCTTCGACCTGAGAAGAAGGGGACTGTCTGTAACCCGCAACCCGGAAGATGCGATTAATGCACTGGGTGCTGTGTTGCTGAAACCCGGTCAGAAGGGATATGTATTTCCTATTCCTGATGCAGAAACCAAAGCTAACAAAAACATGAAACAAAATCCCGGCTACTGATGAAAAGAATAATAACTGTACTAACGATAACGGCTATATGTTTAAGTGCCTGTTATATGCGTATGCCCAAACCACTGACTATTGCCGGCCGGCCGGCTTCCATCGGGATTATTGGCGATACGGCAGATGTAACCACGCCGGTAAAAGGAGGGGTAGCGTTGATTGGCGGCGGTGGGAATGTGGACGGCGCTTTCCAATGGATGATTGAACGCAGCGGTGGCGGTGATGTAGTAGTGCTTACCGCCTCCGGCAACGGCGGCTATAACCATGATATCGACTCCCTGGGGAAAGTGAATTCAGTAGAAACGCTGAATATCACCAACAGGGAACTGGCCAATAATGATACCGTGGCCAATATTATCCGTAATGCAGAGATGTTGTTTATTGCCGGTGGTGATCAGTCGCGCTACATGCTGCAATGGAGAGGTACCAAAGTAAATGATGCGATCAATTATTTACTGCAGGAAAAGAAAGTGCCGGTGGGCGGCACCAGCGCGGGCTGTGCTATCCTGACCGGATTTTATTACAGCGGCGAAGGAGGCAGTGCGGTGTCTGATTCGGTGCTGGCCAATCCATATGATTCGCTGGTAAAAGTGTATAACAACGATTTCCTGCATGCGCCTTATCTTCGTGACGTGATCAGTGACCAGCATTACCTGAAGCGTGGCCGCGAAGGCAGGCATGTTACTTTTATGAGCCGGATCATTAAAGACCAGGGCATTTTTCCAAAAGGTATTGCGCCCGATGAAAAAACGGCGGTGTGTATTGATGAAGCAGGAGTGGCCAAAGTTTTTGGCGTGAGCAAGGCTTATTTTATCATGTCTGACAGTCTTAAAAAACCGGAACTTTGCGACCCGGGGCAGCCGCTGCAATGGAACCACGGCGGGCAGGCATTGAAGGTATATGAAATCCCTGCCAGCGCTTCCGGCAACGGCAGTTTCCGGGTAGCTGATTTTGATGCCACAACAGCCAGTGGCGGCGCCTGGTACTGGTGGTGGGTAGAAAATGGACAGCTGAAGAAAAAAGCAATCTGATTATTTCCGTAATAAAATTTGATATGAAAGGCAGGTTTGGTATTTTATTTTTTCTGATGGTACTTTTTGTTTTGCCTGTAAAGGCGCAACAGAAGGCATCATCTTATGTACTGGTGATCCATGGTGGTGCGGGTACTATTCTTAAAAAGAATATGACCCCTGAAAAGGAAGCCGCGTACAAGGCATCTTTACAAAAAGCACTGGAAACGGGCTATAAGATCCTGCAGTCGGGCGGAAGCAGCCTCGATGCGGTGGAAGCCACTGTAAGAGTGTTGGAAGACGATTCACTTTTTAATGCGGGCAAAGGTGCTGTGTTTACCCACGAAGGGCGCAACGAGCTGGATGCCGCCATTATGAATGGTAAAACCAGGGCAGCAGGTGCGGTAGCCGGTGTTACCACCGTGCGCAACCCGGTGAGCGCTGCAAGGGCGGTGATGGAAAAATCGGAGCATGTGATGATGGTAGGGCCGGGTGCAGAAAAGTTTGCAAAGGAAGCGGGGCTGGAAATAGTGGACCCCTCGTATTTCAGAACGGAATCGCGTTGGAGGGACCTGCAGAGTGCCATCAAGGAGGATTCTATTGCTGCGGCTAAATCGAACGCCTATACGAACCAGGGGAAGCTGGGTATAAAAAACCGGGATTATAAATTTGGAACGGTTGGGGCAGTAGCGTTGGACCGGCAGGGCAACCTGGCGGCAGCAACTTCTACCGGCGGTATGACCAACAAAAAATATGGCCGCATTGGTGATTCGCCTATCATTGGCGCGGGTACGTATGCGAACAATGAAACTGCTGCCATATCCTGTACCGGTTGGGGCGAGTTTTACATCCGTAATGTGGTGGCTTATGATTTGTCGGCCCTCATGGCGTATAAAGGACTTTCTGTGCAGCAGGCGGGCAATACGGTGATCAAAAAAGTAGGGGATATGGGTGGCGATGGTGGTTTGATTGCCCTGGATAAAAAAGGAAATATGACCATGTCTTTTAACACGGAAGGCATGTACCGGGGCGCCGTTACCAAAGATGGCAAAATAGAAATTTCGATTTACAAGTAAACATTATAACGAACGGATGCGGGGCGTAGTACCCATATCCGTTCGTATTTTTTATTATTCCAGCGGCCTTTTTGGTGAATCATCTTCTTCCAGGCTGTTTTCTGATACATCCTCATCCGTAATATCTTCTTCCTCCAGGAGCTCATCTATTTCCACGTCGTCATCTTCTTCATCGAGTAATTCATCAGCGTTGTCGTCGCCCCTCCTCGATTGTTCATCCTGGTTGCCTCTCTGTGGCACCGGTTGTTGTTTTTGACTAAAAACATCGTCTGGTTGAAGATCGTCGTTGAGCAGTGGTCCGGGTGTTTTAGGTTGTGTGGTCATAAAGCAAGTTTTCCAGGGAAAGTCCAAACATCGCACCACTAAAAACAGCTTGATTTACAGGCTGCTGTTGCGGATGACTGCGTAAATAAATACACAGTTAATGGGTTATTCATTCACCACTTTACTTTTTCTGAAAACGGCGCTCCATTTGCTCACGAAGGCGGCCGGCAAAGTTTCTGTTTTTTGGGCAATGAAAACGGCATGAAAGGACCTGGGGCCCTGTATCACATAATACAGCTGCGATTCCGGATTTCCGGCGCCGGGTGTTTCCACTTTAAACAGTGCCCAGCGCCGCTGGGGAATATTTTCTTTTCCAAGCAATGTCACCTTTGCCTGTGATGCTTTACTCACAGCGGCTTCCGAGAAGCTTTTTACAGCGAGATCAATATTATTGACCCGTGCATTTTCCATGGTCATATTGTTGATCAGCAGGGTCCATTGCTGCGCGGTTTCATTGGCCGGCAGGAACTGGCGGGTAGCGAGATTGTCCACTTCTGTATCGGTGATCGTTGTCCATTTTACATTAACCGGCAGCACAATTTTAAGGCGCTCTTTTCCCGCTGCTTTGCCTGTTTTGAAGGAATTGCCGATTTTATGAAATAGAGGCTTAAAACCGGCTGAAAACGGCAAAAGAGTGGTGGCGGTCAACAGGTAGGTTTTGTTGTTTGAATACGCAATGAAGATGCTGGCGAATATGGTATCGGTTCTGCTTCCCTCCAGGTGGATTTCATCCAGCCAGATCATCCGTTTGCCGGCGCTGACAATGCTACCGGAATCCAGTAGTTTGAAATAAGGATTGCGACCGATATAGTACAGGAGTTTTTTTGCAACGGCATCCACATTGGAACGGGGTTCATCCACTACATTGACTGTGAAATTTTCCGGCGCTACCAGGGCGCTGTCGGCCCGCTGCGCCATAAATTTCAGGGAAGGGATCTGTTTGTTTTTTATTACCTGCCATCCGTTGGGAATTCCTACGGAGAAGTGGTTCGCCGTATCGCGGTAGTTCACAAGGTTCTGGCCGTTGGCAATAAAAGAGAGTAACACGAGGCCACACAGCAAAGCATATTTCATCCGGAGCAATTTGTTGCACAAATAAAACATATTTAGTGTTAGCCTGCAAAAGAGAAAGCCTCCGACCGGAGGCTTTCTCTTTTGCAGGCTAACATCAACGGACGATTATTTAGGCAAGTACTATACGCGGTTATCCCTGGGCGCCCGTGTTCCATAAAATCTATCCTGGTCAAACTGGTCGTGGTTGTAAAAGTCGTTATCGGCGGTATACGAATCCGGCGCCACAAATACATTCCGGATATCCCGTTCCGTTTCGGGGGTAACGATCACCCCTTTTTCATAAAAAGGAAGGATGCTGATCTGTAAAGGAGTTATTTCCGGCAGCAATACGGTATCATCTTTTTCATGCAGAATGGCTACGCCGATAGGAAAGAGTACTTTCCGGTCGGTGAGTCCTATCCGGTTACCCTTGAGGTTGATGACGAGATAGCGTACCCTGCGTGAAGCGGGATTGAACAGCAGGTCATCTACTTTTCCGAATTTATTGCCTTGCAGATCTTCCACCCCCCAGTTCCTGATATCGGGCTGTCCGTCTACAATTTCAAATCTGCTGCCGCTTAATTCTTCAAGACGATTGGTTTCAGTGATAGACATGGTAATATTTTTTAGATAAAGAATAGGTGAAAACCTTTACGGTTGTGCGCCGGGGGTATCTGCTGCGGGTGCAGCATTGCCGGTAGTACTAACAGTATCAGTGGTGGTAATTACGTCCTGTTGACGGTTATTACTGCTGCGCATCAGAAAAAACAGGATAGCAGCGATGATGATAAGACCTATGATCAGCCATAGCCACGCCGGATTTCTTTTCCTGGGTTGAACTTCTAAGTGTGCCATAGTAGTATGGTTAAGGTAGATAAATATTCCGGATGAGTTCATCCGGAAAAGGTTCATGCACTATCCGGCAATCATTATACCAATGCACAGGAAAAATGTATAGAGGGCCTATTTTCCTTTACTATGGCTTATTGTAGGGGAACTAAGGTGCTGGTTCCGGGGAGTTCAGCCATTTTTTTGTTAGGGTCTTTTTCCTACGTATTGCGGAATTATAGTCCGCTGTATATACTCACTGCTACGAGTAGTATACCTTACAGAGATGCGGTTCTTGTCTCGTTTTCCGAATGTTAACGAAAGCGTAACAGACACTGTATTGCCGGAGATACGCCGCGAAAGAGGCGTTGAGCTGATCCTGGAGGGCTTCCGTTTTTACATTCTGGTACGCTGCGGACTTGGCCCTTTACCTTTGAAGCCTTATATTGGCTGGTATGGCTGGTTTTGAACCTGGCGTTGAAACAGCATCCTGAGTGGAAATAAAGTAAAATATATATTGTATGAAGAAGATTACCGGTATAGCATTGTTGCTGATGATAGGATTCACTTCCTATGCGCAGCGCGCCTCGCATGTGGTGCTGATTACCATTGATGGCTTCCGGCCTGAGTTTTATACAGACGCTTCCTGGGGTATGGTAAACCTGCGGGCCATGAAAGACAGCGGCGCTTATGCAGACGGGGTAAACAGTGTATTCCCTACCGTTACCTATCCCAATCACACGTCGCTGATCACCGGTGTAACGCCGGCACGGCATGGCATTTATTATAACACGCCTTTTGAGCCCAATGGAGCCAGCGGGATCTGGTACTTTTATTACGACAGCATCAGAACGCCTACGCTGTTTGATGCGGTGCATAAAGCCGGGAAGAAATCGGCTAATGTAATCTGGCCGGTATCTGTGGGCGCACCGATCGATTACAATATACCGGATGTATGGCCTGTTGGGAAAAAAGACAGGCGGGACCTGATGGCTACCGTCACCAACCCGGTGTCGCTGTGGCAGGAAGTACAGGAACATGCCACGGGTAAACTTGGTGAAAAGGATTTCACGATGGAGGATGAAGAAATGATCCTGGATGAAAATGTGGCGCGTATGTCGGCCTACCTGATCACTACTTATAAGCCTGCTTTTACTACATTGCATTTAGCCTGCACAGATCATTATGAGCATGAACAGGGCCGGGATGGCCTGCTGGTAAGAAAGGCGGTAGCCGGGGCAGATAGGGCATTGGGTACTATTATTGAAGCGCTCAAACGTGCAGGCATATACGAAAATACTACCGTCATTGTTACCGGTGATCATGGTTTTGTGAATATCAGCAAAAGCTTTTCCCCGAATGTATTGCTGGCGCAAAATGGTTTGCTGAACAATATCAAAACGGGTGATTGGAAAGCGCAGTTCCATTCTTCCGGCGGGTCGGCCTTCCTGCATCTCAAAGATCCGAAGGATGTGGCTACACAACAGAAGGTACTGGCGTTGCTGAAAGCACTGCCGGCGGCACAGCAGCAAATGTTCCGGATCATTGGCCGCACACAGCTGGATGCAGTGGGCGCTGATCCGCATGCTGCTTTGGCCATTTCCGCGTCTGATGGCGTTACCATTGGCGGTGGCTCCACCGGTGAACTGGTAATGGCAGCCAAAGGAGGCACACATGGTTATTTCCCGGATTTTAAAGAGATACAAACCGGCTTCGTGGCTTCCGGAGCAGGGATAGTGGCAGGCGGTCACGTGAAAGAAATGAATGTAACGGATGTAGCACCGCTGGTAGCCCAACTGCTTGGATTATCATTGGATAATACCGATGGTAAAGTGCCGGCGGGTGTGGTAACTAAGTAAGCATTGAAATCTAACAATAGTGAGCGGACGCCTTGTGAGAGGGGCGTCCGTTTTTTTTGTGGTGTTCAGGAAGCGATGTTTACATCTGCAGGGCAGGTAAATGCTCATATACTGCAGGGGCTATTACAGCTGCGTCATCAGGCTTTGCTTTTCTGACAGAATTTACCGGCCAGCATTCCAGTTGTGTTGTAGGCAGTTCATACTGTATAATTGATCGTATATCCGTATCGGTTAGTTCCGGTTGCAGCCATTGTTCTGCGAGTCCGGGAGTAAGCATCATGGGCATTCTGCCGGCGTTGTCGCCGCCGTTATGGATCTGTGCCATCAGTGGGTTAGCCGCACGGGTAAGCAGGGTGAATGCGGGAATACGTGCGGGTTTATCTACATCCCAGGAGTTAGACATTGCCCATAACCCGGCGATAAAAAAGAGTTCCTGTTCTTTGGGTTTGATATAGTAGGCCACTTTATTTTTCCATCCGGGAATGTGCCGGTATTCAAAGAAGCCGCTGGCCGGAACGAGGCAGCGCTGGTGCCGGATGGCATTCCACATGGTGCCGTTTTCAAGTACTTTTTCGCTGCGGGCGTTGAGGAAAAGTTGCCGCTGACGTTTTACTTTTTCCAGGGTGTCCAGCATTTTAGGTACGGGACCCCAGGTGTATTTTTCAAGTTTGAAGCCGTTGTTGTTGGTAACTACGGGCCATTGCGGATAAGACATCCCGATCTTGTGCCAGGTAGGGTCGAAGTCGATATCCAGTTTGCCGCCGGGTTTAAGTCGCGGCAGGTATTTGAAAATGCTCTCTATGCTGGAGGTAAAGGCAATATCGTAACACATATTATCTGTCGTGGTATTATAATCGGATAAAGGTACTTTTATTTCTGTATCTGTCCCGGTGCGCTATTTGCGCATATCTACAATGACGGCGGTTACCACGCCCCATACCTGGAAGTCGGCGTCTTCTGTGATAACAATAGGTTTATAGAAAGGATTTTCGGGATGTAATACCCAGCTGCGACCCGCTTTTACGAGCCGTTTTACAGTATATTCCCCATTGAGTGCGGCCACTACAATATCTCCCGTGGAGGGGCGGATAGAGCGGTCTACAACCGCCATGCAACCATCAGGAATGCTGGCATCAGTCATGCTATCGCCCTTTACCCTGATAATGAAGGAGGTGGAGGGATTTGGCTGCAGGATACGGGAGAGATCAATCTGCTCTTCTTCATAATCCAGGGCGGGAGTAGGAAACCCTGCAGGAACACTGGTATTAAAGAATGGCAGGGTAATGTGCGGGTCACTCAATTTCATCACTTGCATATAACTATCGTTTTTATAAATACTAATATTATTAGCAAAATAAAGCTAAAATTATTAGTTTATGAAATCCATTAACACATCGTTTGCAAATGATGGAAATCCGCAGCAGGAGGGGATGGGAAGTAAGTGACGGGGGATCAGTAAGATGTAAATACCGGCTGCTAAAACAGGCGCAGTAAGAATTTTTTTGGCAGAAGGGAATGTATCCAGTTCAATATTTATCATTTATTGACCGTTTAAATGTTAATCACTTGTTATTCAGTACATCCGGATTTTTTTTCTACACTCCCTGTATGCCCCACACATAATTTTATGCGCCGTGAAATTTTACGCGGTGAAAATATTGTAAACCTCAGATAATCCTTATTTCTTATGGGCATTCAAATGAAAGCACTCCTTTTCTGCTGCCTGGCAGCCTTCACCTTCTTTGCACCCATCGATGCAGCTGCAAAAGTTAAATCCAAAAAGATCGTTATTAATACGGAGAACGACGCACGGATCTATGTGGATGGAAAACTGGTCAATAACACTTCTACAGAAATCAAGGTAGCGGTGTACGCGCAGGTAAACATCCGTGTGGAAAAGGTAGGTTTTATTACACAGGAGCGGAACTACATCAATGATGGAAAGCATACCTTGCCTTCTACAGATTATATTAAGCTGGAGAAAGACGATGCGTACGAAAATTCAATGGTAACGAATCTTGCGAACCAGGATATCGACGTACGGACCAGTCATGATGAAGAAAATTCCTGGAAGCTGATCAACCGCATCATTACCGGTTATTTTGATGTGATTGCGGTTACCGATAAAGCGACGGGATACATGTGCACTGCCTGGGTAGTAAAATCTTTTAAAGCAGCTACTGTCCGTACCCGTCTTATCATTAAAACCGGGAACACAGACCCGCTTACCTACAAGGCAAAGCTGGTAAGTGAAATAGCTCCTCCCGGTGTGTCTGCAAGTTCTGACGAATCATTCCGTAACTGGGACCGGCTGCTGCGTACGTTTGAAAATGTAGTGCCCGAATTGCAAAGCAGGCTGGCGAAATAAGCAGGCTGGGATACTGAAAAGAGATATTGGCAAAGGTTTATTATACCAGTGATTATATATAAGCGCTTATATTTAAATTTCCCGTTAATTCCAAAAAAAACCTTTGTTATTTCATTTTACTTCCTATTTTTGCACCTGAAATTATGATTACAAACAAACATACACATCACCACCATCATATCTTACCACAAGGGTAGGCAGGGGGATGATTTGTGTATATCACCATATTACATCATCAACAGGGGCTTACCGCAGAGGTAAGCCCCTTTTTTTATTTTATCAGGGATGAAACTGAAAATTGCAATCCAGAAATCCGGCCGCCTGCACGACGATTCCATCAAGCTTTTGAAGGAGTGCGGCATCGACATCAACAACGGTGTTAATAAGCTGAAAACAGAGGCCACCAACTTCCCGCTGGAAGTGTTTTTCCTGCGTGATGATGATATTCCGCAATACATTGAAGATGGTGTGGCAGACATAGGAATTGTAGGAGAAAATGTAGTGCTGGAAAAACAAAAGCAGGTAAATATTGTTCAGAAACTGGGCTTTGGAAAATGCCGTTTATCTATGGCGGTGGAAAAATCGGTGGATTATACCTCCGTGAAAGACCTGCAAAATAAACGTATTGCTACCAGCTATCCTGTAATAGTAGAAGATTTCCTGCAACAAAACGGTATTACCGCAGAGATCCATGAAATCAGCGGCTCCGTGGAAATAGCGCCGGGTATAGGTTTGGCGGATGCTATCTGCGACCTGGTGAGCAGCGGATCTACCCTGTTCATGAACGGTTTGAAAGAAGTGGAAACGGTGCTGAAATCGGAAGCAGTGCTGGCAGCCTGCCATAACCTGAAGCCGGAACAACAGCTGCTGCTGGACAAACTTTTATTCCGTATCCAGGCAGTAAGGAAAGCAAAAAATAACAAGTACATCCTGCTTAACGCACCCAATGATAAACTGAATGAAATTATTGGTTTGCTGCCGGGCATGAAAAGCCCTACAGTACTGCCTTTGGCTGAAGCCGGCTGGAGCTCCGTTCATTCGGTACTGAATGAAAATGATTTCTGGGATATTATCGAAAGTTTGAAAGAAGCGGGTGCACAAGGCATCCTGGTAGTACCCATCGAAAAAATGGTGATCTGATAAACTGAGTAAACGATGCAAACAACCAGATTTCCCGATAAAAGTTCCTGGAATACGCTGCTGCAAAGACCTGTAATGGATACTTCCACGCTCGAAAAGAAAGTGAATGATATCCTGCAGGAAGTACGCACCGGCGGCGATGCCGCCATCAGAAAATTTGCAGCTGAATTTGATAAAGTAACGCTGGATAATTTACAGGTGCCATCCGCCGCTTTCGCAGCTGCAGAAGCTACGCTGGAACCGGCGCTGAAAGCGGCTATCCAGCAGGCAGCAAAAAACATTACTACCTTTCACCGCGCACAGCAGGAAAAGGTACAGGTGATAGCCACCATGCCCGGCGTACAATGCTGGCGCAAATCAGTCGCCATACAAAAGGTAGGCTTATATATCCCCGGTGGCTCCGCACCACTGTTTTCCACCATCCTGATGCTCGGCATACCAGCCATGATAGCAGGTTGTAAGGAGATAGTGCTTTGCACGCCTTCCCTGCATCCGGCGATCCTGTATACTGCCCAGCTGATAGGCATTGACAAAGTATTTACCATCGGCGGCGTACAGGCCATTGGTGCAATGGCTTATGGTACGGAAAGCGTGCCGCAGGTATATAAGATCTTCGGTCCGGGTAACCAGTATGTTACCTGTGCAAAACAGCTGGTGAATAAAAGCGGCGTGGCCATCGATATGCCGGCTGGCCCTTCTGAAGTGGCTGTGCTGGCAGATGACAGCTGCGTGCCGGCTTTTGTGGCGGCCGACTTACTATCGCAGGCGGAACATGGCCCCGATAGCCAGGTGGTATTGGTTACCACGAGCGAGCAGGTGCTCACCAATGTAACCAATGCGTTGAATGCCCAGCTGGACGAACTGCCCCGTAAGGGCATTGCCACAGCGGCGTTGGAAAACAGCAAGATGATCCTGGTGAAAGATATGGATACCGCCATTGACATGCTGAATGCCTATGCGCCGGAACACCTCATCCTGGCCTGTGAAGGCGCAGAAAACCTGGCAGATAAAGTAACAGACGCGGGTTCTGTTTTCATGGGAAATTACACTCCGGAAAGCGCAGGTGATTATGCCTCCGGCACCAATCACACCCTGCCTACAAATGGCTATGCCAGGGCTTACAGCGGCGTGTCGCTGGACAGCTTCGTAAAAAAGATTACTTTTCAGCAGATATCTCCCGACGGGCTGCAGAATATTGGCGCTACCATAGAAGCCATGGCAGCAGCAGAGGGACTTGAGGCGCATAAAAACGCCGTTACCGTAAGATTAAAACAGCTGGAATACACCGGCTCACTTATAACAGATTAATTAATGCAATATGTTTAATCTCGATACCCTGGTAAGGGAAAACATAAAAAAACTGGTACCTTATTCTACTGCCAGAGATGAATTCAAAGGAGAAGCATCCATCTTCCTGGATGCGAATGAAAATAATTTCGGATCCCCGTTGCCGGTGAATTATAACCGCTATCCCGATCCGATGCAATGGCAGCTCAAATACAAAATTGCTGATATCAAAGGGGTGCCGCCACAAAATATTTTTATTGGTCACGGCAGCGACGAAGCCATAGACGTGCTTTACCGCTCTTTTGTAAATCCGGGCGTGGATAACGTGATCCTTTGTCCGCCTACCTATGGCATGTACGAAGTAAGCGCGCACATCAACGATGCCATTATCCGCAAGGTAACGCTGACAGAAGATTTTCAGCTGGACATCCCTGCGCTGCAACAGGCCATAGATGCCAACACAAAGCTCATCTTCATCTGTTCTCCCAATAACCCTACCGGTAATTCTATCAACCGCTCGGACATAGAACTGCTGTTGAATAATTTTGATGGTATTGTGGTGATAGATGAAGCGTATATCAATTTCTCCCGTCAGAAAACTTTTATACAGGAACTCACCGAATATCCTAACCTGGTAGTGATGCAAACACTGTCGAAGGCATGGGGGTTGGCCGGACTCCGCATCGGGATGGCTTTTGCCAGTGAAGATATTGTGAACACCTTCAACAAGGTGAAACCACCCTATAATATCAGCCAGGCCACCAATGAGCTGGCGCTCCAGGCATTGGAAAACGTAAGCCAGGTAAATGAATGGATCCGCGAAATAGTGATAGAACGCGACCTGCTTTCCGGCGCACTGATTCAGTTGCCGGAAGTACTGCACATTTATCCCAGTGATGCGAGCTTTATCCTGGTAAAAACCACCGATGCAAAAGGTATCTACAATTATCTCATTGAACAGGGAATTGTAGTACGCGACCGTTCCAAAGTAGAATTGTGCATGGGCTGCCTGCGTATCACCATTGGCACGCCGGCCGAAAACCTGCGCCTGCTGGAAGTATTGAAATCTTTTAACCTGAAAACAGCCACAATTGCATCTGCATGAAACGAGTGCTCTTTATAGACCGTGATGGCACCCTGATCAGGGAAGTGCCGCCAACTTACCAGATCGATAGCCTGGACAAAGTAGAATTCTATCCCAAAGTATTTGTGAATATGGCGCGGATCGCCGCTGAGCTGGACTATGAGCTGGCAATGGTTACCAACCAGGATGGACTAGGTACTGCTTCCTTCCCGGAGGATACCTTCTGGCCTGCGCAGAACATGATCATGAAAGCGTTTGAGAACGAAGGGATCAAATTTGATGAGGTGTTTATTGACCGCTCTTTTCCCGCCGATAATGCGCCTACCCGCAAACCCCGCACGGGCATGCTCTCCAAATATCTCGATGGCAGCTACGACCTGGCTAATTCTTTCGTGATCGGCGATCGTATCACCGATGTGGAGCTGGCAAAAAACCTGGGCGCAAAAGCTATCTGGATCAATGAAGGCGTTGGTTTGGGAAGTGCAGAAATCAGCGATAACGCAGCTGCGCTGCAATCCGTGATTGCCCTCGAAACCACCGACTGGAACCGGATCTATGAGTTCCTGAAACTGGGATTAAGAACGGTAACGCATGTACGGAAAACCAATGAAACAGATATCAATATTGAACTGAACCTGGATGGAACCGGTAAAGCGGATATTCATACAGGGCTGGGTTTCTTTGATCATATGCTCGATCAGATTGCCCGCCATGGCGCTATAGACCTGAAGATCACCGCCAAAGGCGACCTGCATATTGATGAGCACCACACCATAGAAGATACGGGCATTGCCTTAGGAGAAGCTATTGCCAAAGGCTTAGGCGATAAACGTGGTATCGAAAGATACGGTTTCTGCCTGCCAATGGATGATTGCCTGGCCCAGGTGGGTATTGATTTTGGCGGCCGTAACTGGCTGGTATGGGATGCGGAGTTTAAGAGGGAAAAAATAGGGGAGATGCCTACCGAGATGTTCTATCATTTCTTCAAATCCTTTTCAGACGGCGCCAAAGCGAACCTGAACATTAAGGCAGAAGGCGAAAATGAACATCACAAGATAGAAGCCATCTTTAAAACCTTTGCGAAGTCCATTAAAATGGCGGTAAAACGGAATCCGGCCAATATGCAGCTGCCCTCGACGAAGGGGGTGTTGTAGAAGGGCGGCGCCTTCGGCGCCTTTTGTCTTTCTGCAGGATTAGGCTGATTACATTGATTACGCTGATTTTTCCACCTTTTGTTTTAATATATTTTGGGAGATAGGAGCGGGTAAGATTAATTGATTGCAGAAGATATAAGCGTATTTCGCTTTTATCTCCATACAATAATTCCAACAAAAGGTGGGAAAATCAGCGTAATCAATGTAATCAGCCTAATCCTGCAAAAAGACAAAAGGTGCCGAAGGCACCGCCCCCCACAAAAAAAATTTGCATTTTCTAAAAAAATGTTCCATTTTTGTTCTCGCTATGCAAAATATCATTACAAACAAACATTGGTGGTGGCACGGAATCAATTCCTGATCTGTGTTACAGTGCCATGTTTCGTTTAGAAATATATTTGGAAGGCCCGCTGTTACACAGCGGGCCTTCCGCTTTTTCAGCCCTTCCCTTTTTTAAAAAAAAACAAATACTTCACCCAATACATCATGCGTACCATCCAAGTAAAAACGAGATCCAAACAGATGCTGGCAGACATTTTCACGCCAGTGGGAATATATCTGCGGCTGCGCGATAAGTTCCCGGGTTCTATCCTCCTCGAAAGCACTGACTACAGGGCCAGTGATAACAGTTATTCCTTTATTTGTGTGAAGCCAATTGCAGGTATTGAAGTTACTTCCACGTCGCACTTCGAATTTAAGTATCCCAACCTGCCTGTAGAAAAGAAAGAGCTGAAAAATAAACAACAGGTACTGGATGAAATGGAGCAGTTTCTGGGCAACTATTCTTTCACCGGCAAACACCCGGTACCAATGGCGCAGAGCCTCTTCGGCTATACCACTTTTGATGCCGTACAGTTCTTTGAAACCATTGAATTTAATAAAAAGAAACAAGAGGCCGGTAATACCATCCCGTTGATGCGTTACCGCTACTATCAATATGTAATAGCGATCAATCACTTTAAAGATGAACTTTATCTTTGTGAAAACCAGATAGATGGCATCGACAGTGAGTTTGAGCTACTGGAGTCGCTTATCCGGCACAAAGATTCCCCCGGGTATCCGTTTGCCACTACCGGGGAAGAGAAAAGCAATATGACGGACGCGGAATATATGCAGATGGTAGAACAGGGCAAACAACACTGCTTCCGCGGAGACGTTTTCCAGGTAGTACTTTCCAGGGCTTTCCAGCAATCCTTCAAAGGCGACGAATTCAATGTTTACCGCGCGCTCCGCTCCATCAACCCCTCTCCTTATCTTTTCTTCTTCGATTACGGCGATTATAAATTAATGGGTTCCTCACCGGAAGCACAGATCGTGATTACAGATGGCAAAGCCACTATTCATCCCATAGCAGGTACTTTCCGCCGCACCGGGGATGATGAACAGGATAAACTGCTGGCCAATAAACTGCTGGAAGATCCGAAGGAAAACGCAGAACACGTGATGCTGGTAGACCTGGCCCGCAATGATCTCAGCAGAAACGCTACAGAAGTGGAAGTAGCTTCTTACAGGCAGGTGCATTTCTATTCACACGTAATTCACCTGGTAAGCGAAGTAACCGGAAAGGTAGATCCAAAGCTGAATCCGTTCACGCTACTGGCTTCTTCATTCCCGGCAGGCACACTGTCCGGCGCACCAAAATATCGCGCCATGGAAATCATTGATCAGTATGAACCCACTGCACGTGGCTTCTACGGCGGTTGTATCGGCGCTGTTGGTTTCAACGGCAACTTCAATCATGCCATCATGATCCGATCCATACTCAGTAAAATGAATACCCTGTACTACCAGGCCGGCGCCGGTGTGGTAGCAAAATCAGTAGCTTCTTCAGAACTGGAGGAAGTGAACAACAAACTCAATGCGTTAAAACAAGCCATTCTGCTGGCACAAAAAATTTAGTATGAACATCCTCGTTTTCGATAACTACGACTCCTTCACATACAACCTCGTTCATCTCGTGGAAAAAATCATCAACGGTAAAGTAACCGTGGTACGCAATGATGAAATTCCATTGGAGAAAGTAAATAACTACGATAAAATTATTTTATCGCCCGGCCCCGGTATTCCGGAAGAAGCTGGATTATTGCTGCCGCTGATCAAAGAATATGCGCCCACCAAATCCATCTTTGGCGTGTGTTTGGGGCAGCAAGCCATCGGACAGGCTTTTGGCGCTTCTCTCACCAACCTGAAAGAAGTATACCACGGCGTAGCTACCAACGTAAATATTATTAAGGAAGATGGGCGGCTGTTTAACGGCTTACCACGACAAATACTGGCCGGCCGTTATCATTCCTGGGTAATCGATGAGTCTACCCTGCCTGCGGAACTGGTGATCACTGCCAAAGACGAAGATGGTTTTATTATGGCCGTACAGCATAACAAATATGATGTAAGTGGTGTGCAGTTTCACCCGGAAAGTGTGCTTACCCCGCAGGGAGAAAAGATTGTAAGAAACTGGTTAAGCCTGTAATAATAACACCGGCGCCCGTTTTAAAATTATCGAACACCCAATCAGTAAAATTCTTCCAAAAATGAAAAAGATTCTTAATTACCTTTTTGAACATAAAACTTTCAGCCGCGA
Organism: Chitinophaga sp. RCC_12; assembly: GCF_041360695.1. Taxonomy (NCBI): domain Bacteria; kingdom Pseudomonadati; phylum Bacteroidota; class Chitinophagia; order Chitinophagales; family Chitinophagaceae; genus Chitinophaga; species Chitinophaga sp. RCC_12. The sequence goes on from NZ_JBFUPS010000010.1 coordinate 141,994, forward strand.
AGCTGCCAAAGATATCCTGATCAGTATTTCCAAAGGCATGTTCAACGAAAGCGAACTGGCGGCTTTCATGACGGTATACCTGATGCGCAGCATCACCATCGATGAGTTGCTGGGCTTCCGCGACGCCCTGCTGGAACTCTGCGTACCGGTTAATCTCAATGGTTACGATGTACTGGACATTGTTGGTACCGGCGGGGATGCAAAAAATACTTTTAATATTTCTACCTTGTCGTGCTTTGTGGTAGCCGGCGCAGGCGCAAAAGTAGCTAAGCACGGCAACTATGGCGTGTCTTCTGTAAGTGGCGCTTCCAATGTAATGGAGCTGGTAGGGTATAAATTCAAGAATGATGATGCCAAACTGAGAACAGAGCTGGAGGATTCAGGTATTTGTTTTCTGCACGCACCACTGTTCCACCCGGCATTGAAACATGTAGCAGGCATCCGCCGCCAGCTGGGTATCCGCACGTTCTTTAACATGCTTGGTCCCCTTGTGAACCCGGCGCTGGCCAAACATCAGCTGATCGGCGTTTACAGCCTGGAAATGGCGAGGGTATACAACTACCTGTTCCAGCAAACGGACAAGCAGTTTGTGATTGTTCACAGCCTCGATGGATATGATGAAATATCCCTCACAGCAGATACCAAAGTGATCACCAATAAAGGTGAACAGGACTGGACCCCGGAGCAACTGGGCAAACGTAAAGTTCACCAGGAAGATATTTACGGCGGTAATTCTACTGAAGAAGCCGCAAAGATCTTTATGAAGATCCTGAAAGGAGAAGGTACCTGGGCCCAGAATTCCGTTGTTTTTGCCAACGCAGCAATGGGTTTGTACAGCCTCGGAACATATAATTCGTATGAAGATTGCTTCGCCGCCGCGGTAGAATCCCTGGAGTCGGGCAATGCACATAATGCGTTCAAAAAACTGATTGCTTTGCAGTCGTAGTACAGATAGTTTATCATGAAGAATATTTTAGCAGAAATTGTTGCTCATAAACACATCGAAGTAGCTGCCCGCAAATTGCAGCGCAGCGCGCAGGACCTGGAGCAGTCGCCGGCCTTCCCGAGGGAAACATTATCGCTCCGCCATTTCCTGCAGCAGCCGGAAAAAACGGGCATTATTGCGGAATTCAAACGGCGCTCTCCTTCGAAAGGAGTGATCAATGGCGATGTAACCGTTCAACAGGTAACTACCGCATACACCCGTTACGGCGCTTCCGGGCTGTCGGTGCTCACCGATGAAAAATATTTCGGTGGTTCTTCCGACGATCTGCAACAGGCGCGCAGCTTCAACCAGATCCCGATTCTACGGAAAGATTTTGTGATAGATGAATACCAGATACTGGAGGCAAAGGCTATCGGGGCAGATGTAATACTCCTCATTGCAGAATGCCTGGATGCCGCACAGGTGGCACACCTGGCAGCTTTTGCACATAACCTCGGACTGGAAGTATTACTGGAAGTACACAGTGAAGCACAACTGGAAAAAGTAACGGCACATACCCACCTGGTGGGCGTGAATAACCGCGATCTGATCACCTTCCAGGTAGACTTTAACCGTTCCTGTGAACTGGCGCCGAAAATTCCGGCGGATAAAGTGAAAGTAGCGGAAAGTGGTATTAACGACCCCGCTGCTATTATAACGCTGAAAGCCGCCGGGTTCCAGGGATTCCTGATAGGCGAGCATTTCATGAAGCAGGAAGATCCCGCGCGTGCCTTTGAAAATTTTGTACAAACACTCAGCGATCTGCAGCATAAATCATAACACGATGCGTATTAAAGTTTGCGGTATTACCAGGATAAATGATCTGCAGGCGCTGGTGGATAACGGCGTTGACTATGCAGGGTTTATTTTTTACGAGAAGTCACCGCGTTTTGCCGGTAACAAAATAGATGCGAGATCGGTACGGGAAACCTCCGGCATCAAAAAGACAGGGGTTTTTGTAAACGCGCCGCTGAAGCAGATCCAACGCACCGTGAGCGATTATGCACTGGACCTGGTGCAATTGCATGGTGATGAAACGCCGGAGTTTTGCGCTGCTGTCCGCACCTTCATCCCGGTGGTGAAAGCTTTTCGTATAGGTGATAACGTTAACTGGCAAACGGAAGTGGCGCCTTTTATACCGGTAACCGATTACTTTCTCTTCGATACCGCTTCCGTAAAAGGTTATGGCGGAACAGGCGAGCAATTTAACTGGGACCTGCTGAAAACGTACCCGTTTGATCATCCCTTCTTTTTGAGCGGGGGCATCAGCGCTAACCAGGCAGCAGAAATACAGGAGATGCAGTTGCCGGCGTTGTTTGCAGCAGATGTGAACAGTAAATTCGAGGACAGTCCGGGTGTAAAAAATATCGCGCTGGTAAAACAATTTGTGAAACAAATTCATTCATCAATAATAAAATAAGCGGTCATGGATATTGCGATTAATACCGGCAACTCCAGGTATCAGGTGGATAAGAATGGCTATTATGGCAGATTTGGCGGGGCGTACATCCCCGAGATGCTGTATCCCAACGTAGAGGAATTACAGTCCAAATATCTCGGCATCCTCAGCGATCCCGGTTTTCAGCAGGACTTTGAAGCCCTGTTGCGGGATTATGTAGGAAGGCCTTCCCCTTTATATTTTGCCAAACGTTTGTCTGAAAAATATAAAGCGAAAATTTATCTTAAAAGAGAAGATCTGAATCATACCGGTGCACATAAAGTAAACAATACCATCGGGCAGATCCTGCTGGCGCAACGCCTGGGCAAACGCCGTATCATCGCTGAAACCGGCGCTGGTCAGCATGGCGTGGCTACGGCTACCGTATGTGCGCTCATGGGCATGGAGTGCGTGGTGTATATGGGCAGCATTGATATAGAAAGACAGGCGCCCAACGTAGCGCGGATGAAAATGTTGGGAGCCACCGTAGTGCCGGCCACCAGCGGCAGTAAAACTTTGAAAGACGCTACCAATGAAGCGATCCGCGACTGGATCAACAACCCGGTAGATACGCATTATATTTTGGGCACCGCTGCAGGTCCGCATCCATATCCTGATATGGTGGCCCGCTTCCAGTCGGTGATCAGCGAAGAAATAAAAAAACAGCTGTTGGAGAAAACCGGCAGCGAGAATCCTGACTATGTACTGGCTTGTATCGGTGGCGGCAGCAATGCAGCCGGCGCTTACTTCCATTACCTCGACAGGGAAGCCGTAAAACTGGTGGCCGTGGAAGCTGGCGGAAAGGGTGTACACAGTGGATTTTCCGCAGCTACTACGCAGCTGGGCACCATTGGTATTATCCATGCCAGCAAAACATTGCTGATGCAAACCAACGACGGACAGATCGTGGAACCACATTCCATTTCCGCAGGACTCGATTATCCCGGCATCGGACCTATGCACGCTCATTTGTATGAATCGGGCCGCGCACAGTTCCTGTCGGCTACCGATGAAGAAGCTCTTGCAGCGGCTTATGAACTGAGCCTGCTGGAAGGAATTATTCCTGCTATGGAATCGGCTCACGCCCTGGCTAAACTGAAAGACCTGCCCCTGAATACAGATGATGTAGTGGTGGTATGCCTTTCCGGCCGCGGGGATAAAGATCTGGATACCTATATCCGTCACATGAATAAATAAATGGAATATGCAAAATCGTATTGATCAACTGTTTGCTGTTAAGCGGCACAACGTTTTAAATATATATTGTACGGCTGGCTTTCCGCAGTTAAATGACACCCTGTCTGTAATGACTGCATTACAGCAATACGGAGCGGATCTTATTGAGCTGGGGATGCCATTCTCCGATCCGCTGGCCGACGGGCCTGTCATCCAGGACAGCAGCACCAAAGCATTGCAGAACGGCATGAGCCTGCACAAACTGTTTGAACAACTTACCGGTTTCAGGGACCGTATACAGGTACCCGTTATCCTGATGGGATATTTCAACCCGGTATTAACTTACGGTGTGGAAGCCTTTTGCGCAAAATGTGCAGAAGTAGGTGTGGATGGCATCATTGTGCCAGACCTCCCAATGGCCGAATATGAAAATGAGTACAGACCTGTTTTTGAAAAATACAACCTGCACCTGATTTTCCTGGTAACACCGGAAACCAGTGAAGCACGGATCCGTAAAATAGACAGCCTGAGCAAAGGCTTTATTTATGCCGTATCTTCTTCTTCCACCACGGGGAAAGACAAGGATATGAAAGACCAGCAGGCTTATTTTGAGCGGCTGAAGCAGTTGCAGCTCACAAACCCTGTTTTAATTGGTTTTGGTATAAAAGATAAAGCTACTTTTGATACGGCATCTGCATATGCCAATGGCGCTATTATCGGTACTGCCTTTATCAGGGCCATTGAGCACAGTAAGAATATTGACGAAACGGTGAAAACGTTTATTTCGGGAATAATTCAGTAATAACATGAAAACGGTTATCATAAAATACAACGCCGGTAATATCCGCTCTGTGCAGTTTGCATTGGAGCGTTTAGGCGTAAACGGTACTGTTACGGATGATCACGAAGAGATCATGTCGGCCGATAAGGTGATTTTTCCCGGTGTGGGAGAAGCCAGCACGGCGATGCAGTACCTGAGAGAAAGAAAACTGGATGCCGTAATTGCCGGCCTGAAACAGCCGGTACTGGGCATCTGCCTGGGTATGCAGCTGTTGTGTAAATATTCGGAAGAAAACGATACCAAATGCATCGGCGTATTTGATGTGGATGTGAAACGTTTTCAATCACCGGTGGAAAACCTGCTGAAAATACCACAGATCGGATGGAACAATATCACCGGTTTGCACAGCGTGGTGTTTGAACACGTACCGGAGAATTCCTACATGTACTTTGTGCATAGCTATTATGCGGCACTTGGGGCAGATACCGTAGCCATCACCAATTATGTGATCAACTACAGCGCTGCATTGCAGAAGGATAATTTTTATGCGGTGCAGTTTCACCCGGAGAAATCAGCTATAGCAGGCGCCCGTATTATTGAAAACTTTTTGAACCTGTAAGATGAATATCCGGAAAATCAGCGCAGATGACACGCTGCAACTCCGCAGGGATGTGATGTATCCCAATGAATCGCTGGAAGCCGTAAAAGTTGACCACGATGCAGATGGATTGCACTTCGGCGTTTTTGACCAGGGGCAACTGGTTACCGTGGTGTCCCTTTTCCTGGGCCGCGACAGCGCGCAGTTCCGTAAACTGGCTACAGCGCCGGCTGCACAGGGAAAAGGCTTTGGCAAAGCGATACTGGCACATCTGGTGGACATCTGTAAAAAAGAAAAAATAAAACTGCTCTGGTGTAATGCCCGTGATACCGCAGTAACATTTTATGACAGGCTGGGCTATACGAAGAAAGGAGATTACTTTGTTAAGGGAGGAATCACTTTTGTGAGAATGGAACTGCCTTTGGATCAGCAAAACATGACAACTAAAAAATTTGAAGTTATACCTGCCATTGATATCATCGATGGTAAATGTGTAAGGCTTACCCAGGGTGATTACAACCAGCAGAAAGTGTACAACGAACATCCGCTGGAAGTAGCAAAGGAATTTGAAGCCATCGGCGTTCGCCGTCTTCACCTAGTAGACCTCGACGGCGCCAAAAAAGGAGCGGTGGTAAACTGGAAAGTGCTGGAGAGCATTGCCGGTAAAACCGGTCTGGTAACAGATTTTGGCGGCGGTATTAAAACGGATAAAGACCTGGAGATTGTATTTCAAAGCGGTGCTGCATTGGCTACGATAGGCAGCGTAGCGGTGAAGCAACCCGAGCTGTTTTTCAGTTGGGTGAAGCAATACGGAGCCGGTAAAATATTCCTGGGCGCCGATGTAAAAGAAGAAAAGATTGCAGTAGGTGGGTGGCTGGAAACAACGGAGTTGTCGGTATTTGATTTTCTCGAAAGCAATATCGCGCAGGGCGTCAGCAATATCTTTTGTACAGATATCGCTAAGGATGGTCTTTTACAGGGACCGTCTGTTGAGTTGTATAAAAAGATTATAGAACGTTTTCCGGATATTAACTTTGTGGCCAGCGGCGGTGTGAGTAATATTGAAGATGTGGCGGCCTTGCAGGAAATTGGCTGCAGTGGCGCTATCATCGGTAAAGCGATCTATGAAGGTAACATCTCCATGGATGCATTAAAAACATTCCTGTAAACTATTAGCACATGTTGACCAAACGCATCATACCATGCCTGGATATCAAAGACGGCCGTACCGTGAAAGGCATCAATTTTGAAAATATCCGCGATGCCGGCGACCCTGTTGAACTGGGGGCGTTGTATGCTTCACAGGGAGCTGATGAGCTGGTATTTCTCGATATAACGGCAACGAACGAACGGAGAAAGACGCTGGCGGAACTGGTAACGAATATTGCCCGTCATGTGAATATTCCTTTTACCGTGGGCGGGGGCATATCTTCCGTGGAAGATGTATACGTGCTGTTGCAATCCGGTGCAGATAAGATTTCGGTGAATACCTCTGCGTTTAAGGACCCTGCGCTGGTAGACAGGCTAGCCCGTGAATTTGGGAGTCAGTGTATAGTACTGGCTATTGACACCCGCTTTGAGGAGGGCGACTGGTACGTGTACCTGAATGGTGGCCGTGTGAAAACGGATATAAAGGCATTTGACTGGGCAAAAGAAGCGGTAGGCCGTGGTGCGGGTGAGATACTGCTCACTTCCATGAACAACGACGGTACCAAGAAAGGCTTTGCCCTGGATATTACCGGGCAGCTGGCACAGCACCTGAATGTACCTGTTATCGCTTCCGGCGGCGCTGGTGCAATGGAACATTTTACCGATGTTTTTGAAAACGCACAGGCAGATGCCGCACTCGCTGCCAGCATCTTCCATTATAAAGAAATAGAAATTCCTGCGCTCAAAACTTTTCTTTATAACAAAGGAGTGAACGTAAGATTTTAAGTGATACCTGAAATAAGTAAACAATGCAGATAGATTTTCAAAAGTCGCCCGATGGCCTCGTACCGGCTATTATACAGGACGCCATCACCAATAAGGTGCTGATGCTTGGTTATATGAACCGGGAGTCGCTGGAGAAAACCGTTTTGGATGGCAAGGTGACTTTTTTCAGCCGCTCAAAAAACCGTTTGTGGACAAAAGGAGAAGAGAGTGGTAATTTCCTGATCGTAAAAGACCTTAAAGTAGATTGCGACCAGGATACGATTCTCATCAAAGCCAGTCCAGTAGGCCCGGTATGCCATACCGGCGCTGATACCTGCTGGGATGAAAAGAATGTAAGCAACGACTTTCTCTCTACCCTGGAGAACATTATTACCGACCGGAAAAATAATCCTTCCGATAAATCTTATACTGCCAGTCTTTTTGAAAAAGGCATCAACAAAATTGCACAGAAAGTAGGAGAGGAAGCGGTAGAAGTGGTGATTGAAGCTAAGGACAATAACGATGAGCTGTTCCTCAATGAATCCGCTGACCTGTTGTTCCATTACCTGATCCTTCTTCAGGCAAAGGGTTTCCAGCTGGCAGATGTTATATCGGTGTTAAAACAGCGCCACAAGTAGTTGCCGGCTTCGCCGGCGTTAAATTGTCTTGGAGCGGGATTAGACTGATTACATTGATTACGCTGATTTATTTTTATTTATTAAAGGTTGATAATTAACTTATAAGATCATTCCTGAAAATAATAAAATCAGTGTAATCAATGTAATCAGTCTAATCCCGCTCCAAGACAATTTAGTGCTGGCGAAGCCGGCACCCCTCGCCGTAAAAAAATCTCTTCGTATATTACACACCACTAACTAATTAAAATAATTTGTAATGAAACAGATTTTACTGTTAGCCGCTGCGGTGTTGGTTTTCGCAGGTGTGAATGCCCAGCAGGTGTCGGGTATTGTGAGGGGAGGCAACGGCAAAACCATTTATCTTTTTGACGACCAGGATAATAATCCGGATGATTCGGTGGTGATAAAGAATGAGCAATTCAGCTTCCGTGTAAAAAGTGGCAAGGAGCCAGCCGTGTATGCGTTGATCCTGCGGGATGTAAATTACCCGATGTTGTTTGTAACAGGGAATGAGCCTGTTCAGTTTACTACTTCCGTGGCCACCTATCCTATTGCTACTTCCGTGAAGGGCAATGCGAATACGCTGGCGATGCAGGAGTACCAGAAGGCATTTGAGCCCCTGATCAAACAGGCGCAGGAGCTGAACAACGAAGCAAAGCAGATTAACCCCGAGGATGAGCCAGGGAAGAATGCCTTCCGTAAGAAAGCGGAGACATTCAGCCGCGAGGTGGTGAACACTGGTAAACAGTTTATTACTTCACATCCGAAGAGTATTGCCAGTATATGGCTGATGATGAATGAGCTGCGCAGCAGGCTGGAACCGGAGGAGTTCAGGCAATTGTTTGAATCACTGGATAAGTCGGTGCAGGAAAGTCCGTACGGACAAAGCGTAACCGCCTATGTAAAAAGTCTGAAAGCAAATGTGTTGAATGTGGCCGCCGACGATTTTTCGCAGGAGGATACCAAAGGGAATCCGGTAAAACTATCGTCTTTCCGTGGTAAGTACGTATTGGTTGATTTCTGGGCGAGCTGGTGTGGTCCCTGCCGCCAGGAGAATCCTAATGTAGTAAAGGCTTATAACAGGTTCAAGGATAAAAACTTCACCATTTTGGGCGTTTCGCTGGATGACAACCGTGATCGTTGGTTACGGGCTATCAGCCAGGATGGACTGGCCTGGACCCAGGTATCTGACCTGCGAGGCTGGGGCAATGAAGTAGCGGTGCAGTATGGCGTTCAGTCGATTCCTACCAACTTCCTGGTAGATCCTGCCGGGAAAATTATCGCCCGCAATCTCCGTGGGGAAGAGCTGGAGGCAAAGCTGGAGCAGTTGCTAAAATAGCCGCTTATCAAAATCAGGTTGCTAAAGAGCGGCGGATTTTACAAATTTGTTATTCGTAAAACAAAAACCAATGAAAAAAGCGATTATAGGTGTTGCCCTTTTAGTGCCGGGGATCATGTTTGCCCAGGATAAGAAAGGCGCAACTGCAGGAAAACCTTATACTATACAGGGAACTGTTTCCCAGCAACAGAATCCGGCTACTGTTTACCTCAGGATGCGCAAGGGTGGTGAGAACTTCATGGACAGCGCGCAGATCAAGGACGGCAAATTTACCTTTAACGGAACTTTGGAAGAAGCCGGTTTGGCCAGCCTGATGCTGGTACAAAAAGGTTCTGAAAAACCAATGTCGATGGGACGTGATATGCTGGCGGTTTTCCTGGATAAAGGCGTTATCACTATCAGCACTACCGATTCTATCAGTAAAGCTACTGTTACCGGCTCAAAAGCGAATGACGATTATAAAAATCTGAATGAACTGCTGAAAGATGTAAATGAGAAAGGCGCAGCTTTGCAGAAACAATACCGTGAGCTTGCGAAGAATAAGGACGAAGAAGGGATTAAGAAACTGGAAGCAGCCTATGATTCGTTAGATACAGAAGAGAAAAAAATTGAGAACGAGTTTCTTTCTAAAAATACCAATTCTCCTATTGCGATGTTCCTGTTAAACCAGGTAGCCGGTTACGATATAAAACCTGCTGAAGTTACACCGCTGTTCAAGAAATTAAGTAAGGAAGCAAAGAATTCACCTTCCGGTAAAGAATTCTCCAAGCGTCTTGAAGCTGCCCGTAAAACGGCGGTTGGTCAGCCTGCTATTGAATTTGCCCAGGCAGATGCCAATGGTAAAGACATCAGCCTGTCGTCTTTCCGTGGTAAATATGTACTGGTTGATTTCTGGGCCAGCTGGTGCGGTCCCTGCCGTGCAGAAAACCCTAACGTGGTAAAGGCATACGATAAATTTAAGTCCAAAGGCTTTGAAATCCTCGGGGTTTCCCTGGATGACAAAAAAGACAAATGGCTGGCTGCTGTTGATGCAGATAAGCTTACCTGGACGCATGTTTCCGATCTGAAAGGCTGGAAGAATGCAGCGGCAGACCTTTACGGTGTGCGCGCCATCCCGCAGAATGTACTGATTGATCCTAAGGGAAAGATCGTAGCGAAAAACCTGCGTGGTGAGGAACTGGCCTCCAAACTGGAAGAAATACTGAAGTAATAATTTCCCCTCGGGGAGAAAATATCAAGAGGTGCAGGGGCTGTCCCTGCACCTCTTTTTTTTAAAAAACAATTTTACCCGCCAGATCATCTATCTAAAAAAATAATTTGTTTATCTACGAAACATTCGTAGATTTACGAAAGAATCGTAATTCAAAATATTCATTTGTATGGAAAAACTTACCCAGCAAGAAGAAACGGCCATGCTGGCTATCTGGAAAGTAGGGAAAGGTTTTGTGAAAGACTTTCTGGAAGCGCACAGCGCTCCGGCGCCACCTTATACTACATTGGCTTCTACGATTAAGAACCTGGAGAAAAAGGGGTTTGTGGAAAGCCGGAAAGTGGGTAACGTATATGAATATACGCCGGTTATGGAAGAAGCAGCTTATAAACAGAAGTTTATGAATGGCTTTGTAAAAGACTATTTTGAAAACTCCTACAAAGAGCTGGTGTCTTTTTTCGCGAAAGAGAAAAAGATCAGCCCGGATGAGTTGAAGGAAATTATCAACATGATAGAAAAAGGTAAATAATAAAATTACAGCCATGGTACCTGCTATTTTAATATACCTCTTAAAGGCAAATATTGCTCTCACGTTATTTTTTCTCGCTTACCGCTTTGGTTTGCGCAGGCTTACCTTTTATACCGGGAACAGGTTGTTCCTGCTCACTGGTATTGTTTTTTCATCCTTGTTTCCTTTAATTCCCATTGATGCGTTTGTAAACAGGCATGAAGTGCTGGCGGGCAATGTCATGACTTATGTTCCGGACCTGGCCGGCTGGCGTGCGCCTGCACCGGTGTTTACGATCTGGACGCTGCTGGTGTATATCTTTTGGACAGGGGTATCTGTAATGGCTATACGTTTCTGTTTCCAGTTGTTATCCTTATGGAAGATACACCGGACCTCGCAACGCAGTGAAATAGCCGATATCCCGGTGCAGGTATTGCGGCAACCGGTGAATCCTTTTTCTTTTTTCCGGAATATCTATATCAATCCGGTACTCCATCAACCCGAAGAGCTGCCCGCTATACTGCGTCATGAAAAAGTACACGTACAGCAGTGGCACAGCGTAGATGTGGTGTTAGGAGAGCTTAATAACATTTTTTACTGGTTCAATCCCGGCGCATGGCTGATGAAAACAGCCATCCGTGAAAACCTGGAGTTTATAACAGACAGGTACCTGCTGAAGCAGGGTGTGGATAAAACCGCCTATCAATACAATTTAATTAAAGTAAGTGGGATCCCATATGCGACGGCCATCGCAAACAATTTCAATTTCTCACATTTAAAAAACAGGATCATCATGATGAACAGCAAAAAGTCATCACGTTATCAAATGGCGCGTTACCTGGTATTAGGACTGCTGGTAGGTGGAACCGTTTTGTCGCTCAATTACACCAAGGCGCCTTCCGTTAATCCTTTAGCCCTTGTTATCGTCAAGGACACTGTACCGCCATCTCCGCCGGCACCACCACTTCCTCCACCTCCGCCGGCGCCACCCAAAATAAAGGTGGCTAAACCGACACCACCGGCAAAAGTAAAAGAAGTACCAGCGCCGGAAGTCAAACTGAGCGGTAGTATGACTCTTCGGGGAATAGACCCCGCCAATGCACCGCTCTATATAATTGATGGTAAAGTTGCGGAATCAATTGAAGGTATTGACCCTAACAGGATTGAAGCCATTGAGGTGTTAAAAGACAAAAGTGCAACTGCTTTGTATGGCGACAGGGGAAAAAATGGGGTTATACGTGTTACGCTGAAGAAATCTGCGGCGACTATGACACCCATTAAAGCATCGGGCGTTGTAGTAACAGGTAATTCCTTTAGTGCCTCGGAAGGTGCACTGTTATTGGTGGATGGTAAAAAAATGACTAAAGAAGAAGTGAGCGCAATACCTCCTTCCAATATCAAATCTGTTAATGTGTACAAAGGCGGTAAGGCTACCCTTTACAAGGGCACGCCGCAGCCAAACGGGATAGTAATGATCAACACCAAAGACAACCCCGATGAATTGATCGTATCAGGTGTGATAACCGTGGAGTCTGATACCGTTAAAGTAAAATAACAGCGGCAATAGTCTGTCACAAAAAGCCACGGTCCGCCACCGTGGCATTTTTGTTTCTGCACAACATTATTCCGCAATAGCTGTTTATATAGGGTTAAGAACTCATTGCTTATGTTACAGAAAGGCGAAACTGCTCCCGATTTCACGCTGGATGCCACTCCTGAAAAGAAGGTGCATTTAAAAGACCTCCGCGGAAAAAATGTTATCCTGGCTTTTTACCCGGCCGACTGGAGTCCTGTATGCAGCGATCAGATGGCGCTGTATAACGAAATACTGCCCTATTTCGAAAAGTATAATGCGGTGTTGCTGGGTATTTCCGTAGATGGCGCCTGGTGTCATCAGGCATTTGCCAGCGCCCGCCAGATCCACTTTGACCTGCTCTCAGACTTTGAGCCGAAAGGCGCCGTTTCCATCGCTTACGGCGTGTATGAAGAAAAGTTTGGTGTAAGTAAACGTGCCTTGTTTGTTATAGACGCCAACGGCATTATCCAGTGGAGCTATTTATCGCCGGTAAATGAAAATCCCGGTGCAGACGGTATCCTGGAAGCATTGGAAAACCTCAAAAATAAATAAGATATGCCCACCCTCATCCCGCCGGTAAATGCCATGGATCATGTGCTAGGCAAACCTGATGCAGCTATTGAACTGGTAGAATACGGCGATTTTCAATGCACTTTCTGCGGCGAAGCTTTTTTTATTATAAAACAGTTGCGGGAACAACTTGGCGGCCGGCTTCGATTTGTGTTCCGTAACTTTCCTTTGTCCGAAGCCCATGAATATGCGATGGATGCTGCACTTGCAGCGGAGGCCGCCAGCCGGCAAAACCAATTCTGGGAAATGCATGATGCGATCTACACCCGTCAGTCTGATTTGAATGAAGGGTTGCTATTGCAGCTGGCTACCAGTCTCGGATTGGATCTGAGGAAATTCAGGGAAGACATGGAATCTCCCAAATTACTGAGCAGGGTAGAAGCCGACTTTGAAAGCGGTGTTCGCAGCGGCGTGAATGGTACGCCCACCTTTTATGTAAACGGCAAACGTTATAACGGCGACTACCGCGAATTGCCGTCATTTCTGGACAAGTGAACGCACGCAGCGGAAGCCAAGATTGGCCAAACCCGATTCAGGCGTGCTTTTCATACGTGCAGATACCCGGTATCCCCGGCAATATTCATCACTGCACATAAAGGAGCCTCCGCGGATGACGCGCTTGGCCTGGCCTGGATCGTCCGGATCAAATCCTGCTGCCGGTCCGGCCGGATTCTTCACCCCTTTTTCCCCCTGGATATAATAATTGGCGTCGTACCAGTCTTCACACCATTCCCACACATTGCCGGACATGTCATATAACTGGTAACCATTAGGGCTATACGATTTCACCGGTGCGAGTCCGTAGTAACCATCTGTTTTGGTATTATGATAGGGAAAGTTACCGTTCCAGGTGTTGGCTTTAGGTTGGCCGCTGGTTAAGGCTTCGGTTCCCCAGGGATATATTTTGCCTGAGAGACCGCCACGTGCCGCGTATTCCCATTCCGCTTCTGTGGGAAGGCGTTTCCCGGCCCATTTGGCATAAGCCTGTGCATCCAGCCACGACACCTGCGTTACGGGCTCATTGTCCCGCTTATCGATATTACTGGCCGGCCCTTCCGGATGCTGCCAGGTGGCGCCTGGTACAAACGACCACCATTGGGAAATATCATTAAAAGGAACTGCATGATCAGGAGGGGTGAATACCAGGGCTCCCGGCGCCATCATTCCTGCCAATGCAGCGCTGTCGGGTTCCGGTGTTCCGGGCGGCAGGCTGGCCAGCAATTCTTCTTTGCTGATGGGCTTTTCGGCAGTAGTTACATATCCTGTTGCGGCCACAAACTGTGCAAATTCGGCATTGGTTACTTCGTGTTCATCCATCCAGAATCCGGCTATATCCACGGTGTGTTTGGGGTATTCATCGGCCATACCGGTTGAATCGTCGGCGCCCATGGTAAAAGTACCCGCTGGTATCAGTACCATTTTATTCAGTGAGTCCTTTCCGCCGGCAGCTGCGTCCTGCTTTCCCGGATTGCCCGCGCAGGCGCTCAGGAATGCAAGGCCAAGCAATAGGTTTATCTTAAACATATATTTGTCTATCAATTTAGTAGGCTTCCAAAAATAGGATATTAAAACAGCTTTTGCGAAATTTTCACGGCAGACTTTCCCGCCGTAATTGCCCCTTAACAATTATATAATTAAATTTCCCCGAAAACTGTTGTAAACTGCATGCTGTTTCGGGAAGCACTTGGCCCCGGTTACAGGTATTGCATATGCAAACAACTGCCGTACCCTTTACCCGAAAGGATTTCGGGGACGATTTTCTCTGGGGGGTTACTATTTCCGCATTTCAGAATGAAGGTGCCTTCGATACCGATGGCAAAGGACCTTCTATTTGGGATACTTTCACCGGCCGTAAGGGCAAGATCAAAGATAAAAGCCACGCACAAACCGCTACCGATTTTTATAACCGCTACACACAGGATATCCTGCTGGCAAAGCTGCTGGGCTTTTCCGTTTTCCGTTTTTCGTTGTCGTGGTCACGCATCATGCCTAAAGGCACCGGCGCGGTAAATCCTGCCGGGATCGACTTTTACCACCGGGTAATAGACGCCTGCCTGGAGTTGGGGCTGGAGCCTTATGTAACGCTGTATCACTGGGATTTGCCCCAGGCATTGGAGCATAAAGGTGGCTGGAGCCACCGGGGCGTTGTTTTTGCTTTTGAAGAATTTGTACGGGTATGTGCCCGTGAATTCGGGAATAAAGTGAAGAACTGGATTGTGATGAATGAGCCTTTCGGGTTTACCGCCCTGGGTTATATGCTGGGTGTGCATGCACCTGGCAAATTTGGCCTCTCCTGGTTTTTGCCGGCCGTACACCATGCGGTGATGGCGCAGGCGGAAGGCGGGCGGGTACTCCGGGAAGAAGTTGCCGGCGCCAATATCGGCACGGCGTTGTCGTGCTCACAGATTATTCCCAACAGCAACAGCGATGCCGACCTGATGGCCGCGCGCCGCGCAGATGCCCTGTTTAACCGCTTGTTCCTGGAACCCTCGCTGGGGATGGGATACCCGGTAGCGGATTTTCCGTTGCTTAAACGTATTGAACGCCGCTACGCCCTGTGGCGCGACTGGGACCGGCTGGCCTTTGATTTTGATTTTATTGGTGTGCAGAATTATTTCCCGCTGGTAGTAAAGTACAACACTTTCATGCCGGTGGTAAGGATCTCTGAGGTGAAGGCCAGGTACAGGAATGTGCCGCTAACAGGACTGGGATGGGAGATTAACGGCAACGGGTTATACGAAATTCTCCGGCAGTTTGCCGGTTACAAAGGAGTGAAAAAACTGATCGTTACCGAAGGCGGAGCCGCTTTCCCGGATATCCCCGGCGCCGATGGCCGTATAGCGGATACAGCCCGCATCAGCTACTTCCAGGAATATCTTGCTGCCGTACTGAAAGCAAAAAAAGAAGGGATTCCGGTAGACGGCTATTTCGCCTGGACCCTCACCGACAACTTCGAGTGGGCCGAAGGCTACCGGGCACGCTTTGGCCTGGTGTACGTGAATTTTGACACACAACAGCGGATGATTAAAGACTCCGGCTACTGGTTCCGCGAGCTCCTGTCGGCGGGATCATAGCGGAGATCGCCTTCGGCGATGCGGATTTTGTCTTGGCTCAGGATTACGCTGATTTTACTGATTACCTGGATTTTTACTTTTGGATTTTTTTTGATTTTTAGATTAATAAGTAAGGGAGATAAAAGCGAATATCCGCTTCTATCTCCCTTAATCCTTTATAAAATCAAAAAAGTAAAAATCCAGGTAATCAGTAAAATCAGCGTAATCCTGAGCCAAGACAAAATCCGCGCTATTGTGCCAGGCGTTTGAAGAACCAGATATCGCGCAAGCTGAAGTTGAATACGGCGTTTACATAAGTTTCCTTGACCAGTGCCGTGCCTTCTTTTCCGCGTTGCCCGGCTTCCAGGCCGATGTAGTATCTGAGCTGCCCGTTTTTATTGGGGAGTGATACGCCAAGTGTGCCCGAGATATCGGTGATTTGCGTGCTGCCTATTACCAGCGGGGTTTTATTATAAGCAAATCCGGCCTGTAACACGGCTCCTTCAAAGCTTTGGTTATAATAATGCCGTTTAATCGTATATTCTACACCGGTAGAATACCGTTCTCCGTCCTGGTAGCGGTAGGTAGCGCCTTTTTCATTCAGTGAGTTCCACAGTGAATGGCGGTAGTCTGCCACCCAGGTAATGGTACCGTTGGTAAGGCTCAGACCAGCGCCGTATTCTGCGGGCAGGGTGAGGAAAGAGGGGTCCTGGTCTTTCTGATACAGCGATGTGCCATCCTGGTTAACGATATTCAGTTTTTCCTGGAGTTTCATTGTTGTTTCGAAGCGATAAGTGGCGCCCAGTCCCAGTTGCCAGTCTTTACCTATTTTTCCTGCATATTGTGCGCCGGCTGTAAAGTTAGGTTTGAACCCATATTTATTGTGCTGTGTTTGTAAGGAGTCGGAACCAATGTATTGTGTAGTATTCAGCGGACCAAATAAGAAAGCGGTAGATACGCCGGCAGAGAAGTTTTTGCTGATCTGGAATCCATTGGAGATATAGGCCCTGTTGAACCCGCCGGTGCCGGTAGTAGTGGCGGTTACGGGACTACCGGTACCGGTTACAAATTGCTGGTTTTCCAGTTTGTAATCAATCGTGCTGAAAGGTGTGATACCTGCGCCGATGCCCCACCATTTGGCTGCTTTGAATCCGAGTGCGAGCCGTTTAAAGTTAATATCCCCGGCGCTTTGTGAAATATTATTGCCACTATAATTTATCTGTTGTGCTTTCAGCGACACATCAAACATAAAGTTTTGCGGAGGCAGTGCGCTGTAGGAAGCGGGATTGAGTTCGTTGAGATAACCGGAGTGCCTGCGGCCAATGCCGGTGCTTCCCAGTCCGAAATTGCGGCTGTAATCCCTCGATTCCAGGTCGCCTATGCCATAGGCAGAATAAATGGAATTAAGGCCACGTTGCGCTTTTACGGTGGCCGTGCACAACAGGAGTAAGATTAATCCGCTATATATTTTTATTCGCATGAGTGTCCTTTATTTATACAACAGGTAGTATAACTGTATTTTAAGCTGGTTTTGCGTATTCTTCTGATCACCGGTAACCAGCCTGTCCAGCGTTGTTCTGCTGTCGGTAGCACTTGGTGTAAGCAAAAGGCCGCGGGAGTCAACATCGCTGACGGTTTGTTCTTTCGTTACGTAGTTGGTGATGTCGAAGGTGTAATTGGTATTTTTATCATACAGTTTATCTACTGTCAGTTGACCATAAGTAAGGGTATCTGTTACATCATTCAGTTTATTCACCTCGCACAGTGCCATTCTCGGTGGAAGACGGCTATCTGTGTAGGTGCCGACAACCGGTTTTAGCGTCATATATACTTTCATTATTTTAAAGAACTGCCCCATGTACACGAGGTTCTTGATATAAGGAATATCTATTCGTGTAGCCGATCCCGTGATAGGCCGGGTGAACACCCTGTTGCCGGTGCTGGCGGAGGAAAGTTCTTTAACGTTGCCAGTAAGCGGCGCCAGTGGCGTGCCGGTCTGATCTGCTACTACCTGGTTGAATTGCAGGTTAGATGCCTGCATTTTAAAATCAACATATTTAACGGTGGTAATAATTTCGTTGACATGATAGTATAATCGCATTACGAGATAATTTTCTGTAGCACGAAAGCCGCTAACGGCTTTGCTATTGGGCCCACCCCGTACATTCAGACCTTTAAAAAATTCGAGGAAAGTATTATTGGCGGTGATATCCGGACTTTTGTTAACCAGCATGGTAAATAGCTGACTGCCCAGCTGATCGGACATATGTACAGTAACGATGGTATCGGTACCTGGCCGTATAAGGCCGTTGAAGCTGCCAATCGGGGTACTTTCTGTTGAGAAGCTGCTGTTGTTATACAGGTAATAGAAATTTTTTGCGGTTTGTATGGTAGATGTTACCCGGTATACCTGGAGTTCCTGTGGTATGGTAGAATCACCGGCGATGTAACCGTTGGGGCGCATCATCAATACCATTGAATCGTATGCGGAGCCATTCGCCGGAATTTCCACGGCGGCAGGTTGTGCTATCTGGAAAAAGGATTGTATGGTGGCGGTGCCAAAAAGCGGATCGGTATTTTTACCGGCCAACAGCACTTCTACTCCCGAGGTGGGTACAGAATCCTGCTGCACGGTTTTCACATTTACGGTAAGTGTGTCGGTCAGGATGTAATCTGTATTCTGATTATTATCTACAACATTATTATAGGTAAAGCCTGTTTTTTGGCAGGAAGAAACAGCAGCCACCAGTAAAAGCGCCGGGAGATACCTGCGTAAGCTCCCTGCCGTGCGCCTGAAAAATAAGTGATACATGGTATTGTTCATGGTGCGCAATTTTAGACAGGATCGATACTTTCAGTTCCTTTAATATGCCAACGGCCAAAATTCATCGATGAATAACGAAATATATCCTTTATGCCGCCAATAGCGCAGCAACAGGCATTTCAGGCGAAAGAAACCAACTGGTAGATGAAATAACGGTATCCGTCCGCTAAAAACAGGGGAACAGCTATTTCCTGTTTGCCGGAATGCTCCTGCGGATAATTTTGGCGCTAGTAAAAAGAACATGCTAATGCGATATTTAAAAGGTTATAGTTTATTATTGATGGCTTCCCTGGCAGCCTGTTCGAAAGGTTCAGATACTACTACGCTGGTAGGAAACTGGGTTAAGCGCTCTCAGTATGAAGGCGTTGCCAGGAGCTCGGCGGCTTCCTTTGTAATTGATAATAAAGCTTACGTAGGTACCGGCTATGATGGAACTGAAAGGTTACAGGATTTCTGGGTATATAACGTGGATCAGAACCAGTGGACACAGGTAGCGCCGTTTACCGGTGTGGCCCGTAACGGAGCCGTTGGCATGGCTATGGCCGGTAAAGGGTATGTAGGTACCGGTTACGATGGATTAAATAAACTGAATGATTTTTACGAATACGATCCAGCTGCCAACAGCTGGACAGCGAAAGCTCCTTTTAAGGGTACTGCCCGTTATGGCGCGGTGGCTTTTGCACTGAACGATAAAGGCTTTATTACCACCGGTTATGATGGCAACTGGTTAAAGGATAACTGGCAATATGACCCGGGTACCAATGCATGGACGCAGGTGGAAAGCATGAACAGCGGCAAGAGAACAGATGCTTCGGCGTTTGTGATCGGCAACAAAGCCTATGTTTGTATGGGTACCGCCAATGCTGCTAATGTAACCGACTTCTATTCATTCGACGGAACTACGTGGACGACGCTGAACCAGATTTCCAATGTAAGCGACGATAGCTTTGATGATGACTATAACTTTGCAGGCAGTTCTGCCGCCGCTTTCTCTATGCAGGGCAAAGGCTACATCGTTTCCGGTATTAAGGGTGGCTATTCCGCCGCAGTGTGGGAATACACACCGGGTACCGACCGTTGGGTGCAGAAAACTGCTTTTGAAGGTGCTGCCCGGTCGGGTGCAGTAGGCTTTGGTATAAAAGACCGTGGCTTTGTAGGTTTGGGCGCCAGCTCCAGCCTGTCGCTGGATGATTTATGGGAATTTAATCCTAGTGCAGAGTACAATAAAAATGACTAAGCGTAATATCATTATCGTAGCCGGTATAGCCGTGATCATACTGGCTTTTGTGGTGGCGAGATCTTACCGGCGACCACACGACGCTGGCAACGATATGCTTCCGGTAGCGGTGGTGCCCTTTGAAATACACAACGGATGGGGATATAAGGTAAACGTAGACGGACATACCTACATTTACCAGGATATCATTCCAGGCGTTCCGGGCAACCGTGTTTTCAGTTCAAAGGAGCACGCCCTGCGCGTTGGGCAGGCCGTGGCAGCGAAGCTGACACAGAACAAAATACCATCGGTATCCCGACAGGAATTAATAGCCATGCAGATCCCGGAAGCGCAATAGCGCGCGGAAATTGTCTTGGCTCAGGATTACGCGGAGGTTGTCTTTCTCAGGATTACGCTGATTATACTGATTTAGAGATTTGATCACTTTGGATTTTGAAGGATTTGGGAAGATGGGCGCGAATATATCCGCTGCTATCTCCCCAAATCCTTTATAAAATCAAAAAAGAAAAAATCAAAGTAATCAGTATAATCAGCGTAATCCTGAGCCAAGACAATTTCCGCGTTTTTAAGCTGTTTTTAATTTCTTTATTAAATTTAACAAACCCTTATATCGGATTAACAAATTTTAACACAAGCCTAACCCTATCTGGTGTAAGTTTATCGCATCAAATAATGTGATGCTAAATTTTAAACGGATTATCAAAAGTCGTCCCTTCCTCATTTCACTGCACATCCTTGGCTGGGCGTGCTTTCTGTTTTTTCCATTTTTTATTTATCGCATCCAGATTCTGCATACAGGTTTCTTTATTAAGGAACTTATCGACAACCTGTTTTTAATCGGTATATTCTATCTCAATATTTACGTGTTGATCCCCCGTTTTTTTAACGGGAAAAAGATTGCTATTTATCTCAGCACGATCGTTTTGCTGATCGTTTTTATTACGGCACAACAGGCGGTCTTAAATTTTTATTTCTTCCGGAATTATGCGCACAGGGCGCATCCGATGATGGCTATTCGCCTGGATAAAAAATTTAACAATTCAGAAGTAACATCCGACGAGTTTCCGCCGTTTCAACGTCGTCGTATGATGATCAGGGAAAGAATGGCGGGTGCGGAGGCAATCCCTGTTGAGCAGGCAACTGTGACAAGAGATACGCCTAACGATACCGCCGGTGTTGCCGTTACCAGTGTAGCCGCTACTCCCTTGCCACCCGGAATGCCGCCAATGGAGCCGGATGCGCCAACTATCCTGGAGTACCTGTTTTTTCCGGAAGTGCTGCGGAGATCCGGATTTTTTGCATTGCTCATGTTGTTTATGAGCGGATTTATAAAGATTGCCCTCGAATGGTTTAAAAGTGAAAAACAACGGGAAGAGCTGAAAGTGGAGAAATTAAATGCGGAATTAAAATTTTTAAAGTCGCAGATTAATCCTCACTTCCTTTTTAACTGTCTAAATACTATTTACTCGCTGGCGCATAAACAATCGGCGCAAACAGAACACGCCATTCTGAAGCTGTCAACCATTATGCGCTACATGATCTATGAGTCCAATGAAGCCAGGGTATTGCTGTCGCACGAACTGAAATACCTCCATGATTACATTGAAATACAACGTTTGCGGTTACCAAAGGATATAGAGATCACCTACCAGTTAAACGGAAATGCAGATGGCGTAGAGATAGAGCCTATGCTGCTGGTGCCCTTTGTGGAAAATGCGTTTAAACACGGGATCAGTTACACGGAAGATTCCTTTATAGATATAGATATTGCTACAACTGAAAATATGATCAGATTAACGGTTAAGAACAGTCACTTTAAAGAACGGGTAGCCGAAAGGGGGGGCGTTGGCCTGGACAACGTATTAAAACGATTGGCATTGCTCTATGAGCATGAACATGAGATTGATATCACGGAAACCGAGAACCAATTTATTGTTGATCTTAAAATTGCGTTGAAAAAATGATAAAGTGTATTGCAGTGGATGACGAGCCGCTGGCGCTGGAAATCATGGAAGACTACATCCGTAAGGTTCCTTTTCTGACCCTGGCAGGTAAATTCGAAAACGCGGCCACCGCGTTACGCTTCATCCAGGATGAACCGGTAGACCTGGTATTCCTTGATATCAAAATGCCTGATATTACGGGTATCCAGTTCCTGAAGTCCCTCAAATACCCGCCAATGGTGGTGTTTACCACTGCCTACGGAGAGTATGCCCTGGATGGCTTTAACCTGGATGTGGTAGATTACCTGCTGAAGCCCGTTCCCTTTGAACGCTTCCTGAAGGCGGCCGCCAAAGCCAGCGAAACATGGTCTGCCACCCAGCAGAAAAATGTAAGCGCCGGCAATAATGCCATCCCAATGGATGCCGCATGGGTAAATGACTACATCTTCATAAAAACAGAATACAAGATCATCAAGATCAATCTGGAAGACATTCTTTTCATCGAAGCACTGAAAGACTATACGAAGATTTATACACAAAACCTGCCCGTACTCACGCTGCGCAGCCTGAAATCATTTGAAACCCGTTTGCCGGCCGATAAATTCATCCGGGTACACCGGTCGTACCTCGTTTCCCTGAATAAAATCAACTGCGTGGAGAAGAATACCGTGATGATCGCCAACCAGTCGATTCCCATTTCAGATGGGTACCGCGACCGGTTCTACGACGTTATTAACAGAAATTCGTAATATATTTTCCCTTCGGGAGATGTGGATTAAAAGGAAACAACGCGCTTCAACAGGTGGGGCGGGCTGTTTCCTTTTAAAATTTCCGTTCATAAAAAACCAAAATCAAAAATCCCAAAATTTTCGGAACTTCGCTTCCTTTTAAGACCACCAACCACCATTAATTATTATTCTTTTATCAAAAACCACCAAACATTGGAAAGAATATACTTCGACAATGCAGCTACCACATCGCTGGATCCAGCGGTATTGGAAGCAATGCTGCCATTTATGACGGAAAAGTTCGGTAATCCTTCCTCTATCTATTCTTACGGACGGGAATCAAGACTGGGTATCGAAAACGCGCGTAAATCAGTCGCCAAAACACTCAATGCACATCCGGGAGAAATTTTCTTTACCTCCGGCGGGACCGAAAGCAGCAATACGGCCATCAACGCGGCAGTAAAGGATCTTGGCTGCAAGCACATCATTTCTTCGCCAATCGAGCACCATGCTACGCTGCACACCGTAGAATACCTGCATCACCACGATGGCATAGCCCTTTCCTTTGTGAATGTGCTGCCTAGCGGCCATATTGATATGGACCACCTGCGTGAACTGCTGCAGAATGCTCAGGAGCGTTGCCTGGTATCCCTCATGCACGCCAATAACGAAATCGGTAACCTGCTGGATATTCATGCCGTGGGCAACCTCTGCAAAGAGTTTGACGCTATTTTTCATTCAGACACCGTACAAACCGTAGGTCACTACCCCTTTGACCTGCGCAATACGCCTGTACATTTCATCACCGGCGCCGGGCATAAGTTCCATGGCCCCAAGGGAGTTGGAATCCTGTACATCAATGAAAATGTTAAGATAACACCTTTCATCCAGGGAGGCAGCCAGGAACGTAACATGCGCGCCGGCACCGAAAACCTGTATGGCATCATCGGTTTTGCCAAAGCCCTGGAACTGGCCACCATACACCATGAAGAACACAGCGCACATATCAATGGCCTGCGCATGTACATGGCGGAACAACTGCAAAAGCATATTCCTGAAGTAGCTTTCAATGGCGACCTGTATGGCCGCAGCCTGTATACTGTACTGAATGTGGCTTTTCCCAAATCTGAGAAAACAGAGATGATCCTGTTTAATATGGATATCAACGGCATCTGCGCTTCCGGTGGCAGTGCGTGTACATCCGGCGCTAATGCGGGATCTCACGTTATTCGCGCCATCAACAGCAATCCTAATCAAATTGCGGTGCGCTTCTCCTTCTGTAAAAATAACACCAAAGAAGAAGTGGACAAGGTAGTGGAGCGGCTGAAGGAATTGATGTAAGCGGATTTTGTCTTGGCTCAGGATTACGCTGATTTTACTGATTACCTGGATTTTTACTTTTTGATTTTTTTGATTTTCTTAAAATAATAATTAAGGGAGATAAGAGCGAATATCCGCTTCTATCTCCCTTAATCCTTTATAAAATCAAAAAGTAAAAATCCAGGTAATCAGTAAAATCAGCGTAATCCTGAGCCAAGACAAAATTCGCATCGCCGAAGGCGATCTAGTGCATAAATTCTTTAATGTCCTGCATGATCCTTTTGGCGATATTGTCTGCCGTAGTTTCATTCTGGCTTTCGGCGTATATACGGATGATGGGTTCTGTATTGGAAGTGCGCAAGTGTACCCAGTCTTTGTCGAACTCTATTTTCAATCCGTCTTCGGTATTTAAAGGCTGGTTTTTATACTTTACCTTGATTTTTTCGAAGATAGTTTTTACATCCACGCCTTTATCCAGCTCTATTTTATTTTTGGAGATGAAATAGTCGGGATAGCTGTTGCGTAAGGCTTTGATGCTTTTTTTGCTGTGCGCCAGGTGGCTCAGGAAAAGCCCGATACCGATCAGGGCATCACGGCCGTAGTGCAGGTCGGGCACAATGATGCCGCCATTGCCTTCTCCGCCGATCACTGCGTTGGTGTCTTTCATTTTCTTTACCACATTCACTTCACCTACTGCAGAAGGCGTGTATTCACCACCATGCTTCAGGGTGACGTCTTTCAACGCCTGTGTGGAAGACATATTGGAAACGGTGTTACCTTTTCTTTTGCTTAACACGTAATCGGCTACTGCCACCAGCGTGTATTCTTCGCCGAACATGCTTCCATCTTCACAAACAAAGCACAAACGGTCTACATCCGGATCAACGGCAATACCGAGGTCGGCATTGGATTTATTTACCTCATTGGAAAGAGCGGTCAGGTTTTCTGCCAGCGGTTCCGGATTGTGGCTGAATTTGCCGTTTACTTCCGCAAACAGCACTTCTACTTCCTCCACACCCAATGCTTTCAGCAAAGGTGGAACGAAGATAGCGCCGGTAGAATTTACCGCATCCACCACAATTTTGAAGTTACGTGCTTTAATGGCAGGCACATCCACCAATGGGTAGTTCACGATCAGGTCGATATGTTTCTGCAGATAGGAATCGTCGGCGGTGTAGGAGCCGAGCTTATTTACATCTGCAAAATTAAAGTCTTCCTGTTCGGCTATTTCCAGCAACTGTGCACCATCTTCACCGGAAATGAACTCGCCTTTGCTGTTCAGCAGCTTCAGGGCGTTCCATTCTCTGGGGTTATGGCTGGCAGTGAGGATAATACCGCCTGCGGCATTTTCCATCGTTACCGCCAGTTCCACGGTAGGGGTGGTGGATAAACCGAGGTCTATCACATCAATCCCCAGCCCGTTGAGGGTGGATACTACCAGGTTTTTTACCATTTCGCCGGAAATACGGCCATCACGGCCTATTACCACCTTACGGTTGTCTGTTTGCCGGCTCAGCCAGGTGCCGTAGGCAGCGGTAAATTTCACCACGTCTAATGGAGAAAGTCCCTCGCCGGGCTTACCGCCTATGGTTCCGCGTATGCCGGATATCGATTTGATCAGTGCCACAAGATTCAATTTTAAAGGAAGGCAAATATAAAAAAATCCATTCCAGAAATCCTAATTATGAAAAGATGACCACGAATACGCTGCTGTCATTCCTGTTTTTCAATTTTCCGCCATCACTTTTCACTATATTTGCAGCTACGCTTTTCAAAAAACAGCTATACGTTACATGCAATACTCGTGGAAGAATATACCCCGGTATATTCGTTATGTGTTTGTTCAAACGCTTTACCTCTTCCTGTTAATGGTGATGTTCAGGGCTATATTTTACCTGTTTTTCTTTAAAACAACCATTACAGAGCATGCAGCGATACTCAAGGCCTGGAACCTGGGATTAAGATTTGATCTCCGGCTGGCACTTTACCTCATGATCCCCATCTTGTTATTAACGCTGATTACCCGGAATAAATTTTTTACCTCCAGGGCTATACGTAATACCAGTTTTATCTATTTTTTCCTTATTTACCTGTTACTTACCCTTCTTTATATCCTTGACCTCGGTCATTACGACTACCTCGGACAACGTCTCGACCCTTCTGTACTGAGATTCCTGGCAAAGGGGGAGCGGGCCGACAATGCCAGGATGGTATGGCAAAGTTACCCGGTGGTGCGGGGCGCCCTGGGCATTATAGTGTTCATGTTCCTTGTATACCGTTTGCAAAAGGCTACCTGGAAAAAATTTGCCGCCCAGCCGGTTACTTACCTGCGTAACTGGCCCTTTACCGGCTATGTTATAGGGATGGTGCTGCTGTTTGCCGCCGGCATCTATGGGAATATCGCTTATTTCCCGCTGCGCTGGAGCCAGGCCATGTTTACCCGCGATAACGGCGTAACCAGCCTGGGACTCAATCCCATCCTGTATTTCGCTTCCAACTTCTCCGTAAAAGGAGATACGTACAACCTGGAAGCCACCAAAAAATATTATCCTTACCTGGCTTCCTACCTGAAAGTGGATTCCACGGATGTTAATAACCTCAATTATGTTCGTACCGTTGCCGGCGACAGCAGCAAGCCCAGGCTCAATGTAGTATTGGTGATGCTGGAATCCACCGGTGCGGCGGTAACCAGTATGTATGGAAATCCCATGCAGGCCACGCCTCATATGCAGCGCCTGGCAGACAGCGGTATCCTGTTTAAGAATTTTTATGTGCCGGCTATCAGCACCGCCAAAACAGTATTTGGTGTGCACACCGGTTTACCGGACATTACCGCGGTGAAAACTGCCAGCCGTCACCCTAAGATGCTGGATCAGCGTATTGTGATGGACCAGTTCAAGGGATACGACAAACTGTACCTGCTTGGCGGAAATACCAACTGGGCCAATATCCGCGCGGTATTTACCAATAACGTGGAAGGCATCCGCATCTATGAAGAAGGTATGTACAAATCAGGGAAGGCCGATGTATGGGGTATTTCCGATTACGACCTCATCACGGAAGCCAGTGGTATTTTTAAAGAAGATAATGATAAGAAGAAACCTTTTGTAGCGTTCCTCCAGCTGGCAGATAACCACCCGCCGTACACCACCACCAGCGGCTCCGGCGATTTTAAGAAGCTCACGGAGAAAGACCTCGATATGAAAAAGTTCAAGCAATCGGGCTTTGTATCGGTGGATCAGTTCAATGCGTTGAGATATGAAGATTATAATGTAGGGCACCTTATTGATATGGCGCGCAAAGATGGCTATCTTGATAACACCATTTTTGTATTTTTCGGTGATCATAACTGTGTGCTCAATCCATATAGTTTTATGCCGCTGCCGGAATATGAGTTATCTACCGGCGGCGTGCATGTAACTGCATTTATGTACAGTCCGAAGCACCTGGCGCCGCAACAGGTTAATACGCCGGGAAGCTTACTGGATGTGTATCCTACCGTGGCAAAACTGGTGGGAATGCCGTATAAAAATTATACATTGGGCGTAGACCTGTTTGACAGCACCCGGGTAAACGATAAATATGTGTTCATGACCTACCTGCGTAATCAGATGCCTTTTTACGCTACATTGGGCGATCGTTACCTGTACGAAATCAACCTGGTTACGGATGCTGCCGCTCTGTATGATCTGAAGGGCGACCCGTTGAAGAATATCCGTGCCCAGCAGCCGGATACAGCGAAAAGCCTCGATAATTTAACACGTGGCTTTTACGAAAGCACCCGATATTTGATGTTTAATAATAAAAAATAGCTGTTAGTTTCTGCCTATAGCTGCACAAAATATGGAAGTAGATAAACTATGGTTTAAAGATTGGTTTAATTCTCCTTATTATCACCTGTTGTACAACAACCGGGATGACAGGGAAGCCGCGGCATTTATTGATAAGTTACTCACCTATCTGCAACCGGCGCCGGATGCGGAAATGCTGGATGTAGCCTGTGGAAGGGGACGGCACGCCAAATACCTGGCAGATAAAGGTTATTATGTAACCGGAATCGATCTTTCTATCGAAAGTATTAATGTGGCAAGAAAGCTGGAAAATGATCACCTGAGCTTTTTTCAGCATGACATGCGCTTACCTTTCTGGGTAAACTACTTCGATGTGGTGTTTAACTTCTTTACCAGCTTTGGTTATTTTGAATCGCAGCGTGATAATGACAACGCATTGCGTACACTCAAAAATGCGTTGAAGCCGGGTGGTAAACTGGTGCTGGACTATCTGAACAGTAACTATGTAGCTGCCCACCTGGTGAATGATGAAGTAAAGGAAAAGGACAATGTGGTATTTGATATCCGCAGGGAACTGAAGGCGCATAAATTTATGAAGCAGATCAGTATCCTGGATAAGGAAAAAATGCGCCGCGCTACTTACACTGAAAGCGTGAATGCCTTTACCAGGCAGGAGTTTGAGGCCATGTTTGCCAAACAGGGACTCAAAATAACAGAAATATTCGGCGACTATCACTTTAACAGCTATGATGAACAACGTTCGCCACGACTGATCATCATCGCCTCAAAATCATAGCCATGCTTGAATCGATACTCCGCGGGGATCTCCGGCTCTTCTTTCATATTAATGGTCAATGGTATAACGGGTTCCTGGATGTGGTGCTGCCTTTTTTAAGGGAGCCTTTTGTTTGGGCGCCGCTGTACCTGTTCCTGGGGCTGTTTGTAACTATTAACTATGGCTGGAAAGGCCTTTTCTGGATATTATTTTTCCTGCTGTGCTTTGGCGTGGCAGATCAGAGCAGCTTGTACCTGAAAAGCGCGATCGGAAGGGTGCGGCCCTGCCGTGATCCGCTGGTGTCGCACTACGCCCGGGTATTGGTGGTGTATTGTCCTATGAGTGGAAGCTTTACTTCCAATCATGCCGCCAATCATTTTGCATTGGCTACATTTTGTTTCATAACTTTAAAACAGGCATTTCACCGGTACGCCTGGTTATTCTTTGCATGGGCGGCTGCTATTGGCTATGCACAGGTATACGTAGGGGTGCACTATCCGCTCGATGTGGCAGGAGGTGCGGTACTGGGCATTTTAATCGGACTGCTGAGCGGCAGTTTTTTTCAACGCCGCATAAGACTGGAGTCTGAACTCGCATCATGAACTGGAACTATCTGATACTAATACTGGCTGCAACCATTGCTGGTGGGATGATCCCCATGACAGTAAAACGCGTCAATGCCAACTTTTCCATTTACCTGCTCGCATTTACGGGGGCTTTTCTTTTCGGCGTGATCATTATGCACCTGCTGCCGGAAGTGTACGAGGCGCTGGGTCATCAGGCGGGTGTTTATATTGTGCTGGGATTTTTCCTGCAGGTATTCCTGCAGCAGCTTTCGCACGGAATGGAACATGGCCATACCCATATGCCGCAGGAGCATCACCATCATATTGCGGTTACCCCGCTTTTGCTGGGACTTTCCATCCATGCGTTCATGGAAGGGTTGCCGCTGGGCTTTAAATACAATGATCATTCTGCGCTGCCTTCACTGATGGCGGGCGTTGCTGCTCATAAAATCCCGGAGGCATTAACGCTTATTACCGTGATGATGCATGCCCATAAGAAAAGGGCGGATCTCTGGCGGATCCTGATCATTTTTGCGCTGGTAACGCCGCTGGCCGCAGTACTGGCGGGTTGGCTGGGAAGCCGCTTTGAAGTGATACAACATTACTTTTTATACGTGGTAGCGCTGGTGGTGGGGGCATTTCTGCACATTTCCACTACTATCTTTTACGAAAGTGGTACAAAACATCATGAACTCAGCAGGAAGAAAGTGCTGGCAATAGCCGTAGGCTTGCTTCTGGCATTTCTAACCCTGATATTTGAATAATTTTTTATTTTTAGGCTTTATATATGGAAGTCGTCATTATCCTCATCCTTATTTTATTGAATGGCCTGTTCTCGATGTCGGAGATAGCGTTGGTCTCGGCCCGGAAGATCCGATTGGAGAACCAGGCCAATAAAGGGGATGAAAAAGCAAAGGCAGCTTTAAAGCTTGCCAACAATCCGGACACCTTTCTTTCTACCGTGCAAATCGGTATTACCCTGATCGGCATCTTAACGGGTATTTATTCAGGCGAGAACATCAAAACTGATGTGATGGCCTGGCTCAATACCTTTCCGGCTATACAGCCTTACAGCAGTGTGGTGGCCACTATTCTCATTGTAGTGGTGATTACGTATTTTTCTATGGTATTGGGGGAACTGGTTCCGAAACGTATCGGGCTGGCCAAACCGGAAGCGATCGCCAAGTTTATGGCGAAGCCCATGCAGGTACTTTCCTGGCTTACTTTTCCTTTTATCTGGTTATTAACCGCTTCTTCTGCGGCACTGATAAAATTGTTAAATCTCAAATCCGGCGAACCCCATGTTACGGAAGAAGAGATCAAAGCCATTATTAATGAAGGTACCAGTTCCGGCGCCATTGAAGAAACAGAACAGGAGATCATAGAAAGGGTATTCCACCTGGGCGACCGTAATATCACGTCGCTCATGACTTACCGGAATGATATTACCTGGCTGGATATCAACGATGAACCGGCCACTTACCGGCAAACGATCCTCGACAGCCTGCATTCGGTATACCCGGTGTGCGACGGGCAGATAGACAGTATTAAGGGATTAATTACCATCAAGGACCTGTATTCGGTAGCGGGCCAATCGACCCCGCTTACAGAAATTATCCGTAAGCCGTTGTTTGTGCCGGAAAACAATACCGCTTACCAGGTGCTGGAGAAATTTAAGGAAACGCACCTGCACGCCGCTTTTATTGTAGATGAATATGGTACCTTCCTGGGAATGATTACATTGAATGATATCCTGGAAGCCATAGTGGGCGATATGCCGGAAACAGCTGAAAGCGACGACTATGAAATGGTGCTCCGGGAAGATGGGACCTGGCTGGTAGATGCCCAGATCCCGTTTTATGATTTCCTGGAAGAATTTGATAAAGAAGACTGGATGACCGAATTTGAGCAGGATTTTGATACGCTGGCAGGGTTTATCCTGCATCACCTGGAACACATTCCTCAAACGGGAGAGAAGTTCTCCTGGAGAGATTTTACCTTTGAAATAGTGGACATGGATGCGCATCGTATCGACAAAGTACTGGTTACACCGCCAACAACAAACGAAGAAGAATAGGCTTGCTCCCTTCCCTGATAAGTAAAAACCGCATGCGTAATTACCCGTAATTCGTTGAATGGGATTGTTATTTATTTGGATAAATCTAGCTTTATGCTAATTTTGAGCACTTTTTTACATATACAAATAATTTAATTTAAGATAAAATGGTTGCAATAGGAAGTAAGGCACTGTCTCTGGAAGAAGTGTACAGGGTCCTTTTGGGCGGGGAAGAGCTGACATTGGAAGCAGCGGCTTTGCAGCAGGTGGAAGCTAGTTTTCTATTCCTCGAGAAATTTTCGGCAAAGAAACTGATCTACGGTATCAACACTGGTTTTGGTCCGATGGCCCAATACCGCATCAGTGATGAAGATACTTTCCAGTTGCAGTATAACCTGATCCGCAGCCATAGCTCCGGCGCCGGCAACTGCATGTCGCCGTTGCATACCAAAGCCCTGATGATAGCCCGTTTGAGCAGCTTTATGCAGGCGCATTCCGGTATTCACCCGGAAGTGGTACATCTTTTAAAAGACCTGATCAACAAAAACGTATATCCCTGTGTGTTTGAGCATGGTGGCGTAGGCGCCAGCGGCGACCTGGTACAGCTGGCCCACCTGGCGTTGGTACTGATCGGGGAAGGAGAGGTTTGGTATGAAGATAAATATCAGCCTACGGCAGATGTTTTTGCTAAACTGAACCTGAAACCTATAGGCATCCACGTGAGGGAAGGACTGGCCATTATAAATGGTACTTCCGCCATGACGGGTATCGGGCTGGTAAACCTCATTGAAGCGAAGAAGCTGCTGGGATGGTCGGTAGTATTATCTGCCATGATCAATGAAATAGTAGAAGCATTCGACGATCACCTGTCGGCAGAACTGAATGCTGTGAAAAAGCATGAAGGCCAGCAGCAGATTGCTGCGAAAATGCGGGAGATCCTTACCGGCAGCAAAATGGTCCGCCATCGCCCTGATCATCTCTATAAAGAACTGGAAGAAGAAATTTTTAAAGATAAAGTACAGGAATATTATTCCCTGCGCTGCGTACCGCAGATCCTGGGGCCTGTTTACGATACCCTTGCACAGGCAGAGAAGCTGGTGGTACAGGAACTGAATTCCGTGAGTGATAATCCTGTAGTGGATCATCACCTGGAAAACGTTTTCCACGGCGGAAATTTCCACGGCGATTATGTCTCCCTGGAAATGGATAAAATCAAGATAGCCATCACCAAATTGTCGATGCTGGCAGAAAGACAGCTCAACTACCTGCTGAACGATAAGCTGAATCACAAGTTTCCGCCGTTTATGAACCTCGGCAAACTTGGCTTTAATTTTGGAATGCAGGGGGTGCAATTTACGGCAACCTCCACCGTGGCGGAAAACCAGACATTGTCGTTCCCGATGTACGTACACAGTATTCCGAACAACAACGATAACCAGGATATTGTGAGTATGGGAACCAATGCGGCTGTTATGACCAGCAAAGTGATAGAAAATACTTTCCAGGTATTGGCTATCCAGGTAATGACAGTGTTACAGGCGGTGGATTATCTGAATTGCCAGGACCGTTTGGCGGGATTTTCACACAAAGTATACCAGGAAGTGAGAGCAATTTTCCCTAAATTTATTGAGGACAGCCCGCGCTATAAAGATCTTCAGCAAATTAAAGCTTACCTGGTAAAGAATATGCCGATCCAGTTCTGATCAGATAATTGTGGTTAGCCGTCATTCGTCATTCGTAATTTGTAATTCATGAAATGTGCATTAGTAACAGGAGGGTCCAGGGGAATAGGAAGGGCAGTATGTATTAAGATGGCCGAAGCAGGTTATCATGTGCTGATCAACTACAAGGGAAATGAGGCAGCAGCGCTGGAAACGCTGGAAGCGGTGAAGGCAAAAGGCAGTACCGGTGAACTGATACCATTTAACGTAGGCGATGCCGCCGAAGTACAACAGGTATTGGGAGGCTGGGTAGAAAATAATAAAGAACAACAGATAGAAGTGCTGGTGAATAATGCAGGCATCCGGGAAGATTCCCTGATGTTCTGGATGAATGAGGCGCAATGGAGTAATGTACTCAATATCAGTTTGAATGGATTTTTTAACGTGACCAAGCAGGTGCTGAATGGCATGCTGCTGAAACGTTACGGGCGTATCATCAATATGGTATCGCTGTCGGGTATTAAAGGTTTACCCGGACAAACCAATTATTCTGCCGCCAAAGCAGGGGTAATAGGCGCTACAAAGGCGCTGGCACAGGAAGTAGCCAAAAGAGGGGTAACGGTGAACGCCGTTGCGCCGGGTTTTATTAAAACAGATATGACGGCTGAACTGAATGAAAAGGAGCTGGCAGCGCAGGTTCCCATGAACCGTTTTGGCACAGCCGAAGAGGTGGCAGATGCAGTGGCCTTCCTGGCTTCCAGGTCGGCAGGTTATATTACCGGGGAAATTTTGAACATCAATGGGGGGCTGCACACTTAATAACGTCAATATTACTGGGCTATAGGCTAACCGCTAAAAGCTAAGAGCTATGAACAGAGTAGTGATCACTGGGATGGGAATTTATTCCTGCATCGGAAAGGACATGCAGGAAGTGAAAGATTCATTGTATCAGGGCAAATCCGGTATAGTACTGGATCCTGAAAGAAAGACATTTGGTTACCGTTCCGGTTTAACCGGGTATATAGAAAGACCTGAACTCAAAGGATTGCTGGATCGCCGGGCCAGGCTTATGATGCCTGAACAGGCGGAATTTGCCTATATGGCCACCCGGGAAGCCCTCGCACAGGCAGGCATGACACCTGAATATATCGACTCCACACCAATAGGACTTTTATATGGTAACGACAGCTCCGCAAAACCGGTGGTAGAAGCCAATGACGTGATGCGGGCTAAAAAAGATACGATGCTGGTGGGTTCAGGATCTGTTTTCCAGACCATGAACTCCACGGTAAATATGAACCTGGCTACTATTTTTAAGCTCAGGGGCGTGAATTTCACCGTAAGTGCAGCTTGCGCGAGCGGTTCGCATGCTATCGGGCTTGGGTATATGTTTATCCGCAACGGCATGCAGGACGCTGTGATCTGCGGCGGGGCCCAGGAAGTGAATGTGTATGCCATGGGTAATTTTGATGCCATTGCCGCTTTTTCGGTGAGGGAAAGCGATCCTACCCGCGCTTCCCGGCCATTTGACCGCGACCGGGACGGACTGGTACCCAGTGGTGGTGCTGCCACTGTGATCCTGGAAAGCCTTGAATCTGCGCAGCGCAGGGGCGCCACTATTTTAGGCGAAGTGCTGGGATATGGTTTTTCCTCCAATGGCGCACATATTTCCAATCCTACTGTAGACGGACCTGTAAGATCCCTGCAGATAGCCCTGCAGGATGCAGGATTACAGCCGGGAGATATAGAATATATCAACGCGCACGCTACATCTACCGCCGCCGGCGATGCCAGCGAGGCCAAAGCGATTCATGAAGTATTTGGCGGTTCGCGCCCGTACGTAAGCTCCACTAAGTCTATGACCGGCCATGAATGCTGGATGGCGGGCGCCAGTGAAATTGTGTATTCCATGCTGATGATGCAGCACGGCTTTATTGCCCCCAATATCAACCTGGATAACCCCGATGAGGATGCCGCGAGGCTAAATATTGTAACCAGTACAATTAATAAAAATTTTAATATATTTTTGTCGAATTCTTTTGGCTTTGGAGGAACAAATTCGTCCCTGGTAGTAAGGGGGTGGAATGGAAAATAAATATCCTTAACTTTGGGCGCTCGGAATAGGATTAGCTGACCAATAGACTACGTAAACACAATTTTTAAACCGACCTATATCTGATTTCACACTTTATGGACATTAGAGAGATAATAACTGTTACGAATAAGTTTCTGGTAGAGGAGTTTGAAGCAAACCCCGCGGCCATCACGCCGGAAGCAAACATGAAATCCACACTGGATCTGGATAGTTTGGATTATATCGATATGGTGGTAGTAATAGAAGATAACTTCGGATTTAAAGTAAATCCCGAAGAATTCCAGGCTATTGTTACTTTCCAGGATTTCTACAATTATGTAGCCACTCGTGTACAACAAAAAGAACTGGTATAATGCCCTCCTGGCAAGGAAAATCTAAAGGGAGTAAGTTCGGATATAGTTGTTTTGTTTTCCTGTTGAAGCATGGAGGGGTGGTGCCTGCGTATATGTTGCTGAGATTTGTAGCCTTCTATTTTTTTGCATTTTCCTGGAGTTCCTCAAAACCTGTCTATCATTATCTCCGTAAAAAAATTGGTTATGGCAGGGCGCGCGCGTTGCTCAGTTTATACCGGAATTATTACGTATTTGGTCAAACACTGATCGATAAGGTGGTGGTAATGGCAGATATGTCCAATAAATTCACCTTTGAGTTTGAGGGAGAACATCATTTGCGTGAAATGATTGCCGGTGGCAAAGGCGGTATCCTGCTGAGCGCACATGTGGGCAACTGGGAAGTTGCGGGTCATTTGTTTAAGCGCCTGCAAACCCGTATTAATATTGTGATGTTCGATGGCGAACACCAGCGGATCAAAGATTACCTGTCTGGTATTACGGGCGACCGGAATATGAATGTTATCGTGATCAAAGACGACCTGTCGCACATTTATGCAATCAATGAAGCATTGAGTAATAAAGAACTGGTGTGTATGCATGCCGACAGGTTTCTGCCCGGTAATAAAACTGTAACAGTCCCTTTTTTAGGACAGGACGCCCGTTTCCCGCTGGGTCCTTTCCTGCTGGCCGCCACCTTCCGGGTGCCGGTTTCCGTGGTATTCGCCTTTAAGGAGTCGTCTGCCCATTATCATTTTTTTGCGACGGAGCCCCGTCAGTACCACGGCCGGCGTAACCAGGGAGTAGAAACCGCCCTGCAGGATTTTGTGCATCATGTGGAAGAAAAAGTATACCGTTACCCGGTGCAATGGTTCAATTATTACGATTTTTGGGAATAATGCGTGTTTTTACTGTTCATAATTTCGTATAATTCTATTTATTTCGTGTTTCATATTTAATAATAACTTGTGCAGATGTTTATTCATTCAGACGATATCACCGCCTATATTCCCCAGCGTACCCCCATTGTAATGATCAGTGGTATTCTGGCAGTAGATGGTCCCATCACCCGCACAGGTCTTCATATTGCACCTGATAATATTTTTGTGGAGAATGGAGTGCTTACGGCGCCCGGCCTGATGGAGAATATTGCACAAACCGCCGCTGCCCGCATCGGCTATATCGCCAAACAACAAAATACACCCGTTCCCCTGGGATTTATTGGCGCGGTGAAAGACCTGGAAATACTGGAGCTGCCGCCGGCAGGACAAATGATAGAAACGACCACCGAAATCGGCGGTGAAGTGTTTAACGCCACTATGGTAACCGGCAAAGTAATGTTTGACGGCCGCCTGATGGCAAAATGTGAAATGAAAATATTCATCAATCCCCAAATTTAATCACACATGAACTGCAGAAAATTAATTGCACTTCCGTTGCTGATGTTGAGCATGATGGCTATGACAGCAAATGCTCAAACACTGAAGAACTTCCTGGACAACAAAGATTCGAGCTTTACCTGGCTGGGCGTGGATTTTACACAGGCTAAACTGATAGGTG
This sequence comes from Chitinophaga sp. RCC_12, assembly GCF_041360695.1. Taxonomy (NCBI): domain Bacteria; kingdom Pseudomonadati; phylum Bacteroidota; class Chitinophagia; order Chitinophagales; family Chitinophagaceae; genus Chitinophaga; species Chitinophaga sp. RCC_12. The sequence continues at coordinate 178,665 of NZ_JBFUPS010000010.1, forward strand.
ACGCCGCTGCCAAAACAGATGCGATCGTAGACCATGAGTTTACTGCCCTTAACCAGGTAATTGTGAACGAACAAAAGAAGTACGATGTGCCAGGCGCATTTCACCGCGATAAATACAATACCAGTATTGGTTTGGTGAACAAACGCAATGAAGCTATCAATGGAGATGCACTGAAATCCGACGAATCTTCCGACTTTGAACGTCTGAAACCGGAAGACATCACCAAAGTGGTGAAATCGTATGATTTTTCCGGAAAACACGGCATTGGCGTAATGCTGGTAATGGAAGGCATGAGCAAAACCAGCAAAAGTGCGTCTATGTGGCTGGCCATTGTAGATATGGACCGGAAAAATGTACTGCTCACAGAACGTTATGTGGGTAAAGGCCAGAAATGGAGCTTCGCATGGCGCAACTACTGGCTGGCTACCATTAAAAGTGCTTTGGAAGAGATCAACGATGATTACAGCAAACTGAAAACCAAATATGCTGACGCCAGAGATCCGGAAGAACCTAAACCGGTAGTGCAGGCGCCCGCAGCAAAGAAGGAAACTAAAGCTGCCGGTACAACACCCGCAACAAAGAAACCAAAGAAGAAAGGATAAATTATGATACTCACTGAATGCACCAACATACTGATAAGATTTAATGAAGCAGATCCGCTGGGAATAGTATGGCACGGGCATTATGTGCGGTATTTTGAAGACGGCAGGGAAGCTTTCGGAGAAAAATACGGGCTCAGATACCTGGATATTTTTGAAGAAGGATTCACCGTGCCGGTAGTAAATGTACAATGTGATTACAAACGCTCTTTACGCTACGGCGACAGGGTAGTAGTAGAAACAAGGTATGTGGACGACCTGGCAGCAAAAATAAAATTTGAATACATCCTTACCAATCCTGCCACAGGGGAAATAGTAGCAAAGGGTTCTTCCGTACAGGTATTCCTGGACAAGGAAACTTCTTCCCTGCAATTGATTGCTCCTCCTTTTTTCAGTGAATGGAAAAAGAAGCACGGACTGGTATAACCAAAGGGTACTATGCAACAGGTGTATGTAGTAGCAGACAATATTGTGGGGCCTCTTGGCAGTACTACCCGGGAAAATTTTGACCAGGTGTTATCTGGCAACAGTGGCATAGCGCAGCATAACAATGCAGCCTATGCCGCTGCTCCGTTTTATGGCGCCATCACAACGCCTGCGCAACTGGATGCCTTTACGGCAAATGCTAACGTAAAAGGATATACGCGGTTTGAGCGGCTGCTGGTTGCCTCCATACAATCGGCCCTGCAACAAACTGCTGTTACGCTTACGGATGCACGCACCGGTTTCATTGTTTCCACTACAAAAGGAAATATTGAATTACTGGAGCAGCAACCCGAAGGCGCCGTACCGCCGCTGGCCAACATGCAGCTGTACACCACCGCAAAGAAAATAGCGGCCCATTTTAACGCCGCTAATGAACCGCTGGTGATTAGCAGTGCCTGTATTTCCGGACTGGTAGCCATTTTAACCGGTAAACGGCTCATTGAATCAGGGCGTTATGACCATGTAGTGGTTACCGGTGCAGATGTGCTCACCCGCTTTGTGTTGTCGGGGTTTCAGTCGTTCCAGGCGGTAAGCGCCGTTCCCTGTAAACCATTCGATGCCAACAGAACAGGCGTTACACTCGGAGAAGGCGCGGCCACCGTGATCCTCAGCAGGGAGAAAGGGAATGCACGCTTTTCACTGGGTGCAGGCGCAATCAGCAACGACGCCAATCATATTTCCGGTCCTTCCCGTACCGGCGAAGAACTGGCGGCAGTAATGCAGCTGGCGGTAAATGGCAGCGGACTAACCGCTGCCGACATCGGTTTTGTATCGGCGCATGGCACTGCCACCCTGTACAACGATGAAATGGAGGCGAAGGCGCTGCACCACGCAGGCCTGGCAGCAGTACCAGTTAACAGCCTGAAGGGCTATTACGGTCATACGCTGGGCGCCGCCGGACTCATAGAAGCAATCATCAGCATGCAGGCCATGAAAGCCGGTGTGGTATTGCCAACAAAAGGATTTGAAATACCCGGTGTAAGTATGCCGGTGAATGTTCATAATACCCTGCTGCAAAAAACATCCCGCCACTTCCTGAAAACAGTATCAGGTTTCGGTGGATGCAATGCAGCGATGGTTTTTAATCTTAACAGCTAAACAAAGTTATTGTCGTGTTTAATAAAGAAACAAAAACAGCACTCGAAGCAAAAGAAGCGGCATTGCGTCTGGCATTTGCCCCCGTTGCTTTTCAGGCTACCCGGGCATTACGTGATATGGGCATTTTAACGGCAGTGAGCAACAGCCGCTCTGCCGGTATTACCATTGAGGAAATAATGGAGCAAACCAAAATGTCGCGTTATGCCGTAAGAGTGTTGCTGGAAGCAGGTTTAGGGATGGAACTGGTGATCGTGAACGATAAACGGTATACCCTCACCAAAACCGGTTACTTTATTTTACATGATCAGCTTACCCGCATCAATATGGACTTTTCGCAGGAAATCTGCTACAAAGGCATGAACCACCTGCAGGAAAGCCTGAGAGAAGGAAAGCCCGCCGGCCTGCGCGAACTCGGTCCCTGGGATACTATTTATCCCGGCCTGTCGCTGCTGCCACCCGAAGTAGGTAAAAGCTGGTTCGACTTCGACCATTACTATTCAGATCTTGCCACCCCACAGGCGCTGGATATTGTTTTTGAAAAGAAACCGAAACGTTTACTCGATATCGGTGGTAACACCGGTAAGTGGGCCCTGGCCTGCACCGCCAAAGATCCGGAAGTGGAAGTGACCATCTTTGATTTACCAGGTCAGGCAGGACTGGCACAGCAGAAAATGAAAGATGCCGGTGTGGAAAACCGCGTGCATTTTCATATTGCCAACATCCTCCACGAGGAAGTGCCTTTCCCGAAAGGCTTTGATGCCATCTGGATGAGCCAGTTCCTCGATTGTTTTTCTGAAGCAGAAATTGTTTCCATCCTGAAACGTTGCCGCGAGGCGCTCAACGAAGGAGGAACTGTATATATCCTGGAACCTTTCTGGAACCGCCAGCAATTTAAATCCGCCGCTTTTTGCCTGCAGCAGACTTCCCTGTACTTTACCGCTATGGCTAATGGTAACAGCCAGATGTATCACACAGATGATTTCTTCCAGTGTATTGACGATGCGGGGTTAACGATTATCGAGGAAAATGACCAGATGGGCATGAATTATACCTTGTTGAAATGTCAAAAAAAATAACCAATTCAATCGCATAAAATTTATAACTCCCAAAATCGTCACTTATGAAAACTGAGCAAGTTGATGTACTGGTAATAGGAGCAGGTCCGGCGGGAACAGTAGCAGCGTCTATTATTCATCAGGCAGGGTACAAGGTAAAAGTGGTGGAGAAGCAGAAATTCCCCCGTTTTGTGATCGGCGAAAGCCTGTTGCCACGCAGCATGGAAGCCCTGGAAGAAGCGGGGTTTATTGATGCCATCAAAGCAAAAGGTTTTCAGCAGAAGTATGGGGCAAAGTTTGTAAAAGGAGATGCGCTCTGCGATTTTACTTTCGAAGAGCAATTTACGCCGGGCTGGACCTGGACCTGGCAGGTAACACGCGCCGACTTCGATAAAACGCTCGCCGACACCGTAGAAAGTATGGGGGTGCCGGTAGCTTATGAAACAACCGTAACGGATATACGTTTTAATGGATCCGATTCCATTACAACCGTGGAAGATAAAGATGGCCAGCAATCGCAGATAGCCGCCCGTTTCATTGTAGACGGCAGTGGCTACGGCCGGGTAATCCCTAAATTATTTAACCTGGAGAAAAACTCCAACCTGCAACCCCGTAAGGCATTGTTTGCCCATACGGTGGATGTGCGCCGTTCAATGGCCGACCAGCCAAACCGCATTACCGCGGTGGTGCATAAAAAAGGCGTATGGATCTGGATCATTCCTTTCTCCACCGGGGTTACTTCCCTGGGTTTTGTAGGAGATCCTGAGTTTTTTGAGCAGTACCCCGGCACCGATGAGGACAAATACCGCGCCCTGCTGGAGGCGGAACCCTATACCAGGGAACGTTTCCGTGATGTAGAGCTGGTATTTGAACCACGTGTTTTACAGTCGTGGTCCGCCACCACGGATAAATTTTACGGAGACGGATTTGTGCTGACAGGCAACGTGACAGAATTTCTGGACCCGATTTTCTCATCTGGTGTAACTTTGGCCTGTGTTTCTTCACAAACGGCGGCAAAACTGGTGATCCGGAAACTGAAAGGCGAGGCGGTTGACTGGGAGAAAGAGTACATGGAGCCTACTATGCAGGGCGTGAATACGTTCCGTTCCTATGTAATGGCCTGGTACGAAGGTACCCTGGATACTATTTTCTTTAAGAAAGATGCTGATCCGCTGATAAAAGGACAAATTTGTTCTGTACTGGCTGGTTATGTATGGGATATGAACAATCCTTTTGTGAAAAATCATGATACTGCCCTAAAACGTCTGGCAAGAACGATTGAATTAACAGAAAAATTAAAAAGCAGCCCTGAGATTGAATAGCGGATCGACATATATTACGGGGAGTTGCGTCATACGGCAAAACAGGGTTTATTTAAATGGCTCTTTGTTGTGGGAAGCGGATTCCGCACTGGAATTACCTGAATTTCTGCGGGCGGGATACGACCGTTTTTCCGGTCAATATCCTAAATTCCATAAAATGGATGCCCTCAGCAAGCTGGGCTGGCTGGCAGCGGAAGTATTGCTGAAAGATACCAGCATCCATTCGTTGTCACCGGAGCAAACGGGCATGGTATTGTCCAACCGAAGCAGCAGCCTGGATACGGATTTGCGGTATTATGCTACTGTAAAGGACTTTGCCAGTCCGGCGCTGTTTGTGTATACCCTGCCCAATATCGTGATGGGAGAGATCTCTATCCGGCATGGTTTTAAAGGAGAGAATACTTTTTTTGTATCAGATGTTTTTGATACGGCTTTAATGAGTACCTATCCGGCACAGCTGCTGGCAGAAACGCCTTTGCAGGCCTGTATTTGCGGGTGGGTGGAAGTCATGGAACAAGCATACGAGGCAATATTATTCCTCGTGGAAAATAAACAGCGAAACAATGCCATCCCGTTAACGGAGGCGGCTTTGTCAGCGTTGTATCAACAAAAAAACAGTTAATAACTTTAATCAAACTACAGTGGAAAAGTTGATGGCGGATCTGAAAGCGCAGATCATAGAACAATTGAACTTGCAGGAAGTAGCACCGGATAGCATTGGCAACGATCAGCCGTTGTTTACAAAGGAGGGGCTTGGGCTCGATTCTATCGATGCGCTGGAATTGATTGTATTGCTGCAACAGCACTACAATATCCGCATTGCCAATCCTGAAGAAGGACCGAAGATCTTCCACTCGGTGCGCACGATGGCGGTGTATATTACCGAAAATCAAACCGTAAAGGCATGAATGAAAAGGTGTGGATAGCAGGTGGTGGTGTGATCTGCGGTATCGGGCTGGACGTACCTGCCTGTATACAATCGTTCCGGGACATGAAGCCCGGTATGGAAGCCATGCAGCACCTGTCTTCTGTTCACCGCAGTACCTTTCCGGTAGCGGAAGTAAAGGCCGATAACGCTACCCTTGCCGATATGGCGGGGATGCCGGAAAATATCAGCCGTACGGCCCTGCTGAGCATGATTGCCGCCCGGGAGGCGTGGCAGTCCAGCGGGTTGGGAGACATTTCCCAATACCGGGTAGGGTTTGTTTCAGGTAATACCGTGGGTGGGATGGATAAAACCGAGGATTTTTTCGCGGAGTACCTGTCTGATCCTCGTGGTGGCCGGTTGCAGAACCTGCTTCACCACGAGTGCGGGAGCATTACTGAACTGGTGGCCGACAGCCTTGGGGTGCGTCATCATATTTCTACCATCAGCACCGCCTGTTCTTCCGGCGCCAACGCATTAATGTATGGCTCCCGGCTGATCCGCAACAACATTGTGGATGTAGTAATTGCCGGTGGTACAGATGCGCTGACCCGCTTTACCCTCAACGGGTTCAATACCCTCATGATCCTGGATCAGCAGCCCTGCCGGCCTTTCGATGATACCCGTACGGGGCTTAACCTCGGCGAAGGTGCAGGTTATGTGGTGCTGGTATCCGACAGCCTGGCTGCCCGTTTGCAGCCCTGGTGCCGCCTCAGCGGCTTCGCCAACGCCAATGATGCCTTTCACCAAACGGCCTCTTCACCGGATGGCACCGGTAACTACCTGGCCATGAAAGGCGCGCTGGATATGAGCGGACTGCAACCACAACAAATTGGTTATATTAATTTACACGGCACCGGCACACAGAACAACGATGTATCGGAAGGAATCGCTATAAACCGGCTCTTTGCACCGTATTTCCCGGCAATGAGTTCTACCAAATCCTTTACAGGTCATACGCTGGGCGCCAGCGGCGGCATAGAAGCTGTATTTTCGGCGCTCGCAGTAAAGGAAGGAATTATTTACCCGAATGCACGTTTCGAACACCAGATGAAGGAGTTACCGTTTGCACCCGTTACCGCCTTTTCTGCAGGTCATGATCTGCAACATGTAATGTCCAACTCATTCGGTTTTGGCGGCAATTGTTCCAGCCTCGTATTTTCAAGGGCCAGTTAACAGCTATAAATTATGCAGATCTATATAAATGGCACCGGTTGTATTTCTCCGCAGGAAACTGCACAGGGAGGCCCCTTGCTGGCCGCTCCAAGGGAATACGAGCAGGTACGCCTGGCCACAGTGGACCCGGACTACAAACAGTGGATTGATGTGAAACAGATCCGCAGGATGAGCCGCGTGGTGAAAATGGGAGTAGGGGCAGCGAATTTAAGCCTGGAAGCAGCCGGTGTTACCGCCCCGGATGCTATCATTACCGGTACTGCTTATGGCTGCCTGGACGATACCGGCGTGTTCCTCACTAAAATGGTGAACCAGCAGGAGGAAATGCTGACGCCTACTGCATTTATACAAAGCACCCACAACACCGTAGCCGGCCAGATTGCCCTGCTACTGGGTTGCAACGGATATAACAACACCTTCGTTCATCGCGGCTTTTCTTTTGAAAACGCCCTGCTGGACGCTATCATGATATTGAAAGAAGGTTCGGCACAACATATTCTCGCCGGAGGCGTGGATGAAATTACGAATCATAGTCACCAGTTGCTGTCGCGTTTCGGACTCTATAAAAAGACGCCGGTAAAAACGATGGAACTGCTGAATAGTCCTTCCAGGGGCACTATTGCCGGAGAAGGCGCTGCCTTTTTTACATTGGGTATTGCCAAACAACCCGGCGCTGTAGCGGAATTATCCGGTGTAAGCACCTTATACAAGCCGCTCTGGGAAGGAGAAGTGATCGGGCACATCATGAAATTCCTGGAAGACAATAATTGCACGCCTGCAGATATCGATCTGATCGTTACCGGCAGGAATGGAGATATTGACCAGGATGAAATTTACGAAGAAGTAGCCGATGCCTTATTTCCTGATCATGCGGAAGCCAGCTTTAAACACCTCTGCGGGGAATACCCTACAGCAGCGGCATTTGGCGTTTGGATGGCGAATGCCATTATAGCGCAGCAGGAAGTGCCGGAAGCAGCGGTGTTTTTTGGCAGGACGCCGGAGAAGATAAAAAAAGTATTAATCTATAATCATCACCAGGGAACACATCATTCGCTGGTATTACTCACTGCATGCTAAACAACAGGATTGTAAATATCATTGCTGTTATCACGCTCCTGGTACTTTTATTCCTGGATAAAGTAATGGCGTATGGTATTTCTTTCTGGTGGTATAGTTTGCCGGTGCTTATTTTTCTCCCGGTAACTGTTTACGGGGCGATGAATATTGAATCGGGCTTTTTTTTAAAGGCGTTCTGTGAGGCCAATACTACGGAAAAGGTAGTGGCACTGTCTTTCGACGATGGGCCACAGGAGGCATATACGCCGCAGATACTGGATATCCTGCGCAGGGAACAGGTACCTGCTGCCTTTTTTTGTATCGGGAAAAATATCAGGGGGAATGAGTACTTACTGAAACGGATATACGAAGAGGGACATGTAATAGGTAATCATACTTATTCACATCACTTCTGGTTTGATATGAAGTTGTCTGGTAATATGCTGAAGGATATGCAGGAAATGGATGCGCTTACGGTAAATGCTACAGGCTTGCATCCACGGTTGTTCCGGCCGCCTTACGGCGTAACCAATCCCAACCTGGCAAGGGCAGTAAAGGCAGGGAATTATCTGCCGGTAGGCTGGAACATACGCTCGCTGGATACTGTGGCAAAAGATGAAACGGCTTTGTTGCACCGGATCATGCAGCAGCTGAAACCCGGAGCAGTTATTTTGTTGCATGATACCTGTAAAATAACTGCCGGTATACTGCCTCAGCTGATCCGGGGCATCCGTGAAAAGGGATACCGCCTGGAGAGAATTGATAAAATGTTAAACGTTCGAGCATATGTGTAAATGGCTGTTAATACTAATTGGATGTGTGGTGAGCCTGCAAATACAGGCGCAGTCCGGATTTAAACCGGTAGCGGACATGGCGCCGCTGAAACAGCAGTTTGCAAAAGCGGCTCAGAGCACACAAAGTATTCAGTGCGATTTTGTACAGGAAAAGAACCTGAGCATGTTGTCTGATAAAATTGTGTCTAAAGGGAAATTCTGGTTTAAGAAAGATAATAAAGTAAGAATGGAATATCTCCAGCCTTCTTATTATCTGCTGGTGATTAACGGGAAAGATATCCGTATCAAAGATGCGCAGAAAGAGAATAAAGTATCGGGAAAGAATAATAAGCTGTTTGAGCAGATCAATAAAATTACGGTGGATTGTGTAAGGGGAACTGTGCTGGATAACGCCGATTTTTCTACCAAAGCCGCTGAAAATGCGCAGTATTACCGCCTGGAGCTTACGCCGGTAAACAAGGTGATGAAAATGTATTTTCAAACGATTGTATTGCTGGTAGATAAACAGGACTATTCTGTATCAAAGATTACGATGGCAGAATCGTCAGGTGATGATACCACCATCAGTTTTTTACATAAACAATTGAACACAAATATCCCGGATGCGGTATTTTCTGCTAAGTAGTTTGTTGGGCATCGTGATGCTGATGGCAGGTTGCCGGTCGGTGTACAAAGGGTTGCAGCCTGTAAACGGCGATGTGAATTGTATCAGGCAGTTCAGCCCGCAGTTCACCTCTACGCTGTACAGCACACAGGTGGATATCCTGAAGCATCACCTGAGCGGACTCCTGTTTTTTAAGCAGATGCCGGATAGCAGTATCCGCGTGGTATTCGCCAACGAGATGGGATTTAAGTTCTTTGATTTTGAATTTGACAAGCAGGGAAATTTCACCAAACACTACCTGATGGCCAAAATGGACAAGAAGGCGGTGGTCAAAACCTTGCAGCAGGACTTTGCGTTAGTACTGCTGCGGCCCGATCTGCGGGCGGCACATACGGCTACGGATAACCGTTACCGTTATACAGTGGTACCTACCGAAAAGGGTAATAACTATTATATCACGGACACAGCCTGTAGTGAACTGGTACGGATAGAAAAGTCGTCGCGCCGCAAACCGGTCGTCACCGTATGGATGCAGCATTATAACAATGGCGTGCCGGATACGATCAACATCCGTCATGAGCATTTCAAATTCAATATTTCATTGCAGAAAGTAGAAAAGTAAAAACGTCACCTTAATTATATAATCACATAAGTTCAATGTTAGCAGGAAATTTTTATACCGTTACAGCGCAATCCCGGGAACCCGGGCAGGTGACTGCCACCATCGAATTGAATGCGGCGCATCCTATATTCCAGGGTCATTTCCCGGAACAGCCTGTAGTACCGGGTGTATGCATGATGCAGACCATTACGGAAATGCTGGAAAGTGCGCTGGATAAAAAGGTGATGCTGAAAAAGGCCAGCCAGATGAAATTCCTGCACATGATAGACCCGGTGAAACAACCACTGGTGGATGTTTCACTTACCTACAAAGAAGATGAAGGAGAGTGGAAAGTGAATGCTACGCTGAAGCGCGACGACAAAACATTTATGAAGTTCCAGGGTATATTCAATTAAGTGACCAGTCAGCCTACACATAACGAACATTTTGAACGTCACCGCGCCGCGGTGCTCATTCCTACGTATAACAACGCCGGTACGCTGGGCGCTGTATTGTCTGATGCGCTTACCTATACCAGTCATGTGATTGTGGTAAACGACGGCGCTACAGATGAAACAGCTGCGGTGCTGGAAAAGTTCCCTTCCCTGCAAATAGTTTCGTATAGCCCCAACCGTGGTAAAGGAGTAGCGCTTCGCCGCGGATTTTCCTATGCGCTGGAGCAGGGTTACGACTATGTAATCACCATGGATGCCGACGGGCAGCATTTTGCGACCGACCTGCCCACCATGTTGCAGCAGATTGAAGAACAGCCCGGGGCGCTGATCATAGGCGCCCGGAACCTGCACCAGGAGAATATGCCGGGCAAAAGTACTTCTGCCAATAAAGTATCTAACTTCTGGTTTCACGTAACTACCGGGTTAAAAGGCCCCGATACCCAATCCGGCTACCGCCTGTATCCCCTGCAACGCATGGGGAGAATGCATTACTTCTGCACCAAATACGAATTTGAGATAGAGGTATTGGTGCGCAGTGCGTGGAAAGGAATCAAGGTGGACTGGACACCGGTGCGTGTATATTACCCGCCGCCGGAAGAGCGGGTGTCGCATTTCAGACCGGTAAGGGACGTTTCGCGTATTACTGTATTGAATACCATACTGGTGTTCGTTACCTTTTTATATATCAAGCCCCGCGACCTGATCCGTTTTCTTTTAAAAAAAGAAAACTGGAAAAAGATGTGGAAAGAAGAAGTGCTGAAGTCTGACGAATCCAATATCAGGAAAGCGGCTTCCATCGGCTTTGGTATTTTTATGGGGATCATACCTATCTGGGGATTCCAGCTGCTGGTATCTATCCTGTTGTCTATAAAATTCAGGTTGAATAAGGCATTGGTACTGCTTTTTGCGCATATCAGCACGCCGCCGCTAACGCCGTTTGTGATCTTTGCCAGCTTCCTGGCAGGCCGGGTGTGGATGGGGCAAACTGCCAAAGACCTGGTATTTTCCAATGGTATTAACTTCGACACCATCAGGGATAACCTGTTGCAATATGTATTTGGCAGCATTACACTGGCAGTATTGGGTGGATTGCTGGCCTGGATAGTGAGTTGGGCAATACTGACAATTTTTAGAAAAGAACGAAGAAATGGGTAATCTTTTTGTAGCGATCCATAATTTTTTTGAGCGGCGTAAAGCATGGCTGTGGTGTTGCACCATCGCCAGTTTTTTGCTGGTTGGATATTTTGCTGCACAAATAAAGCTGGAAGAAGATATTACCAAAATTTTACCGCAGGATAAGAAACTGGACAAACTACAACAGGTGTTCCAGGATTCCAGATTCGCGGACAAGCTGATTGTTACCATCTCCCAGAAAGATACTATACAGGAAGCCCGGCCCGACAGCTTAACGGCTTACGCCGCAGAACTGTCTGTCAGGGCGGGCGCGCAGCTATCACCTTATATCAGGCAGATCCAATCGGAAACAGACGACGCCATGATAATGGGATTGATGCAGGTGATACAACAACACCTGCCCATCTTCCTGGAAAAAAATGATTACGCGAAAATTGATAGTTTGCTGTTACCCGGGCAACTGCAGCAATCGTTACAATATGATTATAATACGCTGATATCACCAACAGGACTGGTGTTAAAAAAGATGATCCAGGCCGATCCCGTAGGCATCTCCTGGATAGGCGTAAAGAAACTGCAACACCTGCAGTATGATGATCAGTTTGAGCTGTACGACAACTACATCATCACCAGGGATCATAAACACCTGATGATCTTTATCACCCCGGCAAATCCGCCGGGCGCCACAAAAATCAATGCACAGTTCCTGAAAGGACTTGATAAAATAAAAGATAGTCTTGATAACCAATACCCCGGCATCGCTGCTTCTTACTTCGGAGGAACCGCTGTATCTGTGGGCAATGCCACGCAGCTAAGACGGGATACTTTTTTAACACAGGGCATTACGGTAGTACTATTGATAGTACTGATCGCCCTGTTTTTCAAAAAGAAAAGAGCGCCGGTGCTGGTGATGCTGCCGGTTATTTTCGGCGGCTTGTTTTCACTGGCATGGATATACGTTATTAAAGGGCATATCTCTGTAATGGCCATGGGTGCGGGCGCTGTCGTACTTGGTATTGCGGTGAATTATTCGCTGCATGTATTTAATCACTACCGTCATTCGCAGGATATCCGCGAAGTGATCAGCGACCTGGCTACGCCTATGACGCTTGGTAGTTTTACGACTATCGGCGGATTCCTGTGTTTGCAGTTTGTGCATTCTCCCATGCTGAAAGATGTGGGGCTGTTTGCCGCACTCAGCCTGGTGGGTGCTGCATTGTTTTCACTGATTTTCCTGCCCCACTGGATGGTGATGGGGCAACAACCGGCGCAGGTAACCGCTCATCATGATAACTGGCTCGACAAATTATCGGCATACCGGCCGGAGAAAAATAAGTACCTGGTAGGCGCTATTTTCCTGTTGACCATCGTGTTTTTCTATACCGCGCGCAACGTATCCTTTGAAAGCGATATGATGCGTATGAACTACATGACGCCGCAATTAAAAGCAGCAGAAGCGCAGCTCAACAGTGTGAATTCTTATGTGGCGCAGTCGGTATACGTGGTATCGGACGGCCGGAACCTGGAAGGGGCGCTTGAAAGCGGCGAAAAGCTGTTGCCGGTTATTGAACAGTTGCAGCAAAAGGGTATTGTAAAAAAGTACGCCGGCGTACAGGCGTTACTGTTATCCAATAAAGAACAACAGGAACGCATTGACCGCTGGAACAAATACTGGACGGCAGACAGGAAACAACAATTGTTGCAATATCTCCGTAGTGAGGGAAGTGCGCTGGGCTTTAGCAAAGCGGCTTTTGATCCGTTCGATCAGCTGATAAACAAAGATTTCAAACCACTTGATCCGGATGCTTTGCAGGTACTGCGTAGCGGTAACCTGGGAGATTTTATCATAGAGAAGAACGGCACTACCTCCGTGGTAACTTTGCTGAAAGTAGATCCGGCGCACAAACAAGCTGTATATGATGCATTGGAAAATATGCCGAATACGACGGTGCTGGACAAACAATACGCCGCTAACCGCCTGGTGGAAGTAGTGAAAGATGAATTTAACAGCATTGCGTGGATGACTTCCCTGCTGGTATTTTTTGCGTTGTTGTTATCGTATGGCCGCATTGAATTGGCGCTCATTACCTTTATCCCGATGGCTATCAGCTGGGTATGGATATTAGGTATCATGGGGCTTTTCGGGATTAAGTTCAATATTGTAAATATTATCCTCTCTACTTTTATTTTTGGTTTGGGAGATGATTACAGCATCTTTATGATGGATGGGCTGTTGCAGGAGTACAGGACCGGAAAGAAAACCCTTTCTTCTTTTAAATCATCCATCTTCCTGTCGGCCATCACTACTATTCTTGGACTGGGTGTGCTCATCTTTGCACAACATCCTTCACTTAAATCTATTGCGCTGATTTCTATTATTGGTATTGGCACTGTAGTACTGATTTCGCAGGTGATGATCCCTTTCCTGTTTAACTGGCTGATCACCGGCCGGGTGCGGAAGGGCTTCGCACCATGGACTTTCAAAGGCTGGACGCTGTCTGTGTTTTCCTTTACTTATTTTGCCATGGGCAGTTTTATCCTCACCGCTATTGGTACAGTATTGATCCGCTGGAATCCGTTCAATAAAGAAAAAGGCAAGGTGTTGTATCACCGTATACTTTCTGCTTATACGCACAGCGTATTGTATATTATGCGCAATGTGAAGAAGCGCATCATCAATCCTTTGAATGAGCAACTAGAGACGCCGGCGGTGATTATCAGTAATCATCAGTCGTTCCTCGATATATTGGTATCCACTATGCTGCACCCGAAGGTGATATTGCTTACCAATCAATGGGTATGGCGGTCGCCGGTGTTTGGGTCAGTGGTTCGCCTGGCGGATTACTACCCCGTAGCGGATGGCGCAGAAGGCGCTATTGACAGGCTGAGGGACAGAGTGAAGGAAGGGTATTCCATTGTGGTGTACCCGGAAGGTACCCGTTCTCCCGATCCGGCTATCAAGCGTTTTCATAAAGGCGCCTTTTATATTGCAGAGCAACTGGGACTGGATATTTTACCAATGGTGATTCACGGTACCGCCTATACGATGAGTAAAGGAGATTTCCTGTTGAAAGATGGGACGGTATCGGTAAAATACCTGCCGCGTATCAGGCAGGAGGATAAGTCGTGGGGAGATAATTACAGCGCACGTACGAAATCTATCAGCCGGTATTTTAAACAACAATACGAGCTATTGCGTGCAGAAACGGAAGTGCCAGAATATTTCCGGGAGCAGCTGAAATATAATTACATCTACAAAGGGCCGGTGCTGGAATGGTATATGCGCGTGAAAACGGCGATGGAAAACAACTACCAGCTGTTTCATGAGTTGCTGCCAAAAGAGGGGCGCATACTGGATATTGGCTGCGGATATGGCTTCATGGATTACATGCTTGTCTGGACCGCACCAGGAAGAACCATCACGGGTATTGACTACGACGAAGATAAGATTGCCACTGCTGCTTACTGTTATAATAAGCCGGAACAGCTGCAGTTTATTCATGGTGATATTTCCGCTACTCCTTTTAATGAATATGACGCTTTTATACTGAGTGATGTATTGCACTATCTGCCTGCCGGTGAGCAGGAAATGCTGCTACAGCAATGTATAGCGCGCCTTACACCGGATGGCGTGATTGTAATCCGCGATGGCGACAGCGATATGGCCAAAAGGCATGAGCGGACGAAGTTCACGGAGTTTATGTCTACCAAAGTAATTGGGTTTAATAAAACAAAAGACCAGCCATTGTCGTTTTTCTCAGCTGCACATGTCCGTAGTCTTGTTCACAAATATGGCGCGGTAGCGGAGGAAATAGACAATACGCGGTACACCTCTAATGTAATATTCGTGATAAAAAAACTTCCCCGGGAGAATTATGCACCACTATGATGTGATCATTATAGGCAGCGGCCTTGGCGGACTGGTATGTGGAGCTATCCTCAGCCGGCATGGGTATCGTGTATGCATATACGAAAAGAACCGGCAAACCGGCGGATGCCTGCAGACATGGTCGCGCGATAAGGTTATTTTTGACTCCGGGGTGCATTATATCGGCGGACTGGCGCCTGGTGAAAACCTCTACAAAGTATTTAAATACCTCGGCATTTATGATAAGCTCCGGCTGAAACGTATGGATATGGATGGTTTTGACCATATCAGTTTTGCCGGCGATGATAAAGTATACCGGATAGCGCAGGGAGAAGAAAATTTTATCCGCACGCTGTTGGAAGATTTCCCTGGAGAAGAAAATGCGCTTCGTGCTTATTGTAATAAGATCACGGAAGTATGCAGCAAGTTCCCGCTGTATAATCTCCGTACCGGCGATTATGAAGAGAAGCGGTCGGTGTTGCAGCTGAATACCGCTGAGTATTTGCGCAGTATTACCAGCAATGAAAAGCTGCAGCAGGTATTGGCGGGTAACAATCTTTTGTATGCTGGCGTAGCAGAGAAGACGCCATTTTACGTACATGCGTTGGTGTTAAACAGTTATATGAAAAGCTCCTGGAAGTGTGTGGATGGCGGCTCCCAGATAGGAAAGCTGTTATGTCGCCAGATCCGGGAGAACGGCGGAGAGGTAATCCGCAACATGGCGGTTACCGCTATCCACGGCGAAGGTGATAAGGTAAATCACATTGTATTACAGGATGGGAGCATGGTACAGGCCACGCATTACATTTCTAACCTGCACCCTGCTCAAACCATGGCGATTACCCACAGCGATGTATTGCGCAGCGCTTACCGCATTCGTATGCAGGGGTTAGAGAACTCTATCGGTGCTTTTGTATTGAACGTAGCATTGAAACCGGGTACCTTTAAATATCTTAACTACAATCATTACTACCATGCCACGGGCAATGCCTGGGCAGGAATTGACTATAAAGAAGAAGATTGGCCGCAAACCTATGCGATGTATGTGTCGGCCAGCTCACGGCATGAAACCTGGGCAGATAGCTTATCCATCATGACCTACATGCGGTACGACGAGGTAAAGCAATGGCAGCATACTTTTAATACGGTGTTGGAAACCGGCAGCAGGGGAGCGGACTATGAAGCTTTTAAAGAAAGAAAAGCCAACCTGCTGATCGGTTGCGTGGAAAAGCAATTTCCTGGCTTCCGTGATTGTATTCATACTTCCTACGTGGCTACGCCGTTATCTTATCGTGATTATATCGGTACCGGCGACGGCAGTATGTACGGCATTGCAAAAGATAGTGCAGATCCGCTGCGGACAATGGTTTCGGCCCGCACTAAACTATCCAATTTGTATCTTACCGGTCAAAACCTGAACTTGCATGGAATTTTAGGGGTAACTATCAGCAGTGTGATCACCTCGGCAGAGTTGCTGGGAATGGATTTTTTGGTAGATGAAATTAATCAGTCAATATATACTTGAAGTGAAAAATAAGAAACGCAGCGGCTGGAGAAGATTTGGACGCATACTACTATACATCATTGGCTTTTTTGTATTGCTTTTTATCGGGCTGGCCATTTACCTGGTATCAGTAAGTAAAATGCCGCCGCCGGTAATAGCCGACCAGCGTGCGTTGCAGCTGCAACGTACTCAACTGGACAGCACCGCGTATACACTGGGTAACAACTGGTTCCGTAAAAGCAACAGTGGTTTATACGAGATGTATGTAGAAGGCGCTCCTTTTGAAAGAGGGGTGATCAACGGGAAGCTCTCCGGGGAGTTGATCCGGCGCCAGGAAGACGTATTTGTGGCGCAGTTCAGCAAAATGGTGCCTTCCACCTTTTACCTGCACTTCCTGAAATATTTTATCGGATGGTTTAACCGCGACCTGGCGGATCATGTGCCGGAAGAGTTTAAAGAAGAAATTTACGGGGAGTCTTTTTCTGCTTCTCCCAACTACGATTATATCGGTACCAACTATGCCCGGCTGATGAACTATCATGCAGCGCACGACATTGGGCATGCCCTGCAAGGCATGATGCTGGTGGGTTGTACGTCGTTCGGCACCTGGAATGACCAGTCGGCCGACAGTAACCTGATCATCGGCCGCAACTTCGATTTTTATATGGGCGATGCCTTTGCGGAACAGAAGATGGTAGTATTCTACCGTCCTGAAAAGGGGCACAACTTTATGTTTGTCACCTGGGGTGGCTTTACCGGCGTGGTTTCCGGCATGAACGACAAGGGACTCACCGTAACCATCAATGCTGCCAAAACCAGCGTGCCTACAGCTGCTGCTACGCCGGTATCGCTGGTAGCGCGGGAAATACTACAATATGCGAAGAACATCCAGGAAGCATGGGAGATTGCGCGGAAGCGTAAGATGTTTGTTTCGGAATCTTTCCTCGTAGGTTCTGCGGAAGATAATAAAGCGGTGCTCATTGAAAAAACGCCTGAGGGCATGGATATGTACAGCTCCGGTAAAAATTTTATTACCTGTACCAACCACTTCCAGGGCGATTCACTGGGCAGCCTGGCCTCTAACAAATTGCAGATAAAGGAAAGCGCCTCTGAATACCGCTACGAAAGGTTGACAGAGCTGATGAAAGAGAAAGGACCCAATACTGTTCAGAAAACGGTGGATATCCTGCGCGACCGCGGTGGTTTACACAACGCCGATATCGGGATGGGGAATGAGAAAGCCATTAACCAGCTGATTGCGCATCACTCTATTGTATTTGAACCTAAGAAAGGGATGGTATGGGTATCTACAGCTCCCTACCAGCTGGGGCAGTTTGTGGCGTACGATCTGAATAAAATTTTCAGCATGCATGGTCTTACTACCGACCATGAAGTATATGACAGCGCACAGAACATTGCGGCTGATAGTTTCCTGCTGTCAAAAGATTATCTTGCCTTTGAAACCTACCGCAGGCTGAGAGACCAGCTGAAAGAAGGAAAGGCAGTGGATATACAGGCATTGATCGCTTCCAACCCGGCTTATTATCATACTTATGTGCTGGCGGGCGATTATGAGTATCAGCTGAAAGCATATGCAAAGGCGAAGGATTATTACGAAACAGCGTTAACAAAAGTAATTGCTACCAAAGGAGAGGAAGATCACATCCGCAAACAACTGGCACTGTGCAATGCTAAACTAAAAAGCTAACCACTATGATCATTGGCATCGGAACAGATATCGTAGAAGTACCGCGTATCGCGGCCAAGCTGGCGAAAGGAGATGGATTCCGTAACCTGGTATTTACTCCTTTTGAAATCAGCTATTGTGAGAACCAGGCGATGCCGGCAGAAAGTTATGCTGCTCGTTTTGCTGCGAAAGAAGCCCTGCTCAAAGCATTGGGTACCGGCTGGGGAAACGGCGGTGTGAACTTCGATGAAATAGAGATCCGCAATAATGAAGTTGGGAAACCGGAATTATTTTTAATAGGAAATGGCGCAGACAGATATGCATCATCAGGCATCAGGAAAATATGGGTATCCTTATCCCATGAAAAAAGTGCCGCTGTTGCAATGGTGATTTTAGAAGGATAAATTTATAGAAGATGTATATACCGGATATTGAACTACAGTCGAAAGCAGCCATCAGGGCCTACCAGGAGAAGGAAGTAATGCGCCTGCTGGGTTACCTGCGAGAATTTTCACCATTCTATAAAGCATGGTTTAAAAAACACGGCATCGTTGCAGACCAGGTTCAATCGCTGGAAGCATTTTCACAAATCCCGCCCGTAACAAAAGAAGATCTCCAGGAACACAACTGGGAATTTCTTTGTGTAGATAAAAGTAAAATAGCCGAATACACTACTACATCCGGCACTTTAGGACGCCCGGTGATCATTGCCTTAACGGAAAAGGACCTGCAGCGTTTAAGCTATAATGAATATATTTCTTTCTGTTGTGCAGACGGTACCGATAGCGATATCTATCAGCTCATGCTCACGCTGGACCGCCAGTTTATGGCAGGTATGGCTTATTACAACGGCATCCGTAAACTGGGAGCGGGCGTACTGCGTGTGGGGCCTGGGGTACCAAGCATGCAATGGGAAAACATTCAGCGGATACAGCCTACCACCATTGTAGGTGTTCCTTCTTTTATTGTAAAGCTGATTGCTTATGCCCAAGAGCATCATATAGATATCAATCAAACGTCTGTAAAGAAAGCTGTTTGCATCGGGGAGAATATCCGTAATACGGATTTTTCACTGAATGTACTGGGCAAGAAGATCACGGAGCAATGGAATATCCAACTCTATTCTACCTACGCATCCACTGAAATGCAAACTGCTTTTACCGAATGTAAAGCCGGGCAGGGTGGTCATCACCATCCGGAACTGCTCTACGTTGAGTTGCTGGATGAAAACAATCAGCCTGTTGCCCCCGGTGAAGAAGGCGAAGTAACTATTACCACCCTGGGCGTGGAAGGCATGCCCCTGCTACGTTACAAAACCGGCGACATCTGCCAGTATCATTATGAAGCCTGTTCCTGCGGCAGACATACGCTCCGGTTATCTCCCGTAATAGGCCGTAAAAAACAGATGATCAAATATAAAGGTACTACGCTGTATCCACCTGCCCTGTTTGATTTGCTCAATGATATGGAAGATGTGAAAGAATTTGTGGTGGAAGTATATTCCAATGAACTTGGTACGGATGAAATACTGCTGCACTTGTGGCCGCGGGAAGAATCAGAGGAAATGGACCGGAAGATAAAGTCCTATCTGCAGGCGAAGCTGCGTGTCATTCCGCAGGTACGGTATACGGGTCAGCAGGATATTATGCGGATGCAGTTCCCGGAGAACAGCCGGAAGCCGGTGAAGTTTTTGGATAACAGGAGTTAAACATGCTGCATAATAAACTCCGCATCAATTTTGAGCTTGTGATAAATTTTCTTCAGAAAATCCACATCCGGATCCCGTTTGCCATTTAATATCTGTGAAAATTTGGCTTCTCCGATATCCAACATACTTGCCATCTCTTTTTGTTTGAGTTTCATCTCAAACATTTTTAACGCTATCATGCCAGCCAATGTAGTTGGCTTAGGGATTGGATAACGTGTATCTTCATAATGCTCAGCAGCGATGGAAAGTTGTTGAAGTTCTTTTAATTCATTAGCACTTAAATTGGATTCACCTTTTTTCATTAATAGGTGAATACGTTGCATTGCGGCAGCATACTCTTTTTCAGTAGAAAAGGAAGGGTTGGGTAACTTTTTCATATTATCGTTTTTACTGTGTGCACACATCACCCCATGTGCAGATGGGCCTGTTATTAAAGCGAGTCAGGTTTTACTTTATCATATTCTTTGTGAGTACCTATAAATCTTATATACACGGTTCGGACACGAAAGAAAATCCTTGCTATTAGTCTGAATTTATTTCCACCTATATCAAAAACGTATAAGTCGTCACCAATATAGTCTACAGTATTAAAGCTTTCCTTTATATCCGAAAACTTTGACCAATCAGCCAGTTTACTAATATAATACCAGTATAATAAAGGGTCAACAGCGTCTGGATGTTTTAAGGAAAACTCATTGATTGCAGTTTTCGAAACGATCACCATAACAAGAGTTTACCTCTCGAAGATAGGAATTAAATTTCAATAAATGAAATTTAATTTAGTTTATTGAAACTTTCGAAATCTGTTTTTATGGCCTAAAACCCCATCACCGCCACCTCTTTCGGGTTATCCAGTTTCACACTTTTCCGCTCTCCGCCCACCAGCACATGCACCATATTTGTTTGCGTGGAATGGCGTTCATACAACAGGTTATTCTTTACCTGTACCTGTTTTGGCGCGGGCACATTTTCCGCTTCCAGGAAGCTCCACACTGCGTCTTCTTCTATTTTATAGCCAATGAAGTGCAGGGGAACATTTTTACCGTCGAGTGTGATCACGAGGTGCTGGGAAAGATAGGCGGAAATATAGCCTTCCACCTGTTTCCGGTTGGAAGGGTGGGTGATATCCAGCGGCATTTTATACTGTGCTTTAAGGGTATTTTCCAGGTCGTCTGTAAAAATGCGGCAGCTTACCTGCAGTTCCTTTTTACCGGCGTCGTGCGAAATCTCTGTCACGCTTGCATAGAAGGGATGCAGGGCTGTGAGCCACAAAGTCATCCACCATTTACATAATAATAAACCCACTGGACTAAGATTTTAAAAAAAATTAACTTTTACTTTTTATAATTACCAAAATTATAGAAAAGGGAACAATGGATGAGTTGTATTTTCAGCTGGGGTGGCAACATATTATAAATTGGGATGCGTATGACCATATTCTTTTTATAATAGCGTTGAGTGCCATATACCTGCTGCGTGATTGGAGGAAAGTACTGGTATTGGTGACCGCATTTACCATCGGTCATTCTATTACGCTGGCTTTGAGTGTGTTACATATTGTTCGTATACCTGCGGCGCTTATTGAGTTCCTGATACCGGTCACTATTTGTGTAACGGCTGTTTCCAACATTATCCGGAAAGACGATGAGCCGCAAAAGCTGCAACTGAACTATTTTTACGCCTTATTTTTCGGTTTAATTCACGGACTGGGGTTTTCCAATTATCTGAAAAGTTTGCTGGGAAGCCAGGCAAATATTGTAAAGCCACTGCTGGGATTCAATTTAGGGCTGGAATTCGGGCAGATCATCATTGTGATGTGTATACTGCTCATTTCCTCTGCGATCGTGAATTTTGGAGGCGTAAAACGCCGGGATTGGAACATGTTCCTTTCTTCTGCCACCTTTGGCGTCGCATTTTTAATGATCATTCAAAGCGTAAGAGCACTGTTTATATAATACTGTTTATGAGAAAACAACTTTACCTCGCGGGGGTATTGTGTTGCAGCGTTTTGTTGCTGCAGGCGCAAAATAACCCGGGATCCAACCATGGCAACCGTTTTGAGCAGCTGGGAACCATGCTGCAAACACCCAACATGTACCGCTCGGCCTCCGGCGCTCCCGGCCCTAAATACTGGCAGCAAAGAGCCGATTACGAGATCGAGGCGCAACTGGATGATGAGCAGCAGAAACTCACCGGCGCAGAAACCATCACCTACTTTAATAATTCTCCCGATCCGCTTACCTACCTGTGGCTGCAGCTCGACGAGAATGAACACGACAGCAAAAGCGATAACCAGCAGTTCAATGAAAGCCGTATGTCTGATAAAATGACGCTGGCTACGTTGAACAACATTCTGCCTTCCGGGAAGGACCTCGGCGTAAAGATTGTAAAGCTCACAGATGCCGATGGCAAAGCATTGCCTTATACCATCAACCAGACCATGCTCCGCATCGACCTGCCAAAGCCATTGATGCCCGGCGAGAAGTACCGGTTTAAAGTATCCTGGTGGTATAATATTTCCGATCGTATGACCATCGGGGGCCGCGGAGGGTATGAATATTTTCCGGAAGATAAAAATTACCTGTACACCATTTCCCAGTGGTATCCGCGACTGGCAGTATATTCCGACTTCCAGGGCTGGCAGAACAAGCAGTTTACCGGCAGAGGGGAATTCGCCCTCACGTTTGGGAACTTTCGTGTACGCATGACCGTTCCTGCCGATCATGTGGTGGGCGCCACCGGTGAATGCCAGAACTATAAAGAAGTACTCACACCGGCGCAATACCAGCGCTGGCAACAGGCGCAGAACAGCAAAGAGCCTGTTGAAGTGGTGAGCCTCGACGACGCAAAGAAAGCCATGCAGGGCCACGCCGGCAAAACAAACACCTGGGTATATGAAGCGCAGAATGTACGCGACTTCGCCTGGGTATCTTCCCGCCGCATCGTATGGGACGCCCTGGCTACCAATGTGGAAGGCAACAAGGTAATGGCCATGTCGTACTACGGGCCGGAAGCCTATCCGCTCTACCGCCGTTATTCTTCGAAAGTAGTGGCGCATACCCTTCAGTCCTACTCCAAACATACTATTCCATATCCTTACCCGGTGGCTATTTCTGTAGAAGCGGCCAACGGCATGGAATATCCAATGATCTGTTTTAACTATGGCCGCGCCGATAAAGACGGCACCTACAGTGAGTCAACAAAGAACGGGATGATCGGGGTAATCACCCATGAAGTGGGGCACAACTTCTTCCCCATGATCGTGAACTCCGATGAAAGGCAGTGGACCTGGATGGATGAAGGCCTCAATACCTTCTGCCAGTTTATGGCGGAACAGGAGTGGGACAGCAACTTTCCTTCTTCCCGCGGGCCTGCTCATAAGATCGTGGATTATATGAAGATGCCGAAAGATCAGCTGGAGCCCATCATGACAAACTCCGAGAACATCGTGCAGTTTGGGCCCAATGCCTATGCAAAACCGGCTACAGGATTGAACATCCTCCGCGAAACTATCATGGGCCGCGACCTGTTTGATTTTGCATTTCGTGAATACGCACGCCGCTGGGCCTTCAAACATCCCACACCGGCCGATTTCTTCCGTACCATGGAAGACGCCTCTGCAGTAGACCTGGATTGGTTCTGGCGCGGATGGTTCTTTGGAACGGAACCGGTGGATATCTCTATCGACAGCCTCAAATGGTATCGCATGGATGGCAAGAATCCGGAAGAAACAGCCAAAACAGCGCAGGCAGCCTACGATAAAAATATGGATCACGTAGCGATGCAGAGGAATAAGGCGGCCGGCGTAAAATACACGGTGGACCAGGATACCAGCCTGCAGGACTTCTACAGCAAATGGAACCGCTTCGAGGTAAGCCAGGAAGATAAAGCGGCTTACACTCAGTTCTATAACGACCTGAGCAAAGAAGAAAAAGCCTTGTACGACAGTAAGAAGAACTTTTACCAGCTGACATTCTCTAATAAGGGAGGGCTGGTGATGCCGCTCATCATTGAGTGGACGTTTGCAGATGGCACCAAAGAAACCGACCGGATCTCCGCCTACATCTGGCGCAAAGATGAAAATGCCGTTACAAAGGTGTTTGCAAAAGATAAAGAGGTAGTAGCCGTGAAGCTTGACCCATTGCGTGAAACAGCCGATATCGATGAAAGCAACAACAGCTGGCCACGGGAAGCTGCTCCCTCCAGGTTTGAGTTGTTTAAGTCATCAGGAGGTATCCGTGGCGCTTCAACCGGCGATAACCCGATGAAGAAAGCAAGTACAAAATAAACAAGCTATTTTATATTTTGTGGCGGCTATCATCCTGGTATGGTAGCCGCCATACTTTTTTTAGAGTCTTTTAAAAGCCCGAGTTATGAAAGGAATAGCCCGATTTTTATTATTGATATGCCTGGCGCAAACAGCCAGGGCCGCGGATGTAGATACCGTTTCTATTCACAGCGGCAAAATGCAGCGTGCCTACAAATGCGTGGTCATCACCCCCAATACCTATAAAAACGGTACGCAACGCTACCCGGTGGTATACCTGCTGCACGGCGCCGGTGGCAACTTCGCTAACTGGGTAACCAACGTACCCATTATCAAAGAGCTGGCAGACACCTATCAGTGCATGATCGTATGCCCCGATGGCGCAGTAACCAGCTGGTATTTCGACAGCCCCATAGACAGCTCCATGCGTTTTGAAACCTATGTGTCGAAGGAAATTCCACAATACATTGACCAGCATTACCAGACCTTACCCGAACCCGCTCACAGGGCCATCGCCGGTTTAAGCATGGGTGGCCATGGTGCTATGTTTCTTGCCATCCGCCACCAGGATGTATTTGGAGCCGCCGGCAGCATGAGCGGCGGCGTGGATTTTCGCCCCTTCCCAAAAAACTGGGACCTGAAAAAACGCCTGGGCGAACCCGGCACAGATGGCGCTAACTGGTACGACTATACAGTGCTCAAGCAGGTAGATAGCCTCAAATCCGGCGCATTGTCCATCATCATCGATTGCGGGGTGAAAGACTTCTTCATCGACGTAAACCGGGATCTTCATAAAAAATTATTACTGGCAGGTATCGCCCACGACTATACGGAGCGCCCGGGAGAACACAACTGGAAATACTGGGCTAACGCGGTGAAATACCAGCTGTTGTTTTTCCACGAGTTCTTTCAAAGGTAAAAAGCGAATTTTGTCTTGGCTCAGGATTACGCTGATTTTACTGATTACCTGGATTTTTACTTTTTGATTTTTTTTGATTTTTAGATTTAATAATAGTTAAGGGAGATTAAAGCGAATATATCCGCTTTAATCTCCCTTAATCCTTTATAAAATCCAGAAGTAAAAATCCAGGTAATCAGTAAAATCAGCGTAATCCTGAGCCAAGACAAAATTCGCTGCCGGTCCTCAACAGGACCGGCCTTTTTTATGCACGCGATTCAAAATAAGAATGTCTGGTAATTATTTTTTCGGATCCCACCACAAATGGGTACCGCCTACGTCTTTTGGTTCGCTCAGTGTACTCACGGCTTTCGCAACGGCAGCACCGTTGGTAGAGTATTCGTTACTTGGGAATGGGGCCCTGCGGACGAAATCAGTTGTACTTACTTTTCCACCGCTATTATTCACAACAACAGGGAACAGTTTAGGATAACCGGTGCGGCGGAACTCACTCCATGCTTCCTGTCCTTCAGGGAAGTTAGCGATCCATTTCTGGGTGATGATTCGTTCCAGTTTCCTGTCGAGTGTAACGCCTTCTTCCCATTTGATGGTAACGGTGCTCAGGTACTGTGAACCCTTCTTAATATCATTTTGTCCGGCAGTCATGGCTTTGGGATCAATGTATTCAGCAGGTAGGGAAGTGGCATTGTTGTAATAAGTGCTGGCGCTGCCTAATGAATATTGATTAAAGGATGTCTGGATACCTGTTTCGTAGTTGGTTTGTGCGTTACCTGCGCCTGCCCATCCGCGGATGGCTGCTTCTGCTTTCAGGAACCAGGCTTCGGCAGCTGTTACCAGTTGCAGTTTACCAGGCAGGTCTACCAGTTTGGAATAGTCGGCGTAACGCGCCTTACCGTCAATGTTAATACCATTGCGGATACCGATATACCGGTCTTTTACCGCGGGGTCCACTGCTTTCTTGAAGTACAGGGGCAGGCGTGGATCGTTGTAACCACCGAGATAAGTACCAATGGGTGCACCCATTAGAATATCGCCCCAAGAGCCGCAGATGGTGTTCAGCGGATGCGTGGTGCTTCCGATATCCACCGTGAAGTTATCCTTGTAAGTTTGCAGCAGTCCGCCGGCATTGGCGAGTGCGGCTTCACCTTCCAGCTTGGCTTTTGCAGCATCTACGTTTACGATACGCAGTGCGAGTCTTAAGCGGAGGGTATTGGCAAACTGTAACCATTGTTTGTAATTACCACCGTATACGAGATCTGATTTTTTAAACAGCTCTGTAGACGGTTTATCGGCCAGCGGCGTTAGAATATCGATCGCTGTTTTCAGTTCTTCAAAGAAGGTATAATAAACATCCTTCTGGCTGTCGTACTCAACAGAACCATCACCGCTGGGTGTATTGTATTTGCTGTAGATGATGGGGCCAAAGATATCGGAGGTACGGTGCATGGCTTCCACCTTCACGATCAGCGACATGGCGTAGCTATCGGGTACTTTACCTTTTGTAAAACCGGCTACTTTATAGCAGGGGTTCATTACATTGGTATAGCCGGTGCTGAAAGTAGTGTTGATCCAGCCATCCACGAAGCTGTATGTGATGTTGTTGATGTTGCCGCCAAACGGAGTAGGAGACATCATATAACCACTGTAAATATCGCTCAGGAGATTTTGTTGCAACTGGAAGGTAGGCGCCGGCTGATACAGGTAAATACTGCGTTGTGCCTGTTGCAGTAGGGCAGGTACCAGGGCGAAATCAGCCGCTAACTCCTCATCAGTGGAGCCGTATGGATTTTTGTTGATGTCTTCAAAGTTTTTGGTACAGCTGCTGAAGCATAGTGTGGCTGCCATCGCCAGACCAGCTATTTTGAATATTTTATAATTCATAGCTCTTGTTTTTGTTGTTCTTAATCAGGTTAAAATGCACATTTCAGGTTCAATCCAAAGCTGCGGGTAGATGGTAAACCAAATACATCCACACCTTGTACACCATTGCCGGTACTCATGCTCAATTCAGGATCGTAAGGCGCTTTTTTAGTGATGAAGAACAGGTTACGTCCTACCAGTCCAAGCTTCATGTCTTTGAAGAATCCTGGTTTCAATGCGAAATTATAGCTGATGGATAATTCTCTTAAACGGATGTTGGTAGCATCATACATGTAGAATTCAGTGATGCCTGCGCGACCGCCAATGCCCTGGTAGTAGAGATCTGCAGGAACTTTTCCGGTGTATGCTTTACCACTGGCATAAACAGCAGGTACATCCACACCACCGTTATTACGGGCATCTGCGCTTGCTTTTGATACGCCATACTGGTCCATCATGGCCTGGGTAATACTCATTACTTTACCACCAAAGCGGCCATCTACCAGGATGTTTACATTGAACTTTTTCCAGTTGATAGTATTGCTCCATCCCAGGAGGAAGTCTGGTGTGGGATTACCGAGGTATTCCAGTTTGCCGTCTTTTGCTTTTGGCTTACCGGTTTCGTCATCTATTACGAGTGCACCGCTTTCACTGCGCACTGCTTTCCTGCCGTAAATGTCGCCATAGGAGCTTCCTTCATGCAGTACTAGCGCATATGTATTAACGTTATCGCCTCTTGGTGTGAGGGTATAATCACCGTTTAACTGCGGCGCCAGTCTGATAAGTTTATTCCTGTTACGGGTGAAGTTGAAGGCAGTATTCCAGCCCACGTTCTTCTGTTTAACTACCTGGAAACCCAGCGTGGCTTCTATACCGGTATTCTGTACATCACCTGCATTCAGGTAAGCATTAGGATACAGGTAACCTACGGATACGGGGAAGTCGAAGTACTGGTCTTTGGTGTGTGAATTATACCAGGTAACATCCAGGTTCAGGCGATTGTCGAAGAATCTCCACTCTGTGCCGATTTCAACGGAAGTGGTGATCTCTGGTTTCAATGCCACGCCGCCAAAAGGACCGGCAATGTTTGATATCAGCGTTCCGGAAATGATCTGGTTGGTAGGGCGTGTTACAAACTGGTCCACGTCGTTACCCACCTTCGCATAAGATGCGCGGATCTTTGAATACGTGATCGCGGAAGGCATCTTAAATACATCACTCAGAATAGTATTTAAACCAGCTGAATAATACAGGTAACCTTTCTTCATGGAAGGGGTATAAGCCATGGTGGATGACCAGTCGTTACGGGCGGTCAGGTCCAAGAATACTTTTTCGCTCAGGTTCACACCCGCTGTTGCAAATACGGATTGAATCTGTCTTCTGGCGCCTGTGGGCGTTAATTTTGCGGCAGGGCTCAGGTTCAGGTTACCAATGTGGAATACGTTGGCAAAGGCCAGGTCGCCGTCTTTGGAATCTATAAAGGTACGGTCTTGTTTAAGGTCGTTGATGCTGGTACCGGCAGTGAAATTGAACCCGAGTTTATCGGACAGTTTCCTGTTACCCGATACTAACAGGTCGCCGTAGTATTGTGTGCTGGTCAGGTAATCGTAGGTATAACGGCCGTTGGCGTCTGCAATGGTAGTTTGTGTACCGGCATTTGCTTTCAGCTCATACTTATCCCATGCTTTGTTGGCGTTACCGCGTACCTGTACATTTAACCAGTCGTTGATAGCATAACGCAAACTCAGCGAAGCAATCAGGTTATCTTTCCTGTTTTCAGTGACGTTCCTGTTGAGGATCCAGTATGGATTCTGCTGAAAGTCTTCTCCCGCCTGGCCCTTATCATAATTGATATTCCACCAGTTCTGCATGTTCACGTTACGTTGGGCAGAAAAGTATTCGTAATTGTTTTTATAACTTTCGAAGTCCAGTCCTCTTGGGAAGATGTATAAACCGGTAAGCGGGTTATAGTATAAACCGGAAGTAGGGCGGTTATGTGCATTTTGTGTGGTCATCTGCACATTCGCGTCAATGTTCAGTTTATCGTTGAGGAAAGTACCTGTTTCCCTGAAGTTGAGCGTATGCTGACCATACTTTGCAGTAGGCATTATTCCTGTATTCGTGGTATTGGAGTAGGAGAAATAGGTTTGTGCCTTTTCTGTACCGCCGGCTACGTTTACGGAGTTGATCCAGGTGGTGCCTGTTTTGAAGAAGTCTTTTACAATTTCCTTACTGCTGCCTGCTTTACCCCAGCTATCAATAGTGCCGGCGCCGGTTTGAAGATAGGAGTTTTGTGATTCGGGCAGATATGCAGGTCTGTCGATAGTGAAGTTAGAAGAGAAGTTCACTTTTGCCTGACCGGCTTTCCCTTTTTTAGTAGTAATGATGATCACACCATTACCCGCCTGGCTGCCGTACAGTGCAGATGCAGAAGCGCCTTTCAGTACGTTGATGCTTTCAATATCGTCCGGGTTGATGGTGCTCAGGATGTCGCCACCATCGCGTCCACCGGAGGAAGCACCTGATGCTTGTCCCCAGAGATCACCTGGCTGTGCGCTGGTGAAGTTCGCGATGGGTACTCCATCGATCACGTACAGCGGCTGGTTTTCACGGATAGATTTTTGTCCGCGTAAAATCACCCTGGCAGAGCCGCCCACACCGGAAGCGCTGCGGTTGATCTGCAATCCGGATACCTTACCGGATAAACTATTGATAACGTTTGTTTCTTTTACATTCGTGAGATCTTCTCCTTTTACCTGCTGGGTAGAGTAGGTGAGATCCTTTGCTTTACGCTGGATGCCCAGCGCGGTAACTACCAGTTCATTCAGTCCTCTTACATTGTCTTCCAGGGTTGCATTGAGGGTAGCGCTGTTGCCAACGGTACTTTCTTTAATGGCAAAACCAACATAGCTGAAAACAAGTACATCACCGGTTTTGGCATTGATGTGATATTTACCTTCTGCGCTTGTTTGGGTGCCTTTGGAGGCGCCTTTAATTTGTACAGTAACACCAGGAAGAGGATTGCCTTTGCTGTCCTTTACGGTGCCGCTGATTTCTTTTTCCTGGAAAGTGCTACGGAATGAAGATGCGGGCGACCATACATAGCTGGCTGCCTTCACATATGCACTGTCTGCTAATATGGAAGTGAGGGCCAGACCGGTCATAGCGCACACTTTCATAAGGCGTAGGTTTTTTTTCATACTTGCCTTTTTTTTGGTTAATAAATGGGATTTGTATTGTTGAATTAAACTGACCATTTTTTTATTGCGTGCATTGTTTGGAAATGAGATGTCCGTTAGCATGGCGCGTACCATCCTTTAGCGGCTGTTTTTCTTCGTGTTACATGCATTTACCGGCCTATAGGGGCGTGCAAGGCCTCATCGCTAATGGCAATGTGTTGACCGGGTTGAGCAAAGCAGTTTGTTGTTATGTGTTTTCCTTACATGAAATGTTGTTTTTAATAACGTCTGTTTGTTACAGGCTGCGTAGCATAAAGCGTTCAAATGTGGCGCTTCCGGAAAGGAGTCGTGTGGAGATATATTTAGTACTATCCTGTTTTAAATTATTTTTATTTTTTTTTGAGATATTACCGGAGATCCCACCAGAGTGGTGTTCCGCCGGTGTCTGGTCCTTTTAACGTGGCTACTGCGCGGGCTACTGCTTTAGGATTGGTAACGAGTTCTATCTGCGGCATGGGCAGGCGGCGGATAAATTTTTCGGTAGAAATGGTGCCGCCGCTGTTGTTAATTACTACGGGAAATAATTTAGGGTAACCGGTGCGGCGGAATTCACTCCATGCTTCCTGTCCTTCGGGGAACATGGCAATCCATTTCTGCGTGATAATCCGTTCCAGTTTCTGTTGAAGCGTAGCGCTTTCATTCCACTTGATGGTAACCGTACTTAAATGCGGATCGCCTTCCGGTATGTTATTGTCGCTATTTTGAGGATCCGTATATGGGTGGGGTTTATCCACATTGTTATTCATATATACGTTAGCGTTAGTAATGCTGTATTGATTAAAAGAAGTGCTGATGCCGGCAGCATAATTGGTAGCCGCATTACCGGCGCCCTGCCAGCCGTATAGCGCTGCCTCGGCCTTCAGGAACCAGGCTTCCGCAGCTGTCATGAATAATATCCTGCTATCGAATTTTACCAGCTGCGAAAAGCCGCTGTATTCTTCTTTGGCAGCAATCTTAATACCGTTGCGGACGCCATGGTAAATATTTACGCCATCGTCGGTAGGCACAAAATAATGTGCCAATCGCGGATCTTTATATCCCGTGAGGATTGATTCCATGGGAGCGCTCATTCTCAGATCAGCCCAGGTATAACACATAATATTCAGCGGATGCGTAACCGGTGAAATATTCACTGCAAAGTTATCTGCAGGTGTTGTGAGCAATCCCAGCGGATGCCGCAGCGCTGCTTCTCCTTCTTCCTTTGCTTTCTTCGGATCAATCCCGGAAATACGGATGGCCAGCCGTAAGCGAAGGGTGTTGGCAAATTTTACCCATTGGGTGTAATCGCCTTTGTATACCAGGTCGAAGGCTGCAAAGCGTTGGGGGAAGCCACTGTTTATAAAACCGGTTAATGTGTCCACCGCTTCATCCAGGTCTTTAAAAAAAGCATAGTACGCTTCCTGCTGTGAATCATAATCAATGCCCATTTCTTCATTCAGTATACCATATTTTGTGTAGATCACGGGACCGTAAATATCGCTGATGCGGTGCATGGCTTCCACTTTGATGATCTGCGCCCAGGCATAAAAATCGGCGTAATGACCTTTCGCTTTCGACTGTGCAAAATCGCAGGTCTTCATTACATTGCTGTAAGTTACCTGCCATGGTTTATTATTCCAGTAGTACAACAGGCCATAGTTGGTGTTATTGATATTGCCTTCAAAAGGGGTGGGGGCCATCATATAGCCGGAGAAAACATCTGCATTCAGATTCTGTTGTAACTGCGCGGTAGGCGGGTCGTTATAAATAAGCAGGTTCAGTTGCGCCTGGGATAAGGGTTCCCCCATCAGCCGGTAATCGGCTTTCAGCTCCTCTTCTGTAAAGTCGAAAGGGTTTCTGTTAATCTCATCAAAATTCTTCGTACATGCACTTGCCAGCAGAATTGCCATAACGGCGGATAATGTGGCGATTTTCCAGCTTTTCATTGGTGAGTATTTTAAATGCCTAATCTCAGGTTGATCCCCATACTTCTGGTGGGTGGTAATCCAAAAACATCTACGCCCTGCAGCCCGTTGCCCGTACCCATCGATACTTCCGGATCAAATGGTGCATGCAGCTCAAAAAAGAAGAGGTTCCTGCCTACGATGCCCATCCGCATATTCCGTATCCATTTCCACTTCAGCGGTATGCGGTAGCTCAGGCTCAGTTCCCGTAAGCGGATGTTGGTGGCGTCGTACATATACATTTCACCGATGCCGGCCCTGCCGCCAATAGTGGTATAGTAGCTTTGCGCATCCAGTTTCCCGCTGTAAGGCGTTCCGTTGCTGTTCACCGCATTTATTTCCACGCCGCCTTTATCGCGGGCTTTGGCGCTCTCTTCACTTACGCCATACCAGTCCAATACCGCCTGTGTTACACTCATCACCTTGCCACCGAAGCGGCCGTCGATGAGGAAGCTCAGGTTGAAATTTTTATAGTCGATGCTGTTGTTCCATCCTAATGTAAAGTCGGGATTTGGGTTGCCTACTTTTTTAAATGCGTTGCGCGTTTGCAATTTGCCGGCAGCATCAATTACATAAGCGCCCTTATCGTTCTGCAACAATTCTTTATTGGAGTAAATGTCGCCCCAGGAGCCGCCTTCCATAATGAAGGAGCCAAACATATTTACTCCGAAATCGGTGAGCACAAACATGCTGCTCGTATCCGCACCAATGATCCTGGAATTGGAAAGAGAAACGATTTTATTTTTATTCGCGGCAAAGTTGATGGTGCTGGTCCACGATACTGCCTTATTACGTATAGGCATTAAGGTGAGCGTAGCTTCCCAGCCCTGGTTTTGTATATTCCCCATGTTGAGGTAGTAGGTGTTATACCTGTTACCCAATGGCGCCGGCACTTCCATGTACTGCTTGTAGTTATTATTTTTATAGAAGGTTACATCGGCGGTGATCCTGTTTTTCAGCAAATGTGTTTCCAGTCCTATTTCAAAAGAACGGTTGTCTTCCGGTTCCAGGCTGAGACCGGGATACAGGGTACGTTGATTCAATACTACCCGTGTTACGCCGGCAATGGTTTGTAACGTAAATGCCGCCGGCCGGGATGCGTAAGCGGCGATATCATTACCAACCTTGGCGTAGGAAATACGGGAACGCAGGAAATCAATGAAGGCGGGCATTTTAAACATCTCACTCCATACGGCAGACAGCCCGGCGGAATAGTAAAAGTATCCTTTATGCAGGGTAGAGGTATAGGCAAAGGTGCTGGACCAGTCGTTACGACCGGTGACATCCAGGAAAAGGTAGTTGTTGATGCCTGCCTGCACATTGCCGAATACGGCCTGCAATTGTTTCTGATCTATGCTGTGTTGTGCATCGAGCGAGGTGCTCAGGATATTGGATACCGAAAATTTATTAGGGTACGTGAGTCCCGGATCGGCATTGGGATTGGAGCCGTTAAAAGTGCGTTCGTGTGCTTTGGTGTCGGTGATGCTTGCACCGATATTACCGGCCAGGTGCAGCCACTTGTTCATTTTGCGGCTGGCATTCAGCATGATATCCCCGTACAGTTGGGTATTAAATTCCCGTTCGAGGGTATACCGGCCGTTGGAACCGGCGAGTACGATTTGTGTACCGGCGTATGCTTCCAGTTCGTATTGATCGAGCGATTTGTCAAAGTTGCCGCGCCCTTTCAGCGACAGCCAATCGTTCAATTGCCAGGTAAGCGATATGGTAGCGAGGCCGCGGTAGCGGGAATCCAGGCGCAGGTCGCGGTACAGCGCCCACATGGGGTTTTGCTGGTCGTCCTGGCCAATCCATTTTTTATCATTGCGGATGTTCCACCAGTTCTGCATGTACAGGTCGCGGCCCTGGTCGTAGTATTCAAAATTGTTTTTGTAATAGTCGAAGTCCTGCCCGCGGGGGAAGGTATAGAGCCCGGAAATAGGACTGTAGTACAATCCGGATGACAACCGGTTAGTCGTGTTTTGTGCGGTAAAGGATACATTGGCGTCCATTACCAGTTTGTCGTTCAGCAGCTTCAGGGTTTCGCGCAGGTTCACCGTATGGCGGTCGAATTTGTTGGTGGGAAGAATTCCTTTATTGGTGGTGTTGGCGTAGGAGAAGTAACTCTGTGCGGTTTCTGTGCCGCCGCTGAAGGCGATGGTGTTGGTAAAGGTGGAGCCGGTGTTATAAAAGTTTTTTACATGATCGGGTGCGTTCACAGGTCTGCCCCAGCTGCCGAGTGATCCGGGTTGTGGCGTGCCTACTTTATCTACGCCGGGCGTATCGGTTTGTGCATAGCGATATTGCAGCGGGGGCAGGATTGCGGGCATTTCCCGGGTATAATCGGAAGAAACGTCGATTTTGCTTCTGCCGGGTTTTCCTTTTTTGGTGGTGATGAGGATCACGCCGTTGGCAGCCTGGCTGCCATAGAGGGCGGCAGCAGAAGCGCCCTTCAGGATGCTGATGCTTTCAATATCGTCGGGGTTGATGTTGGAGATGCCATCGCCGCCATCGCGGCCGCCGGCGCCGATGATGTTGTGCGACTGGCCCCATACATCCGAAGGTTGCGCGGGTGTGTAGTTGGCATAAGGTACGCCATCCACGATATACAGGGGCTGGTTTTCACGGGTGGATTTGTTGCCGCGCAGTACTACTCTCACGGAGCCGCCAACGCCGGAGGCGCTGCGGGTGATGGTGGCGCCGGCTGTTTTTCCGTTCAGGCTGTTGATAACGTTGGCATCTTTTACCAGTTGCAGGTCATCGCCATCGAGCTGTTGGGTAGAGTAGGGCAGTTCCCTGCTTTTTTTCTGGATGCCCAGTGCGGTCACCACCAGCTCATTGAGTGCTTTTACATTTTCCTGCAGGCGTACATCGAGGTGAGGATCGGCGCTCAGGATAACTTCCCGGGTGATAAAGCCAACAGAACTAAACACCAGCACGTCGCCGGTGCTGGCTTTTAGTGAAAAACCAGCATCGGCGTTAGATTGGGTTCCTTTATTGGAATATTTGATCTGAATGGTAACTCCCGGGAGCGGCGTGCCTTTGTTATCGCGTACTGTTCCACTGATCTGTCTCTCCAGAGATACATGATTCAGCAGGTCTGCAGTGGGTGAGGGTTTGGCTTCACTTTCTGCGCCTACAATGATTTTGTTGTTGATAAGGGTAAACTTTAATCCGGCCTGGACTGATAATAACGCTAGTACTTCATCGATGGGTGTTTTCGTACAGTTTAACGTAATCTTTTTCTTCAGGTTAAGATCAGCTTTGTCGTAATGAAAGTTTAGTCCTGTTTTTACCGAAATTTCGGCCATTACTTCTTCCAGGTTTTTGTTTTTTACCTGTATGGTGACAACTATACCTGTGGGCGGGTCGGGTGTTTGCGTGATGGCACTAGTCGTTGTGTTCAAGCTCCCGGCCAACAGTAGTGTCAGCATCAACCCCATGGATACAAACCACATCATGGGGTATGGCTTTACCCTCATATGGACTAGTTTTTGTTTTGCAGGTGAACGGTATCGTTTTTAATGGTATAAGAAAGGGATTTGGCCAGGCAAATAATATCCATGACGTCTTTCAGGCTTTCGTTTTTGAAAGAGCCGTTGTAGTTCCATTCTTTTTTGTCGCTTTCGTTGATAACGGTAACGTTATAACGATTTTCTATACCTGTTACTATTTCATTATAGGGTGCATCTTTGAATACGAGGTATCCCTGTTTCCAGCCGGTGATGTCTTCGGGTTTACTAACAACAGATTTTACGAGGCTGAGTGAAATACGGTCGTAGCTGATCTGTTCACTTGGCAGCAAAATGAGGGATGAAGCGGATTGGCTGTTTTTATTCAGCTGGTCTACTTTTACCTTGCCGCTCACGAGAGCTACCGTTACTTTATGTTCGCTGGCATATGCGCGTATATTGAAGGCGGTGCCGAGTGCGGTGGTGGCCAGTTCGCCGGTATTCACCACAAATTTCCTGGCCGGGTCGGCAGCTACATTAAAAAAGGCTTCTCCTTCTTCCAGGAAAATGGTGCGGCTGTTGCTGTCGAAATGTTCGGGGTAGCGTACTTTACTACCGGCGTTCAGTTCCAGGGAGCTGCCGTCTTCCAGGGTAATACTTTCTTTGTTGCCTTTGGGGGTGTTGATTTCCACAAACCCGTTTTTTACAATCCTGTTGGCCCCGTTGGCGGCAATGGGCGCGGGTTGGTTAACAGGATGTATGCGGGGTGTTTGTTGATTGAACCAGAAAAGACCGGCCGCCAGTAAAACCACCGCTGCTGTGGCAGCGTACCAGTAACGGGTACGGATATGCCGCACCTTTGGCGCGGGTGTGATATGTTCATTGAGTTGTAAACGGATGCTGTCGAGCTCGTGGTCCAGTTCTTTATCTGCTATGTAGGTGGACTTATGCCGGTTGATATTTTCAAACCACTGATCTACAATAGCAGCTTCCTCCGGTGAGCAATTCCCCTGGTTATATCGCTCCAGCAATATTTTAATCTGTTCTGTGTCCACCTGTTGCCGTTTTATGTGTTGATAAGTCGTAATAACGTGGAAAAGGTACCATGTACATTTAATTATTTTTTACCCGGCGCCGGGCCTGCGGGTTAAATAAACAAATAAATATATATCAGGAGTACGATCAGGTCGGTCCTGGCATAGCTGGTCCTTAGTATCTTCAATGCTTTGGTAATCTGGTTTTTTACTGTCTGTTGGGAAAGGCCAAGATGGGTGGAGATCTGTTCTACGGTGAGGTTTTCAAACCGGCTGAGCATGAAAATTTCTTTCATGCGGCCGGGCAGGTGGTTGATCGCCTCAAACAGTTCCTGTGTCCGTGCTTTATTGTCTACTGTTTCCGTGATGGAATGCGGCTGGGCATCGAAATGTTCGATGAGTTGCTGCAGGTATTTGCGGTAAGTGGCGTTTTTCCGGTAAATATCGATGATTTTGTGACGGGCTACCTGGTACAGGTAAGCTTTCAATGATTCTTTGAGGATCAGTGAATGTCTCTTCTCCCATAGGGAAATAAAGAGTTCCTGCAGCACATCTTTGCTGATCTCTGAGGCGTCCAGTTTGCTGTGTATAAACAAATACAGCATTTTACTGTAGCGGTCGTAGATGGCATTGAAGGCAGCGCTGTCGTCGCTTTTCAGCAGCGAAATTAGCTGGTTGTCGGAATAACTGCTGTACATCGAATTACAGTAGTAATTAAGCGTTTTGGTTGATAATTACTGAAATGAATGTAAGAAGAAAATTTTGATATTCTGACATTTGGCGCTTACTTTTTAAAATAACTAAAGAACCAAATGATAAAATAATTACATTTTTTATCATGCTTCCTTCAGGCGCAGTTCATTTTTATATTCCTTAGGAGTTTTGCCTACTATTTCCTTGAAGAAGCGATTGAAATTGGAAAGGTTTTTAAAGCCGCAGGAGTAGGCGATTTCCGCGATGGACCAGTCTTCCTCGGTTAACCGTTTACAGGCGTGACCGATACGTACTTCGTTGAGGAACTGTACAAAGGATTTTTTTGTACGGTTTTTAAAGAAGCGGCAGAAGGATTGGGGTGAGAGGTTGGTGATGCTGGCCACATCCTGCAGGGATATTTCCTTGGAGAAGTTATTCATGACGTACTTGAACACTTCATCGATCTTATGATTATCCTTTACGTTGTAGGCGTGGGAGTAACCGGTGCTGGCCAGGTAGTAGCAGTCGCGGGTTTCCGAAAGTGTTTTTAGGATGTGGAGAAGGGAAATGATGCGGTCCAGTCCCTCCTTCCGCGGAAGCGCCAGGATTTCGGGTTTCAGCAGTTCATGGGTGGCGCCGGTGATTTTCATCCCTCTTTGTGCCCGGTGAAATAGTTCACTGAGTGCTTTGGTTTCCGGCAATCCGTAAAATTTCTCCCCGAATATGTCTTTGGGAAAATAGATAACCACAGAGCGGGCTTTCAGATTTTCATCTCCCTTATAGTATTCTTCTTCATTATACCATACATGCGGAATATGCGGACCGAGAAACACCATATCGCCTTCTTCAAAGCTTTCGATGCTATCCCCTACAATTCTCTTCCCATGGCTTTCCGTAACATATACCAGCTCGCACTCCGGGTGGAAGTGGAATGGTGTATTGAAATAAGGATCACTTCTTTCTATGATCGTGATCTGATTATCGGCAAAAGCCCCAACTTTAATAAGGATGGGTTTCATTCATGTATTAATTTAAGCTACTATGTTACTGTGACCGTCCTATACTTTATTACCATCGCCATTATCCTGGCTCAGGGGAACCCTATGCAGGCAGGTGAGTAGTATTGATATCGTCCTATGAATGATGCCAAATTATTAAAAATTGGTTAAAAAAATATCATTTTCCCGAAAATAACCTTTTTATGTGATAGAAAATCAACCGGGGTAGCGTAATAGTTTTGGCGGGGTTACTTGGAATAATTAGTACAACAATGTAATTTCCAACTTCATTTTGTAAATTACGTCCGGCTAAATCGATGTAGCATTTTTTCTATGAAAGGGATCTCTATTAAAGATATTGCAAAACAAGCCGGAGTATCTCCCACAACGGTATCTTTTGTACTCAACGGTAAAGCAAAGGAGAAAAGAATTAGTGAACAGGTAAGTAAGAAAATCCAGAAAATTGCAACCCGGCTGAAATATAAACCCAACCAGCTTGCCCGCGGACTGCGAACCGGTAAAACCAAAACCATTGGTCTTATTGTGGAGGACATTGCGAACAACTTCTTCGCCACGCTGGCTAAAGTAGTGGAAGACGAGGCCGACAAGCACGGTTATAAAGTACTTTACGGCAGTACGGAAGATAATACGGAAAAGGCAAAGGGTCTACTGGAAGTGCTGAAATACCGGCAGGTAGATGGTTATATTATTACGCCCACCAAAAACCTCGATAAAGAAATAGAACTGCTTCAATCGGCTGCGAAGCCGCTGGTGCTGGTGGATCGCTATTTCCCGCATGTGAACAGTCACTATGTGGTGCTCAACAACTATAAGGGCGCCTATGATGCTACTGCGCACCTGGTGGAGCAAGGCTATAAAAAAATTGCCATTGTTACCATCGCATCTGATCAAACGCAGATGAAAGACAGGCTGGATGGTTTTACGGCAGCACTCAAAGATCATAAAATTCCTTTTAATAAATCGTTTGTGAAACGCCTGCCGTTCGACCTGGACCGCGAAAGTTTCAATAATGAAATAAAGAAATTCCTCACTGCTGCAAAGGGTGTAGACGCCGTATTTTTTGCGACCAACTACCTTGGAATTGCTGGTATTGAAACCATCCGCTCAATGGGCTGGGAAATAGGAAAAGAAATCGGACTGGTGGGCTTTGATGACCACGATCTGTTTCGTTTGCATAGTCCTTCCATTACCTGTGTTTCACAACCTATTGCCGCCATCGGGAAAAGTATTGTGGAAGTGTTGATGAAAGAATTAAATCATCCGGCAGGGGCACCTGCTTCTCCACAACAACAGGTAGTGCTGGAGCCAGAGCTGATTATCCGCGCGTCTTCGCGGAGGTGATCGCCTTCGGCGATGCGGAAATTGTCTTGGCTCAGGATTACGCTGATTATACTGATTAGCTGGATTTTTACTTTTTGGATTTTTTAAAGATTAAGGGAGATAAGAGCGGAGATACTGCTGTTATCTCCCTTAGTTTTTATTGTAATTAAACTAATATCTCATTTATTTTTCAAAAAAGATAGTTGAAAATGATACGCTGATATCTTTTTTAATCTTTAAAAATCCAAAAAGTAAAAATCCAGCTAATCAGTATAATCAGCGTAATCCTGAGCCAAGACAATTTCCG
Organism: Chitinophaga sp. RCC_12; assembly: GCF_041360695.1. Taxonomy (NCBI): domain Bacteria; kingdom Pseudomonadati; phylum Bacteroidota; class Chitinophagia; order Chitinophagales; family Chitinophagaceae; genus Chitinophaga; species Chitinophaga sp. RCC_12. The sequence goes on from NZ_JBFUPS010000010.1 coordinate 218,787, forward strand.
CATCGCCGAAGGCGATCACCTCCTAATGCTATTTTGATCACATGGAATATTATTTTCTCTTTCTTAACGAGCTGTTAACGATAAATAAAAAAATTGTTAAATCTTCTTTGCACTTCTCATAATTATCCCTAAGTTTGAAACCATTATTCAAAACTGATCAGCCAAACTTGTAGTGAAATGATATGTGAAAATGGTATACAGGTTTTTTTTATGTGGTATTGCTAAAACGTTTTACTTCTGCTGTAGTGTCAGAATAACAATTAATGCCAATGGAGTAATTCCATTTGATTTTTTAAGAACGGAAACTACTTGATTACCATCAGGACTCCTGTGCAATGCAGGCAAGTTAATGGTAGCGGGACTTTTGTGTCTTTTTTTGCTTATGTGTCTGATTCACTTGTTATAATTCACTAAACCAAAAGGAAGCTATGCGAAGATCACTTCTTCTCACCACGTTGCTTTTCTTATGCTGCTGTATCACTGCGTGGGCGCAGGATAAGAAAGCTGTTGCGGGAACCGTTAAGGACGCAAAAGGAACGCCTTTACCGGGTGTTACCGTAAAAGAGAAAAACGCCTCCAACGGAGCTACAACCGGCCCCGATGGAAATTTCAAAATCCAGGTAGCAGACGGCGCTACACTCGTTTTTTCCTACATTGGATTTATCAACCAGGAAGTAGCTGTTAATGGACAGTCTGCCGTAAACATTGTATTAAAAGAAGACAACAAGAATCTGAATGAAGTAGTGGTTACCGCTATGGGTATGAAACGCGAACAGCGTAAACTCGGCTATGCGGTAACAGAATTAAAAGGGGCGGATGTGGCGAATACCAATTCCGTTAACCCTGTATCGGCCTTACAGGGTAAGGTAGCAGGTCTGGACATCTCCGCAGCTGCTGGCGGTCCTGCCGCTGCTCCGCGTATCGTACTGCGTGGTGCTAAATCATTAAATGGTAAAGACCAACCCATCTTTATTCTGGATGGTGTGATCTTTGAAAATGATGAAAGTGCCAACGACGTAAACTTCGGTAACGTATTGAAAAACCTCAACCCGGACGATTATGAATCAGTAACCGTACTGAAAGGTGCTGCCGCTACTGCTTTGTATGGTTCCCGCGCTATCAACGGTGCAATCCTGATTACCACCAAAAAAGGTACTGCCAGGAAAGGTATTGGCGTTACAGTTAGCCAAACGGCACAAATGGAAAAAGTATATCGCGGCGCCATTGACCTGCAAAACTCTTACGGTCAGGGTCTCGACGGTAAATACGATAATACGGCAGGTGGTTACAGCTTCGGTTCCAAAATGGACGGCAGCACGGTAACACTGGCTAATGGTATGCAGGTTCCGTACACTGCCAAACCAAATAATGCGAAGGACCTGTACCAGACAGGTAAATATTTTAATACCAACGTAGCCATGGAAGGTGGTAATGATAAAGGAACTTTCCGTTTGTCTTACTCCCATCTGGACAATAACAGCGTATCTCCCAACAACAGTTTTGGAAGAAATACCTTTGCATTCCGTGGATCTTCCCAGATCTCTAAAGTGCTGAGTGCAGATGCGGGGGTGACTTATGCTACCAGTAAAACAATGAATCCTGATCGTCAGGGTGGCGATTACACCAGCTACAACATTGGCCGTAAATGGGTGTATGTATTTCCACGTAACTATGATCCAAGCATCTGGAGCAAACCGGAAAATTTCACCGGAGCACAGGGTGGCCGTGCCGATCTGAGTACACATCCGGGCGCCGACTACTTCTTTCAGCAGGCATATAACAGCTGGTCCCGCAAGGAATCACTGATCACGGGGAATTTTTCCCTGACCGCCACTGCTACTGACTGGCTGAAATTTGTAGGTAAAGCAAACTTTAGCAGCGAGCAAAGCACCGATGAACGTAAGGAAGCAGGTACAGGGACTAACTTTACGGGTTCCGATGGCTTTTACTCTATTGCAGGTGTGAATAAATCTCAATATACTTTCACCGGTATGGCGATTATCACGCCGAAACTGGGAAAGAAATTTGACGGTAACTTAAATCTGGGAGCGGAAACCTGGAACAGCGGTATCGGTAAACAATATAACAACTACACCAGTGGTGGTTTACGTATACCTTTCCTCTATGACATCAGTAACAGCACCGGCTCATCAGTAATTAAAAATGACCCGCTGCTGCGTAAACAGATCAATTCTGTGTTCTTTGCAGCCAGTCTTTCTTATAATAATGAATTGTTCCTGGATGTAACCGGTCGTAATGATTGGTCCTCTGCGCTGACATATCCTAAAGGAAGTCTTGGGAATACCACCAACTCTTACTTCTATCCTTCTGTAAGTGCTGCATGGGAATTTACCCAGACGCTGAAAAATACGTTGCCAGAGTGGGTTAGCTATGGTAAACTGCGCGCTTCCTACGCTATGGTAGGTGGTGACCTGGATCCATACCAGATCAATACAGGCTATTACACTTCCGATTATTTCAGAGGCTCAGGTACAGGTGAGAACCTGCCAATGGTGAATATCTTTAACCAGGATATCCTGCCTAACATGAACCTGAAGCCATCTATTTCCAAGAGTGTGGAATTAGGTGCGAATGTCCGCTTCCTGAATAATCGTTTGGGCTTTGACGTTGCCTGGTACCGTACCAATATTACTAATCAGATCATCAACCTGCCAACTACCATTGAAAGTGGTGTAGTATCCCGCTATATCAATGCTGGTAGCATGATCAACAGGGGTATTGAGGTAATGATCAACGGAACGCCAATACAAAGTAAAAACTTTACCTGGGATGTAAGTCTGAATGGTAGCCGTAATAAAAATAAAATTGTCAGCCTCACACCTGGCGTAGACCAGATGCAGCTGAATGAAGATCAGGGCGTACAGGCCATTGCCAAAGTAGGCGGCGCTTATGGCGACCTGATCACGGATTACGGCTATACCAAGGATGCCAATGGTAATAACCTGATCACTTTTGGTGGCTCTGATTTTCCATACAAATTTGTACGTGGCCGCAGAATCGTAGGTAATATCTTACCTGACTTCAACCTCGGTTTACAAAACTCCTTTACTTATAAAAACTGGTCACTCGGTGTACTGATCCAGGCACGTATTGGTGGCGACTTCTTCTCTGCTTCCCATCAGTATGGTACCGGCAGAGGTAATACAGCCAACACTATGGAAGGACGTGACACTGAACACGGCGGTATCACTTACACAGACGCTTCCGGCGTAAAACGCAACGATGGTATGATCCCGGAGGGTGTGTTTGCACAAGGAACTGTTATCAATAAAGATGGCCAGAATATTACACTGGATGGTATGACATACCAGCAGGCCTACGAAAAAGGTTATGTATCTCCTGTTACACCAATGCAGTATTACGGTATGATCGGAGATTGGGGTATTGGTATCCGTGAGGCATCTGTATTTGATGCTTCTTATGTGGCATTGCGTGAAGTATCCCTCGGGTATTCTCTGCCAACAGATATGGTTCAACGCTGGAAACTTAACAGCCTCCGTGTATCACTGGTGGGTCGTAACCTGGGTTACCTGTTCAATAATCTGCCGGATCATATTAACCCGGAAGCAGTACGTAACAACAAAACTTCTGCATTCTCCGAATATGGTGCTGTACCATTTGTTCGTAACATGGGTGTAACTGTGCAGGTAGGATTCTAATAACCGTTTAACAACAAAAAAAAGAAAGATGAAAACTGTTAATAAATGGGGTATAGGTGTGGCAGTTGCGGGTTTAATGCTGAGCTCCTGTACAAAAAATTTCGCTGACCTGAATACAAGTCCGGTTATCACGCAAGATCCGCCACCGGAATTATTAATCACACAATCTGTGAAAAGCATTGTAGACCGTGATTTTGATTGGTTCTATGACGCATATCAATACCAGATGCAGTGGATGCAGTTCGGCGTAGCTTCACCGGGAACATCTCCTACCGGTTTATTTAGCCCGAATAACACCAATGATTTTTATAATGCATTATATAAGAATATTGGCCGTAACCTGGTAGAAATACAGGATGTAGTGGCCAGGAAGCCACAGGATCAGCAGGCGCAATACAGCAACCTGGTAGCTATTGCACAGATCTTAAAGGTATATTCTTCCTGGAGGGTGTCTGATGCTAACGGCAGCATCCCATATACAGAGGCATGGCAGGCCCGCAGCGACGCTAATTTTACGCCCAAATATGATACGCAGGAATCCCTGTTTACCACCTGGGATGCGGAACTGAAAAAGGCGGTAGAAACACTGGCAGCTGGATTACCTACCCAGGTAAGCTATGGCGCTAACGATATCTTTTACAGCGGAGACGCTGCAAAATGGGCAAAAGCTGGTAACGTACTTCGTCTGAAAATTGCGATGCGCCTGTTAAAGAGGGCACCTGAAAAAGTAAGTGCCGTGGCTAAAGAAGTATTAGCCAGCAATGCCGGTATTTTTGCGTCCAACGACGATGAATGGAAATTTGTTTCTGCTGCCATCAACTTCGCACGTGGTGGCAACTGGGCTATGGATAACAACCCGCTGTCTGCCGCCAAGAACATGGTGGATTACATGGTAGATAACAAAGATCCGCGTCTGAATCTTTTCTTTGAAAAGAACAGTTACACCAAAGCATTGTTCGACAGTCTGAAACTGGCAGGTATTTATAGCCCCACAGCACAATATGTGGATCGCCGCTATGTAGGTCTTCCTTCCAGTCCGGATAAAAGAACCAATGCTGCTTACAGTAATGTATTTACTGTTAAGAAGTATACCATGGTGATCAATGGCAAAACGGTCAACAGGAATGCGGATACCGTGTCGGCTCTTCAGCGCAGGTTATTTAATCTCGATGCAGAGAATGGATCCAACAATGGAGCCCGCTATACACAGCCCATCCTTACCTATGCAGAGCAGTGCTTTATGCTGGCGGAACTGGCTGTACGTGGCATGGTAGAAGGAGATGCCAAAACTTATTATGTGAATGGTATCACTGCATCCGTAACTGCATATGATGCAATGGGTAGCCTGGCAAAGATCCAGGACTATGCACCGCTGGATGCAGCTGCATTACAGGCTTATATTGCAAGTCCCGCAGTGGCTTTCACCGGCGCTACAGATGTATTGCTGGAAAAAATCAATATCCAGAACTTCCTGAACCACTTTAAATCACCATGGGAAGCCTGGGGTGCATGGAAAAGAGCAGGTGTGCCTAAGGTAGACGGTATACTGCCAATGGAACCAATGGTGTCCTCCGGACAAACAGTGGCTATTCCACGTCGTTGGTCATTACCTCAACCTTCTATTGCGAACCAGACCAACTGGAGAAATGCCATTACTGAAATGCAGAAGACCGGTGAATATGGATCAAATGATAATGACTTTACAGGCCGTGTTTGGTGGGATAAGAAATAGTGTAACCGTATAAGTTATTATAAGACAAAAAAACGTCCCGGATATATTCCGGGACGTTTTTTTATGATAATCATGATCAGAAACCTACCCGATCATATTCTTAATCTCGCTCAGCTTCAGCAATGCTTCCACCGGCGTTAGCCGGTTAATATCCACGGTATCCAGTTTCTCACGGATCTGCTGGAACACATCACTGTGCGCGTCAAATATATTCAGCTGTAACTTCTGAGACGGTGTGCTGATCTGTTTTATGTTTTTCTGCAATGGCGCATCAATATGTTTTTCTTCGAGATTTGCCAGCACTTCATTGGCCCTGTTGATCAGCTCAGGCGGCATGCCCGCCATGCGGGCCACGTGAATACCGAAGCTGTGGCGGCTTCCGCCCGGCGCCAGTTTACGCAGGAAAATAATTTTGTTCCCCGATTCCATATTAGTGATATGGAAGTTCTTTACCCGCGCATGTTTGTTTTCCAGTTCATTCAACTCATGATAGTGCGTGGCAAACAGCGTTTTAGGGCAGTGCGCAGTCATATCGTGAAGGTATTCCACGATGCTCCAGGCAATGGAAATGCCATCGTACGTGCTGGTACCGCGTCCTATTTCATCCAGTATCACAAGGCTGCGGGGGGTAATGCTGTTGATGATGCTGGCGGTTTCGTTCATTTCCACCATGAAGGTAGATTCACCGCCGCTCAGGTTATCGGAAGCGCCTACACGGGTAAATATTTTATCAGTAAGACCAATATCAGCACTGGTGGCAGGTACAAAGCTGCCCATGTGCGACATCAGGGTGATGAGCGCTGTTTGCCGCAGCAGGGCCGATTTACCGGACATGTTGGGTCCGGTAAGAATAATGATCTGCTGGGATGCTTTGTCCAGTTGGAGGTCGTTGGAAACATAGCTTTCACCGGCAGGAAATCCTCTTTCGATCACCGGGTGACGGCCTTCTTTGATGACCAGGTCAAATCCCTCCGTGATATTCGGGCGGCGGTATTTGTATTGCATGGCATTATGTGCAAAACACAGGAGGCAGTCGATCCGCGCAAACACCTGCGCATCTTCCTGTACCGGCTTAATAAATGCCTGCAGGCTTTGTACCAGGTCGTCGAACAATCTGCTTTCCAGCACCTGGATCTTATCTTCCGCCCCTACAATTTTTTCCTCATACTCTTTCAGTTCAGGCGTAATATAGCGTTCTGCGTTGGCCAGTGTTTGCTTACGCATCCAGCGGTCGGGCACTTTGTTTTTATGGGTGTTGGTTACTTCCAGGTAATAGCCGAATACATTATTGAAAGCTATTTTCAGGGAAGGGATGCCGGTAGCTTCGGATTCTTTCTGTTGAATTTGCAGCAGGTAGTCTTTCCCTTTGTTCGCGATATTGCGGAGGTCATCCAGCTCTGCGTTTACGCCTTCTTTGATGCAGCCGCCTTTGTTTACCAGTACCGGCGGGTTTTCCATAATTTCATTAAGAATGCGGTCCAATAAGGGAACGCAGGGATCCAGCTTTTCGTTTAGCCGGCGGAGGTAGTCGCTGCTACTGTTTTCCAGCAGTGCCTGCACGGCCTGTACCTGTTGCAGGGAGCGGGCCAGCTGTAGTACTTCCCGCGGATTTATTTTCTTGAGTGGTATCTTGGATACCAGTCTTTCCAGGTCGCCGGTTTGTTTCAGGTGGTGTACCAGTGACTTGGATAGATCGGTTTCTTTGATAAAGTATTCCACGGTATCCAGCCGTTCGTTGATGGCTTTGATATCGCGGAGGGGGAATACCATCCAGCGTTTGAGCAGGCGTGCCCCCATAGGTGTAACGGTATTGTCCAGTACTTTCAGGAGGGTATGCCCGTTTTCTACGCTGCTGTTGAGCAGCTCCAGGTTGCGCACGGTGAAGCGGTCCATCCAGAGGAAATCGTCCTGGCTGATGCGCTGCATGCGTGTGATATGCTGGAGGTTGGGATGCTCGGTGTCTTTCAGGTAGTGAAGGGTGGCGCCGGCAGCGATAATAGCAGCGGGCAGGCCTTCCACGCCGTATCCTTTCAGGGAATGGGTCTGGAAATGTTTCAGCAGTATTTCTTCCGCATAGGTGGTGGTAAATATCCACTCATCCATCGTATAGGTGTAGAAACGGGTGCCGAAAGTGGCTTTGAAATTTTTCTGTTGTTGTTTGGCGAACAGTACTTCCGCCGGACGGAAGCTCTGGAGGAGTTTATCCACATATTCCGTGCTGCCTTCTGCAATAAAAAACTCCCCGGTGGAAATATCGAGGAAAGACACGCCGGTGGAGTCTGCACCAAAATGAACCGCCGCCAGGAAGTTGTTGCTGGCGTTTTCGAGCAGCTTATCGTTGATGGCTACGCCGGGTGTGACCATTTCAGTGACGCCGCGTTTAACAATGCCTTTTACTGTTTTGGGATCTTCCAGCTGGTCGCATACGGCTACCCGGTGACCGGCTTTTACCAGTTTATGGAGATAAGTATCTAACGAGTGGTGGGGAAATCCTGCCAGGTCAACATAAGAGGCGGACCCATTGGCCCTTTTGGTTAACACAATGCCCAGTACACGGGCGGCTATAACTGCATCCTCATTAAACGTTTCATAAAAATCGCCAACACGGAACAACAGTACGGCATCAGGGTATCTATCCTTGATGGCCTTATGTTGCTGCATGAGCGGTGTTTCTTCCGTTTTACTTTTTGCCATGGCGCAAATATATAAAACTCATCCCATCCTATTATCTTTGCAGGTGATGAGAAAATTAAGCATGGATGAACTGGGCCGTAAAACGGTGGAAGAGTTCAAGGCTGCCGATAAAACGCCTATTGTACTGGTATTGGATAATATACGCAGCATGCACAACGTGGGATCAGTGTTCCGTACCGCGGATGCATTCCTGGTACAGGGGATCATTCTTTGCGGCTATACGCCGGTGCCACCGCACCGAGATATCAATAAAACGGCTTTGGGCGCTACCGAAACGGTGGAGTGGCAGTATTTTGACACCACGGTGAGCGCGGTACGGGAACTGAAAGCAGCCGGGTACCGGGTGATGGCCATTGAGCAGGCGGTGAACAGTTATATGCTGAACAGTTTTACGCCTCCGGCAGATCAGCCGCTGGCGCTGGTTTTTGGGAATGAAGTGAGCGGGGTGGACGGGGAAGTAATGAAGCTGGTAGATGGTTGTATCGAAATTCCCCAGTTGGGCATGAAGCATTCCCTGAATATTTCCGTGAGCACTGGTATTGTGGTTTGGGATATCTTTGTAAAATTGAAGAAGGCTTAAAGGATTAATTATATGATTTCTACGGTCAACAAGTATCTATCGCTGGTAAAGTTCAGTCATACCATCTTTGCCATGCCTTTTGCCCTCACCGGCTTTTTTATGGCTACCACCAAAGGAGGCGGCAGCTTCAACTGGGGAACGTTTTTACTGGTAGTGCTGTGCATGGTGTTTGCACGCAGTGCGGCAATGGCGTTCAACCGGTGGCTGGATGTGGATATCGACAAGCTCAATCCACGTACGGCAAAAAGGGAAATACCGGCCGGTATCATATCTCCCAAAAATGCCCTGTTCTTTATTATAGCCAATGTGGTATTGTTTATTATCACCACCTGGTTTATCAACCCGGTATGCTTTTACCTGTCACCGGTAGCTTTGCTGGTGGTGCTGGGATATAGCTATACCAAGCGTTTTACCGCATTTTGCCATTTGGTACTGGGCGTGGGGTTGTCGCTGGCGCCCATAGGCGCTTACCTGGCGGTAACGGGCAGTTTTGCACTGTTACCGGTACTGGTATCCTTCCTGGTGCTATGCTGGGTATCCGGATTTGATATTATTTACTCCCTGCAGGACGAGGATTTTGACAAATCGCAGCAGCTGAATTCCATTCCGGCCTGGCTGGGACTTTCCGGCGCCCTGCGTTTTTCTGAATTACTTCATGTGATAGCGGCCGCGCTGGTAGTAACCATCGGCTTAACCGGGCATTTTCACTGGATCTACTGGATAGGAGCAGCTGTTTTTGTGGTGATGCTCGTTTCCCAGCATTTATTGGTAAAACCCAATGATCTCAGCAGGATCAATATCATGTTTATGACTACCAACGGGATTGCGAGTGTAGTGTTCGCTGTTTTTGCGATCACAGACATGCTCGTTTTTCATTAGCCCTAACCTTGTTAAAAGCTACTATATGGCCCGCCTGATGGCAATAGATTACGGAAAAAAGAGAACGGGACTGGCCGTAACAGACCCTTTACAGATGATTGCCACCGGGCTTACCACCGTTGCTACGCACGACCTGATCCCTTTCCTGAAAAAGTACTTCGCCGCCGAACAGGTGGAAACGATTGTAATAGGAGAACCCAAAGGACTGGATGGTAACGCTACCGATGCCACTGCACTGGTGGTGGAGTGTATCCGCATCATTAAAAAGAATTTCCCCGATATCCCTGTTGTAAAGGTAGATGAGCGTTTTACCTCTAAAATGGCCTTCCAGACGATGATCGACAGCGGTCTGAAGAAAATGGACCGCCGGAATAAAGCCCTGGTAGACGAAATAAGTGCCACTATTATATTACAGGAATATCTCCGTAATAAAATATAATAACATATAAAAAATCACCAAAATCAGCGTAATCCTGAGAAAGACAACCTCCGCTTAACTACGAAATTGTCTATCTTTGCGGATTAAACCAAGTATTTGAACATGATTTTGCCAATTGTAGCTTACGGGCACCCGGTATTGAGAAAAGTAGCAGAAGACATCACTCCTGAATATCCAAACCTGAAGGAATTGATTGCCAATATGTGGGAAACCATGTATGGTTCTAATGGTGTGGGCATTGCCGCTCCACAGGTAAATAAGGCGATCCGGTTGTTTGTGATAGATAGTGAGCAGATTATTCATAACCTGGAAGAAGACGAAAAGAACGATTATCCCGGAGATGAAGGGGTGAAAGGCGTATTTATCAATGCACATATCGTGGAAACCGGCGGAAAAGAGTGGGCATATAATGAAGGATGTTTGAGCATTCCAAAGGTGCGTGAAGATGTAAACCGTGCGGAAACCGTTACCCTGAGCTATGTGGATGAGAACTTTACCCCGCATGTAAGAACATTCACCGGCGTGACTGCCCGGGTAATCCTCCATGAATATGACCACATCGACGGGGTTTTATTCATCGATCACCTGAAGCCATTAAAGCGCAGAATGTTGAAAAGTAAGCTGGAAGATATTACCAAAGGTAAAATAAGAGTAGATTACAGGATGACGTTCCCTAAATAGGAAATAATTTTGTAATGTAAAGAAAACCTGTTATTTTGGTATCATAAAGTATAACATCCATATCCTCAAACTTGGGAGCTACCTTAACATACACTGAAGTTGAATTGATTCAGGGCCTTATAGCCAGGGATGAAAAGATATTCACTTATTTGTATGATCACTATTCACCCGCTTTATATGGTGTAGCCCTGAAAGTAGTGGGAGAAGAAACAGCCGCCGGAGATGTGCTGCAGGAAGTATTTGTAAAGATCTGGCGGAATATTGACCGTTATGATGCCTCAAAGGGCAGGTTATTCACCTGGATGTTGAATATTACCCGCAACACAGCAATTGATAGTCTCCGCTCAAAAAATCACAAACTGGAACAGCGCGTACAGGATGTAAACAGCGTGGCACTGATGTATGAACCACAACTGGCGGTGCATTTATCTGTGGACCATCTTGGTTTAACCAAAGTGATTGAAAAGCTTCAAAAAGATCAACGTATTATTATTGACATGGCTTACTTCAAGGGACATACCCAGGAAGAAATAGCCAAGTCCCTTGAAATACCATTGGGTACGGTGAAAACCCGCATGCGCAATGCTATTATACAATTGAGAACACTGTTAAAACAATTGTAATTATAAGAAATAGTGGATGTACAACGATACATATCATCCGGAATCCTTGAAAGCTATGTATTCGGTATGTTACCGGAAACAGAACAAGGTGAGGTAGAAACGGCCGTATCTCAATACCCCGATGTTAAAGCTGCAGTGGATTCATTGCAGCATGACAAGGAGCGTTTTGTGCAGCTGTACGCGATAGCCCCTCCTTACGGCATTAAGGAACGGCTGATGGAAATTATCCGTCAGGAAAACACGCAGGAAGGAAACAACCTGCTGCCGGATGAACTGCGTGCGCCCATCTCCGCTCCCCTGAACGGGAAAAATAAAAAACAAGTGCAGCAGCCCGCCCGGGAAACACCGGTAAAACAGCTGCCGGTAGCAAAAAAATCAAATGACAAGCTATGGAAGTATCTCACAGCCGCCATTGTAGCTTTGTTGCTGGGCAGTGTTTTCATGAACTTCTTTTTCTTCCGTAAATCCACCGACTATAAAAGCCGCTACCAGTCGCTCATAGCCACCAAAGAAAAGCTGGAAGCAGATAAAGAACAACAGGCGCTGACCAGTTTGAAGGAAACGCCTGCCAACGTAGTAACAGAAGCAGATCCGCTGAATAACCCCGATTTTAAATGGACAAAGATACCCGGTGGCGGCAAGTATGCCGGCAACCTGGTAGCCGTAGGATGGAATGCAAAAACACACGCCGTATACCTGCAGGCGCAATTAATGCCTATACCTCCGGCTGGTAAGCAATTCCAGCTGTGGGCCATTGTGAATAAGAAACTGGTGGATGCAGGTGTGTTCCTCACCGGCGCCGATGCATCACAATTGTTACAACAAATGAAAGCGGTGGCTGCTGCACAAGGCTTTGCCATTACGCTTGAAAAGAAAGGCGGCAGCCAGAATCCCAGTATGGACCAGGTATGCATGTCGGCAAAACTGGCAAAATAACGCCGGGTTTGTTTATCATGATAAATGAGTATCTTGCCTTACCGGCACCCCGATTAACCATTTCAAAGAAGCACAACTGTTATAAAAAAAATATCCGTGAAAGCTGAAGGCATGATGATCATGTTCCGTTCTGTCGTGTTGTGAAATCTATCCGTAACTAACTATCTAAAATTATATCCAATCTGTTTTGCAATACGCTGCTACATATACAGAAGCTGAGCTGGTGCAGGGTTTGAAAGCCCGTGACCAGAAAATATTCAGTTACCTGTATGACCAGTATTCGCCGGCATTATATGGGGTGATTGTGAAGGTGCTGAACGACGACAGCTCCGCCGGGGATGTATTGCAGGACGTATTCATGAAGATCTGGCGTCATCTCGACCGCTACGATGAAACAAAAGGCAGGCTTTTTACCTGGATGCTGAATATTGCGCGGAACACCGCAATAGATATTCTCCGGTCAAAATCCCATAAGATGGAGCAGAAAATCCGGAATATGCCGGATGACGTACATGTAGTCGACAGCCTCATCGCTGTGCAGCCATCTACCGACTACCTTGGGTTTTCCCGGATCCTGGAAAAGCTTACCAAAGAACAGCGTACCCTGATAGATTTAGCATATTATAAAGGTTGTACCCAGGAAGAAATTGCCCGGGTAATGGACATTCCTTTGGGTACCGTGAAAACGAGGATGCGCAATGCCATTAATCAATTAAGAACCATTTTAAACAAGTAAATATTTTTTGCAATAGTGGACCCACAACATTTCATATCGTCCGGAATTATTGAGCTATACATAGCAGGTATGGCCAGCGATGAAGAAATTCGGGAGCTGGAAGCCGCTATGGCCCAATACCCGGCCGTGGCCGAAGAGGTGGAAGCCTATCGCCGCAGTATGGAAGAATATATCAGGTTGCAAGGCAAAAATCCGGAGACGGATATTAAGACACGTTTATTCACACAAATCAATAATGAACCCAATTTGCAGGAGGGTGAACCTGTACCCGATCAAGACCTGCAACAACCAAAAGTAGTGTCCATGCAAGAAACTAAAAGCCTATCCTGGAAATGGCTTGCCACCGCCGCCGCCGTGCTGCTGGTGGGAAGTCTTGTTTTAAATTATGTGTTCTTTAACCGGTACAAGGAATTCAAGGAGTACAAAGATAAATACCAATCTTTGCTCGTATCCCAGAACTCCATTTTGTCAAAGAGCAATCTTTACAAAACCCGCTTAGAACAAATGCAGGAATCTATGGAAATTATCCAGGATCCTAAAGTGCTGAAAGTGCCGATGCCAGGTACCAAAGCGTTCCCTGAAGCATTAGCTACTGTATTCTGGAACCCGCAAAGTCAGGAAGTGTATCTGAAAGTTAACAAACTGCCAGAACCAACTGCCGACAAACAGTATCAACTCTGGGCTATCGTAGATGGCAAACCGGTTGATATGGGCGTGTTCGAAATGGGTGATACAGCCAGCCTCCTCCAGAAAATGAAAGTAACCGGCAAAGCACAAATGTTTGCTGTTACCCTGGAGAAAAAAGGTGGTGCGCTGCAGCCTACTATGGAACAAATGTATGTGGCCGGAAAAATCCCCGGTTGATAAAAAGAGATAGTTCTTCTCTATCTCCTTTTAAAGAAAAACAGAAAGCTGTTGTAAGTGCTACTTACAACGGCTTTCTGTTTTTAGTATTTGCCTGGCACCCACTTTGCTCTTTTTTACTAAATTGCAGCTATGTCACATTTTTGGAAAAATATAGCCGGAACCATTGCCCTCAGCCTGTTACAATGTTTACAACTCAACGCTCAGGACACAGCCCGCTATAAAGGAATGACGGTTAACCTGGATGAAGTGATTGTAGCCGCAAAGCGTATAGGCTTCGACGTTAACAGCTTTATTAAAAGGGTGGAAGATGACACCACCTTTTACCGCGCATTCAAAAACCTGCATATCGTAGGTTTTGATGCCATCAACGATATCCGGGTACTTGGCAAAAATGCGCAGGTGCAGGCCTCCCTTTATAATCAAACCCACCAGGAAATGAAAGGGAAATGCCGCACCATGCAGGTTTCTAACGAAAAAGTAACCGGCGATTTCTATACCCGCAAAGGAAATTATAATTATTATACCGCCGAATTATACGCTAACCTCTTCTTTACCAAAGGCACCGTGTGTACAGATGAATCAGGTGAAGATCCCGACCGCTCCAGTGGCAGCCTCGCCCGGCACAAGGCGCAGTTGAAACAGTTGATCTTTAACCCCGGGAAGCCTATCCGCGGCGTGCCCATTGTAGGTCCCAAAGTGGCCATCTTCAACAGCGAAGTAATGCGGTATTATGATTTTTCCATCACTGCCGCAAACTATGTGGACGGTACCTCCTGCTATGTGTTTACCGCCAAAACAAAGCCCGGCCTGAGCCGCATCGACAGGGCAGATGTGGTGATAGATGAGCTGATCACCTGGTTTAACAAAGATAATTTTGAGATCGTTGGCCGTAAATATGCCCTTTCTTACAAAACGATGTTGTTTGATTTTAATGTGAAGATGGATGTACAGATGACCAAATACAATGGCCTCCTGATCCCCGCCCTGGTTACCTATAACGGCACCTGGAATGTACCCTTTAAGAAAAGGGAAACAGCCGTGTTCGCGGCAAAGTTCCTGAATTTCACAGGAGCCCAGTGATAGCTAATTCACCAAAGTAATGGTACCGGTTTTATGCACGGCAAACCTGGTGATCACTTCTTTATAATCCACAATCCATACATAGGTGGCAATATCCGCTAAAGTACCGTTTACACGCCCGTTCCAGCCAACCTGCGGATCTGTGGTATAGAAGATCCGTTCTCCCCAGCGGTTATAGATGCTAAGTGTATAATCGTATATGGGACACCGGTATACCGGCCGGAAATAATCATTTCTTCCATCTCCGTTGGGGGAAAAGGCGGTAGGAAAATACAGCTGGCATTCGCAATCATGATATTTTACCTCCACCGAGTCAACGGATTGCCCGCAACTATTGGTAGCCACCATGGCATAAAACCCGGGCCGTGTAACAGTATACATCAGTGTGCTGGTGCTATCCTGCCACTTATAGGTACCGCCGCCGGCGCCGGTAGCGCGCAGCTGGTACACTTCATTTCTGCAAAGCAGTGTATCCGGACCAAGGTTTACCCGCAGGGTGTCTTCAAATTTTACGGAGATACTATCCATCGATTCGCAGCGGCCTATTTGTGCATGCACATAATAGAAGCCGGGCTTGGTCACATAGTACGTGGCCTGATCGGAGCCATCCTGCCAGAGATATTGCCCGTTGCCGAAATCGGCGGTAAGCACCAGGAAGTTTCCTTTGCAGATGCTGGTGTCGTTGCCCAGGTCCAGTTTTTTTAAGCGGTTATAATTAATGAAGATGGTATCTACCACACTGCAGGTGTTATTAATTTCTACCAGCGCCCACAGGTTAGTGGTATTGCTAATAGTCACCGCCGGCGTGGTAGCGCCGGTACTCCATTCCCACCGGGTGGCCTCGGGAATGGCAGGAGCTACGCGGATAGATTCTCCAGGGCAAAGCAGGGTATCCGGACCCAGTGAAAAGGGATAAGGGGCGCCGGTGAACGTAATGGTGATATCGTCCGACACCGTAGGACAACCTTTCGGATATACGTCTACGTGATAAGTGCCCGAGGTGTAAACATCCTGCGTGGGCTCTGTATTACCGGTACTCCAGAGATACGTACAGTTTTGCGCGGTAGCATCCAGCGCAATATGTTCGCCGGTGCATAGCACGAGGTCTTTGCCAAGCTCTATTTCCGGGATGGGTGTATAGAAAATATTGACGGAGTCGGGACTCGGACAGCCATTTATTTTTACTTTATAGGTAGCGGAAGTATCTACAAGAATGCTGCTGCCGGTGGAACTGTCCTGCCACAGGTAAGTAGCGCCGGGAATGATGGGCGCCTGCAATGTCATGGTGCCGCCTTCACACAAGGTAATGTCCTGGTCGCCGAGATCGAAGATCACAGGCGTAACAATGGTAACAGATTGAATGGTGGTATCCGGAAGGCCATTGCGCCAGGCGACGAGGGTATCGGTATAAGTGCCAACACTGTTATAAATATGATACGCCTGCATGCTCCTGGAAGAATCTTTATCTCCCGAAGGGGGATCGTTAAAAAACCACTTCACAGAGTCAATGCCGGCGGGATTGATGATCAGGAAAAAAGAAGTATCGTTTACACAGGTAGAGGATACAGCAAAGGGGGTGTTCTGGGCGCCGGCCTTGTTGCCAAACAGGCAGCACACCAGCAAAACCGGCATAAGGAATAAGAATCGACAGAAAACAGATATTTGGTCTCTCATGTAGTGACATGGGTAATTGCTGCTAAGATAACCTAAACATGTAGAATATTTATAATAATAAATATGAATTTTAGGAGAAGATGATTTTAGCGGAGACAGTTCCCCGCTAAAACCAGTTATAAGTTATACTTCGTCGTCTTTCAGCGGTCTGGCTGCAATATATCTTTTCCACTTTTCCAGTACGGAGGTAAAGTCGGAAGGGAGGTTGCTTTCAAAGTACATCTGCTCGCGGGTGCGGGGATGTATGAAGCCCAGCTGTTGTGCATGCAGGGCATGGCGTGGCATAATACTGAAGCAGTTTTCCACAAACTGTTTGTATTTCGTGTATACGGTTCCTTTCACAATGCGGTTACCGCCGTAGGTTTCATCGTTAAACAGCGAGTGGCCGATATGCTGCATGTGTACACGGATCTGGTGGGTGCGGCCGGTTTCAAGACGGCATTCAACCATGGTTACATAATTAAACCGTTCCAGTACGCGGTAGTGGGTGATGGCTTCCTTGCCATATTCGCCATCCGGATATGCATCCATAATCTTACGCAAACGTTGATGGCGGCCTACGTGGGCTACCACGGTGCCTTCGTCTTCTTCAAAGTCGCCCCATACCAGCGCAATATAGCGGCGATGCACGGTGTGATCGAAGAATTGTTTGGCGAGATCATTCATCGCCTTTTCGGATTTGGCGATGACCAGCAATCCGCTGGTATTTTTATCGATGCGGTGTACCAGCCCGAAGCGCGGGATTTCCGGCTCGGTAGCCTGGGTTTTATCACCCAGGTACCACGACAGGCCATTCACCAGTGTACCATCGCGGTTGCCGCAGCCTGGGTGTACTACCAGGCCGGCGGGTTTGTCGATGATCATAATATCGTCGTCTTCAAATACAATATTCAGCGGTAGCTCTTGTGGAATGATGTCGGTATTCTCCGGGTTCCGGTTGGAAAACACGACGATCCTGTCCAGTGGCCGGATCTTGTAATTGGCCTTCACGGGTTTATCGTTCACCAACACCAGTTCACCATCCAGGGCCTGTTGGATCTTATTGCGGGTGGCGCCTTCTATGCGGTTAGTAAGGAATTTATCAATACGGATAGGGTCCTGACCTTTGTCGACCACCATATTAATCTTCTCATATAGTTCCTCACTGCCATCCCCGTTTTCCAGCTCATCTTCCAGTTCCAGCAATTCTTCAGCCATTAATATAATTTTTTGCAAAGGTAAAGCTTAGTTGGCAGTTTAGCAGCCCTGTGGGCAAATGTTCCGTATCACAGCGAATTGGCGTACCTTTGCGCAGCTGAAAAAGACCAATATGATCATGGATAAAGTAAAGCAGAAGATTGTAGTAAGAGACCTCGGCGTGATAGACTACCAGGCTGCCTGGGATTACCAGGAGCTGTTGCTGAAGGAAAATGTGCAGTTGAAAACCCGGGTAGCCGATCAGTTGCCAAAGGCCACTACCAACTACCTCTTGTTTTGCGAACATCCTCCCGTATATACCATTGGCAAAAGCGGTCATATGGAAAACCTGCTGATCTCCCAACAAGAGCTGCAGGAGCAGGGGATAGGCTTTGTGCCTACCAACCGTGGCGGAGATATTACGTTTCACGGTCCCGGCCAGGTGGTGGGGTATCCTATCCTGGATCTCGAAAATTTCTTTACAGATATTGGTAAATACCTGCGTTGCCTTGAAGAGGTGATTATCCGCACGCTGGCGGAATATGGCGTAACCGGCGACCGTTCTTCCGGAGAAACCGGCGTATGGCTGGATCCGCACGATAAAGCGAAAGCCCGTAAAATATGCGCTATGGGGGTTCGTTGCAGCCGTTGGGTAACCATGCACGGCTTTGCCCTGAATGTGAATACCCTGATGGACTACTTCAACAACATCATTGCGTGTGGTATTGCCGACAAGCAGGTAGCCTCACTCGATAAAGAAGTGGGTAAGCCGGTAAGCCTGGCAGAAGTGAAAGCTAAGCTGAGTAAACATTTCGGCGAAGTGTTCAACGCCGAAATGGTATAGTTACATTTTGTAGTTGAGCGGAATGAACAGGTTCCATTTCTCCTTTAATTTTCCCTCCTCGAATATTTCGAAGTTGAACCATCCTGCATGCATAAAAATGGCTTTCTCTAAAATGAGGGAAGGGCCTTTTACCTGGTCGATATCAAAAAGGAAAGTACCGTTGGATTCATAAAACTTAATGGAATACTTCTTTTGCGGCGCATCCGGCAGTTTTATGTTGATATTGCCATCGGCAGTAGTGTAAATATAGTTGGAGGGATGCCAGGATGCTCTTTCCGGCTCCCTGTTTTCCTGTTCCTTGCCTCTCAGTCCCCTTGAAGCATCCATGATGTCGGCATACTGCAATTTCTGATCGGCGCGGATAGTGCTGTCGGACAGGGCCAGTACCGTTTTGCTGTACATGAAACGTCCATTGGTGAATAAAATAAAGAGACGGTAATAGTTGCTGCCCGGTAACGGTTTATTATCAAGATAGGCGTTCCTTGTTTGAGTAGGGTAGCTGGCGTAACCAATGGTATTGAAGTTCAGTACGCTGTCGAGCGAGCGCTGAATACCTATTTCCTTTACCTGTGTGAAGCCGGAGATCCAGTCCAGTTGTATTCTACCGGTTTTAATAGAAGCGGTAAAATTAGGCAGCACAGGTGGCACAAACTCCTGTGCCTGAGCCTTTCCTGCAAATCCGGTCAATAAAAAAAATCCAATAACAAATGTTATACGCACAATCTGCTTCATACTGATTATTCCGTGAGCTCTTAAAGTTGGCAAAAATACACTACCGTTCAAATATAATGAACAGTTTTTAAAAGGATAGAACGCCGGGAGGGAGGGAAAGATTGCCCTGAAGGCCACCGGTGTGTATCAGCAATATGTTGCTGTTCGCCGGAAAGTAGCCCTGCTGGACCAGATCACGAAAAGCCATTACCAGTTTGCCGGTATAAATAATATCCGTGGGGATGCCTGTTTCTTGATAGATAGTATTGATAAAATCTATAAGTGCAGGCGTTTTTTTGGCATAGCCGCCACCGTGGTGTTCGTATAATAACTGCCAGCGGTTGTTATTACCGGGATACAGCAGGTCAGTAATTTCTTTTTCAAGGTACTGCGCGCCCTTTAATACGGGAATGCCAATTACCTGCTGATGTGGTGTGGCGCTGTTGATCAGGCCCGCGAGTGTAGTGCCTGTGCCTGCGGCACAAAGGATATGTGTATAATTTGTTGTGGGGAAGATAGAAAGGATCTCTTCACAGCCCCGGGCGCCCAGGGCATTGTGACCGCCCTCCGGAACAACATGATAGCCGGGATATAAGGTGTTACCTGCTTTATGATGGCGATAATCTTCCCGGCTAATAAAAACCAGCTTCATGCCATTGTCTGCTGCGGTTTGAAGCATATGATTCAACTGGCCCTTGTGTTCTTCTCCGCGGATAATTCCTGTACAGGGCAAGGCTGCCTCCTTACAGGCCAGGGCGGTGGCTGCAATATGATTAGAGTAAGCGCCGCCATAGGTAAGGATACCGTTGCTGTTATTACTCTTAGCCGCTTCGATGTTGTATTTCAGCTTAAACCACTTATTCCCGGATACCTCCGGGTGAATTTTATCCAAACGCAGTATGGCAGCGTGGATATGCTCCGGCAGCCAGGAAGTTTGAAAGGATTCAAGGGTGATGTTATCGTAAGAAAGCATGCAGCGGTTAAGTGATAAGGCGGTAAAAGATCGGGGAGATGAAGGCATATTGCAGCATTCATCTCCCCAAATATAAAATCAAAATCGTTTATTAATCGTTGGTCAGGAAACCGCCCTGGCCTCTGTACAGCTTCACGGCCTTATCCAGCTTCACTTTCAGCACAGTGATATATTTATCCTGTACATTTTCCGGTACGTTTATGAAAACCAGTCCGGGTACGGGACTCCAGGAAATTTTGCCGACTACTTTGTGGGTCAGCTGGCTGTTGTTGCCCAGTACGGTGATGCTTTCAATTTTATTGGAAAGTCCTTTCACCATTACCTGGCCGCTGGTTTTAGCCGGCAGGAACAGGTAGAGGGTGCTGGAATCTTTTGAGAGGGTGGTGGGGCCGTAGAAGTGTCCCTGCGGAATACCACCGATGGTATTGAACACTGCTTCACCATTGCGTTTGTTCCAGGCGCCGAGTTCTTTCAGCATATGAACTTCTTCTTCCGGGATGCTGCCATCGGCTTTGGGGCCGATATCGAGCAGGAGGTTACCGCCATTGCTTACGGCATCCACGAAGATGGTAATAATTTCAAAAGGTGTTTTCCAGTTGTTGTCCTGTGGCTGCCATCCCCAGTTGTTGTTGATGGTCATGCATAGTTCCCACCAGTGGTATTTCGGTCGTGATACGGGGAAGTTCTGTTCCGGCGTTTCATAGTCGCCGTACCCCTGCAGGCGTCCGTTGATAATGGTGTTAGGGTTATGGGAGGTGAGCATCTGTCGCATTTTGGGGGCTTCCCATTCTTCGGCGGAGTGTTCCCAATCGCCGTCGAACCACCACAGGTCCGGGTTGAACTTCGTCATTACCTCGGCCATTTGTCCTTCGTAAAATTTCAGGAAGCGTTGCCATCTTTCGGGCTGGGCTTTAATGTCATAGCGGTTGCTGTCTTTCAGGAACTGCGGATAATCGTTGTGGCTCCAGTCGATCAGGGAGAAATAGGCACCACATTTGATACTATCGCGCCGCAAAGCCGCGTAGAGAGGGGTGAGCACGTCTCTTTTCGCCGGTGTACTGTTGGCAACATCCAGTTTACTGTATTTGCTGTCCCACAGCGCTACGCCATCGTGGTGTTTGGTGGTCATCACTGCATAGCGGGCGCCGGATTCTTTGATCAGGTCGGCCCATGCCTGTGGGTTGTAATTGTTAGCAGTAAAGCCTTTCAGCTGCTGCATATAATCGGGGTAGGATATTTTTTTGTTGTGAAACGACCAGGATTCATCGATTCCTTTGACAGAATAGATGCCCCAGTGAATAAAAATGCCCAGTTTGGCATCGGAGAACCACTGCATTTTTTCTTTAATGTCATCCGGATTTGTTTTCTGTTGCGCATTGGCAGTAGTAAGAAGCTGCATGGCAACGGCTCCCAGCACTAATAATCTCTTCATTGTTCAGTTTAATTAATCTTTAAAAATGGGCGTTACTACAAAAAGAAAGTGTGAAAATAGTTTTAATGATTAAATTTAGCGCCGATATTTTTAGGTAAATAGTTGACACTTATAAAACTAATATCAGAAAAATGCAACCGACTTTATTGATTTTGGCGGCCGGTATGGCCAGCCGATACGGCAGTTTAAAGCAAATCCAGCAATTTGGCCCCAGCGGTGAAACTATCGTTGACTACTCTATTTACGACGCTATCAGCGCCGGTTTTGGAAAAATAGTGTTCATCATCCGCGAGAATTTTGCGGCTGAGTTCAGGGAAATCTTTGAACCAAAGCTCAAAGGCCGCGTGGCTGTTGATTTTGTATACCAGGAAATGGATGCATTTTTAGGAGATCATACGGTTCCGGCCGACAGAACCAAGCCATGGGGTACTGCCCATGCGGTTCTTTGCGCCAAAAACGCTATCAATGAGCCATTTGCAGTGATCAATGCAGATGATTTCTATGGTACAGATGCTTTCGTTAAAATGGCTGCTTTCCTGAATAACGACTGTAAGCCTAACGTATACAGCGTGGTTGGCTATGAACTGGGCAAAACTATCAGTGAGCACGGTTCTGTATCCCGCGGCGTATGCGAAGTGAGCGCAGACGGCAACCTGGCGGCGATCAACGAAAGGACCAAGATATATGCTGAAAACGACCAGATCGTTTACGAAGAAGCAGATGGCAGCAAACATCCGTTACCTGCCAACACGCCGGTATCCATGAACTTCTGGGGATTCCACCCGAGCGTATTTGAACTGAGCCAGGGCCTTTTCAGCGAATTTCTGGAGAAAAACAGCAGCAATCCTAAATCTGAATTCTTTATTACGATTGTAGCCGACGAATTTACCCGCCGTGGTATTGGCCAGGTAAAAGTAATTCCAACCAGCGCAAAATGGTTTGGCGTTACTTACAAAGAAGATGCACCGGGAGTGCAGGCCAGCTTGTCGGCGCTGGTTAAGAATGGAGAATATCCAGACAATTTATGGAAATAAAACCCAACAGCAGGATCCTTCAGGCTTTCGGACTTGAGCCTGAAGGATTAAATGTCCGAAAATTTGGATCAGGACACATCAACAACACTTTTTTGTTAGAAAAAAAGCAGGACGGCAGTAGATACGTTTTACAAAAGATCAACGTAAACGTATTTAAGGAACCAGGAGTAATCGCCGCCAACCAGAGAATGGCAGCGGATTATCTGGCAGTTCATCATCCCGGCTATCTGTTTATTACGCCGATCCCCACGGTTAACGGGGAAGAGCTCTTTGTAATTGACAACGAATACTGGAGATTGATCCCTTTTATTGCGGATTCCGTAACGGTAGACCAGGCCGACAACCCAAAGCAGGCGTATGAAGCAGCCAGACAATTTGGCCGCCTCGCCAGTTACCTTTCGGGAATTGACCTGAAGCCGTTTAAAGCTTCGATTCCAAACTTTCACAACCTGACCCTTCGGTACAGCGCCTTCCAGGAGGCTATCCGAACGGCAAAGGAAGACCGGAAAGTTGCAGCAGAAGAGATGATTGAAGATTTCCTCCGCTATTCTGACATCGCAGTAACGTATGAACAACTGAAAACAAATCCTGAATTCAGGGACCATCTGATGCATCACGATACCAAAATCAATAATGTATTGCTCAACAAGGATACTTATGAAGGTATTTGTGTATGTGACCTGGATACCCTGATGCCCGGAAAAATCATCTCAGACCTCGGCGACATGGTACGCACTTATGTTTGCCCCGTGTCTGAAGAAGAAAGGGATTTCAGCCAGATCGTTATCCGCGAAGAATACTACGAAGCCCTTATGCAGGGGTACCTCGCAGAGATTGGCGGTACTTTGACAAAAGTAGAAAAAGAACAACTGTTCTTTGCCGGGAAGTTTATGATCTACATGCAGGGGATACGCTTCCTCACCGATTATCTGAACGGTGACGTATATTATCCCATCAAGTACCCGACACACAATTACGACCGCGCAAAAAATCAACTGGTTTTACTGCAGCGGCTCATGGAAAAAGAAACAGTACTGCAGGATATCATCGATAAATGCCTGCACGTCAATGTAACAAGTGAACAGTAAATGAAATCATTTTTAGAACGTGAACAGTAAATGAAATGAAATCATTTTATCCCGGTGCAGGAAGCACCGGGATTTTTTTTGAGCGGATTTTGTCTTTCTCGCTGATTACGCTGATTATACTGATTAACTGGATTTTTACTTTCGGATTTTTTTTAGATTTTCTAGATTTCCCCAAAATAATAAATAAGGGAGATAAAAGCGGATACATCCGCTTCTATCTCCCTTAATCCTTTATAAATCCAAAAAGTAAAAATCCAGTTAATCAGTATAATCAGCGTAATCAGCGAGAAAGACAAAATCCGCGTCTTTTGTACACAAAACCGGTAGATTAATTTATAATGATCCTGTGATTTGTTTAGAAAACAAGCAACTATTGACTTGTTTTTTTAAATATTTTCAAAAACCCTTAATGTGATTAATTTTTTACTAAATATTGGCTGTATTGTTGTTTTTTATTTTTTTCACGAATACTTTTGTAGAAACGCTAAAGAAAATAAGCACCTCCATGTGGGTAAATAAAGACAATATAAAACTTAATCACATCGTGCCTCAGCTCAACTGGGCTATCACGAAGGTCGTGATTATCGTCGTTGTCATTATTAGCCACCAGTATGGAGGATAGGTAAACGTGCATATAATCACAAAATATAACGCCTTCCTCCGCAAAGAGGGAGGCTTTTTTTTGGACTGTATATTCCTGGTATAATTTCAATTTTATGTATAGCTATTACAACGACAACACTTTTCTTTACATCAACGGTGAGTACACCAAAGCAAATGCTGCTACAACTGACCTGTATGGCCAGTCACTCCACTACGGTTATGCTGTTTTTGAAGGCATCCGCGCCTACAAAACGGCAAACGGCGAAGTGAAGATCTTTAAAGCAAAAGAACACTTCGACCGCCTGAAGCGCTCCTGCGAACTGATCCACATCCCCTACAAATTTGATAACGAAGAGCTGATCGCCGCTTGTTATAAAGTACTGGAGATGAACAACATGGAAGAAGCTTATATCAGGCCGCTGGTATTCTGTCCGCCGAATATGACGCTGAAAGCCGCCGCAGAGTCGCACATCCTGATCTGCGCATGGGAATGGGGAGCTTACCTGGGAGAAAAGCTGTTGCGCGTAATGACTTCCTCCTACGAACGACCAAATCCCAAAGCCTTTAAAATAGAATCCAAGTCGGCCGGCCTTTATGTAAACTCAATACTGGCCTCGCAGGAAGCAAAAGAAAAAGGTTACGATGAAGCGCTGCTGCTGGATATGAATGGTTACGTTGCAGAAGGCCCCGGTGCTAACATCTTCTTTGAAAAAGACGGCAAAATATACACTCCTCCCGCCGGTAACATCCTCCCAGGCATCACCCGCGCCACTGTTATCGAACTTTGCCAGGAACTGAATATCCCACTGGAACAAAAATTATTTACCATCCCGGAATTAAAAGAAGCCGAAGCAGCCTTCTTCTGCGGTACTGCAGCAGAAATCATCGGTATCGACTCCCTGGACGGTCAGTCTTTCAGCAAGCCCTGGGCACAGTCGCTCGGAAAAATACTCCAACAGGCCTACAAAGCTAAAGTGCTGGAAAAAGCATTCCAACGCGAAGCTCAACTGGCATAACCGTTGGCTGTTGGCTGTTAGCTGTTAGCATTCGCTAAATGCTAACAGCTGACAGTTAAAATCCTTTGAAGGTTGTAAATCGAAAAACTTATAATCCTTTACAGTAAAGGGTTTTAGAGCTTAAAAGGCAGATTTGAAGACCGGTAAATTGGAATAAGTTGGTTTGAATTTGACGACGCCACCGGGTAATTTGTGGAGAGTTTTTAAAATAGGGTACCTATAAACACCTGTAATCGGGGTAATAACAAAAAGCAATGGAATTAAATAAATACAGCAAGACGATCACGCAAGACCCTACGCAACCAGCTGCGCAGGCACAATTGTATGGAATTGGTTTAACAGAAGAAGATCTGAAAAAAGCACAGGTGGGTATCGTTAGCATGGGCTACGATGGCAACACCTGCAATATGCACCTGAATGATCTGGCTAAAGATGTCAAAAAAGGCGTCTGGGCAAATGATCTGGTCGGACTCATTTTCCATACCATTGGCGTCAGTGATGGTATGAGCAATGGTACACCGGGGATGCGTTATTCCCTCGTTAGCCGTGATCTGATTGCAGATTCCATTGAAACCGTTGCAGGAGCACAGTATTACGACGCCCTAATCACCGTACCAGGCTGCGATAAGAACATGCCCGGCTCCCTGATGGCGATGGGTCGCCTCAACCGCCCCTCTATCATGGTTTACGGCGGTACTATCGCACCCGGAAAATATAAAGGCCAGGATCTCAACATCATCTCAGCATTTGAAGCATTAGGTCAGAAAATGGCCGGCAAACTGGATGAAGGCGATTTCAAAGGCATTGTACAAAATTCCTGCCCCGGCGCCGGCGCCTGTGGCGGTATGTACACCGCTAATACCATGTCTTCCGCTATCGAAGCACTCGGTATGAGCCTCCCGTACAGCTCATCCAACCCCGCATTGAGCCAGGACAAAAAAGATGAATGTATCGCTGCCGGTAAATACATCCGCCTGCTCCTTGAAAGAGATATTAAACCTAAGGACATCATGACCAAAGAGGCATTTGAAAATGCCCTCACCATCATCATGGCCCTGGGTGGCAGCACCAACGCCGTACTGCACTTTATCGCCATCGCGAAGTCAGTAGGCATTTCCATCAGGCTGGAAGATTTTCAGCGCATCAGCGACAAAACACCGCTGATCGCCGACCTGAAACCAAGTGGTAAATACCTCATGGAAGACCTCCACAACATCGGCGGCGTTCCTTTGGTAATGAAATACCTCCTGAAAAAAGGGTATATCCACGGCCATTGCCTGACCGTTACCGGTAAAACAATTGCCGAAAACCTGGAAGACGTGGCAGACATAGACTTCAGCACACAGGATATCATTGTGCCGCTGGAAAAACCACTGAAACCAACGGCCCACATCCAGATCCTTTACGGCAACCTCGCCACAGAAGGCTCCGTAGCAAAGATCACCGGTAAGGAAGGCGAACGCTTCAGAGGCCCTGCCCGTGTATTCGACGGCGAATTTGAACTGATTGCAGGTATCACCTCCGGTAAAGTAAAAGAAGGAGATGTGGT
This sequence comes from Chitinophaga sp. RCC_12, assembly GCF_041360695.1. NCBI lineage: Bacteria > Pseudomonadati > Bacteroidota > Chitinophagia > Chitinophagales > Chitinophagaceae > Chitinophaga > Chitinophaga sp. RCC_12. The sequence goes on from NZ_JBFUPS010000010.1 coordinate 245,814, forward strand.
GGTGATCCGCCAGGTAGGCCCGAAAGGCGCACCAGGTATGCCGGAAATGCTGAAACCTACCAGCGCCATCATGGGCGTGGGATTAGGCAAAAGCGTAGCCCTCATTACCGATGGCCGCTTCTCCGGTGGTACCCACGGATTTGTGGTTGGACATATCACCCCGGAAGCTTTTGAAGGGGGAAATATCGCACTTGTACAAGACAACGATATCATCGAAATAGACGCAACGAAGAACTTTATCAATGTGGAAATCAGTGACGAAGAGCTGGCCGCACGCCGGGCAGCATGGGTACAACCCGCATTGAGAGTGACCAATGGAATCTTATTTAAGTACGCAAAACTTGTAAAAAATGCAACAGAAGGATGTGTTACCGATGAAGCCTGAGATAGCAGATAAACAGTTAGCTGCAAAGCCTGTGATTACAGGTTCCGAAGCAGTGATCCGCTCCCTGATCGAAGAAGGGGTGGACACCATTTTCGGATATCCCGGCGGGGCGATCATGCCTATTTATGATGCCCTTTACGATTTCCAGGATCAGGTCCATCACATACTCGTCCGGCACGAACAGGGTGCCACTCATGCTGCACAAGGTTATGCACGCAGCTCCGGTAAGGTAGGTGTAGCTTTTGCTACTTCCGGTCCGGGCGCCACCAACCTGGTTACAGGTTTGGCCGACGCTTATATGGACAGTACCCCAATGGTATGCGTAACCGGCCAGGTAGCTGCCGCCCTGTTAGGAACCGATGCATTTCAGGAAACAGACGTGATCGGCATTACTATGCCTATTACCAAGTGGAATATACAGGTGACCCGTCCGGAAGATATTCCGGGCGCAATGGCCAAAGCATTTTACATTGCCCGCAGCGGCCGTCCCGGCCCTGTACTGGTGGATATCACCAAAAACGCACAGTTCGGGGAATTTGAATACGAGTACAAGAAATGTGAATATATCCGCAGTTACCGTCCTATTCCTGAATTAAACCAGGATGCGGTAACAGCAGCAGCAGCGCTGATCAACGGTGCAAAGAAGCCATTCATCCTCTGTGGCCATGGCGTACTGTTATCAGGTGCGGAAAAAGAACTGATCGCACTGGCGGAAAAAGCCGCCATTCCCATCGGATCTACCTTACTGGGCCTCTCTGCCGTACCGGTAGATCACCCGCTGTATGTAGGTATGCTGGGAATGCATGGTAACTATGGTCCTAACATGCTCACCGGCGAAGCCGATGTGGTGATCGCAGTGGGAATGCGCTTCGATGACCGTGTAACGGGCGACGTAGGCACTTATGTTCCCAACGCCAAAGTTATACACATCGAAATCGATGCAGCAGAGATCAATAAGATCATTAAAGCTGATGTAGCCGTTCATGCAGATGCAAAGCCAGCCCTGGCAGCATTGATCAAACAGGTAAACCCTGCTGAGCATGCCGCCTGGCTGGAAGAATTCCGCGCCGCTGATAAAAAAGAATATGATAAAGTACAGCATGCTGAACTGTATCCACAGGAAGGTGAGCTGAAAATGGCAGAAGTAATCCGCCTGATTTCAGAAAAAACCAAAGGCGAAGCAGTGCTGGTAACAGATGTTGGTCAGCACCAGATGGTAGCCTCCCGCTATTACCGCTTCAAAAATCCCAATACCAATGTCACCTCAGGTGGAATGGGTACGATGGGCTTTTCGCTGCCGGCAGCAATGGGCGCTAAAACCGGTACGCCCGAAAAAGAAGTAGTTGCTATAATCGGCGATGGTTGTTTCCAGATGACCTTACAGGAACTGGCCACTATTCACCAGTCACAGATTGGTGTGAAAATAGTGATCCTGAATAACAACTTCCTGGGAATGGTAAGACAATGGCAGCAACTGTTTTTCGACAGGCGCTATTCCTCCACTGAAATGGTCAATCCCGACTTTGTACAGGTTGCCAAAGGATTTTATATCCCCGGCAAAAAAGTAACAGCAAGGGAAGATATATCCGCCGCTATTGATGAAATGCTGGCGCACAAGGGTGCTTATCTGCTGGAAGTAGTAGTGGAAAAAGAAGATAACGTATTCCCTATGGTGCCCGCAGGTGCTCCTGTTTCCAGCATCAGGCTGGAGTAGCAGCATCCCGGAGGATTCACATTGATCATTTGTAATTCACAACAGGTATATGCAAAAAGAGTATACAGTAACGGTATATACGGAAGACCGTATAGGTATAACCAACCGTATCACCATAATATTTACCCGCAGGGGTATCAATATCACCAGCTTAACCACCGCTGAAACAGAAATTCCCGGTGTGTATAAGTTTGTAATAACGGTGATGTCTACACGTGAGAAGCTGGATAAAGTAGTTGGACAGATAGAAAGACTGATTGAAATTCACCGCGCTTTTGTGCATGAAGAAGATGAAGTGGTATACCAGGAGCTGGCGCTGTACAAAATTTCTACCCGGTCGTTACATACAGGTGATATAGAAAGACTGATACGTGAAAATAATGCGCGTATCCTGACGATCACCGCGGATTATTTTGTGATCGAGAAAACAGGTCACCAGCAGGAGCTGACCGACTTTATCAAGAAACTGGAGCCATATGGCCTGATAGAGTACACCAAGAGCGGAAGGGTTGCCATTGTAAAATGGAGCCGCCGTTTCCACGAGCACCTGAAAGAATTACACACACAGGAAGCTCCCGGCATTTAGCCGTGTGCTTTCAGCAAATAACTGGCTGCCGGCCAGCCGCCGGCAGCTGACATCTTAATCATTATTCATTCAAATCACACCTCAGCTAACAGCTAACAGCTAGTAGCTAAAAGCTAAAAAAACAACACATGGCAACCATCAATTTTGGAGGGGTACTCGAACAAGTAGTAACCAGAGAAGAATTCCCTATGGAAAAAGCAAGGGAAGTGCTGAAGAACGAAGTGATTGCAGTTATTGGTTATGGCGTACAAGGTCCTGGCCAGGCACTGAACCTGAAAGACAATGGCTTTAATGTTATTGTAGGTCAACGTAAAAATTCCAAAACCTGGGACAAAGCAGTTGCTGATGGCTGGGTTCCTGGTGAAACTTTATTCGATATCGAAGAAGCAGCTCAGAAAGGTACTATTCTTCAGTTCCTGCTGTCTGATGCCGGACAGATCACCCTGTGGCCTACTTTAAAGCAACACCTGACTCCTGGTAAAGCACTGTACTTCTCCCACGGTTTCGGTATCACCTATAAAGAACAAACCGGTATCATTCCTCCTGCTGATGTAGATGTAATCCTGGTGGCTCCAAAAGGTTCCGGTACTTCACTGCGCCGCCTGTTCCTGGCTGGTCAGGGTCTGAACTCCAGCTACGCTATTTTCCAGGACGCTACCGGCCGCGCTAAAGAACGCGTAGTAGCACTGGGTATCGGTGTTGGTTCCGGTTACCTGTTCGAAACAGATTTCAAAAAAGAAGTTTTCTCCGATCTTACCGGCGAACGCGGCTCTCTCATGGGTTGTATCCAGGGTATCTTCGCTGCTCAATACGAAACACTGCGTAAGAATGGTCACTCACCTTCTGAAGCTTTCAATGAAACAGTAGAAGAACTCACACAGTCGCTGATGCCACTGGTAGCAGAAAACGGTATGGACTGGATGTATGCCAACTGCTCTACTACTGCTCAGCGCGGTGCGCTCGACTGGTGGAAGAAGTTCAAAACTGCTACCCAGCCTGTATTTGATGAACTGTATGCCAGCGTTGCTGCAGGTAAAGAAGCTGCCCGTTCTATCGCTTCCAACAGCACTCCGGATTACCGTGAGAAACTGAACGAAGAACTGAAAGAACTCCGCGAAAGCGAAATGTGGCAGGCAGGTGCTGCTGTACGTAAGCTGCGCCCTAACAACGCGTAATAGCAAATATTATACATTACAATGGCAAAGCATTTTCGAATTATTGAAATTATTGGCGCTCGTATTTAGTACGGAAGAATACATCTTTCTGATACTGAATACAGGTTCCATGATTTCGATAATCCCGAAAATGCTTTGCCATTTGTATTAATTACATTTTATGTCTGAAGTAATGAGTAGTGTCAATTCCCTGAATATCCTGGATGCGGCTGTGAAACTGAAACCAATCGTTACCCGCACTCCGCTGATGTATAGCGCCAATCTTTCCCGGCGTTATAACTGCGACGTATATCTGAAAAGAGAGGATATGCAGATTGTACGCTCTTATAAACTGCGCGGCGCCTATAACCTGATCAGCAGCCTGCCTGCTGAACTATTGGCCAAAGGCGTTACCTGCGCCAGCGCCGGTAACCACGCCCAGGGCTTTGCTTATGCATGTAAAGCCATGAATATTAAAGGCGTGGTATTTATGCCCGTGATCACACCAAAACAAAAAGTTAACCAGGTAAATATGTTTGGCGGCGATCATATAGAAATCCGCCTGGTAGGGGATACCTTCGACGATTGCTCTGTGGAAGCCCAGGCTTTCACAAAAGCCAACAGCATGACCTTTATCCCTCCGTTCGACAACCCGAAAATAATTGAAGGACAAGGAACCGTAGCCGTTGAAATCCTGGAAGACCAGTCCGCTATCGATTTTCTTTTTGTACCCGTTGGCGGCGGAGGTCTTGCTGCCGGCCTCGGCACTTATTTCAAAACATACAGTCCCAATACCCGTATCATCGGGGTGGAACCGGAAGGCGCACCCTCTATGCTCCGCGCACTGGAAAATGGCGGCCCCGTTACCCTCGATGAAATAGAACGCTTTGTAGATGGCGCCGCTGTTAAAAGAGTAGGTACCCTCAACTACGAAATCTGTAAAGATGTGCTGGATAAAATGCACCTCGTACCGGAAGGAAAAGTGTGCTCCACCATCCTCCGGTTATATAACGAAGATGCAATTGTGGTAGAACCCGCGGGCGCCTTGTCCATCGCGGCATTAGACGACCATGCCGCGGAAATCAAAGGGAAAAAAGTAGTATGTGTGATCAGCGGCAGTAACAACGACATCGACCGCATGCAGGAAATAAAGGAACGTTCACTCCTGTATGAAGGATTGAAACACTATTTTATTGTACGTTTTGCACAACGCCCGGGAGCCCTGAAGCAATTTGTGAACGATATACTCGGGCCTGATGATGACATCACCCGGTTTGAATATATCCAGAAACATAATAAGGAGATAGGTCCCGCGCTGGTAGGAGTGGAACTGAGAAACCGCGAGGACTATGATAAACTGATTGCCAATTGTCAGAAATATAATTTCCAGATCACCGAACTGAATAAAGACGACAGCCTGTTCGGATATCTTGTATAGAGATGAGGCGCGCCCGCAAAAGGGCGCGCTATTTTTTTTGCGATGTTACAACGGGTACATCCAGTAATTCACACTCCTCAATTTTGAGATCCCATATCTGCCCCCGGCAATAACCCTTCAGGAAAACGGAACTCCCCTTTGTTAAATTGATATCTTCTTTGTTCTGTAGAAAACACTTAATGGAATGGGACCTGTCGCCACTCTTAAGGATCATGTAGGCAGTACCCATCGGGTTAATACCGGTACCAATGAAAATACCATTAATATACACCGTTTCATTTGTATACTTTTCCGCGGCTACCGGATCATTCGCCAGGTATAGCTTTTGAAGCTCTAATGCAGTGATGGGATACTGGGCGCATTTTCCTACACTGGTATCTTCTTCCGGCATTACCGCCTGGTGCAGGTTGGCGGCGATATCTGGTAAATCAGGCGTATGCCGCTTAACAAAAAAGTACAGTAAAACGCCGGCAATGGCTATAACAACCATGCTGATTATAGCTAAATGCAGGTGCCGGTACCTGTCGTGGTTCTTTGAGGTAGTACTCGACATAACGGGAAATTTAGGGATAGTGACTAATATACCAACAAAATCAAAGGACAATTTCTGCTTAACAACTGCATAACAAAAAAATACCCGTTCCGGTTTACAGGAACGGGTATAAATAAAGTGGCCACTCCGGCTACACTTATTTCAAACTTGCAATGTCAATTACAAACCGGTACTTCACATCACCCTTCAGCATCCGCTCATAAGCGGTATTGATATCTTTGATATTAATTACTTCTACATCACTGGTAATATTATGCTCCGCACAGTAGTCCAGCATTTCCTGCGTTTCGCGGATGCCGCCGATCAATGATCCGGCAATGCTCCTGCGTCCCATGATCAGGTTAAAAGCCGGTACCACGGAAGGTTCCGGAGGTACTCCCAGGCAAATCATCACACCATCCAGGTTCAGGAGGTTCAGGTAAGTCGTGTAATCGTGGGGAGCGGAAATAGTATTGATGATAAAATCGAATTGGCTGTAGAGCTGCTTTACCTGCGCTTTATCTGTCATCAGCGCAAAATGATGGGCGCCCAGCCGGCGGGCATCCGCTTCCTTGGAAGGAGAGGTGCTCAGCATCGTTACTTCAGCCCCCATAGACGCTGCAAGCTTTACTGCCATGTGGCCCAGTCCGCCCAAACCCACTACCGCTACTTTATGACCTTTGCCTACTTTCCAGTGCCGAAGCGGGGAATAAGTGGTGATGCCGGCGCATAACAGCGGCGCTACTCCCTCAAGCGGCAGCTTATCAGAAACCTTCAACGTATATTTTTCGTCTGTTACAATATGGGTGGAATATCCGCCATAAGTATGCGTTTTTCTATCCATTTCGTAACCGTTGTACGTACTGGCGCCACCGGTGATGCAATATTGCTCCTCCCCGGATTTGCAGGGATCGCACACCCGGCATGAATCCACAAAACAACCTATCCCCGCCAGATCGCCCACCTTGAATTTGGTGACATGATCACCCACTTTGGTGATCCGCCCCACTATTTCATGGCCGGGAACCATCGGGTAAATGGAATTGCCCCACTCATTCCGCACCTGGTGAATATCGGAATGGCATACCCCGCAATAAAGGATTTCAATCTGTACATCATGCGGCCCCGGCTCTCTGCGTTCAAAATTCCAGGGACCCAACGGTGATGCAGCATCCTGCACAGCATAAGCTTTTGTTGCAATCATGGTGTATAATTTTAGTCCCCCGAAGCTACATAATTTGTACTATCCGGAATCCTGCGGGGGTTAAACAGCTGCTTTTACTGTTTTTTCAATAACTTATACAGTAATAAACAGATACCCGGTTTTTATTTTTGATCTAAAATATAAGATCATGGAGCTTAATTTAAAAGGAAAGGTAGCCATCGTTACCGGTGGCAGTAAAGGTATAGGCAAAGGGATCGCAGCGTCTTTGCTGCAGGAAGGCGCTACCGTAGTGATCACCGCCCGTAATGCCTATGAACTGGAAGATACAGCCGCTATGTTCCGCCTGCAGGGACTCGACGTGCTGGCGGTAGTAGCAGATATGGCCAAAGAAGCGGACCTGCAGCAACTGGTCACCACCACGGTGCAGCAGCTTGGTCACATCGATATCCTCGTAAATAACGCAGGCGGTATAGACGCATTCGGTCCGTTGGACACCATCAGCATGCCGCAGTGGCGGCAGGTGTTTGAAGTCAATTTCTTCGGTTTGGTAGCGCTCACCCAGCTGGTAATTCCCCACATGAAAAAGCAGGGTGGCGGCAGGATCATCAATATCTCTTCCGAAAATGCGGAACAGCCGGACCCCAACATGGGCCACTACAATGCTACAAAGGCCGCATTGAATAACTATTCAAAAACGCTGTCGCAGAACTACGGAAAAGATAATATCCTGGTAAACACCGTTTCGCCGGCCTTTATCAAAACACCACTGGTAGATGAAATGCTGGAAGGCATCTCAAAAGAAAAAAATATTTCTATCGCCGAAGCTGCCAAAGTATTCCTGAAACAAAACCGTCCCTACCAGGTGTTGGGCCGCCCCGGCACCCCGGAAGAAACCGGCAGCATAGTGGCCTTCCTGGCTTCTGATCACGCCTCCTTCATCACAGGCGCGGTATTCCGGGTAGACGGTGGATCTGTAGGCACTGTATAAATATCAAGTATGTTAAGTTTCTGGGAGAAGGAAAGCCTGCTGCAATACGACTATATCATCGTCGGCAGCGGTATCGTTGGCCTGTCGGCCGCCATCAGCCTGAAAGAAAGAGCGCCCGGCTGCCGGGTACTGGTGCTGGAACGGGACATTTTGCCCACCGGCGCCAGTACCAAAAACGCCGGCTTCGCCTGCATCGGAAGCCTTACCGAAATACTGACCGATCTGCAAACAATGCCCACGGAAGCGGTGAGAGACCTGGTCCGGCTGCGGCTGCAAGGCTTACGCCTGCTGCGCCGCCGCCTTGGCGACACCACTATCGGCTACCAGGAAAACGGCAGCCATGAACTGATTGGCCCCCGCGAAGAATGGGCCCTGCACCGGCTTCCCGAAGTAAATCATATCCTGGGTGAGCTATTCAACGGGGAACCCGCATTCACTTTGGCAAACGACCGTCTTCCTGCTTTCGGTTTTGCCTCAGAGTATGTAAAAGCGCTCATCCGCAATAATTTTGAAGGAGAACTGCATACCGGCAAAATGATGCGGGCGCTGATCGATACAGCTGTATTAAAAGGAGTGGAAATTAAAACCGGTTGCACCGTCAAAACAATAGACGATTTTCATACAGGTGTGAACGTTATCGTGCCGCATCATACCCTGGAAGAAGACATTGCCTTTTCGGCCCGGAAGGTGCTCATCTGCACCAATGCCTTTACCCGCCGGCTGCTCCCGGAGGAAGAAGTAGTGCCCGGCAGGGGACAGGTACTGATCACCACACCGGTAAAAGACCTGCCCTTTAAAGGCGTTTTCCATATGGAAGAAGGATATTACTATTTCAGGGAACTGGAGGGGCGGGTACTGCTTGGCGGTGGCCGCCAGCTCGACTTCACCGGGGAAACCTCCACGGACTTCCGGTTCAACGACCGGATCCAGCACGAACTGGAAGTATTGCTGCGCACTGTAATACTGCCCGGCAGGGAGGTAACCGTAGCCGACAGGTGGACGGGTATTATGGCTTTTGGTAAAACAAAACAACCTATCGTAAAAGCACATACGAATAATGTGATCATGGGCGTACGCATGGGAGGAATGGGAGTCGCCATCGGTTCCGTAATCGGGGATAACATCGCTGTAATGGCACTGGAGTCCTGAAGGCGCCCGCCGGATTTGCCCGGACCGGCCCATTGATTAAAATGTTTTTTCCCGCCGGAGCGGAAAAACTTGCTTCCCGGTTTTCTGTGCTCTATATTTATTTTTTATTTCCACGCTACCAGGCATTCAGTTGACAATTCCCCACCCCCATAAAGGAAAGGAAATCAACCTGGAAGATATTTTATTCCGTTCACAGGTACCTTTTGTGAAAGTAAAGGGTATCAATTGTTTCTTTTTACATAAATGCACTATGATGAGCAATTTAAATGTATAGTTTTAACACCCGGTAAACCGCGGCAGCCCTCGCGTTTTTTTATTTCACGCAAAAAAAATAATTGTAAGCGTATTTTTTACATTTATTATGTATATTGATCCGCTAAATTTTTTATAACCACGTTTGAACGTTATGCAAACAAAATCCTTACACATCTTTGATTACCTGGTATTCCTGGTATATTTTTTAATAGTGGCTGGTTATGGTTACTATATCTATCAGAAAAAGAAGAAGACCACAACGGATTCCAAAGACTTTTTCCTGGCAGAAGGTTCCCTTACCTGGTGGGCTATCGGCGCCTCACTCATTGCTTCCAACATTTCTGCGGAGCAGTTTATCGGGATGTCCGGAAACGGGTTCAGTATGGGGCTGGCCATTTCCACTTACGAATGGATGGCGGCTGCTACGCTCATCGTGGTGGCAGTATTTTTCCTGCCTATTTACCTGAAAAATAAGATCTATACCATGCCCCAGTTCCTGGAACGCAGGTATAATCAAACAGTAAGTACCATCATGGCCGTTTTCTGGCTGTTATTGTATGTGGTGGTAAACCTTACCTCTATCCTGTACCTTGGCGCCCTTGCGGTGTCCACGATCTCCGGTATTAACTTCTATGTGTGTATGGTGGCGCTGGCCTTCTTCGCCATCCTCATTACACTGGGAGGGATGAAGGTGATCGGCTACACGGATGTGATACAGGTATTTTTCCTCATCCTCGGCGGATTAGCCACTACCTACCTGGCATTACAGCTGGTGTCTGAGCACTTCGGTGAAAAAGGCGTATTAAGAGGCTTCTCCCTGATGACGCAACACGCCAGCGATCATTTCCATATGATTCTTCATAAAGAGAATCCCAAGTACCTCGATCTGCCCGGCCTGAGCGTGCTGATAGGTGGTATGTGGATCGTAAACCTGAACTACTGGGGATGTAACCAGTATATTACGCAGCGTGCATTGGGTGCGGATCTGAAAACTGCCCGTCAGGGATTACTGTTTGCAGGCTTCCTGAAACTCCTGATGCCGGTGATCGTAGTATTACCTGGTATTGCGGCTTATGTACTGTATGCCCAGAATCACGGCGATTTTGCACAATCCATGATGAAAGGCGGTTCCCTGAACCCGGATAACGCTTACCCGGTATTGCTCAATCTCCTGCCTTCCGGTTTAAAAGGGCTCGCGTTTGCTGCTTTAACAGCTGCAGTGGTGGCTTCCCTGGCAGGTAAAGCCAACAGTATTTCCACCATTTATTCCCTGGATATTTATAAGAAGATATATAACAAAGATGCCGACGAAAAGAAGATCGTAGGCGTGGGCCGTGCCGTAGTAATTATCACCATGATTATTGCTATCGTGATCTCTAACTTCCTTGGCATCGACAAAAAAGGTGGTTTCCAGTTTATCCAGGAATATACCGGCTTTGTTTCTCCGGGCGTATTCGCCATGTTTGCCCTCGGGTTTTTCTGGAAGCGGACAACCTCCAGCGCAGCCATGTTTGCAATGATAGGCGGTTTACTCCTTTCCTTCTTCCTGAAGTTTATGCCGGCATGGGTGAACCTGGAGCCTTTGCATCAGTTTGGCTTTGCCGCATTGAACCCGGACAGCGGGGTATATGAAATGGCCTTCATCGATCGTATGGGACTGGTGTTTGTAGTGTGCGTAGTGGGTATGATCATTATCACGTTGTCGGATAAACGCAGTGTGAACAATCCGAAAGGACTTGCGATCGATGCCAGCATGTTTAAACCCAACCTGGGCTTTACCGTGGGCGCCTTACTAATTGTAGGTATCCTTATCGCCTTGTACACTGTATTCTGGTAATAAGAACATTTTATTATTTTGGTATCCGGATATTTTAGGACATTTTCCTGTCGTAAAATATCCGGTCCTTTTTCAGATTGTTAATTTCTCACGTTATGTACTTTATAGGATACGATATTGGGTCATCATCTATCAAAGCAGCATTGCTTAACGCTGATACCGGCGCCTGCGTGGCCACCGCCACCTGCCCCGAAAAAGAGATGGCCATTGATGTACCACATGCCGACTGGGCAGAGCAAGACCCCGGGAACTGGTGGAAGGAAATTGTGCACGCCACGGAACTGCTGCTGAACCGCTTTACAGTAGATCCTGCTCAGATCAAAGGAATAGGTATTGCCTACCAGATGCACGGATTGGTGTGTGTGGATAAACAACAGCAGGTGCTGCGCCCGGCCATTATCTGGTGCGACAGTCGCGCTGTAAATACCGGCAATACTGCCTTTAAAGCACTTGGCGAACAATACTGCCTGGAGCACCTGCTGAACTCACCCGGTAATTTTACCGCCTCGAAGCTTCGCTGGATCCAGGAAAATGAACCACATATTTATGAACGCATTCATAAAGTAATGCTACCCGGCGATTTCATTGCCATGAAATTAACCGGTGAAGCCTGCACCACCATCTCGGGCTTATCAGAAGGTACCTTCTGGGATTTTGAGGAAAATGCCGTTTCCAAAGCATTACTGAAGTATTATAATATAGATGAACAACTGCTGTCTGCCATCGTACCTACGTTCGGCATCCAGGGCCAGCTTACCGCGGCAGCAGCTGCTACACTGAAACTGGCGCCCGGCACACCGGTTACCTACCGCGCCGGCGATCAGCCCAACAATGCTTTTTCTCTCAATGTGCTGCAACCCGGCGAAGCCGCCACCACAGCAGGCACCTCGGGCGTAGTATATGCTGTGCACGATAAAAACAGCTTCGACCAGCAAAGCCGCGTCAACACGTTTGTACATGTGAATAACGACAACGCCCATACGAGAAATGGGGTGCTCATGTGCCTCAATGGTACCGGCATTGCCAACAGCTGGCTCAAAAACCTGGTAGGTGATATCACGTATCCCGAAATGAATACCCTGGCGCAACAGGCGCCGATAGGCGCCAACGGCCTGCAGGTATTTCCTTTTGGCAATGGTGCGGAACGCATCCTGGAAAACAGGAGCCTCGGCGCTACCCTCCGCAACCTTGAGTTCAACCGCCACAGCCGCGCGCACATTATGCGTGCAGTACAGGAAGGCATCGTGTTCGGTCTCAACTATGGCATGGATATCATGGCTGAAATGGACCTCAGCATCCACCGCGTAAGAGCCGGACATGCCAACATGTTCCTCAGCCCCTTATTCCGGGAAGCTTTTGCCAATACCGCCAATGTTGTGATAGAACTATATAATACAGATGGAGCACAGGGCGCAGCCCGCGGCGCAGCAATAGGCGCCGGTTATGTGAGCATGGCAGATGCTTTCCGCGGCATGGAATGCCTCGCAGTAATAGAACCGGATACCGCCCTGCAATCACAATACAGGGATGTTTACGGCAACTGGCTGAACGGTCTCCGTACCCTGATGCATTAACGGAAACATATAAGTAGATCTGGCATTTTAAAAAACCATATTAGTTATGAGTATTACATTAGGAAACAACGAGTATTTCAAAGGGATTGGTAAAATACAGTTTGAAGGACCACAGTCAGATAACCCGCTGGCGTATAAATGGTATGATGAAAACCGCCTCATCGCGGGTAAATCCATGAAAGAGCTGTTCCGTTTTGCCGTGTCCTACTGGCATACCTTCTGCGGAACAGGTGGTGATCCTTTTGGTCCCGGTACCAAACAATTCCCTTGGCTCGCTTCCCCGGATGCGAATCAGAGTGCTAAAGACAAGATGGACGCAGCTTTTGAGTTCATCACCAAAATGGGGCTTCCTTACTACTGCTTTCATGACATAGATCTGGTAGACGAAGGCGCCAACATCGCAGAATATGAAAGCCGCATGCAGCAGATCGTTGCCTACGCCAAACAAAAGCAACAGGCCAGCGGTGTGAAACTGTTATGGGGCACTGCCAATGTATTCAGTAACCCGCGCTATATGAACGGCGCTGCTACCAATCCTGATTTCGCCGTATTAGCCTATGCAGGTACCCAGGTGAAAAATTCACTGGATGCCACCATCGCACTGGGCGGCGAAAACTATGTATTCTGGGGCGGTCGTGAAGGTTATATGACCCTGCTCAACACCAATATGAAACGCGAACAGGAACACCTGGGCCGTTTCCTGGGCATGGCCCGCGATTACGCGAGGGCACAGGGTTTTAAAGGCACCTTCTTTATAGAGCCTAAACCCTGCGAACCTACCAAACACCAGTACGATTATGATGCAGCCACAGTGATCGGCTTCCTGCGCCAGTTTGGTCTCGATAAAGATTTCAAACTGAACCTCGAAGTAAACCACGCAACACTCGCAGGCCATACCTTCCAGCACGAACTGCAGGTGGCCGTAGATGCCGGGATGCTGGGGAGCATCGACGCTAACCGCGGCGATGCACAAAATGGCTGGGATACCGATCAGTTTCCCACCAACCTCAACGACCTCATTGAAAGCATGCTGGTTATTCTCGAAGCTGGCGGATTTGCCGGCGGCGGCGTAAACTTCGACGCAAAAACCCGTCGTAACTCCACCGACCTGGAAGATATCTTCCACGCACACATAGGTGGCATCGATACTTTCGCAAGAGCTGCTATCGTGGCAGAAAAAGTATTGACCGCCACACCGTATAAAAAATTCCGCCAGGACCGGTACGCTTCTTTCGACAGCGGTAAAGGACAGGAATTTGAATCGGGTAAACTTACATTGGAAGACCTCCGCAATTTTGCAGTGGCAAACGGAGAACCAAAACAAACCAGCGGCAAACAGGAATGGCTGGAAAACCTGATCAACGCAAGCATCTAATATACTATTGGGATTTTGCTTTGGTATTACCGGTAGCAACAAATGGCTGTTACCAAATAATCCCAAAGTAAAATCCCAAAATGTTTTATTTTTCTTCCAAAATAATGAACAATGAAATTTGGCATCCATTCTTTTCAAGAGGCAGGATTTGACATCATTGCGCTCCAGGATCTCGAAGCAGGTACACAGGTGGAAATAATTCCTTCTTTCGGCGCATTGCTGCATGCTTTCAAAGTAAAGCATACAACAGGACCACTGAACCTGATAGATAGTTACAAAGATATCGCCGACCTGGAAGCAAATCTCCGCACCAGTTTCAAAAGCGTAAAACTCAGTCCCTATGCATGCCGCATGAAGGATGCACAATATACCTGGGAAGGCAAACCCTACACCATCCAAAAAACATTGGCACCCGGAAATGCTATCCACGGCTTATTATACGATGCGCCCTTTACCGTAACAGCGCAACAGGCAGATGACCAGCAGGCATCGGTAACCCTTACCCATCATTTTAAACAAACCGATGATGCAGGGTACCCCTTTGCATACGACTGCATCGCTACCTTTATCCTGCGGGCCGGCAACAACCTGCAGCTGAATACCACGCTCGTAAATAAGAGTGGCGTTGCCATTCCCGTGATGGATGGCTGGCATCCATACTTCAGCACCGGTACGCCCGTAGATGAGCTGGTACTCACCTTCGCTTCCAAAGAGATAGTGGAGTTCAATGAAAAACTGCTGCCTACCGGAAAAGTTTTGCCATATACCGAATTTGTGGAAGGAAAGGTGTTGAAAGGCGTAGAGCTGGATAATTCCTTTGTACTGGATCTCACAAAGCCACAACCGCTGGCCACGATCCACGATCCGAAGAAAAATATCAACATTGCCTTCTATCCCGAAAATAGCTACCCCATCCTGCAGATATATATTCCACCGCACCGTACCAGCATCGCTGTAGAAAACCTCAGCGGCGCCCCGGATGCCTTTAACAACGGGCTCGGACTGGTTCAGCTGGCTGCCGGCGAAAGCAGGGTTTTCAGTACCCGCATCCAGGTATCATTATAAAATAACCGGGTGATGGCATATTCTTTGGCTCTTCCTTGTTCATAAGTAACCCGATTATATCACCATATAAATTGAAAGATTATGGACAAGTTACAGATCAAAGGAAAGTGGAACGAAATAAAAGGTACCCTGAAACAACAGTATGCAGACCTGACCGACGATGACCTGTTGTATGAAGAAGGACAGGAAGATAAGTTGATCGGAAAATTGCAGCAGAAATTGGGTAAAAGCCGGGATGAAGTGATCGATTTACTGAAGTCTGCCTGATTGGTACAACCTGAAATTTTAAATACAACGATCCTTCCGCCCCCGGGGTGGAAGGATTTGTTTTTAAAACACCGTGGCATTTTCTTTAATTTGTACTTCATTAGGGTAGATGAACAATGTCTATACTGATCTGTTTGTAAAGAGTGGAAGGGATTCAGCTGTAAAAATTATTATATTTTATATGAAGGTTTTCATGCGCATCATAGCACTAGGCTGTATATTCAGTATGGCATTTGCTCCAAAGGTACAGGCCCAGGTGACTGTTACCGGGATGATTTCAGACAGCAACAAGCTGGTGCTGCCCTATGCCACCGTCAGCAATCTCAACTCCGGGAAGCGGTCGCTTTCTGACCAGGGAGGGTATTACAGGATATCAGCCTCCCGCAACGACCGGCTCGTGGTTACTTTCGTAGGGTACAAGCCGGATACGATCATCGTTACCCAAACTTCCGGCACCCAAACTATTAACGTGGTGATGGAATCTGCCGGTAAATTCCTGAAAGGAGTGGAAATCACCTCCCAGTACAGTCCTTACCAGATAGATTCAATGGAAAGACGTAACCAGTACGGTTATATCCTGGATAATCCAAACAAGCCACTGGCAGGCGGTAGTACGCCTGAAGGTGCTGGTATTGTGTTTAGTCCGATTACCCGTTTCTCCAAAAAAGAAAAACAAAAACGGCAGTTTAAAGAGAATTATGAGAAGATGGAAAAGGAGAAGTTTATAGACTCCCGCTTTACGCCGGTATTGGTAAGCCGGGTAACAGGGCTTAAAGGCGACTCACTCCAGTTGTTTATGAGGGATAATTATCCTGATTATAATACCATGCGTACCATTAACAACAACGATCTGCTGTACTGGATTACTGATAAATACAAAGCCTGGCTGAAGAAGTAACCAGGCTGGAACATAAAAAAGCGCGGGATATAACAATTGTTATATCCCGCGCTTTTTTATGTTAATAGGTGTTGTTTCAATTATACACCTTCACCATATATACAAAGTCCTCCAGTTTCTTAATCTGATCTACCCGGTTCATTCCTTCCAGGTGGCTCTTATGATTCCAATCTTTCCTGGTTTGTTTGTCTTTTGGCATCTCATCCAGCAGGTGTTTGAGGTGGGCAGATTTTACCGCAAAGGCGATACCATCGGAGGTAGTTTGTTTGCCGGTTACTATTCCCACTACATCCCCTTTGCTATCCAGCAGGGGGGCGCCGCTGTTGCCCGGGTTCACCGGGATAGATACCTGGTAGGCAGTGGTATCCCCGTTAAAACCTGTTTTGGCGCTGATATAACCTTTGCCATAAACAATTTCATCGCGGGGGAAGCCCATGGTGAATACTTCTTCGCCCAGTTTCACGCTTTGTGGTTTCAAAGCATAAGGAAGGGGCTGACTTTTAAAAGTAGAATCTGCAATCTTCAGTATTGCCAGGTCACTGGAAATATCTTCAAATATGCTGATGGCTTTAAAAGCTTCTCCTTTATTATTCTGAACATATACGGAGTCGGCGCCTGCTACTACGTGATAGTTGGTAACGATGTAGCCATTACCGGATACCGCGAAACCGGTACCTCCATAGGTGCCGGGGTTTAACGGAGCCCGGCTCTTGCTGTTCATATCGTTGATGAGTGCATTCTGGGAACGCTGAATATTATTCAGCACCCTTCTTACATCTTCGTATTGTGCAGTTGATTTACTTTTAGATACATTCTGTATGATCGCAATGGTGGATAAAGAAGTAACCAGTGCTATACAGGCGGCGGCAGCCAGGTTGGTGATCGTTCTGCGACGGATGGTTAATCTTCTTGCAGTCTGGTTTTCTTCCTGTGCCTGTTTGCGGAGGCTTGGCATATCCAGTTGTTGATGTATCTGGTTGAGCTTTGCCTGTAACTGTTGGCGTTTGCCGTAATTATCCAGGTGCTGAAGGAACAGTTGATGTTCTTCTACCTGTTTGTTAACCAAGGGATTGGTATGACGTAAAGTTTCGAAAGCAGTTTTTTCCTGTTCGCTCATTTCCCCTTCCAGGTAACGCTCAATTTCACGTAATAAGATCATGTCTTCTTTCATGGCTGCTTTCTGCTTATAGTGGTGTTTTGTATTGATCAAAAAATAACTTCTTCAACCGCATCAGGCACTTATACTTCTGGTTCTTGGCGTTTTCAGCATTGGTGTATCCGAACTTTTCCGCTATTTCCTGCATAGATTTTTTATGCAGATAATAATCTTCCAGGATGGTTTGGCAGGGTTGACCAATACTGCTCATTGCCCCTTCCATGATCCTGAATTCCTGATCCCTTGCATCGTGCTCTTCCAGCTCTTCCGTGGCCGGAATCACTTCTTCCAGTTCAGGCGTTAAAGCATATAATCCGTAGGTACGGTGAACTTTTTTAAGCCACAGATGGCGGCAAACCGAATAAAGAAAGGTTTTTAGCCTGCTGCTTAAAGTAAAATCACTGGTTTGTACCTTTTCATATAATACTATAATGGCCTCCTGGAACACGTCTTTTGCGTCATCTTCGGAGCCATTATGCTGAAGGATCATTCGTAATACCACCGGAAAATTCTCAGAATAGATGATTTCCAATGACTTATCCTCGCCTTTTGCCAGTCCCAGCAATAATTCCCGGTCTCTTGTTATGTCTTGATTTTGCTTCACTCTTAATACAGTTATTAGGCATTTGGTAACCCAAAGTAGCGAAAAAAAATATTTTTAAAAGTTTGGGTTACCTTTTAGGTGATCCCGGTATAAAGGTTAAATCATTCAAAAACAACTTAAATAATTGTAACATGAAGAACGTAATCAAAATTGGTTTCTTAGCTCTGTCTTTCGGTCTGTTCGCAGTTGCTTGCGGTGGTGCAAAAACTGAAAATGGTACTGACTCTACTGCTAGCGCTGCTGGTGCTTCTATCGATTCAGCTGCTCAGGTAGCTACTTCAGCTGTTGACTCTGTAGCTGACGCTGCAAAAGCAACTGTTGATTCTACTGCTAAAACTGTTGATTCAGCTGCTGCTCATCACTAATCTGACTTTAGAACTTATAATTAACCGTTCCGGCTTGGCCTGAACGGTTTTTTTATGCCCTGTTTTTGGTTACGGAAATATGTTTCTTTGAAAGTTATTCAATAAACGACCTTTATTATTAAAAAAAGCATATTTTTTGATATTAGCCCTTGGATAATTAAAATCGTGCCGTATTTTTGTCCTACACTCAAAACGAGTAACAAATAATAATATGACGCAGCAAACCTCTTTCGGCTTTTTTAGCTTTTATTATTTCTGGTACCAGAAATAGGGAGGTCGTTTGTAAAAGATAAAAGAACTACAAAAAGGCCTTCCGGAACCGGAAGGCCTTTTTTAATACCATGAACCGGCAGTGGATGCCAACAAACAAATAAGTATATGTTACAGCCAGTTTCAGGCAAATACTTTTTTTATTACTTCTCTTACTTCTTTTATGCGAAGAAGCAGGGGACTCGTTTGCAATAACATACTTACATATAAAAGTACAGCGCAAAGGGTCCCGGATCGGGACCCTTTCTGTTTTAAATAGCTAGTTGCTGTAGCAACTATAACTGAATAAAATCAATCACATACACATGAAAATTGCCATACAGGGGTTTGAAGGATCTTTTCACCAGGTTGCTGCCCAGGGGTATTTCGGTAAACAAACTGAAATAGAATGCTGTGCCTCCTTTGCAGAACTGGTTAAAAAAGCAAAACAACAAACCGATGTGGATGCAGGTATGATGGCCATCGAAAACTCAATTGCCGGTAGCATCTTACCAAACTACAGTCTCATTAAAAACTCCGGTCTGCATATCACCGGTGAAATTTATCTCCAGATCAACCAGCATCTCATGGTGTTGCCCGGGCAAACAATGGAAGATATCAGGGAAGTGCATTCCCACCCGATGGCCCTTTTGCAGTGTATGGATTTCCTGGAAAAATATCCGCATATCAAACTGGTGGAAACAGAAGATACCGCCCTCAGCGCCAAGCATGTAAGACAGAAGAAACTGAAAAGTACGGCTGCTATTGCAGGTAAACTGGCCGCCGAAATCTTTGAACTGGATATCATAGCGCCTAATATCCACACCAATAAAAATAATTATACCCGCTTTCTGGCAGTATCCCGTACGCCCATTGCTACGCCGGAAGACGCTAACAAAGCATCTGTATACTTTCAAACGAGCCACGACAGGGGCAGTTTGGCCAAAGTACTTACCCAAATTGCAGTGGCCGGCATCAACTTGTCGAAGCTGCAATCCTTTCCGATCCCGGCAAAAGAATGGAATTATTACTTCCACGCCGACATGGAATTTGATAACGCCGCTCACTTCGAAAAAGCATTATCGAAAATAGAGCCACTCACAGAACACCTGAAAGTGCTGGGTATTTATAAAAAAGGAAAAACACATTAATCAGTTTTATGCAGATACAGGTTGCTAAAAGATTACAAGGCACAGAAGAATACTACTTCTCCAAAAAACTCAGGGAAATTGAGGAAATGAACCAAACCGGTACAAAGGTGATCAACCTCGGTATCGGAAGTCCGGATCTGCCTCCTCATCCTTCAGTGGTGGCTGCATTGAACGAAAATGCTGCTTTGCCGAATACGCACAACTACCAGGGATACAAAGGCATTCCCGCCCTGCGTAAAGCAATGGCAGACTGGTACCAACGCTATTACAACGTAACCCTGAACCCGGATACGGAAGTATTGCCGCTGATAGGTTCCAAAGAAGGGATTATGCATATCTGCATGACTTACCTGCAGGAAGGTGATGAGGCCCTAATCCCTAACCCGGGTTACCCTACCTACCGCTCCGCAGTGAACCTGAGTGGCGCTACTGTTGTTGATTATGACCTGACAGAAGAAAACAGCTGGCTGCCGGACCTGGATGCCCTGGCACAGAAAGATCTGAGCCGCGTGAAACTGATGTGGGTAAACTATCCGCATATGCCTACCGGCGCAAAAGTAAACAGGGAATTTGCCGCAAAGCTCATCGCTTTCGCTAAACAACATAACATCCTCATCTGTCATGATAATCCGTACAGCTTCATCCTGAATGAACAACCCGAAAGCCTGCTGCAGTTTGAAGGTGCTAAGGATGTGGTGCTGGAGCTGAACTCCCTCAGCAAATCATCCAATATGGCCGGATGGCGTATCGGTATGCTGGTGGGCAAGGCAGAATGGATTGCACAGGTGCTGCGCTTCAAAAGCAATATGGATTCCGGTATGTTCCAGCCTATGCAGATGGCCGCTGTAAAAGCACTGCAGCTGGGAAAAGACTGGTACGACGACTTAAATAAAATTTACCGTGCACGCAGGGAAAAAGTATTCCAGTTACTGGACCTGCTGCATTGCACCTACGATAAAAACCAGGTAGGTATGTTCGTTTGGGCGAAGATACCATCCACTAACGAAAACGGCTATACGCTCACTGATGAAATACTGCAAAAGGCACGTGTATTCATTACTCCGGGAGGAATATTCGGAAGTAACGGTAACGGCTATATCAGGGTGAGTTTATGCCAGGATGAAAAGGTTTTCCAGGAAGCGATAGAACGTATCAAAACCAACGTAAAATGATTGCAACAATAATAGGAACGGGTTTAATCGGCGGCTCGCTCGCCATCACGCTGAAGGAAAAAGGCGTGGCGGAGCGGATCATCGGGGTGGATCAGAACCAGGAGCACCTGCAACGGGCGCTGGAGCTGAACATCATTGATGAAGGCGCGAGCCTGGAGGATGCCATGAATCGCTCCGGCCTGGTAATACTGGCCATCCCGGTGGATGCAGTGCTGCAGGCCCTGCCCGCCATCATGGATAAAGCACGCCCCGGCCAGGTGATTATGGATGTAGGTTCTACCAAAGAAAAAATACTGCAACTCGTTGCCGGTCATCCCAACAGAGGACGCTTTGTAGCGGCCCACCCGATGGCCGGCACCGAGTATTCCGGCCCCGATGCTGCTGTACGCAATCTCTTCGTTAACAAAACGATGGTGCTCTGTGATGTGAAAAACAGCGATGAAGACGCACTTGAAGTAGTGGAAAACATGGTAGACCGGCTGCAGATGCGCACCGTATATATGAATGCGGAAGAACATGACCTGCACACCGCTTATGTATCCCACATTTCCCACATCACTTCTTTTGCACTGGCCTTAACCGTGCTGAAGAAAGAGAAGGAGTCAGGACGCATCTTCGAACTGGCGAGCGGTGGTTTTGAATCCACCGTGCGGTTGGCGAAAAGCTCCCCGGATATGTGGGTACCTATCTTCAAACACAACCGGAACAATGTACTCGACGTACTGGAAGAACACATCAGCCAGTTACAGCAAATGAAAACATTGCTGGAAAACGAAGACTACGACACCTTTTACAAATTGATTCAAAAATCCAATAAAATCAGGAAGATCCTGAAATAACTAAATTCTGATAATCTACTTAACTTCAATACTATGGTACAGACAATGGAACAGATATTATCTAAAACAAAATTCTCCGATCCGTCTTCCGATAAAAAGCCGTTGATCATTTCCGGACCCTGCAGTGCAGAAACCGAAGAGCAGGTATTAGCCACCGCACTGGCCCTGCAAAAAACAGGTAAAGTGGACGTTTTACGCGCCGGTATCTGGAAACCCCGTACCCGCCCCGGTTCTTTCGAAGGCATCGGTACAAAGGGTTTGGCATGGCTGCAAAAAGCCCGTGAAATCACCGGCCTGCCACTGGCGGTGGAAGTAGCTACTGCCAAACAAGTGGAAGACGCGCTGCATTTCGGTGTGGATATTCTGTGGGTAGGCGCACGTACTACCGTAAACCCTTTCTCTGTACAGGAAGTAGCCGATGCACTGAGAGGTGTGGATACTACTGTTTTAATTAAGAATCCTATCAATCCTGACCTGGAACTGTGGATTGGCGCCGTGGAAAGAATCCAGAAAGCAGGTATCAATAAAGTTGGTTTAATTCACCGTGGCTTCTCCAGCTATGGCAACACCCAATACCGTAATGCACCTATGTGGCACCTGGCTATTGAGCTGAAACGCCGTATGCCTGAACTGCCAATGATCTGCGATCCTTCGCATATCTCCGGCCGCCGCGATATCCTGCAGGAAGTTTCCCAGGAAGCCATCGACCTCGACTACGATGGCCTGATGCTGGAAACACACGTAGATCCGGATAACGCTTGGAGCGATGCTAAACAACAGATCACGCCTGAAAAATTAGCAGACCTGCTGGATGGTATCACCTGGAGAAGGGAACATTCCGATAAAAAAGATTTCAACTCTGCACTGGAAAAACTGCGCGCGCAGATCAACCAGGTAGATGATGAAATTATGCTGTTGCTCGGCAACCGTATGAAAATTGCAGAAAAGATCGGTGTGTATAAGAAAGAAAATAACATCACCATCCTGCAGACAAACCGCTGGAATGAAATCCTGGACCGCGCCGTGTCTAAGGGCGAGAAACTGGGTCTGACCAAAGACTTCATCGTGAAATATTTCGATGCAGTTCACCTGGAATCCATCAACCGCCAGAACAAAGTAATGAACGAAGATAAGTAGATCCATCAGCCGCCGGCTGTTGACAATCACAACAGCCGGCAGTAGTTTTTCTGACAGCTAAAGCTAATCGCTCCATGCTCATACAAACCCACCAGTTTCAACAACAGGAAACTACCTATTTTTTAGGAGCAAGCCTGATGGAGTTGGGCAATCATGTAAACCGTCACAGGGCCGTATTGGTAATTGATGAAAATGTAGAATACTATCACGGTCATCATCTGCACAACTGGAACAAGATTGTGGTGCCCTCCGGTGAAGAATTAAAGAATATGGCTACGGTAGATAAGATCATCGATGGTCTTATTGCTTTCGAAGCCGACCGCAAAACCACGCTGGTAGGTATTGGTGGCGGAATGCTCACCGATGTGGCAGGATTTGCCGCCAGCATATACATGCGCGGCATTCCTTTTGGCTTTGTACCTACCACCTTATTGGCGCAGGTAGATGCCTCCATTGGCGGAAAGAACGGGGTGAGTCATGGTAAACAGAAAAACCTGCTGGGCATTATCCGCCAGCCAGAGTTTATCCTCTTCGATTATACCCTGCCTCTCACCATGCCGGCAGAAGAATGGCACAATGGTTTTGCTGAAATTGTCAAATACGCTTGTATCATGGATGCCACGCTGTTTGATTATCTCGAAAATAACAGGGAGAAAGCACTGGCCCGTGATGTGGAAGTACTGCAATACCTGGTGGAAAAATCGGTAGCAGCAAAAACGAAAGTCGTACTGGAAGATGAGCTGGAAAACGGTCCCCGCAGATGGCTCAACTTTGGTCATACCCTCGGGCATGCCGTGGAAAAGCTCGAACATATAGCGCATGGTAAAGCCGTAGCGATAGGAATGGTAGCAGCTGCCCGCTTTTCGGAAAAGCTGATGAACCTGCCGGCAGATCAAACCATCCGCCTGATAAAACTAATCAGCGATTACCAGCTGCCCGTAGCTTTTAATTCAGATAAAGACGCGGTGTTCGACATCTTTAAACTGGATAAAAAACGGGAG
Source organism: Chitinophaga sp. RCC_12 (assembly GCF_041360695.1). Classification (NCBI taxonomy): domain Bacteria; kingdom Pseudomonadati; phylum Bacteroidota; class Chitinophagia; order Chitinophagales; family Chitinophagaceae; genus Chitinophaga; species Chitinophaga sp. RCC_12. Next base: position 269,870 of record NZ_JBFUPS010000010.1, read on the forward strand.
AAAGATGTAATACATTTTGTGTTGCTGGAACAGATCGGGAAAGCAACCACCATGCCCGTTCCCATTGCAGAACTGAAGTTGTTACTGCAGGAATTGTAAATTTTTTTCTAATCAATTAAAGGCAGACGAAATATACATATGCAAGTTACTGTATCACCAGCCATCATTAAAGGCACGGTTACGGCCAATCCTTCCAAAAGCGCCATGCAACGCGCTGTGGCAGCAGCTTTGCTGGCAAAAGGAAAGAGTATTATCCGTAATCCCGGCCTGAGCAATGATTGCCTGGCAGCACTGGAAGTAGCCGAAAACCTGGGTGCTAAAATCAAACGGGAATACGACTATTTCGAAATCACCAGCAACGGTGTAGCACCGTTTTATGATGAAATCAACTGCGGCGAATCCGGTTTGGGTATCCGTATGTTTACGCCCATCGCAGCGTTGTCGTCCCTGCCCATCACCATAGAAGGTCACGGTAGCTTAACTACCCGCCCGATGGATTTCTTTGAAGAAGTATTACCACAACTGGATGTAAAATGCTCCACGCAGGGCGGTAAATTACCCCTGCATATTGAGGGGCCGTTACATCCGAAAGATATTACGATTGATGGTTCTCTCAGCTCACAGTTCCTCACCGGCCTGCTTATGGCCTACGGCGCTGCCGCAGAAAATGTAACGATTACCGTAACAGATCTGAAAAGCAAACCATACATTGCGTTAACCCTCCAGCTGATGGCGCATTTTGGCGTTCAGGTGGAAGAAAAGAATTTTGAAACCTTTCATTTCGGAAAGAAACAGGCATATAACGCCTGCGACTATACAGTGGAAGGCGACTGGAGCGGCGCCGCATTTTTGCTGGTAGCTGCGGCAGTAGCCGGTAAAGCGGAAGTACAGCATCTCAACACCTCCTCTGCCCAGTCGGATAAAGCCATCCTGGAAGCATTGGAGAAAGCCGGGGCACATTTAATGTCCGGCGTATTCACCGTAAACATAGAAAAAGGCGGATTGAACGCATTTGAAATAGATGCCACTGATTGCCCCGATCTGTTCCCTCCGCTGGTAGCACTGGCAGCTAACTGTAACGGTACTACGAAAATAAAAGGCGTTAGCCGTTTAGCGCATAAAGAAAGTGACCGTGGCTTAACACTGCAGGCAGAATTTGGCAAGATGGGTATCAGCATTGACCTCGAAGGCGATATCATGCTGGTACATGGCGGCACCGGCATTAAAGGCGCACACGTACATTCACATAACGACCACCGTATTGCTATGGCCTGCGCGGTAGCTGCCCTCACGGCAGATGGCCCGGTGATCATCGACAATGCAGAAGCAATCAATAAATCCTACCCGGAATTTTATGATCACCTGGAATTGCTGGGTGGTAAGGTGGCAGTAACCGTATAATTTCACTTTAAATCATCAGCGTGTGAACAGTTTTGGCAGATTATTCAGGGTAAATGTTTTTGGAGAATCACATGGCGCCAGCGTTGGCGTAAATATAGATGGCATACCTGCCGGTATCCCGTTAAAGCAGGAAGACTTCCTGGCAGACCTGGAACGCCGTAAAGGCGGCTCCAGGGGCACTACGCCCCGCAAAGAGGAAGACCTGCCCTTTATCAAGTCAGGTGTTTTCAACGATTTTACTACCGGTGCACCGGTGACTATTCTTTTTGAAAATAACAATACCCGCAGTACCGATTACGAAAAGCTACGGGAGTTTCCGCGTCCGGGGCATGCCGACTTTGTAGCCACCGAAAAGTTCGGCGGCTTTGAAGACTATCGCGGCGGCGGACATTTCAGCGGCAGGCTCACCCTCAACCTGGTAGCCGCCGGTGTAATCGCTAAAAAGATCCTGGGCGAAGCAATCCGGGTAAATGCCACCATCACGGAAGTAGGGGGCAACCCTGATCCGGAAGCCGGGCTGGAAGCAGCTATCGCAGCAAAAGATTCGGTAGGTGGTATCGTAGAGTGCGTGGTGAATGGCCTGCCTATTGGATTGGGTGAACCCTTCTTCGATTCACTGGAATCCGCACTGGCGCATGCCGTTTTCGCGATTCCTGCTATCAAAGGTATTGAGTTCGGCGCCGGCTTTGCCGCCGCTAAAATGAAAGGACTGGAACATAACGATCCCATCATCGATACAACCGGTAAAACTGCCTCCAATCACGCCGGCGGCGTAGTGGGCGGTATCACCAATGGCAACCCGCTGGTATTCCGCATCGCTGTGAAACCTACCTCCAGTACACCGAAAGAACAACAAACCCTCAACATAAAAAGCGGGGAAGTGGAAACTTTCAGCGTAAAAGGCCGTCACGACCTTTGCATCGCGCTGCGCGTACCAGTGGTACTGGAAGCAGTGACCGCTATGGTACTGGCCGACTTCTTCCTGCTGGAACAGCGCCGCCCGCGGGTGTTTAGAGCGGAGTAGCGCCTTCGTAGCGCCTTCGTAGCGCCTTCGTAGCGCCTTCGGCGCTTTTAAATTGTCTTGGAGCAGGATTACGCTGATTATGCTGATTGAGATGATTTTCCCACCTTTTGTTGTTTGATATTTTAAGGGGAGATGAAAGCGAGTATTTGATTTTATTGATTTTTGGACTAAAATATCTCGGGGAGATAACAGCAAAAACATTTGCTGCTATCTCCCCGAATTTTGTTAATCTGGTGGTTATAATAAAATCAAATACCCGCTTTTATCTCCCCAGAATATTTTATTACAAAAAGGTAAAAAATCAATAAAATCAAATATCCGCTTTTATCTCCCCTTAAAATATCAAACAACAAAAGGTGGGAAAATCATCTCAATCAGCATAATCAGCGTAATCCTGCTCCAAGACAATTTAAAAGCGCCGAAGGCGCTACGAAGGCGCCCACCCGCTGCATTACTGCTCTATCGCCAGCAGCTCCACATCGAATATCAACGCCGCCCCCGGACCGATTTTCGGACCCGCGCCACGGTCGCCGTACGCCAGCTCGGAAGGGATGAAAAGACGCCATTTGGAGCCCACAGGCATTAACTGGAGCGCTTCTGTCCAGCCTTTGATCACGCCGCCCACAGGGAAGGAGATCGGTTGTCCCCTCTCTACGGAGCTATCGAACACCGTACCATCGATTAAGGTACCGTGATAATGCGTTTTTACTTTATCGGCGGCTGTAGGTTTAGGGCCATTGCCTTCTTTCAGGATCTGGTACTGCAAACCATCAGGCAGTGTTACCACGCCTGGTTTTGCTTTATTCTCCGCCAGGAATTTAAGTCCTGCTTCGCGGTTTTTGGCAGCTTTGTCTGCTTTCAGCTGCTGCAGATAATTACTTATGCTCATATCACATTGATCTTTTGACAGTGTTAATGGTTTATTCTTCAACACATCCTGTACCGCTTTGGACAGGAGGGCAGGATTCACATTTTCCAGTCCCTGGGCTTTGAGGTTTTCCGCAATACTAACCCCAATTCCGTAGCTCACGGAATCCAGTTTGTTTTTCAATACCGGCGACTTAACGGCTGTTTTGGCCACTGGCTTCTTAGGTGCAGGTTTAGCCTGACTGAAACCTTGTACGGATAAGCATCCCAGGGCTCCTATGAACAGGTATTTTTTGTACATCATAAATAATAGACAGAAATGTTAGTTAAAATAAGGCTTTTTAAAGATGCTGCAAGTTAATCAATATAATATTTCACAGGCAAGCCTTTTGCAGAGATGAACATTCAGTTAGTTTACCTTGTTTTCATCTGTTTTTATGATGTGGAAATTTACCCTGTTTGTTTTACTGTTATTTTACGGGAGATGCCTGCCGGCACAGGATACCACGGATTTGTGGAAAAAAGCCAGGTTGAATCCGAACCTGGGAAGACATAAGTTTATTGAACTGAAACTCCACGGGGGCACGCATCTTTATACCGGCGATGAGCTGAAAAACGCGCTGAACGACGGTTATAAGTCGCTGGAACTGAGAATGGGGTGGCAGTCGACCGGGGAAAAAGAGTGGCAGCGGGTATTCAACTATCCCAGTTATGGCATTGGATTCTACACCGGCGATATCGGTAACCCTACCATTCTCGGCAACCCCAGCGGGGTATACGGTTTTTTTTATGCGCCCTTCCACCGCCGGAAAAGAAATCACTTTGAAGCGGGGCTGTCGCTCGGTATCACATACGACCTGAACCCTTACGACTCCACTACCAACCCACTCAACGACGCCATCGGGTCTAAGCTGGATGCCTACGTTAATTTTGGCATCACCGGCGTGCTGAAAGTGTCGAACTCATTCGATTTTCTTTATGGCATTGATCTTACCCATTTTTCAAACGGGCGCACCCATACGCCCAATCTGGGCCTCAATATGGCGGGATTGAATATTGGCGTGCGCTATCATTATAATACCATCCGCGGTATCGTAAAGCAACAGATTGACCCTACATATGAAGCCGCGCGCCGTCCCACATTCATCACAACGCAGGTGCCGCCACTGCAACGTTATCATGAAATCAGTTTATACGGTGCTTTTGGTGTAGTGCAGGCCTCCAGCGATGAAAAGCTGGAAGCCTTTTATGGCACCGCCTCGCTGATACTGGGTTATGATTACCGCTTCAGTCATAAAAGCAGTGTTGGCATTGGCCTGGATGGTTTCTACGACGGCTCACTGGGCTGGACCTACCAGAAACGCTACGGCGAAGTTCGTCCCAGCGATAAAATGCTGATGGGCACACATCTGGCTTATGTATTAAATATTAAGCGTTTCCAGGTAAGGGCAGAAGTGGGTACTTACGTGTGGAAAAGAGATAATGAAAAAGGGGATTATTTTATGCGTCTGGCCATCCGTTATAACATTGCTAAATACGGCTTTTTACAACTCGGACTTAAAACCGTAAACGGAGCCGCTTCGGACTGGATTGAATGGGGAGGGGGTGGAAAAGTACGGTGGTAATAATACCGGGATGACGCCATCGGCATCATCCCGGCAAATAATTTATTTCACTACCGGCAGCACCACATTGGATGGATGCTGTGCATCGTGATAGATGCGGATAGTAGCCTTTTTAAAATCTTTATCTGTGGCCTTGTAAATATCCATGAACTGCTGCGGGTTCCGGTCTGTCAACGGAAACCAGCTGCTTTGTACCTGAATCATAATGCGGTGTCCTTTCTGGAAGGTATGGGCTACATCCGGCATCGTGAATTTCACTTCAGCAGGTTGATTGGGAACAAATGCTTCCGGCTTTTCAAAGCTGTTGCGGAATTTACCACGCATGATCTCTCCACGTACCAGCATCTGGTAGCCGCCCATCGGGTAAGTGGCAGAAGGTACCCGGCGATGTTCGGTGGGCGCATCTTCTTCATATTTGAAATCGTCGGGGAATACGTCAATCACTTTCACAATGAAATCGGCGTCTGTAGTGCTGGTGCTGGCAATCAGGTCTGCCACTACCGGGCCGGCCAGGGTAATATCTTTGTCCAGTACTTCACTTTCAAATACAGCCACATCAGGTCTGCGGGCGGCAAAGCGTTGGTCATCGGTCATGTAGTTAATGGTACGGCCAAAATGCACATCTTCTGTATATGGAACAGGTTTGGCCGGATCGCTTACATATTCGCTGAAACTATTGGCAGCAGCGGGTTTGGTGAAAGAAAGCTTACCATCTTCCTGCAAATAAACCGGTGCATCTTCCATGTTGGCCGGAGGCCATTTAGGGAGTTGTTTCCATTTGTTTTCGCCGGTGAAGAAAATAGTGGCTTCTGCAATATCAGGTGCAGCGCCTTTGCCTTTGAGGTAATAGTTGAAGAAAGGAATTTCAACGTTTTGCGCATAGTATTCGGCGGTGTTGCTGCCAAAGCGCACATTACCCAAGTGGGTACCATCGTTGGATGCCCACTGCCCGTGATACCACGGCCCCATTACAATACGGTTGTTGGTAGCCGGACTTTTAGTTTCAATTGCTTTATAGGTATTCCACGCGCCGAAGCAGTCTTCCGCATCAAACACGCCCCCTACAATCAGCATAGCCGGTTTTACATTTTGCAGGAAGTTGCGCACGTTGCGGGCTTTCCACCAGCTATCGTAAGTAGGATGTGCATACATTTCATGCCAGAAGGTTACGCTGTCGCCGATGATTTTGGCGAAGTTAGGCAACGCGCCGGTTTCCAGGTAGTATTTGTAATTGTCGTGTGTATAGTAGTCGATACCTTTTGGCCCTTCCGTAGTGGGTTTGGGATGTGGGTGGTCAAACACGGTATAAAAAGAAAAGGCATCTGCAATAAAGAAAGCACCGTTGTGATGAAAATCATCTCCCAAAAACCAATCGGTAACAGGCGCCTGCGGGCTCACGGCTTTCAGGGCCGGATGACCACTCAGCGCGCCCATCGTTGAGTAGAAGCCGGGATAGGAAATACCGAATATCCCAACGTTACCATTGTTGCCACCGAGGTTTTTTACGAGCCAATCGATCGTATCATAAGTATCACTGGCTTCATCAATATCCTTCTTCCCTTTTTTATCGGGATTGAAAGGTCTTACATTTACAAATTTACCTTCACTCATCCAGGTGCCTCTTACATCCTGTATGACCATGATGTAGCCTTCTTTCAGGTATTCCTTGTAATGATTTTTATACAACGGACGGAAGACATTTTCGCCATAAGGCGCGCAGGAATAAGGGGTGCGCGTCATCAGGATGGGATGCTTCTCCGATTGATCTTTTGGCAGGTAAACAGAGGTAAACAATTTAATACCGTCCCTCATGGTGATGTATACTTCCTTTTTTGTGTAGTGCTCATACATCCAGAGTGAATCCTGGTTAACGGCCTTACATGCCACCGGAATTACAAACAGCGCGGCACAGGCCAGCAGCAGCCATTTTCTCATAAACAGTTTATTTTAGATTTAGATTTCGGGCTAATGTAATAAAAAAACGGGGGATGACTGCCAGGTATATGGGGACCGGTTATTGGCCCAGTTTCTCTCTTTCTTTCTTTGGCAAACTCGCCACTACTAAGTTGTACGAGTTCCGGATCCATTCCAGCAGCAATTTATTGGGGATGCCCGAATGTACATCCACAGTATTCCAGTGTTTCTTATTCATGTGATAGCCGGGGATCACGCCTTCATAGCGCTCCCGCAGTTCAACAGCTTCTTCCGGATCGCACTTGATATTAATAGATTGAAAATTTGAAAGGCCGCTGAGGGCAAATACTTTTCCGCAAACTTTATATACCAGGATTTCATCTCCAAAAGGAAACTCTTCTGTAACGCCGGGTAATGAAAGACAATATTCCTGAAATTGTGAAAGGTTCATGAGTAACGATTATATCTGGTTACAAAAGTCAGGAAAATTTCCGGAAATTATGGAAGAAGGATATAATGATACTGCCAATGGGTGGTACTGGTAACGCCATTTTGTATAGTCACCTCCGTGGTGTAAATAATATGGCCGTTGAGATCATCGCGGGTATCCTGAAAGAGATGGGTAATTTCGGTCTGACTGCCGGGAGAGATATGCTTTTCCGAGTGCTTTTTCACATTGGTGCGGCCGGCAAATAACGGATGGTCCGGTTTCATGATTAATCGCAGATAAGGGTATTTTTTGCCGAGCGCATAGAAAAAGTTGGGTGTATTATCGTATTCAAACTGAAATTCACTGGTGATTTGCAGTTTATTTTCTTCTCCGCCTGGCAAGGTGGGAGACGCATAATAACCATAACCATTGCGTGTCAGATCGCTGAGCTGATCGCCGGAATAATTATAGGTAGTGATGGCTATGAGCTGACGCAAATAATCCGTACCCTTCTCCGTTGTTAGTGTATCCGTGAGTTGAATTAGTCTGCCATTGTCGTCAAAACCAAATCGCATGGTATCCGGTATAGTGTCCTTTATACCTGTGAATGGAGGATAGAGGCTTCCTGTTATCTTCAATTCTTTTTCGAATGATTGTATCGCATTTTTTTCTGCCAATTTAAAATTGGTTCCGTCCTTTCGATAGAGAACCGTTCCTGTCAGCTTCCCGTCCGCATCGGTTTTAAATTCCAGGCGCATATTGCCTGCACCACCAGTAGGCTCATAATGGTGGAAGGTGGCCAACTGGTTGTTGTTATAGTCCAACTGCTCATAAAGAATATTATCCCTATAAATGCTTGTCAGCAGGCGGGTAATCTGTAAAGGCGCCGGTCCTGTCGGTCCAGCCGGTCCATTTGGTTGATCCCTTTTTCGGCATCCGGTGGTACTTAGTATTATAAGGACAATGGCGGGTAGAATAATATATTTCATGGTATAATTCTGTTCTTACTCTGCTTTAATCACCTTATAAGTGTAATCAATCGTTTTATTGATACCTGCAATGCTTTGCGTTTGCGGATAATGCGTGGTATCGTACATTTTATAGGTTACCGGGCATATCTTCGAAGGTACATTATCTGCTTCATAGGTAAAAGCTCCGACCAGGTGTTCACTCAACAGGTAAGGGTAATATTCGTTGGAAGGATAAGGAAATTTATCACCGCCAATGGCGCGGAACAACAGCGGATTTTTTGATACCTGTGGAAACAAGGGGTTCTCAAATGGAAGATAGGCCAGGTCAAATTTGTTCATGAGTAAAATGGGTTGCCCGTTAGCTACATGATACCAGTTCCAATCCAGGAACTGCGTGATGTCTTTCCCATTATATTGGTATTGTTTGTATAATACAGCTACTCCTACACCGATAGGAATAGTGTCTTTAGTGCCTGCCAGGGTAAGTATCCTTTGATTGTTAATATGTAAATAATCAATGGTATCATGTCCCGAAATTTCATTACCGAGTTCCCTGTAAAAGGTGGTGTAAACGATAAGCCTGTCTGTTGTCCATGCTACAGAGTCCTTCTGGCTAAGACTTTTAATGGTATTATCATTTTCGTTATAATATCTGGCCATTGATACATACCCTTCCTGGTTGTACTGGTAGGCAACATAATTTTGCCAGATTCGGTAAGATGTATTGTAGTCCCATCTCTCTGTAACCTGGTGCTCATCGTTATAAACGAGGCTGTCTTTCGGTACGTTATTCACACGGATGGAGGTAACGAGATAAATGTCTTTTGGTGGTTCCGGCCGGGGTGGGGGAATAACACTATTATCCTTTTTGCATTGACAGGCAGGCGCTATGATGAATAGCAACAGCGCAGTACAATACAGCAGGATTTTTATTGGATGTAGCAAAAGTAAACGCATTAACAACCTGGTTAAAAATACTGTTTTATAGATAGTTTCCCGGAGAAAAACAACATCAAATTATCAAGCGCATCCCCCACGGGTACAGGGTTTATGATACAAACGCTTTTACCGGCTAAATGTTACATTTTGCAAATAATACAGCCCTGCACGTCAGCTGTTAAGCTCACGCACAGGGCCGGCATTTCAAAACGGTGGTAAATTATTTCTTGTTGATACTGATAATTACGCGGGAATAACGGGCATAGGTGATTTCCACTTCCTGCCCGGCCCTGTACCCTTCCAATGCCCCACGCATCCAGTAAAACAGGCGTTTCTTTTTATTTTCCAGCAGGATCATAATATTGGTTTGCGTATCATTGTTTTCCAGGTATACCGCTTCCATCGGCGCCTGTAAAGTGCCTTTCTGCAAGGCGGACAAATCCTTTTTAATAGCCCAGTAGCGTATATCCGTTACTTTTATCAACGCAAATATCAACGCTATCACAAAGCATAACAGCCATACCCAGAACCAAAGGTTTTTGAACGACAGGAGCGAATCATCCGCATCACCCAGGTTGTTGTGAGTGTACAAATAAATTTGCGGTATCACAGCAGCAATCAATAATAGCCCAAAACCGATAAGGGTGAATTTTGTTAACTGTTGCTTGTTCCTCTTCAGCGCATCCTGTAATAAAAAATGTTCCTCAGTTGTAATAAAGGTGTAATCAGACATAGTTGTTAGATGGTTTTTCAGTAGGCTAATATATAGATAAACAATTAATTAATTAAAATTATATATATAATATTTTGTCTAGTGATTATCATTTTGCTGATATATGGCTGTTTTGATAGAATATGTGTTAAAATATTATTACATGTTTATGGAGATTTTGATAGTTGTGGTAACTCACAACCACCTTTTTTTAACGGATATATAATTGCTAATCCCGTTTTGAATGGAAATAGTTTTCTAATTTGCCGCGCATTATAACCCATCATCTGTTATTCTTCCCCCAATTATTACCATGCAATCATAAACAGCATAAATAGTGAAAAGGATTTTTTTATTAACCGCCATCCTGTTATCGATCAGCTTTGCCGGCTATGCCCAGGATACTGCCCAACTGGTGGTGGAAGGAAGGAAGAACAGCGCAACACAGCAGTCGAGGCCCTATGTGATCATGATTTCCATTGATGGCTTCCGGTATGATTACGCCGAAAAATACAATGCACAAAACCTGCTGCGCCTTTCAGGAGCAGGCGTTCGCGCTACCGCCATGCAGCCGGCATTTCCATCCCTTACTTTTCCCAATCACTATTCCCTGGCTACCGGGCTTTACCCGGCTCATCACGGCCTGGTGGATAATCTTTTTTACGACCGTAAACGGGATGCCGTTTATAAAGTAGGCAACCGCGATGCCGTGGAGGATGGTACCTGGTACAATGGCGTGCCACTATGGGTGCTGGCAGAAAAACAGGAAATGCTCAGCGCCAGCTATTTCTGGGTTGGATCAGAAAGCGCCATTCAAAATATACGACCTACTTACTATTTTAAGTACCAGGAAAAAACAGGTATCGATCAGCGCATCCAAACAGTAGTAAACTGGCTCCGCCTGCCGGAAGACCAACGGCCACACTTCATTACCTTCTACTTCCCCGAAGTGGATCACATGGGGCATTCCTGGGGACCGGACGCCGACAGCGTACGCAGTGCCGTACAATTCGTGGATGCTGCCATCGGTAAAATGGTGGCAGCTGTAGCACAGCTGAACCTGCCGGTAAATTTTATCGTGGTATCCGATCATGGCATGATGCAGGCAGATACCACTCACACCATCACCCTGCCCGATACACCCGCCCTGCAACCCCTGAAAAGTATGCCGGGTAACGAAAAGGTAATGCTGTACGGTAAAACAGATGAAGAAATCAAAACTGCTTACGATTATCTCAAACAACACGAAAATCATTATACCGCTTACCTGAAAAAGGAAACACCGGAAAGATGGCACTATGGCCAGGAAGATATTTACAACCGTATTGGTGATATTGTCCTGCTGGCAGAAGCCAACTATATATTTACACCGGCAAAAAAAGCACATCCCGGTCATCATGGTTATGATAATAACCTCACCAACATGAACGCTATATTCATGGCCTGGGGCCCGGCCTTTAAACCCCATACCCGTATCGCCACTTTTGAAAACGTACATGTGTACCCGTTAGTGGCAAGAATACTTGGCCTTGATATTACACAGCCTATCGACGGGCGCCTGGAAGTACTGGAGCCTGTCTTACAATAACTGTTATATATCTGCATAAAAAAGAGAAGGGGACAGACATGGCGTCTATCCCCTTCTCTTTTAATATTAAACCAACAGCTTATACTGCTGCTTCCTCATAGGCACTTGCAGGTTCGCAGGTACAGATCAGGTTCCTGTCGCCGAATGTATTGTTGATACGGCTTACAGAAGGCCAGAATTTATTTGCCTTAACATATTCCAGTGGGAATGCTGCCTGCTGGCGGCTGTATGGACGGGTCCATTCATCAGCAGTGATCACCTGTTGGGTATGCGGTGCATTTTTCAGTACGTTGTTTTGCTTATCGCTCTGACCCTGTTCTACCGCACGGATCTCTTCACGGATAGCCAGCATCGCATCGCAGAAACGATCCAGTTCCCCTTTATCCTCACTTTCAGTAGGCTCAATCATGATCGTACCCGGAACCGGGAAGCTCATGGTAGGAGCGTGGAAACCGTAATCCATCAGGCGTTTGGCCACATCTTCCGCTTCAATACCGGCAGCTGCTTTAAACGGACGGAGATCTACAATGAATTCATGCGCACAGGTGCCGTTAACACCGGTATACAGGATGTCGTATGCTTTTTCCAGTCGTGCTTTCATGTAATTGGCATTCAGGATCGCATATTCAGATGCCAGTTTAACGCCCTTAAATCCAAGCATGCGGATGTAAGCGTAAGAGATCAGCAGGATGCTGGCAGAACCAAACGGCGCTGCAGATACGGCGTTGGATGGTTTGCCGCCACTCAGCGTAACGTGTCCTGGCAGGAATGGCGCCAGGTGTTTGGCTACGCAGATAGGGCCCATGCCGGGACCGCCGCCACCGTGAGGGATAGCGAAAGTCTTGTGCAGGTTCAGGTGACAAACGTCTGCGCCAATCAGTCCGGGTGCGGTTAAACCTACCTGGGCATTCATATTGGCGCCATCCATATACACCTGTCCGCCGTGTTCATGTATAGTTGCGCAGATTTCTTTCACACTTTCTTCATATACACCATAGGTAGATGGATAAGTGATCATGATACCGGCGAGGTCTTTACTGTTTGCAGCTGCTTTTGCTTTCAGATCGTCGACATCGATATAGCCGTTTTCCAGCGCTTTTACAATGACTACCTTGTAGCCCGCCATTACTGCAGATGCAGGATTGGTACCGTGTGCGCTGATGGGGATCAACATTACATTACGGTGGCCTTCACCTCTGCTCTTCTGGTATTCGCGGATCACCAGCAGGCCGGCGTATTCGCCCTGTGCACCACTGTTGGGTTGCAGGCTGCATGCGTCAAAGCCGGTAATTTTGCTGAGGTATTCTCCCAGTTCGTCCGCCATTTGTAAATAGCCGCCTACCTGGTTTTTAGGGGCAAACGGATGCATTTTGCTCCAGTGTGCCCAGCTCAGAGGAATCATCTCGGTAGCTGCATTCAGCTTCATCGTGCAGGAACCCAGGGAGATCATGGAAGTGTTCAGGGAAAGATCCTTGTTTTCCAGCATCTTCAGGTAACGCATCATCAGTGATTCGCTGTGATAGCTGTTAAATACCGGGTATTGCAGGTAGGGAGAAGTACGTTGCAGATCAGCAGGAACACCGGTGGTACTGTTGGAAACGGTGGCTACATCTGTTGTACCCGCACCAAATACGTGCAGGATATCATTTACATCAGCAATGGTAGTGGTTTCGTCGAGAGAGATACCTACATTGCCATTGGCGAAATAACGGAAGTTAATGCCCAGTGCTTCTGCAGCATCTTTAACATCAGCGGCAGCGCCTTCCACTACAATAGTGTCGAAGAAGCTGTCTGACGCCAGTTTCAGCCCTTTCGCCTTCAGCTTACCCGCCAGTGTATTGGCCAGCAGTGAAATGCGGGTGGCAATATTTTTCAGTCCTTCCGGTCCATGATACACGGCATACATAGCGGCCATATTGGCCAGCAAAGCTTGTGCAGTACAGATATTGGAAGTTGCTTTTTCACGTTTGATGTGCTGTTCGCGGGTTTGCAGTGCCATACGCAGCGCACGGCCGCCGTTGGCATCAATGCTCACGCCAATGATACGACCCGGGATAGAACGTTTAAAGTCGTCTTTTACTGCAAAGAAAGCAGCGTGCGGACCACCAAAGCCTAATGGAACACCAAAGCGCTGTGCAGAACCAAAGGCCGCATCAGCGCCCATGTCGCCGGGAGAAGTAAGCAGGGTCAGTGCCAGCAGGTCTGTTGCCACACCTACAAATGCACCCACTGCATGTACCTGGTCAATGAAAGTACGGTAGTCGGCCGCAGCACCCACGTTGTCGGGATACTGGATCAACGCGCCAAAGTATAATTCGTCGAAGGAAGCAGTTTTGTAATCGCCTACTACCACTTCAATCTGAAGCGGGGTAGCGCGGGTATAAATTACATCCAGCGTTTGCGGGTATACGTTATTGTCTACAAAAAATTTAGGCCTGGTTACATGGTCATGATCCTTGTTCAGCGCATTGAAGAACATCGTCATGGCTTCTGCCGCTGCAGTGGCTTCATCCAGCAGGGAAGCATTGGCAATTGGCAGCCCTGTCAGGTCACATACCATCGTCTGGTAGTTCAACAGGCTTTCCAGGCGGCCCTGGGAAATTTCTGCCTGGTAGGGAGTATACTGGGTATACCATCCTGGATTCTCAAATACATTACGCAGGATAACACTTGGCGTAATCGTATCAAAATAACCCTGGCCAATGTAATTGCGGTATACTTTGTTTTTCAGCGATATGTCCTTCAGATGACGGAGATAATCGCTTTCACCCATCGCTGCAGGAATAGCCAGTGGCTGTTGCATACGGATGGCGCCCGGAACGGTTTTGCTGATCAGCTGGTCCAGGTTGGAGGCCCCGATGGTTTCCAGCATCTGGTTGGTCTCTCTTTCATTCGGCCCTATGTGACGGTGCACGAATTCATTTTGTTGAATATCAAAAAGATTCATGATGTAAGCAGGTAATTTGAAATAGAATGCGCAAAGCTATGCAGATTTTAAGCAACGGCCAAACAATCAATACTGGCGGGGGAAAACAGTGATAAATGATACTTCAGGGATGGGCGTATATGTCATAATTTTGTCCACAGACTAATTACCTATCTTTGCACCAAATGAGCAAAATATTAGAAGACTGGGAACAGAAGGCCCAGGACAAGCAAAAAGCGAATAAACAGTTTCTCGCAAAACTGCAAACCCGCCGTGGAAAAGGAGTAGAGAAACTTTTGCCGGCCCTGCATGAGGAAGCATTCAGTAAAATTGACTGCCTCCAGTGCGGTAATTGCTGCAAAACCATCAGCCCCCGCTTCAAAGGACCCGATATCAGGCGCATCTCTAAACACCTGGGCATGAAGGAAGGCGATTTTATTGAAACCTACCTCCGGCTGGATAAGGATGAGGACTATGTGGTGAAGTTCACACCGTGCCCTTTCTTGGGCGCCGACAACTACTGCGGCATCTACGATGTACGTCCCGGCGATTGCGCCAACTATCCCTACACAGATAGTTACGACTTCTTTAAACGCCCGAAGATCACCTACGAAAACAGCACCGTTTGCCCGGCCGTTTATTATGTGCTGGAAAAGTTAAAAGAAAAGATGGATTTATAAAGATAAAGTGCCGGAAGCGGTTAGTGCCTCACAGCGCTGACCGCCCCACTACGGCTTCAGATCCAGCTTACGCATAGCTGGTGAAATAATATAAGTGGTGATCACCACACCCAATGTAACACATCCTCCAAATACCACCGATGGCACCAGTCCCATTGCCCTGGCCATAAAACCGCTTTCAAACGCCCCCAGCTCATTGGAAGAACCCACAAACATCGAACTTACCGATGCCACCCGGCCCCGCATGTCGTCCGGCGTTTTTAACTGCAAAATCGTTTGCCGTATGATCACACTGACACCATCCAGCGCCCCGCTGATCAGCAGCGCAAACATCGACAGGTAAAAGCTCGTGGAAAGACCAAACAATATAATGGTTAAACCAAAGCCGAATACCGCCGCCAGCAGCTTAATACCCGGTTTGTTCACCAGTGGCCTGTGCGCAAGTATAAACATGGTTACCAACGCGCCCACCGCAGGAGCAGAACGCAGCAACCCATATCCCAGGGAACCCACATGCAGCACATCTGTGGCAAATGCCGGTAACATCGCTACCGCACCGCCAAATAATACCGCAAACATATCAAGTGCCATCGCATTTAAAACTACTTTGGTTTTCCATACAAACCGCATCCCTTCAGTAAGACCGGTCACAAAACTCTCGCCCTTCGGTTTATAATAAACCGGCTTGGGTTTTATCTTCAGCAAACTGTATAAAGGCGCCAGGAAAACGAATACCACCATCAACATCGACCAGTGCACGCCGAACCAGTGAATGAAAAGCCCGCCCAGCGCAGGCCCCAGCACACCGCCTATCTGCCAGGCAGAACTGCTCCAGGTAGAGGCATTGGCGTATAACTCACGTGGTACCAGCAACGACATCAGGGTAAAGTTGGAAGGACTGGTATAGGCCCGCACAATGCCGCCCAGGAAAACCAGCAGGTAAATGAGGTTCAGCACCCAGTGCTTTGAAACACCGGCTACGGCACGGTCCCAGGTTAAGAGGAATAATCCCGAACTGATAAACAGATAGGCAATCACACAATTGAGTAGCATGCCCCGCTTCTCCCGTTTGTCCACCATATGACCGGCAAACGGCGCCAGCAACACTGCCGGAATTACTTCTGCCAAACCTATCAATCCCAGTGAGAAGGGATCTTTTGAAATTTCATATACTTTCCATTCTATAATGGCAAACTGCATAGCCAGCGCAAATACAAGCGCAAAGCGGATTATCAGGTAATAATTGAATTCCGGAAAGCGTAGCGAAGCGTATGGGTCGTTCTTTTTCGGTGCCGTAGTGTCCAACCTGATGAGTTTTTTGCGAAGGTACAAAAATCAGAAACGGCGACAGCAGAATATCGGACAATCCGCTTTCACCGCCCACCACAATCACTTCTTCTTTTCCCATTTCTGGTTTATATTTATTCTGCATTAATACCGCAGTTCTATGGAAATACATACCCTCATTTTCCGGGCTTTATTGCCAGCCATATTCATACAGTTTGCCTGTGCCGGCAACAATTCCAATGATGATGGCCCCGAGCCTCCGGCTAATGCGCCCCGGAAAGCGAAGCTGCAGCTGGTAACTGACCAGTTCATATCTCCGGTAAATATGGCCGTGCCAGGGGATGGTACCGGCAGGTTATTTTTCTGTCAGAAAGAAGGGAAAGTATGGATCGTGCAGCAAAATAAACTACTTCCCACCCCTTTCCTCGATGTAAGCAGCGATATGATCTCCGTAAATCCCGGGTATGATGAACGCGGCCTGCTGGGAATGGCCTTTCATCCCGATTTTAAATCGAACCATAAATTTTATGTGTATTACAGCTCGCCCACCAAAAAATCAGGCTTCGACCACACCAGCCGCCTGGTAGAGTTTACCACTACAGCAGCAAATCCCAACCTCGCTAACCCGGCTTCCAAAAGGATCGTCCTGGAAGTGGATGAACCGGAATCCAATCATAACGGCGGCCAGCTGCAGTTTGGCCCCGATGGCTACCTTTATGTAGGACTCGGCGATGGCGGTGGGGGCGGCGACAAACACGGCACTATCGGTAATGGTCAGAACCTCAATACTTTACTGGGTAAAATATTAAGAATAAATGTCAATGGAACACCCTATTCTATCCCGCCGGATAATCCTTTCGTTAACCGGCCCGACACCCGGCCTGAAATATGGGCCTACGGCCTTCGGAACCCCTGGCGCTTTTCCTTCGATAAAACCACCAGGATGCTCTTCGCCGGCGACGTTGGACAGAATAAGTATGAAGAAGTAGACATCATCACCAAAGGCGGTAACTACGGCTGGCGCATCCTGGAAGGCAACCACGATTATAATGTGCCTGCCGGCGCCGATAAGTCGGCATTGATTGCACCTATCCACGAATACAGCCACGATGTGGGGATAAGTATCACCGGCGGCTATGTATATCGCGGAAGCGCCATCCCGGCACTGAAAGGATTATATGTTTTCGGCGATTATAACGGGAAAACCTTTGTACTCAGGCCCAACGGGCAAAAATGGGACAGCGCTCCCCTGGAACTCACCGGCCGCCCTGCCGATAACCTCCAGATCCTCAGCTGGGGCGAGGATGAACAGGGCGAACTTTATATGCTTGCCAGCACTTCCGGCAGCAGTGGCTTTAAAGGAGCTGTATATAAGCTGGTAAAAGAATAATTATTTCAACATTCCAGCCGTCTTAATCGTTTACACTAGGTCCACCTTTCATACGGGGATACTCCCGGGATACTTCCCATATACTTAGGGTATACTCCCATCATGGAGCCGTATTAAAGGACCGGCAACAACATCCTTACAGGTACTGTAGCGAGCGGGAAAAGCAACGCTTTTCAGCCATGTATCTCGCCTGGTGCCCGTTTGGCCCAATTTTTTGTTAAAAGGAAATAAATTGCACGACCGACGGGTGATTTTATTTTATATTTGATTTGACAACGTTTAAGTTCAATTGAGATACATATGAGACTGAAAGTGATTATACCGGTTGTGCTGCTTAGCATCTCCGCAGGCGTGTTGGCTTTTAATAAGCTCGGACATAATGACGACCCTCCCGGTCGTTACGAGGTGATCATGAACCTGGTAGGGCAGATGCTGAAGGAAGGGCATTATCAACCTAAAGCAATAGATGATAAATTCTCCACCGAAGTTTTTAATAAATACCTGCGTAGCCTGGATACGGAAAAGAAATTTTTCCTGAAAACAGATGTGGATAAGCTCATGCCGCTCGCCGTTCATATTGATGATGAACTGAAAGGCGCACCGATCGACTGTTTCCGCAGCATCAACACCCTGATCAAACAACGGGTGGCTGAAGCAGCAGCGATTTATCCCGAAATTCTGTCCAAACCTTTTGATTTCACCGTAGATGAAAAGGTAACACTGGACCCGGATAAAGTGGATTTTCCCGCAGACGAAAATGCCCGTAAAGAAGCCTGGCGCAAAGTATTGAAATACCGTACGCTGGAAAAACTGACGGACCTCCAGGAAATGAGGGAGAAAGATAAAGGAAAGGACAGTATTAAAACCAAAACCGATGTGGAACTGGAAGCAGAAGCCCGCATAAAGGTAAAACAACTGTACGACCGCTATTTTGAACGTCTGAAAAACAGGCAGAACGATAATGATCGCTTTAATCTCTACGTAAATGCGATTACCACTACCATGGATCCGCATACCGACTACTTCCCGCCGGATGAAAAACGCGCGTTCGAAGAACAGATGGCCGGTAAATTCTTTGGTATCGGCGCACAGCTGAAAGAAGAAGGCGACAAAATCCGCGTAATCAGCATCGTTACCGGAAGCCCAAGCTGGAAACAGGGACAACTGAAAGCCAACGATGTAATCCAGAAAGTAGCACAGGGAAATACCGAACCAGTGGATATTACCGGTTACCCCGTAGAAGATGCGGTGAAACTGATCCGTGGTAAAAAAGGTACCCCCGTTAAACTGACCGTAAGAAGCGTAGATGGCACCACTAAAGAAATAACCATCATCCGTGATGAAATTGTTACCGAAGAAACATTCGCGAAATCAGCAATCATCAACGGACAACATAAAATAGGCTATATCTACCTGCCGGAATTCTACGCCGACTTTAACGACCGTAACGGCGCCCGCAGCGCGGAAGACGTTGCCAAAGAAGTCGCTAAACTGAAAGCAGAAAATGTAGAAGGTATCATCCTCGATCTCCGCTTCAACGGCGGCGGTTCTCTCCAGGATGTGGTGCAAATGGCCGGCCTGTTTATTCCGGAAGGCCCCGTGGTACAGGTACGTTCCCGTGGTGGCGACGCTGTAGTGCTGCGCGACCGCGATAAGAATGTACAATACGAAGGACCACTGGCCATCATGGTGAATGAATACAGCGCCTCCGCCTCCGAAATTATGGCCGCAGCCATGCAGGATTACAAACGCGCCGTTATCATCGGCAGCACCCAAACATTCGGTAAAGGTACCGTACAGCGCCTCTTCAACCTGGATGATTTCTACCCTGTTAAAGACGGTGGCAGCCTCGGCGCCCTGAAACTTACCCAGCAGAAATTCTACCGTGCCGATGGCGGCTCTACCCAGCTGAAAGGTGTGGCTTCCGATATTGTACTGCCGGATCCATACTACGAAATAGCTGAACGCAAAGATTCTGATGCACTGGCATGGGACGAAATCCCCCGCGCAAGCTTCACCGCATGGTATAACCCGGTAAATGCAGAATCACTGAAAAAGAACAGCGAAAAAAGAATGGCCACCAGCCCAGCCTTTAAACTGCTCAATGAAAACCTGAACACTTTAAAGAAGCTGGAAAAACAGGAAACCTATTCCCTGAACCTGCAGACTTACAAAACAGAACAAAAAACAAACACCGCTGCACTCAAGAAATATGACGCAGTAAACGATAAAGTAAAAGAACTCAATATCGTCAACATCAAATCCGACATGGAGAAATTTGGCAGCGACTCTTCCAAGATAGCCCGTAACAAGGACTGGATCAGGATCAGAACCAAAGACATCTATCTCGATGAAGCGGTGAATGTAATGAACGACCTGATCGTTCAGTCATTGCCTAAGATGCAGCGTAAGAACCAGTAGATCCCTTCATCGCCTTCGGCGATTTTAAATTGTCTTGGGCACTGATTACGCTGATTATACTGATTGGCTTGATTTTTATTCTTTTGATTTTAGTAAGATTTTTTTATAAATAACTAACTAAGGGAGATAGAGGTGAATACTCACTTTTATCTCCCTTAATCTTTAGAATCAAATTTGATTTTCAGATTTTTTATAAATAACTAAGGGAGATAAAAGTGAGTATTCACTTCTATCTCCCTTAATCTTTAAAAATCAAATATGATCAAATCCGAATAATCAGTATAATCAGCGTAATCAGTGCCCAAGACAATTTAAAATCGCCGAAGGCGATCCGTCACTCCGCCGACGCGCCTTTTTCCTTGCCCACTACTTCGAGGGCTTTCTTTACCATAGGGTCTTCGGCGTTAATGGCTTCGTAGAAACCTTCTGTTCTGTACAGCTGGCGGGCCAGCATGGCTTTGAGCCTTGTACGGATTTCTGTTTCGTCACGGGCAGTAAGATGATCCAGGCCAGGTACGCTGTCTTTTTGGGCGTACGCTTTAAAGTCGCTGATCAGTTCCGGTGTGGTCTGGAAGTTTTTGGTGAAAGCTTCTGCATTCTTATAGGACTTGAAGGTTTCCCGGTGCGTGGTATAATATTGATACGCAAAATTGCTAAACGTATTGCGGGTATAAATGGCTGTTAAAGTAGGCGTAAAGCGGGAGGTATCAAACGGAATGAAAATATCCGGCGTAATACCGCCACCGCCGTAAACCGGGCGGCCCGCTGCTGTTTTATAAAGTACAGTATCTATAATTTTGATACTGTCTTTGTTTACCATTTCGCCATGGTGGTAACGTTCAATGATGTCGTCATCATAATCATCATGTCCTTTTCCGTAGGGTTTCTGAATACTTCTGCCAGAAGGGATGTAGTAGCGGGCTACGGTAAGACGCAAAGCGCCTCCGTTGTCCAGGTCATATTGTTCCTGTACCAGGCCTTTACCAAAGGTGCGGCGGCCAATAACGGTGCCACGGTCCCAGTCCTGTATGGCGCCGGCAAGAATTTCGCTGGCGGATGCAGAGCCTTCATCAGTAAGTACCGCGAGGGCGCCTCTTTCAAAAAGACCCGGTCGTTTCGTTTTATAATCCGTACGCGGGAAATCTTTTCCCTTCGTATATACAATCAGTTTCTGGTCGTCGATGAGTTCATCGGCTATGCGGGTAGCTGCATCCAGGTAGCCGCCGGGGTTCTGCCTGAGGTCAATGACCAGTTTCTCCATGCCTTGTTTTTCCAGCTGACGGATAGCTTTCATAAACTCATCGTAGGTGGTAGCGGAGAATTTACTGATCTTGATATAACCTACACCGGGAGCTGCCATGTAGCTGGCGTCTACACTATACAAAGGAATAACGCCTCTTTTGATGGGAATGGTAATCTTTTTATCCTGTCTCAATACAATGGTATTCACAGTAGAACCTGCGGGGCCTCTCAGCAGTTTGCGGATCTTTTCAGGAGTAATGCTGTTGCCGGCTACGAGGCTGTCGTTCACTTTCAGGATCTTATCGCCGGTTTGCACACCCGCAGTTTCAGACGGTCCGCCGCTCAGCACACTCACCACGTTCACTGTATCTGCCGTGATATTGAATTCTACCCCGATCCCTTCAAAGTTACCTTCCATATCTTCATTCACCCGTTGCAGTTCGGAAGGAGGTATATATATGGAGTGAGGGTCCAGGTGGGTTAATAATCCTTCTATCGCTTCCTGCTGTAAATCGTCTGTATTGAGTGAATCTACATATTTCGCTTTGATCAGGTCCATTACTTCCTGCAACGGGCCCCTGTTGGGTTTGGTAAAAAATACAGTCGCCCCTCCGTTGTTCGATCCAGGCATTTTATGTCCGAGGAACATTCCCAGGGCTAATACAACTGCAAAGAGAAGAGGTAAAAAAACATTCAACTTCCTGTTAGACATAATCAGATTATTATCCCGCTAATTTATATGACCAATCTTTATATCCATGTAGCAAAAGCACCTGGCGGAAAGCAATCTGCTGCATACATGTATCATCATCACCTAAACTTAAAGGGGCCATTTGTTTTTATGAACCCCTTTTGTTTAAATTGTGACAAAAATAGCATAAATCGGGTGCAAACTTTTAGGATTCTTAAATTTCATAAATAACCGGATATGGGTGCTGGAATAAAGTTAATAGCAGACAGCGGATCTACGAAGACGGAATGGGGCTTGCTGGGCGCGGCGGAACCGCTGGTATTGAAAACGCAGGGTGTGAGCCCGTATTTTCAATCTGCGGAGCAGATCAAGGCCATCTTCGAAACGGAACTGGTTCCCCAGTTACCTGCCGGCCAACCGGTAACGGACGTATACTTTTATGGAACAGGCCTGTCGCAACCCAAGAACCTGCAACTGGTATCCGATGCAATAAAGGCAGTATGGCCGGCGGCTGCATTTGATGTGCAGCACGACCTCATGGGCGCAGCCCGCGCACTTTGCGGCACGCAGGGAGGGGTAGTAAGCATTTTGGGTACCGGCTCCAATTCCTGTTACTATGATGGTAAGGAAGTGGTGAAAAATAATCCGGGCCTGGGCTTTATCCTGGGTGATGAAGGCAGTGGCGCCTACCTCGGGCGTAAGGTGCTGCAGTATTACCTCTATCATAGTTTTGATGACGACCTGCACGCCCGCTTTGAATATAAGTACCATACCAATAAAGATGAGATCCTGGAAAGCGTATACCGGAAGCCGTTAGCCAACCGCTACCTGGCAGGGTTTACAGAGTTCCTGTCGGAAAACCGCGAGCATTATATGATCCAGAACATCCTGGAAGACGGGCTGAACGACTTCTTCTTTAATCATATTTATAAATACCGGGAAAGCTGGACCACGGCACTGCATTTTACCGGTGGTGTTGCCTGGCACTTCCGCGACATCATCAGCGAATTGTGTGAACTGTATGAATTGCCTATGGGCAAAGTGCTGCGCACGCCCATGGAAGGCTTGCTGGAATATCATCGTTAATCATTTTTAAGCATTCAATATGTCATTTGTAAAAGTAACGGAACAGGCCTCACACTATCGTCACCTTGAAAAGATGAGCGTGCAGGAACTGCTGACCAATATGAACAAAGAGGATCAGACCGTTCCGTTAGCCGTGGAAAAAGCCATCCCGCAAATAGAAAAACTGGTAACAGCCGTAGCCGATAAAATGCTGGCAGGTGGCCGCCTCTTTTATATGGGCGCCGGTACCAGCGGCCGTTTAGGTGTGGTAGACGCCTCCGAATGCCCGCCTACTTTTGGCGTGCCGCAAGGCCTGGTAGTAGGATTGATTGCCGGCGGCGATACGGCCATACGCAAAGCCGTGGAGTTTGCGGAAGACAGCCGCACGCAGGGCTGGGAAGATCTGCAGGCATACAATATCACCGGTAAAGATGTGGTAGTGGGCATCGCTGCCAGCGGTACCACGCCTTATGTAATAGGCGCGCTCAACGAATGCCGCAAGCACGGTATCGTTACGGGCAGCATCAGCTGTAACCCGGATACGCCGGTATCTGCGGCAGCCGATTTCCCCGTGGAGGTAGTGGTAGGACCGGAGTTTGTAACGGGCAGCACACGCCTGAAAAGCGGCACTGCGCAGAAACTGGTACTGAACATGCTGTCTACAGCCGTGATGATCCAGCTCGGCAGGGTGGAAGATAACAAAATGGTGAACATGCAGCTCAGTAACGAAAAACTGGTGGACCGGGGCGTGAAAATGCTGATGGAACAATTATCGCTTACCGATTATGAACAGGCGCAACAACTGCTGTTAAAGGCCGGCAGCGTGAAAAAAGCGGTGGACGACTTCACCGGAAAATGATTTAAAAAACCTTTGCACCCATAAACCAGGTATGCACAACATAGAGCCATATTACAACTGGCGGCATTTGTACACCGCCGAAGAAGATGAGTACTCTCCCTTTTATGGAAGGGAATACAGTGAGTTTGAATATTCCAATTCGGTGTATAACTATTATATACATCCACAATGGGATGAATTTGGCTCACGCAACCTGTACATGAAAATCCTCTTCATCGATTACCAGTTTAACTTCGCTATCATAGAATTACTGGGAGAATGGAATGATGCCATTGATAACGACATCATGACCATGAAGCGTAACATCATCGATACCCTCATCGCCCAAGGCATCACAAAATATATCCTCATCACGGAAAATGTGATGAACTTCCATTCTTCTGATGATTGTTATTATGAAGAATGGTGGGAAGATATCCGCGATGAAGGCGGCTGGATCGTAAGCCTGAACATGCCGGTACAAACCCGTGAAGAGTTTGAAAGAGCCCGTCTGCACTACTATGTTCACCTGCTCGACGACGATAAATGGCGTACATATCAACCATTACACCTGTTCAATATGGTGGATAATATCATGTTAAAACGGCTGGAATAATATTAATTTTCATTACAAAATGAAAGATATTATGCGTGTTTGTATGATTATGAATACATAGTGCATGTGAATAATAATATATGCGTATAAAAACCTGATAAATATCATTTGGTTTTTATTTTTCCTGCGTTAAATTTGCCCGACATTTCAAACATCTTTTTATACTAGGAAGCTTAGAATTTTACTTATGAAGTGGTCACAGTTTTTTAATACCTCTATCGGTAAGAAGTTATTGGTAGGTGCTACCGGCTTGTTTCTTTGCAGTTTTGTTATTGTACATCTGGCAGGTAATTTCCAGCTGTTGTACAACGACGAAGGCAAGGCCTTTAACGCATATGCTGCGTTTATGGGACACAACAGCCTGATTCAGTTTATTGCCTGGGGGCTGAAAATTGTGATACTGCTGCACGCCATCATTGCGCTCCAGCTCACATTCAGCAACAGAGCAGCCCGTCCGGTGAAATATACCATCAACCCGGGTAATCAGACATCTTCCTGGTTCAGTCGTCAGATGGCCATTATGGGAAGTATTCTCTTCATCTTCATTGTTATCCACCTGGTTAATTTCTGGGGACAATTCCACTATGCGGAAATGCCCACCCGTACTTATGAAGGCAGCATTGAACCGTTGAAAGACCTGTACGCTTTATCTTATGATACCTTTAAGAACGGCTGGTTGGTTGCATTATACGTGATCGGAATGATCGGTTTGTCTTTCCACCTGATCCACGGCTTTAAAAGCGCCTGTCAGACCTTTGGTTTAAATCATAAAAAATACAACGGCTTACTCAGCTTCATTGGCATATGGTTGTTTGGTATCGCAATTCCTGTCGGTTTTGCTATCATCCCCGTTGTAATCTATTTCAAATAATTCTGTAAAGTAAGGATATATGTTTGACGCAAAAATTCCTGCCGGACCATTAAATTCCAAATGGGAAGACTATAAAGGACACTGTAAACTGGTGAACCCTGCCAATAAGCGCAACCTGGAAGTGATCATTATTGGTACTGGTTTGGCCGGCGCTTCAGCAGCGGCTTCATTAGGAGAGTTGGGATATAAAGTAAAAGCATTCTGCTTTCAGGATAGTCCGCGCCGCGCACACAGTATTGCTGCCCAGGGTGGTATCAATGCGGCCAAAAATTATCAGAATGACGGTGACTCTGTTTTCCGCTTGTTCTACGACACAGTAAAAGGTGGTGACTACCGCGCCCGCGAAGCGAACGTACACCGTTTGGCAGAAGTGAGCGGTAATATTATAGATCAGTGCGTGGCACAGGGTGTTCCCTTTGCACGTGAATACGGTGGCCTGTTAAGTAACCGCTCTTTCGGTGGTACACAGGTACAGCGTACTTTTTATGCCGCCGGTCAAACCGGTCAGCAGCTGCTCCTCGGCGCCTACTCCGCACTGGAACGCCAGGTAGCACTCGGCAACGTGAAAATGTACAACCGCCACGAAATGCTCGACATCGTGAAAATCGATGGTAAAGCACGCGGTATCATTGCACGCGACCTGATCACCGGCGAACTGGAACGCCATTTCGGTCATGCCGTACTGATCTGCAGCGGTGGTTATGGCAACGTATTCTACCTGTCTACCAACGCCATGGGTTCTAACGTAACCGCCGCCTGGAAAGCAACTAAAAACGGCGCTTACTTCGCTAACCCCTGCTTTACACAGATCCACCCTACCTGTATCCCGGTTTCCGGCGATCACCAGTCGAAACTGACCCTCATGTCAGAATCACTGCGTAATGATGGTCGTATCTGGGTGCCTAAAAAACAAAACGATACCCGCAAAGCCAGCGACATTCCTGAAGACGAAAGGGATTACTACCTGGAAAGAA
Source organism: Chitinophaga sp. RCC_12 (assembly GCF_041360695.1). Lineage (NCBI taxonomy): Bacteria > Pseudomonadati > Bacteroidota > Chitinophagia > Chitinophagales > Chitinophagaceae > Chitinophaga > Chitinophaga sp. RCC_12. Next base: position 296,342 of record NZ_JBFUPS010000010.1, read on the forward strand.
GATATCCTGCATTCGGTAACCTCGTTCCCCGCGACGTGGCCTCCCGTGCAGCAAAAGAAAGATGCGATGCCGGTTATGGCGTAGGTACTTCCAAACAGGCAGTATATCTCGACTTTGCCGCAGCCATCGAACGTTATGGTAATATTGAAGTGGGCAAACGCCAGCTCTCCAATGTTTCCAAAGAAGAAGTGATTAAACTGGGTAAAGAAGTAGTAGCCGAGAAATATGGTAACCTGTTCGACATGTACGCCAAAATCACCGGTGAAAATCCTTACGAACTGCCCATGCGTATCTATCCTGCAGTACACTACACAATGGGTGGCCTCTGGGTGGATTATGAACTGGGTACCACCGTTCCAGGATTATATTCCCTGGGAGAAGCAAACTTCTCCGATCACGGCGCTAACCGCCTGGGTGCATCTGCACTGATGCAGGGCCTGGCCGACGGCTACTTCGTGATTCCTTACACAGTAGGTAACTACCTCGCAGATGAAATCCGCACAAAGGCAATCCCTACCGACCATCCCGCTTTCGTGGAAGCAGAAAATAAAGTAAGGGAAACCGTTAATAAGCTCATCAACATCAAAGGCACCAAATCAGTCGATTTCTTCCACAAGAAACTTGGTAAAATCATGTGGGACAAATGTGGTATGGCGCGTAATGAACAGGGCCTGAAAGAAGCGATCGAAGAAATCAAAGCGCTGCGTGCGGAGTTCTGGAGAGATGTGCGTGTTCCCGGCGAAGCCAATGAGTTCAATCCCGAACTGGAAAAAGCCGGTCGTGTGGCCGACTTCCTGGAGCTGGGCGAATTAATGTGTATCGATGCACTGAACCGCCGCGAATCGTGTGGTGGCCACTTCCGCGAAGAATCACAAACAGAGGAAGGAGAAGCCAAACGTGACGACGAAAACTTCAGCTACGTATCTGCATGGGAATACAAAGGCGATGGCCAGTACGAACTGCACAAAGAACCGCTGGAATTCGTTGAATGTAAACCAACACAGCGTAGCTACAAATAATGGTTATTGGTAAACCGTTTAACGGTTAGCCAGGATTATAAATCAAATAATTGTCCAAGGTATATGGAACATTATAACATGAACCTCACATTAAAAGTGTGGAGGCAGAAAAACAAAAACGATCAGGGTAGATTTGAAACTTTACAGGCAAAAAACATTTCTTCTGAAATGTCTTTCCTGGAAATGTTTGATGTAGTGAATGAAGAGCTGATCAATGAAGGCAAAGAACCAATAGCATTTGACCACGATTGCCGCGAAGGTATCTGCGGTATGTGCTCCATGCATATCAACGGCCGCGCACACGGTCCGTGGGATGGTACTACTACCTGCCAGCTGCACATGCGCGCTTTCAAAGATGGCGATACCATTACGGTAGAACCCTGGAGAGCAGGCGCATTCCCGGTAATTAAAGATCTGACAGTAGACAGATCTGCTTTCGACCGCATCATTGAAGCAGGTGGTTATATTTCCGTAAACACAGGTAACGCACAGGATGCGAACTGTTTACCGGTAGACAAAAACAAAGCCGACCTGGCTTTCGCAGCTGCTGCCTGTATCGGTTGCGGCGCCTGCGTAGCCGCCTGTAAGAACTCTTCCGCCATGCTGTTCGTATCAGCCAAAGTATCCCAGCTGGCATTGCTGCCACAGGGTCAGCCTGAAAGAACAACCCGCGCCCTCAACATGGTAGCGCAAATGGATAAGGAAGGCTTCGGCAGCTGTACCAACACCGGCGCCTGCGAAGCAGAATGCCCGAAGGAAATTTCCCTCACCAATATCGCCCGCCTCAACCGGGAGTTCATTGGAGCAGGATTTTCTTCTGAGAAATAAACGCGCGCGGAGTTTGTCTTACTCAGGATTACGCTGATTAAGCTGATTACCTTGATTTTTTTCTTTTAATAAGCGAAGTTTGTCTTACTCAGGATTACACTGATTAAGCTGATTACCTTGATTTTTTTCTTTTAATATATTAAGGAGATAAGAATGGCTTGTTCATTCTTATCTCCTTTCTTTTTATCTCTCCTAAAAACTAAAAATCTTCCAAAAAAATCCAAAACCGCTATTATCTCCCCAAACTTTTTTAATCATTTACAAAATCCAAAAAAATAAAATCCCCCAAATCAGCATAATCAGCGTAATCCTGAGAAAGACAACCTCCGCTCCCCCCGCTCATCCATCCAACTTTATCTTTCTAAATTTTTTTACTATCATGTGTTTTTTCCACGAAATGTAAAACAGAGAACATATGTCAGAACAATCACGCAGAAAGTTTATCAAACACATCGGCAGCACCGCCGCACTGCTCGGAATTGGCCAGCTGGCGGCCCTCGCAAATGAAAAGGAACACGTAGAAATCCTGCAGCCCGAAAAAAGGATCGCTCCCAGCGACAAAATCCGTATCGCGTGCGTAGGAATGGGTATTATGGGATTCGGAGATGTGGAAACTGCTATCAAAGTGCCGGGAGTGGAATTTGTGGGCGCCGCCGACCTGTACACCGGTCACCTCGACAAAGTGAAGGAAGTGTTTGGTCCGCAGGTATACACCACCCGCGACTACCGCGAATTACTCAAACGAAAAGATATAGACGCCATTATTGTAGCTACGCCCGATCACTGGCACGATACGATTGCCATCGCTGCAATGGAAGCCGGTAAAGCGGTGTATTGCGAAAAGCCGATGGTACAGCAGATAGAAGAAGGCCATAAAGTAATTGCCGCACAACAACGCACCAAGGCCGTTTTCCAGGTGGGTAGCCAGCGCGTGAGCAGCGTAGCGCTTGCGGAGGCGCGTAAACGTTACCAGGCCGGTGAAATAGGACGGCTGAATGTAGTGGAAGCCCGGATGGACCGCCACAGCGCACTCGGCGCCTGGCAATATTCCATCCCGCCGGATGCATCCCCAGCTACCGTGGATTTCGATACCTTCCTGAAAGATACCTTCAAGGTGCCTTTCGACCCGGTGCGTTTTTTCCGCTGGCGTAATTACCGCGCGTATGGCACCGGTATACCAGGTGACCTCTTTGTACACCTGATCTCCGGCCTGCATTTTATTACCGGATCGCTTGGCCCCACGTCGATTTATGCCAGTGGCAACCTGGTACAATGGAAAGATGGCCGCGATGTGCCGGATGTGGTAGTAGCTATTTTTGACTATCCCGAAACAAAAGAACATCCCGCCTTCCAGATGACACTCCGCGTGAATTTCGCCGACGGCAGCGGCGGTGGGGAATATACCCGTTTTATTGGCACCGAAGGTGTACTGGAACTGGGTTGGAACGACTTTAAAATCAAAAAACACAAACTGCCCGAAGCGCCAGGTTATGGCGGCTGGGACACTTATAACACTTTCACCAAAGCACAACAAGCGCAATATGTGAAAGAGTATAATGCCAAATACCCGGCAGATAAACGCAATGCCATCGAAACATCCAACTCCTATGCTCCTCCCAAAGGATACGATGACCGGCTGGAACATTTCACCAATTTCTTTGAATCCATGCGCTCCGGTAAGCCCGTGGTGGAAGACGCCGTATTCGGTCTTCGCGCCGCAGGACCAGCCCTGGTTACAAATGAAAGTTACTTCAGCAAAAAACTGATCAACTGGGACCCGGTAAATATGAAAATAGTGTAGGGAGAATTCGTAATTTGTAATGCTTTTGAGTTAAAACCTTACTATTTAAATCTATCTCCTATGTTTAAAAACTTCCAGGGTAATTGTTGGTTGCTTTTGGGAACGGTGCTTTTGTCTTGTAATCAAAAGAAAAATACTATGAACGACCAGGCTGATATAAAACCTCCGGTAGCAGAAAAGATAGCTAAAGAACTCAGCATCCACGGCGACAAACGGATCGATAATTACTACTGGATGAATGACCGGGAAAATCCGAAAGTACTGGCCTGGCTGAACGCAGAAAACGCTTACCTCGACACGATCCTGTCGCCCGAAAAAAAGCTCCGCGAAAAACTCTTTACCGAGATGAAATCCCGGATCAAGGAAACAGACATGAGTGTGCCCTATCTTAAAAACGGTTATTACTACTATACCCGTTATGAAGAAGGAAAGGAATACCCGGTGCATTGCCGTAAAAAAGGCAGCCTGGAAGCACCTGAAGAGGTAATGCTGAACGTGAATGAACTGGCTGCAGGCCATGCCTATTGCCACGTGGCCGGCCTGAGTGTAAGCCCCGATGCAAAATTACTCGCCTACGGAATAGATACCGTCAGCCGCAGACGTTATACCATCCGGATCAAAAACCTGGAAACAAACGAACTGCTCACGGATGAAATTCATGAAACCACCGCCGGCAGCACCTGGGCCAGTGATAACAAAACCTTGTTCTACTCCCGCAAAGATACCGTTACCCTCCGGGCCGATCGTATCATGCGGCATTCACTGGGCGTTGCAGCCGACAAAGAAGTGTATCACGAAGCAGATGAAACGTTTGATGTGGATGTATCTAAAACAAAATCCGGCAAGTATATTATCATCAACAGCGAAAGCACTTTATCGTCCGAAAGCAGGATACTGGATGCGGCTAAACCCAACGAAGCATTCCGCATTTTCCAACCGCGTGAAAAAGATATGCTGTACCATGTGGATCACCGTGATGATAAATTCTACATCACCACCAACTGGAACGCGCTCAACTTCCGCCTGATGGAAACCGTGCTGGATAAAACTTCCCGTGAAAACTGGAAAGAACTGATCCCTAACCGCAGCGATGTATTGCTGGAAGGAGTGGAGCTGTTTAAAGAGTTTACGGTATTGGAAGAAAGAAAGGGCGGTTTAACCCATATCCGGATCATCAATGATAAAACCCACACGGAAAAGTACCTGCCATTTTCAGAAGCAGCGTATACTGCTTCCGTAAGCAGCAACCCGGAAATGGACAGCAAGGAACTGCGGTATAACTATACTTCCATGATCACACCCAACTCGGTGTATGATTACAATATGGAAACGGGCGCCAATGAACTGAAGCGTCAGCAGGAAGTACTTGGCGGCTATGATCCGAAAGATTATGCAACAGAGCGGTTGTTTGCCACCGCCACAGACGGTACTAAAATTCCGGTGTCTATTGTATATAAGAAAACGTTTGAGAAAAATGGCAAGGGGCCGTTATTGCTGTATGGTTATGGTTCTTACGGCAACAGCATGGATGCCACTTTCAGTTCTACCCGGTTAAGTTTACTGGATCGTGGTTTTGCTTTTGCGATCGCGCATATCCGCGGAGGCCAGGAAATGGGACGGCAATGGTATGAAGATGGCAAGATGTTTAAAAAGAAAAACACCTTTACCGATTTCATTGCCTGCGCCAATTTCCTGATACAGCAACATTACACGGATACCGCGCATCTTTATGCAATGGGAGGCAGTGCAGGCGGTCTGCTGATGGGGGCTGTAGCTAATATGGAGCCTACCTTGTTCAATGGCATCGTGGCACAGGTACCTTTTGTGGATGTGGTTACCACCATGCTCGATGAAAGTATTCCGCTTACCACTGGTGAGTTTGATGAGTGGGGCAATCCAAAAAACAAAGACTCGTACGATTATATGAAGTCCTATTCTCCTTACGATAACGTGGAGCATAAGGCGTATCCGAATATGCTGGTAACCACCGGGCTGCACGATTCACAGGTACAATACTGGGAGCCGGCAAAATGGGTGGCGAAATTAAGGGAAATGAAAACAGATCATCATTTACTGCTGTTGCATACCAATATGGAAGCCGGCCACGGTGGCGCCTCCGGAAGGTTTAAAGCGCTGGAGGAAGTGGCGTTGGAGTATTCATTCCTGCTGAAGCTTGAAGGGAAGTAAGGAAGGATATAAAAAAATTAAAAGCCTGCCGGTACATGATGCCGGCAGGCTTTTTTTATTTGGTGAGCATTTTTGCAGACGTTACTGTTTGCCCGTAAAAGATCTCCGCCATCTTATCAAAAATTCCGGGATCATCTGTTGTATAAAAGCTACGCTGCTGTTGCTTACTCAGCCTGCTTTCCATTTCAGGATGACGTTTCAGGTAGTCTTTCAGGCTGTGCGCCACAATTTTGCCCTGCGACAAAACAGTAATACCGCCTGGTAAAAACTGTTTGATCTTTTTCATCAGCAGGGGATAGTGAGTGCAACCGAGTACCAGGGTATCGATACCTGGTGAGCCCAATAATATCTTATCCAGGTATTCCTTTACAAAGTAGTCTGCTCCTTCGCTTTCATGTTCGTTATTTTCAATCAGCGGTACCCACATGGGGCAGGCCAGCTGATGTGTTTTTACATGCGGGAAAAACTTATGGATTTCCAGCGGGTAGGATTCAGATGATACCGTACCATTGGTGGCGAGTATACCTACTTCACCGGTTTGCGTGATGGTGCCCACCATTTCAGACGTAGGACGGATCACGCCCAGTACCCGGTTGTCAGGAGCTATATTGGGCAGATCTTTCTGCTGGATGGTGCGCAGCGCTTTGGCAGAAGCAGTGTTACAGGCCAGGATCACCAGCGGGCAACCCATTGCAAACAGTTTTTGTACACATTCCAGCGTATAGGCGTGAATGGTATCAAAGCCGCGGTTGCCATAGGGCGCACGGGCATTGTCGCCCAGGTAGATGTAATCGTACTGCGGGAGTTCCGCTACTATTTCCCTGAGTACGGTTAATCCGCCGTAGCCGGAGTCGAATATGCCGATCGGACCCATGATTATTCGGTATCTTTTTGCATCAGGCCGGAACCTGTTAAGTCATAGATCTTTTGAATTTCGTGCAGTACGCCTTCGAAATCAATTTCCAGGTCTTTCAGCATGCCGTTTTTCAGGTCATACACCCAGCCGTGTACGGTAGGGAATCCTTTTCCTACATATGACTTCTGTACCGCTGCGGTTTTGATTACGTTAATACATTGTTCCTGGGTATTGAGTTCAACCAGGCGGTTATACCGTGCATGTTCGTCGGTGATAGCGTTGAGTTCATCCATGTGCAGGCGGTAAACATCGCGGATGTTGCGCAGCCAGGGATTCAGGATGCCTAGATCTTTCGCCTGCATAGCTGCCTTTACGCCGCCGCAGTTGTAATGCCCGCATACAATGATATGTTTTACTTCCAGGTGTACTACCGCATAATTGATAACGCCCATTACGTTGAGGTCGGTATTGGGAACAAGGTTGGCAATATTGCGGTGTACAAAAACTTCACCTGCTTCGAGTCCCATGATTTCATTGGTGGGAACGCGGCTGTCGCTACAACCGATATACAGATAGTCCGGTTTCTGGGAGTCGGCCATTTTTTCGAAAAACTCCGTGTCTGTGGCCACTTTGGAAGCTACCCAACGTTTGTTGTTCTCAAATATCTCGTTATATGCTGTCATGCGGTTCCATTTTTATGCGCTAAAGATACGCATAGAAAGGATAAATGCAGACAACCCTTTCATGATGAATGGGTTAACGAGTACTTTTTATTGATATGCCTGGCAGGACGTCTTCTTGGAAACCCCGCATAAAATCTGTACCTTCGCAGCTTCAAAATTTACATAGCCAGCATGATCAGTGTTAAAAACGTAACGCTCTCTTTTGGTAAGAGAGTATTGTTTGACGAAGTAAACCTCAATTTCACAAAAGGGAACTGTTATGGTGTGATTGGGGCCAATGGAGCAGGTAAGTCTACTTTTCTGAAGATATTGTCCGGTGAAATAGAACCGAATAAAGGTACTGTGGAAATCACCCCCGGTGAGCGCATGAGCGTGCTCACGCAGAACCACTTTGGGTTTGATGAGGTTACCGTACTGAATGCCGTATTGATGGGTAATAAGAAGCTTTGGGAAATAGCGCACGAAAGGGACACTATTTACGCCAAGGAAGATTTTACCGAAGAAGACGGTATGCGCGCAGGCGAACTGGAGGCTGAGTATGGCGAAATGGGTGGTTATACCGCAGAAAGTGATGCAGGAGTACTGCTGAGCGATCTGGGTGTGAAGGAAGAAATGCATGGAGTGCTCATGAAAGATATTGCCGGTAGCCTTAAAGTGCGGGTACTGCTTGCACAGGCGCTGTTCGGTAATCCTGATATCCTGCTGCTGGATGAGCCTACGAATGACCTTGACGTGGAAACCATTGGCTGGCTGGAAAACTTCCTGGCCGACTACGAAAATATTGTGATCGTGGTATCCCACGACCGTCACTTCCTGGATGCCGTATGTACGCATGTGGCAGATGTGGACCGTGCAAAAATCCAGATCTTCAGTGGTAACTATACCTTCTGGTACGAATCATCCCAGTTGATGGCCCGCCAGATGGCAGACAAGAACAAGAAAATGGAAGATAAGCGTAAAGACCTCATGGACTTTATCGCCCGGTTTAGCGCCAACGCCTCCAAAAGTAAGCAGGCTACTTCCCGTAAGAAAGCCCTCGAAAAACTGGTGGTGGAAGATATCCAGCCTTCTAACCGTAAGTATCCGGGTATCATCTTCAAGCAACAGCGTGAAGTAGGTAACCAGATCCTGAACATAGAAAAACTGGAAAAACTGGTGGATGGCCGCAAACTCTTTACAGATGTTACGTTCTCCGTTAACAAGGGAGATAAGATCGCATTCCTGTCTAAAGATCACCTGGCCCTCACTACTTTCTTTGAAGTGATCAACAATGAAGCAAAAGCCGACGGTGGCAAGTTTGAATGGGGTACCACTGTTACCAGTGCCTACCTGCCAAACGACAACTCCGCGTTCTTTACCAATAAAGACCTGAACCTGATGGATTGGCTGCGTCAATACGTACCACCACACGTAACAGATGTGGATGAGCCTTTCCTGCGTGGATTCCTGGGTAAGATGTTATTCGGCGGAGATGAGATCATGAAGAAAACTTCGGTGCTGAGTGGTGGTGAAAAAGTACGTTGCATGATCAGCCGCATGATGCTGCAGGATCCCAATGTGCTGATACTTGATGAGCCTACCAACCACCTGGATCTGGAATCTATCCAGTCTTTCAACGAAAGTATGATCAACTACAAAGGCGTGGTGTTGTTCACTACCCATGACCATACCTTCATGCAATCAGTAGCGAACCGTATTATTGAGCTGACGCCTAAAGGCATTATCGACAGGCTGATGACCTTTGATGAGTACCTGGCAGATGAGCGTGTGAAAGCACTGCGTGAAGAAATGTACGGCAGCGCGGTTTTAGCGTAAAAGAAAGATAACTGAAATAATTGAAGCGAATGGTCTGCCGATCATTCGCTTCTTTTTTTAATGGTGTTTTATATCTTACAGATACTCCTCTATTACTTTTAATTTATTTTTATCGAGCGGCTTTGTAATGTACGCCATCAGCTCCGGCGTATGCTGCACTTTTTGCATGTCGCGTACATCCACAGAGGAAGAACACATTATAATCGGGATGGTATTTTTCAGAGAGGTTTTCAATCCTCTGTAGGCCTCAATAAAATCCCAGCCATTCATTCGCTGCATATTCATATCAAGAATGATAAGAGAGGGTAAGGTAGTTTGCGGGGTAGTGGAAAGCTGCTCCAGGGCCTCTTCTGCACAGAGAAAAGAGGTAACTATCAGGTGATTGCTTTGGTGCCCCAACATTTTTTTGATGATAAAATGAAATATTTCATCATCATCTACAACGTACACTATTTTATTCATGTCTTCCATGCTTCGGTTTTAATTGGGCTTCTGATCTTATCCAATAATAACAAAAGGCGCACATAAGACGATGTTAAGGAATGAATCACGGGCTAAACCGGCATCATATGCCTGTCAAATTCTTCTTCTTAAGCATTGGTCAGGGGAGTGCAGTGGCCTCCGGCTATCTTTAATTGTGCAGCAAAGAACGTTAATTTAATTTTATTTTTATATATATCTTTTTGTCAATAACTAATCATTAACAAATGAGATAAGCGAAAAAAATACCATGAATCCGCTATAAAACCGCCACAAAAGCGAATGGCCGGAGTAAAAGAATAATCTTTACTCCGGCCATCGACTTTATCCTGAATGCTGATTGTTACTAAAACAAGCCGCCTTTTTTCAGTGTTACTTTACCTTGTCCTATTTTGAAACCATTGTGATAGATTTCAACGGCATAATCGCCTACCTTGAAATCGGAGTTCTGTTTCCAGTCCATGCTTACGGTTTGTTTCTGACCAGTAGTATAAGCAACTGTTTTCTTGGCAGTATATAATTTTTCAGTACCATCTTCCAGTGTAAAACGGCCGGAACCAAGCGCTTCTACAGCCAGTGGCGCTCCATCCGGAGCAGTAATAGCCACAAAAATTTCTTTATCACCGGTTGGTGCAATACGGTTGTCGTCCAGGTCAAAAGTAACCCGCATCATATCAGCGCGTTTTGCTTTGCTGGTTTCTACTTCTTTACCGTTATTCTTTACACGGATCGGTAACAGTTTAATGTTGGAAGCATGGAGTACGGAACCCAGGTCCACTTTTTTATTCAGACTGTCCTTTACCACAGACACAGAGTCGCGCTCTTTACGTGCATAATCTCTTTCACCAGCCAATACTATTTTTTCACCTTCCAGGCGTTCAATAGTTTCTGAATAACCTTCAATATTGGATTTCAGCTGCTCAATCAAACGACGGGCTTCCGCCAGTTGCGCCTGTGTAGCATTTTTGTTGTTCAGGATAGTAGAGATCCTGGCTTTCATATCCTGTATTTCCTTATCTTTTGTTTTAACCAGGCTATCCATCCGGGTGTTCTGTGAAACCAGATCATCCAGGCGGGCATTGGCCGCATTATATTCCTGCTGCAGTGCGTCACGTGACGAAGAGATCGAATCTATCTGGGTGCTTTTTTGAACAATTTGCTCGTTGGATTTATTTTTATCGTACAACATATATATCCAGGTACCGGCTAATGCTGCAATTAAAATACCGTAAATTAGACCGTTGCGGCTACGTGGTTTTTCTGGTCCGGGTGATCCCGGTGCAGGTGAATTAAAAGTGTTCTCCGTCATAGTTGTGAGTTTTATGTTTATTGTTATATGGTTAAAAATTGTTATTCAAAAGTACTTATAATATTCCTATTTTATAAATAGCTATAAAACTGTTTTTCAATCGTGCTTCCAAATATTGCGTTAGATCAATTATTACTGTTGGACATAGAAACAACACCCGCGGCTCCTGCTATAGAGCACTTATCCGAAGACATGCAACAGCTCTGGCGTGACAAAATTGCAAAAACTGCGCCAGTTTCCGGAAATGAAGATTCAGCATACGCTGACAGGGCTGGCATCTACGCCGAATTTGGGAAAATTGTGTGCATTTCTGCAGGCTTCTTCAGCCTTGAAAATAACAGGTACCAGCTAAGGCTGAAATCATTTTGTAATGATGATGAAGCAGTTGTGCTGTCAGGATTTTTAGAATTAATCAATAAATTCTATGCGAAATACCCCCGGTTCCAGTTTGCCGGGCATAACATCAAAGAATTTGATATTCCTTTTATTTGCAGGAGGTCTGTTATCCATCAATTATCTTTGCCACAGCCTTTACAGCTGCACGGATTTAAGCCCTGGGAAATTCCCATGCTCGATACCCTGCATCTGTGGCGCTTCGGGGACTTTAAACATTATATTTCCCTGAAACTTCTAACAGCCGTTATGGGTATTGATACGCCCAAAGATGATATAGACGGCAGCATGGTAGGCAAGGTATACTGGGAAGAAAAAGACCTGGAACGTATTGCCGCCTATTGCCAGAAGGATGTACTGGCGGTAGCACAGCTGCTGCTGAAGTTCAAACGTTTACCGGCATTGACACAGGAAGATATTATTATCGTAAAAAAATAGACAAAAGCATTCTAGTAATGGAGTACCAGGATATCATCAGGGATTGGAAGCAGCAAAAATTCAAATCATTATACTGGCTGGAAGGAGATGAGGACTTTTTTATTGACCAGGTGACCAGCTATGCAGAGCATGAGCTGTTACCTGAATCAGAAAGAGGCTTTAACCTCACGGTCCTTTATGGAAAGGATACCGACTGGAGCCAGGTGATCAACGCCTGCCGCAGGTACCCGATGTTTGCAGAAAGACAGGTGGTACTGCTCAAAGAGGCGCAGGCCATGCGCGATCTGCTGAAACTGGAAACCTATATCGATAACCCGCTTACTTCCACGGTGTTTGTAGTGGCGCATAAGCAGGGCAAAATAGATGGCAGGAGTAAAATGGCCAAGCTCATAAAGGAAAAAGGCGTACTCCTGTCTACCAAAAAATTATATGATAACCAGCTGCCCGCGTGGGTTGAAACCTATGTGAGCAGCCGCGGACTGGCCATCTCACAAAAAGCGGCTATCCTCCTGGTAGATCATATCGGTAACGACCTTTCCCGTATCTCCAATGAAATAGATAAATTGCTGGTAAACCTTCCGGCCCAGAAAAAGATCGACGAAGCGGATATTGAAAAGTATGTGGGCATCAGTAAAGAATACAATGTATTTGAACTACAAAACGCCCTGGGACAGAAGAATACGGCTAAAGTATTCCGGATCATCGCTTACTTTGCCGCCAATCCCAAAGCAGCGCCCATCCAGATGACGTTGCCGGCGCTCTATAATTTTTTCGCAAAAGTAAACCTCATTTTCAGTGTAAAAGGCGGAGAAAAGGAGGTGGCCACCGCGCTGGGCGTTCATCCGTTTTTTGTAAAGGACTATATGAATGCTGCCCGTCAATACGGCCCCGAAGGAACTGAAAAAGCTATTTTGCTGCTACACCAGTATAACCTGCGGAGTATAGGAATTAACGATAGCGGTGTGGAAGACGGGGAACTGATGAAAGAGCTGATGTATAAGGTGATGAATTAATTAATTATTGCTGTTTTTTATGGCTATTGGGGTAAAGAAGATATTCAGATTGCTGTTTGGCCTGCTGTGTTTCGTTTTAAGTAGCTGCTGCGCTTTAATCGTGCTGATGAACATCATTACTGTTCATCGTGGAGCGATCGGGTTGGATCTTAGCATGAGCACCAATACGGCTATGATCATGTGTTTTTATGTAATCGCGTCGGCCTTTTTTCTGTGGCGTGGGGTTCGTTTAATGAAGCCCCCCAAAAAGGACGAGCAAAAGACGGAACTCCTGGGAGAAGAATTCTAAATCTTCGCCAGTATCTCCTTTGCCTGCGCAGAATCCTTATCCATTTGTACTATCAGCGCATCTATATTGTCAAATTTCAGGTTGGAGCGGATGTATGCTACAAAATGAACCGTTAATTCCTGTCCGTAAATATCTTCATGAAAATCAAAGATGTGTACTTCCAAACGCAGATCGGTGCCATTAAAAGTAGGGCGGAAGCCGATGCTCATCACGGCGGGTAATAATTCGCTGCGGCCGCTAAGCTGTGCGTTTACGGCGTAAATACCTTCAGCCGGAATCAGCTTTCTTTCGTCGGTGAGGTGCAGATTAGCGGTGGGATAACCCAGCTGCCGGCCCATTTTATCGCCATGCACTACGGTGCCGGTTAAAAAATAGGTGTAATCCAGCAATTCATTGGCCAGCCGGATATCGCCTTCCTGCAGGCTTTTGCGGATTTTGGTAGAACTTACCGTAAGATCATGTACTACCTGCTGCGGAATTTCGATCAGGGTAAAGCCATACTGCTGCTGCTCTGCTTCGAGCAGTTCCAGTCCGCCTTCCCGGTTATGGCCAAACCGGTGGTCGTAGCCTATAATAATGGTGTGCGGCCTGAAGCGCGCTACCAGGAAGTCTTCCAGGTAACTGCGGGCAGGCATCTCAGAAAATTCTTTGGTAAAAGGCACTACTACCAGGTGATGAATGCCGGCACGCTCCAGCAAAGCAATTTTTTCAGGCAGGGTAGTCAGCAGCCGGATATTATTCGGTTTGGGTTGTAATACCTCCCGCGGATGCGGATCAAAGGTAATGATCACGGTTTCTCCGCCGCAGGTGTTGGCAGCCTGCTCCAATTGCTCAATAATGAAGCGGTGGCCTGCATGTACTCCGTCGAAAGTGCCTATCGTGATAACAGCATTACGGAATTCCGGTAAATGGTCTAAGTCCCTGTGAACCTGCATATAAATCAATAACTATCAAAATCGCCGTGCAAATCTAACACATTCGGCGGGCATTCTGCATGGAATCTGTTACTTTTGCAGCCTGAAGAGCATCTTTATTTAGTTTACTTTTTATTTACATATTTATTTATTTCCCGGTGGATAATAATATTTACGCCAAACGCGGTGTTTCAGCAGGCAAGGAAGATGTGCATAATGCCATTAAAAACATTGACAAGGGCCTTTTCCCGAAGGCATTCTGCAAAATTGTACCTGATATTTTAGGAGGCGACGAAGCTTATTGCAATATTATGCATGCAGACGGCGCCGGCACCAAATCTTCCCTGGCTTATATTTATTGGAAAGAAACCGGTGATCTGGGTGTCTGGAAAGGCATCGCCCAGGACGCGATTATCATGAACATGGACGACCTGCTTTGTGTGGGCGCTACAGACAATATCCTTCTTTCTTCCACTATTGGCCGCAACAAACAATTGCTGCCGGGTGAAGTAATTGCCGCCATCATCAATGGCACGGAAGAAATCCTGGCAGAACTGCGGAACCACGGTATCAGCATTTACTCCACCGGTGGAGAAACCGCTGATGTGGGCGACCTCGTACGCACCATCATCGTGGATTCTACTGTCACCTGCCGCATGAAACGCGAAGATGTGATCTCCAACGACCGGATCCAGGCAGGCGATGTGGTGGTAGGACTGGCATCCTACGGACAAGCCACTTACGAAACGGAATACAATGGTGGTATGGGCAGCAATGGCCTCACCAGCGCGCGTCATGATGTATTCAGCAAAGCGATAGCGGAAAAATTCCCCGAAAGCTTTGATCCCAATATTCCTTATGAACTCGTGTTCAGCGGCAAAAAATCGCTGACAGATAAAATAGATATTCCTGGCTTTGGCGCGGTGGATGCAGGTAAACTGGTATTATCCCCCACCCGTACCTATGCCCCCGTGATCAAAAAAGTGCTGGAGCAATTCCGGCCGCAGATCCACGGAATGGTACATTGCAGCGGTGGCGCTCAAACCAAAGTGCTGCATTTCATTGAGAAACTGCATGTGATCAAAGACAACCTGTTCCCGGTACCTCCGTTGTTCAGTCTTATCCAGGAGCAGTCCGGTACTCCCTGGAAAGAAATGTACCAGGTGTTTAACATGGGGCACAGAATGGAACTGTATGTGCCGGAAGTAATAGCAGCTGATATTATCAGCATTTCCAAAAGTTTTAATATCGATGCACAGATTATAGGCAGGGTAGAAGCTGCAGAAGAGAAGAAAGTAACCGTGAAAGCGCCGGCTGGAACCTTTGAATATTAGGTCATAGTGTATAGGGAGTGCATGGAGAGTGCATGGATAGTGCATCAGGAGTCCATGAGAAGTGCATGAAGAGTCCATGGATGATCCATGGTATACCCAGGTATGAGGCATTGGCGAAGTACCCCTGAAGTAATTCCGAGCTGAGGATGATAAACGGTATAAGAAAAGGCCACGGTTTTACACCGTGGCCTTTTCTTATTGATTATTTATAGTTGTGTTAGTTTTGCAGGCTAAACCTGATAGGAAGATTAAACTGCACCGCCACCTGGCGTTCATTTTGCATACCCGGTTTCCATCTCGGCATGGCTTTCACTACCCTTACCGCTTCATCTTCCAGGCCGTAACCTTTCTTTGCCCCTATTGTTGTCACGTCACGGATGGTGCCATCTGCATTTACAATAAACTGCACAAAGGTGGTACCGCTTACATTCGCTTTCTGTGCCTGTTCGGGATAACGGATATTTTTACTAAGATACCGTCCGAGGGCATCTTCACCGCCAGGGAATTTCGGAGGTTGTTCTACAAAGGTGAATACTTCTTTATCATTAGGTGGCGGGAAGTTGACGGTATGATCGCCGGTTTTCGGTGTCTGTTTGCCAGCATCCAGCATAAAGCGGATAGGCAGGTTAAACTGTACGGAAACAGCCCTGCCCTGATGTCTGCCGGGTATCCATTGCGGCATTCCTTTTACTACGCGCATGGCTTCTTCAGCAAGACCAAAGCCTGGATTTTTTCCCACCGTACGAACATCTGTGATATTACCTTCCTCGTCTACCACATAATTTACGTACACCGTACCTGAAATGTTTTTTTCCTGTGCGGCTTTAGGATACCGGGTGTTTTTGGAAAGATATTTTGCAAGTGCTTCTTCTCCGCCCTGGAAAGTGGGAGGCTGGTCTACCGAAGTATAAACGTTGTCTTTCCTGGTAGTTACCTTTTTAACCGGTGTGGTATCCACTGCGATGGTGGCCGAAGGAATAGCAGCAACAGTGGTGGTAAGCGCCGGAATGGCGGACGGACGCTTATCGGCCACAAATGCAAGGGAGCAAAAAATGAAGGTAGCCAGCGGCAATACCATGATGCGTCGCAGGTAACTGAATCTGGGAGTGTGGAATTGTGTCAGCATAAGGATTCTTCTTTTTATTGGCGGATGAAAAAAGTCGTTTGTAATACTGAATTGTTTGCTTTGAAAGGCCATCTGGAGGATGGTTTGCGCGTAGCCGGCTATTTCTTCCCCGGCTGCTTTTTTGTCGGCCAGGAATTCATGTACCAGTGCCAGTTCCCTTTTTATCAGGTGAAAGAAGGGGTTGATCCAGCATACCGCGGTAACCAGTTCCATGAATAGTTTATCCGTACTGTGTTTCTCCTGCAGGTGTACCAGTTCATGTTTAAATATCTGTTGCCCTTCGGGCGAATTCAATGATGTTTGTTGATCCCAGAAAATATAGCGAAAGAAAGAAAAAGGGGCTTTGATGTCCTTGTTCTTTACAAACCGGTAAGGAGGAATTTCCTGCACCTGGCTGCGGCGGATGAGGTTTTTAATCCTGAAAAGACTGATCAGCGTTCGTGTCAGCAGCAAGGCTATCACCACGATGTACAGGATGTTGAGCACCATGCCGGAACTGATCCCCGGGTTGGCCGGTATTACGGTTTCGCGGATGTTCACAATGCGTGTTGTATAAGACAGCACCGTGGAAGTTTCGGCGGCCTGGCCTGGCAGTGGAATCTGCAGGAGGGGGGTGAGCAGGGAAACCAGGGTGATGAGTACCAGGTAGTACCGGTTCCATTGGTGGAAACGGTTATTACGCAGGGCAATATAGTAGTAGCCATATAAAACGGCTGAACAGATGATCACTTTGGAGAGATAGGTGAGCAGAACTGTCATGGTTAAGGTTTTTGGGCTGCTTTAATTTTTTGTACCAGTTTCTCCAGTTCAGCGATGCTCAGTTCTTTTTCTTTCACAAAAAAAGAAACCATGTTGCTGAAGGAGCCGTCGAAATAGCCTTTCACGATATTGTTAACTGTTTTGTGGCTGTAAGCATCTTTGGTTACAAGGGCAAAATACTGATGTGATTTACCGTAAGCTTTAAAGTCGACGAACCCTTTTTCAATCAGTATTTTCACAAGGGTGGACACCGTATTGTAATGCGGTTTGGGTTCGGGCATTACTTCTATGATATCTTTCACGAAGGCGGGGCCGGTTTCCCAGAGTGCCTGCATGATCTGTTCTTCTGCTTTGGTGAGTTGTTTCATATATCTCGTTTGTAAAACCAAGTTATAACTAATAGTTTAGTTTGACAACTATTTTTTTAGTTTCAGAGAGATGGATATTTGACATATTATCACAACGAGTTATTTTTTAATTAGTTATTTTTGTCCGCACAGACCGTAAAAAACAGAAAGGACATGACGCCTGAACAACCTATCATACAATTAACAAACGCCAGTATATACCAGGGCCATTCATTGATATTAGCTGATGTGAATATCACGGTGAACAAGGGTGAATTTGTGTATCTCATTGGTAAAACCGGTACCGGGAAATCCAGTTTGTTAAAGACATTGTATGGAGATTTACCTTTAAATGATGGCACGGGACAGGTAGTTGGTTTTGATCTAAAGAAGATGGATTGGAAAAAAGTGCCGTATCTTCGCCGGAATCTGGGTGTGGTATTCCAGGATTTTCAGTTATTAACCGACCGCAACGTGCATGATAACCTGAAATTTGCGCTCCGGGCTACCGGTTGGCAGGATCCTAAGGAAATGGAGAATAAGATCAACGATGTACTGGAAAAAGTGGGATTGGGTACCAAAGGTTTTAAGATGCCGTATGAGTTATCGGGAGGAGAGCAGCAGCGTGTGGATATTGCCCGTGCTATGCTGAATTCGCCAAAACTGATCCTGGCGGATGAGCCCACTGGTAACCTGGATCCGGAAACTTCCGATGGTATTATGCAGCTGTTGTTCCGTATTTGCCGTGAAGGAACCGCCATAGTGATGGCCACACACGATTACATAGTATTACAGAAATTCCCGTCGAGAGTATTGCGTACAGAAAACGGGCATGTAACGGATAATGCAGCTGTGAATTTTTCTTCTTAGGAGTTGT
Source organism: Chitinophaga sp. RCC_12 (assembly GCF_041360695.1). Lineage (NCBI taxonomy): Bacteria > Pseudomonadati > Bacteroidota > Chitinophagia > Chitinophagales > Chitinophagaceae > Chitinophaga > Chitinophaga sp. RCC_12. The sequence goes on from NZ_JBFUPS010000010.1 coordinate 314,810, forward strand.
TGAGAAAGAAAATGTTACGGATATACATTATCCTTCATTTATTATTAAATTTCCCGTTAATTGGTAATTCCTATTTTTTAAATTACCTTTGCACCGGAAAAATAGCGACAAAAAACATTATTATTACTTATTATTTTTAAAGATGTCTTACTTAACTGTTGAAAAGAAAGCCAATATTTTTAAGGAATTTGGTGGAAGCGAAAAAAATACAGGCTCTGTGGAAGCACAAATCGCACTGCTGACTGAGCGTATCAACAGCATTTCCGGTCACCTGAAACAAAACAAAAAAGATTTTTCTACCCACCGTGGTTTGATGAAGATGGTTGGCCAGAGAAAGCGTTTGCTTTCCTATTTATCTAAAACCAACCTCACAGGCTACCGTGCCCTCATTGAGAAGTTAGGTATCAGGAAATAACCATGACTTAATTATAGCGCTATTCCCAACTTATATGGTTGGGAATAGTTTTTTTGTATGTATACCTTTTGTTATTCTTTAGCGATCAAAAAAGAATAATTTTATTTTTAATCCTCACTTTATTATGAATCTGACACCTATTTCAGTGAAATTCGATATAGGAGACGGTCGTATGGTGACCATCGAAACCGGCAAGTTGGCCCGTCAGGCTGACGGTGCCGTTACGGTGCGTTTAGGGAATTCAATATTGCTGGCCACCGTGGTAGCAAATAAAGAACCCAAACCAGGCCAGTCTTTCTTCCCCCTTACAGTTGATTACCAGGAAAAGTTTGCATCCGCCGGCCGTATCCCTGGTTCTTTTTTCAAGCGTGAAGGCCGGTTGTCTGATTCCGAGGTACTTATTTCCCGTTTGATTGACCGCGCTCTGCGTCCCCTGTTCCCCGATAATTATTTATGTGAAGTACAGGTACTGGTGTCCCTGATTTCATCTGATCCCGAAGTAATGCCTGATGCACTGGCCTGTCTGGCTGCATCTGCTGCACTGGCTGTATCCGACGTTCCCATCCAGGAAATTATTTCCGAATGCCGCGTAGCGCGCATAGATGGTAAATTCGTGATCAACCCTAACCGTACTGAACTGGCTAAAGCCGACATGGACTTCATCATCGGTGCTACCGATAAGAACATCATGATGGTGGAAGGTGAAAGTAAAGAGTGCCAGGAAGAAGACCTGATCCTCGCTATTGAAGCAGCACACGCTGCGATCAAGGTGCAGGTTAAAGCACAGGAAGAACTGCGTGACCTGAAAGGTGTAACCGGCAAACGTGAATACGCACAACCTCATCAGAACGAAGAACTGAAAGCGAAAATTGAAGCTTTTGCAAAAGATAAAATTTACCAGGTAGCCAAGTCAGCTTCTGCCAAGCACGATCGCAGCGATGCGTTTGCTGCCATCGGCACTGAACTGAAAGAACACCTGGGTGAATTACCGGAAGAAGACCAGCCGCTGGTAAAAGAATATCTGCATGACCTGGAAAAGGAAGTGATCCGCAACATGATCCTGGATGAATCCGTTCGTCTGGATGGCCGTGCACTGGATCAGGTTCGTCCGCTGGCAATGGAAGCAGATATCCTGCCTTCTCCTCACGGTTCCGCCCTGTTTACCCGTGGTGAAACACAGTCGCTGACTACCGTTACACTGGGTACTCCGGAAGATGAACTGCTGATCGAAAGTGCAGCCGTTTCCAATTATTCCAAATTTATCCTGCACTACAATTTCCCTCCATTCTCTACAGGTGAAGTGAAAATGATGCGCGGTCCCGGCCGTCGTGAAGTAGGACATGGTAACCTGGCCATGCGCTCCCTGAAGCAAATGATGCCAGGCAGCGACTACGCTTACACAGTAAGGGTGGTTTCTGATATCCTCGAATCAAATGGTTCTTCGTCCATGGCTACCGTATGTGCCGGTTCACTGGCACTGATGGACGCTGGTGTGCCCCTGCCTAAACACGTTTCCGGTGTGGCAATGGGTCTTATCTCCCGCGCTTCCGATGGTAAATGGGCAGTATTAACCGACATCCTCGGTGATGAAGATCACCTGGGTGACATGGACTTTAAAGTAACCGGTACCCGCGATGGTATTGTGGGTATCCAGATGGATATCAAAGTAGATGGTTTAAGCATGGATGTAATGCGCTCTGCACTGGCTCAGGCCAGGAAAGGCCGCCTGCATATCGTGGAAGCCATGTACGAAGTAATGCCGGCTGCACGTCCTGAACCAAAACCACATGCACCACGCATGGAGAAGATCATCATCGACCGTGAATTTATCGGCGCTGTTATCGGACCCGGTGGTAAAATTATACAGGAGATCCAACGCGAAACCGGTACTACCATCAACATCGAAGAAGTTGGTGAAACCGGCGAAGTAAGTATCTTCTCCGCTCAGAAAGAAAGTCTCGATAAAGCAGTTGCATGGGTGAAAGGAATCATTGCAATACCTGAAGTAGGTGAAGTATATGAATCCGTTGTAAAATCCATCATGCCTTACGGTGCTTTCGTTGAGTTTATGCCTGGTAAACAAGGCTTGCTCCATATCTCTGAAGTTTCCTGGAAACGCCTGGAAACAATGGAAGGTGTGCTGACAGAAGGCGAAAAAGTAAAAGTAAAACTGACTGGTACCGATCCTAAAACCGGTAAGTTTAAGCTGAGCCGCAAAGTGCTCATGCCTAAACCGGAAGGTTATGTGGAAAGACCAGAACGTGACGAGCGTGGCGACAGAGGCGACTTCCGTGATCGTGGAGATCGTGGAGACCGCGGCGGTGATCGTGGCGACAGACGTGGTCCCCGTGACGACAGACGTGGCGGTGATGACAGACGCGGTGGCGGCGAGAGACGTGATTTCAACCGCGACGGTAACCGTGGTGGCGGTAATTACAACGCCGGTCCTGATAAACCTCAGGAGCCTACCTTTGATGCCGAATAGGCGCTGTTATAGCTAGCAGATAACTGGAATTAAATACAAAAGAAAGCAGTCACCCCGGTGGCTGCTTTCTTATTTTAATGATCAGGTAGTTTATCTCCTGGTCAGTTGCTCGACGCGGAAAGTGCTTTCCCTGAAAATTTCACGGCCGCTGTTCAGGCGAAACACCCGGTAATTATTACCATCCACCGGTTCGGCAATCATCTTGTAAGCAGGTTGTAGTGCTTTGGTACTCCTGTCTATCACCCGTACTTCCCCGCCGGCCAGCAGGTCCGGCATAATTTCTTCCACGTAGGGGAGCATAATACCGCCATCCTCTGCCCACAACATATTCATTTTACCGGTACTGTAGCTGAAGTCCTTGTTGGCAGTGTCCTCCAGGTAGCAATAAGCCTTGCGGAAATGGTTGCCCATATCTATGGCATTCAGGTGTGCAAACTGCACGCTGTTAAATACCTTGTTACTGTATTTGCTGTTGCGCAGGGTGGAATCCATACCCGTCATGTATTCTGTGAGATGTTTCCGGTCAAAGATCAATGTTACATTTTCAGTCTGGTAAATGATGGAATCGGTAATAGGTTCAGGTGGCCGTACTTTAATTACCTGGGCCATTCCCGACAGGGACAACGCCACGCCGGTGAGCAGGAGGAACAGTGCTTTCATAGGATATATGATATGATTTATTAATCAAATATAACAATTTTTAATATTGAGTGATAATTTTAGCCTCGGCTGCTATGTCAAAACGCTGAAAGCTAGCAGCTAATGGCTATATTTGCGGCCTATGTCTTACATTGCTATTACCATGCGGGCCGGTGCCGCACAAACAGACCTGCTGATTGCCCAATTATCTGAGCTGAAATATGAAGGGTTTGAGGAGCAGCCGGATACGCTGATTGCTTATATTCCTGCCACCGACTTTGACGAGGCCGCATTGCAGCAGCAATTGGAAGCCTACGGGGTAACCTATACAAAAGAAACGATTTTACCGGTGAACTGGAATGCCCTGTGGGAAAGCAATTTCCAACCGGTGCAGGTAGATAATTTTTGTGGTATCCGGGCGGAGTTTCACCCGCCATTTGATCCGCAGCCCGCATATGAAATTATTATTACGCCTAAGATGGCCTTTGGTACGGGGCATCATGCTACCACGGCCTCTATGATAAAGCTCATGGAGCCGCTGGATTTTAAGGGAAAAAAGGTATTTGATTTTGGTACCGGAACCGGTATCCTCGCTATCCTGGCGGAGATGATGGGGGCTGATACGGCGGATGCGATTGACTACGACGAATGGTCTGTGAATAATACGCTGGAGAACATTGCTGCCAACGGCATGAGCAAGGTAAAAGTATGGCAGGCGGACAACCTTGAGGCAATTACCGGAAAATATGATATATTGCTGGCAAATATCAACTATAACATTTTACTGAAATTTATGGGAGATATGGGGCATTTGTTAGTGCCGGGGGGCAAATTACTATTGAGCGGCATCTTACCTACGGATGAAGAAAACATTGCAGCGGCCGCGGTTTCAGAAGGATTTATCCCCGAGGAGAGGATCGAAAAAGACAACTGGCTGGCGCTCCAATTTTCTGTACCGGACTCAAAATAGATTAAAACTTACATATAAATAGCGTTGATAATCCAACTTTTGTGTTATAATCTTTTCTAATATTCTCTCTATTTTAACACAGAATTTGTTATCTTAGCATTCCTAACTTGTAGTGATGATAGAAATTTTATTGCTTTTTTGTGCTTATCTGATAGGATCTGTTCCTACAGCTGTTTGGGTGAGTAAAGGCGTTTTTGGTATGGATATCCGGGAGTATGGCAGCGGCAATGCCGGCGCCACCAATACATTCCGGGTGCTGGGGCCTAAAGCGGGTACTTTTGTAATGGTAGTAGACATGCTGAAAGGTGTGTTAGCAGTACGTTTAGCTTATCTGGCTCCTTATTATCTTGATCCTGAACATCTTACTCAGCTAGTGAACCTCCAGATCGGTCTGGGGCTCGCTGCAGTGGTAGGACATATATTCCCTATCTGGGCAAACTTCAAGGGCGGTAAAGGAATTGCTACCCTGTTCGGACTGGTGCTTGCCATTCAGCCGTTGGTAGCTTTATGCTGTGTGGGTGTATTTTTAATGATCCTTTTCTTAACGAGATACGTTTCTCTCAGTTCTATTATTGCCAGTATCGCTTTCCCGATCCTGATCCTCTATATCTTCAATGAACCAGAAATCTTTTATCGCATATTTGCTATTGCTGTAGCTTTAATGGTGGTGTTAACCCACCAGAAGAATATCACGCGGTTGTTGAAAGGTGTGGAAAGTAAAGTTCCGCTATTCAAGAACAGAAAAGAGAAGAACTAGTTATAGTTATATATTAAAGCAGGAAGCAAAAAGCGACAGCCATAAAAATGTGCATGCTTTTTGCTTTTTGCTTTTTGCGTTTTCGCATATTTAAATTGATGCTCCCATGAAAAAGTATGTTTTATTCTTTACTGCAAGCCTCGCATTGGCGGCCTGTTCGCGTGTACCCATCACCGGGCGTAGTCAGCTGAACCTCGTTCCTGAAAGCACCATGCAATCAATGGCTGTGCAACAATACCAATCATTTTTGTCTGAAAACAAAGTAGTGGCGCAAACTACCAGCAAAGACGCTGAGATGGTGAAAAGAGTGGGGCAGCGCATTGCGTCGGCTGTTACCAGGTACATGAACCAGAATAATATGGGGGGTGAAATATCCAGCTATAAATGGGAATTTAACCTGGTAGATAACAAAGAAGTAAATGCCTGGTGTATGCCCGGCGGTAAAGTAGTGGTGTATACAGGTTTGCTGCCCGTAACCCAGAATGAAACTGCCCTGGCCTGTGTAATGGGACATGAAATAGCACATGCCATTGCACGCCATGGTAACGAACGTATGAGCCAGGGACTGGTAATGCAGGGTATCCAGGTTGCCGGCGCTGTAGCGCTGAACAAGAACCCTACTGCGGTAAACCTCTTTAACCAGGCATTTGGCGTAGGCGGCAACTTAGGTACACTCGCCTTCTCCCGTGGTAATGAGCTGGAAGCCGATCACCTGGGAGTAATATTCATGGCGATGGCCGGTTACAATCCGCAGGAATCCATTCCTTTCTGGCAACGCATGGCCAGTATGAGTAAAGGTCAGAAACCACCTGAGCTCCTGAGCACACACCCCAGCGACGCTACCCGCGTACAAAAATTACAACAGCTGATGCCGGAAGCAATGAAGTATTATACACCGGCGAAAGCATAAGGTCTTTAAAAAGCAACGGGCTGGTAATGTATCATTACCAGCCCGTTTTCTTTATATCTTCCCTTATTCTGTTATAATCTCAATTACCTTCTTATTTTTCTGCACCTTCATCTTCTCCGGCACATGTGCCAGGATCTCTTTCTTAAAGGCTTCTATCAGCGCCTGTTTAATAAAGTGACGGTGTGTTACCAGGCTGATTTCCCTGACCGGTTCCGGCGCCTTGAAATAGCGTACCATGTTCAGCTGCCGGGAGGAGAGGTCCTGTAACGACAGCTCCGGCAAAATTGTATAACCTTCATTGAGGTCTACCATTCTTTTCAGCGTTTCCACACTGCCGGTATTGTATTCCAGGTTCTTATTATCGCCCATGGTAAATTTATCTTTGCAGATATTCAACACCTGGTTACGCATGCAATGCCCTTCATTGAGCAGCCACACATCTTTGATATCCAGCTCGTCTGTTTTCACGATTTTTTTCTCGTATAAAGGATTGCTTTTAGCGGTGTACACCACAAAGGACTCATAAAATAAAGGATGTTCTTCCAGGTGCGGGTTATGCAGGGGAGTGGCCAGCAAACCACAATCCAGCAGCTCCTGTTTCAGTTGCTGCATAATTTGCTCGGTAGGATATTCCCATATTTCCAGGCGCACCTTCGGATATTTTTTCATGAACCCGGTGAGGATACGGGGAAGCAGGTAAGGCGCGAGTGTAGGAATGATGCCTACTTTCAGATTGCCTTGTACTTCCTTTTTCTGGTCTGCTATAATTTCACGGATGCGTGCATTTTCCTTAATGATGATCCTGGCCTGGGCAACCACGGATATACCTATTTCAGTAGGGACTACCGGTAATTTGCTGCGATCAAACAGTTTAATGCCTAACTCATCTTCCAGCTTCTGAATCTGCATGCTCAGCGTTGGCTGGGTTACAAAGCACTTCTCTGCTGCCAGTACAAAACTTCTGTAGGTATCTACCGCAACAATGTACTCCAATTGAACTGTCGTCATTTCCTCTAAGATTGTGCAGCAAAGGTATAAATAAAATCTATAGGAAGACGTTAAAACCTATAAAAGCAACAGGTGGTAGTGAAATCCTTCACTACCACCTGTTGCTTTTATAGTAATATGTTTAACTAGAATATCCTGTAACGGTACTTGATTTTTTCTGTATTGCTATACAGTTCCCTGATATTGATAGACGCCTGGATTTCTCCTACTGCTTCTGTTTTCAGGTTCCTGAATTCCGCCTGTTTGGCATCGATGATGCTTTTATCTGCCAATCCATTATCCTGGGCTATTTTCAGCGAGTTGTTTACTTTGGTATAGTAAGAATCCAGCAGCGTGAAATATTCGTTGTAAAGATTTTCGAATCGCTTGGTTTGCAAAACCAGGTCTTCCAGCTGGTTGTTTACTTCTTTCAGGGAAGAGTTTTCGCGCAGCAGGGATTCATAATCGATCCGTTTGCCTTTGGTATATTTCTCTTCCAGTTTAGCGAAGTAATCAACTACCTTTTCTTTCTTAAAATCAAAAAAGTATTCATTCATCGTTTGGCTCAAACCCTGATTCCCTTTCTGCGGAGCAGGAAATTTAAGGGAAGTGGCGGTAAACGAAAGATGATCAAACAGGTTATCCTGTAAAAGGCTTAGCTGGTCTTTATTGAAGTTCAGGCCATATTCAAATTTCTGGTTGGCATCATTCAATGCGGTGTAATACACTACATATTTGTTCAGCTCTTTTTCGAAATCCTGTAATGACTTCTGGTTAATCTGTTTGTTATTCACACTCACACTGTGCAGAAAGTTCATTACTGAGTTGGCAATCGCCAGCGGAGGAGTGAGGGAGGTAAAGCTCTGGAAAATAGGACTGTTGATGATGGATTTGGTAGACTCTACAATTTTAGAATTCTTCTCTCCTTTATCTCCTTTATTTTTCAGGATGATCTTTTCCACCAGCTCTACAATGCGGTCGCTCAAAGAAAAGCCCAGCGCTTTACTTTCCGGGTTATTCAGGGAGGTGATGAAAACATCGAGGTTATTGGTCGTAGTACGCGACTTCAGATCGATAATTTTTTTATTCAGCAGATAATACGTTTCACTGGCGTTGATGATATTATTTTTTATCAGCTCGTACTTCGTGATATTATCTATTTCCTTTCCCTGTAATAGGGCCTGTATAGCGGTAGAGTTTTGTTTGTCATTGTCGGTGATCCGTTGTACATCTTCCAGCAGTTTGCGGATAGTGGTATCCTGGGTTTTGATGACAGGAGACGTGGTGCTTTTCAGTTCCGGGTCCTGTGCGTAAGCTGTCTGGAAAGTAAAAAGTAAAACAAGAGGGGCTGGTAGCACTTTAATCCATCTGGTCGTCAGGAATTTTTGAGCCAGGTGTACTAACGGTAATGACTCATCGGGCTTGCTGGTCAAGCGTTTATCGTGCCTCATTTCCGTTGGTAGGTGTTTTAACATATTGTTTTTGCTTTTTGTTAACAAAAATTTAAGAAAATATGATGCCAAAAACATCATCAGGCAAAGATAAATAATTAATAACAGTTAAAATTAAATCATGATAGGTGGTGTCCGGAATGCATTTTCCGGATATATTTTGAATTATCAGCAGGTGAGTTACCTTTGCTGCCAAATTTGATCCACTTTCATGCTTAATAACAAAAAGATAGTGGTTGTATTACCGGCCTACAACGCAGCACTTACGCTGGAAAAAACATTCCGGGAAATCCCTTTTGACATAGTTGATGATGTAGTGCTGGTAGATGATGCCAGCAGAGACGATACCCTTGAAGTCGGCAAGCGGCTGGGGATTCAGCACCTGATACGCCACGACAACAACAAGGGTTATGGCGGTAATCAGAAGTCATGCTACAACAAAGCACTGGACCTGGGAGCTGATATTGTGGTGATGCTGCATCCCGATTATCAGTATACGCCAAAGCTCATTACTGCGATGTGCAGTATTATTGCCAATGAGGTGTACCCGGTGGTTTTCGGGTCCAGGATTCTGGGAAAAGGCGCCCTGAAAGGGGGCATGCCGATGTACAAATACATATTTAATCGTTTCTTAACATTGACACAAAACATCCTGATTGGTCAGAAGCTGAGTGAATATCACACCGGCTACCGGACTTTTTCATCGGAAGTATTGCGTAACATCAACTACATGGCTGATAACGACGATTTTGTATTTGATAATGAAATGGTTTCGCAGATATTTATGAAAGGATACGATATTGCAGAAATTACCTGTCCTACCAAATACTTCGACGAGGCCTCCAGTATCAATTTCAAACGCAGCGCCATTTACGGGTTGGGTGTTTTGAGAGTATCGCTGCAGCATCGTTTGCATATGTGGGGCATCGTAAAAGGAAAGATCTATTAAAAAATAATTTAGCAGTGGGTTTAGCGCAACAGTATAATTTAGCCGGAAAATACCTGAAGTATTATTTTACTTCAGGCAATCGTCACGACGTACATTCTCCCTTTGTATTTTCACTGATTGAGGATGTGTTGCTGGATAAAAAGCAGCAGCCGGCTTTCCGGGAAATAGAACAGTTGCGCAAACAGTTGCTGCAAAGTAATGAAACGCTCCAGGTAACCGACCTGGGCGCCGGGTCGCTGATATCGGCCGGTAATGAACGCCGTGTAAGGGATATTACCCGCTACGCGGCAAAACAGCCTAAATTCGGGCAATTCTTCTACCGGTTGATACAATACCTCCAGCCAGCCCGCATCCTTGAACTGGGCACTTCTATGGGGCTTTCTACAGCGTATATGGCAAAGGCCGCACCGCATGCCCGCATTTATACCATTGAGGGATGCCCGAATATAGCAGCCAGGGCCGCCAAAAATTTCGAAGCGCTTCATATCAAAAACATCACGCAGGTAACCGGAAATTTTGATACCGTGTTACCGGATGTGTTAAAACAAATGCAGTTGCCTGATTGGGTGTATATCGATGGCAACCACCGCAAGGAACCCACGCTGGCTTATTTTGAGCAGTGCCTGCAGTTTGCGGATGAATACTCTGTTTTTATCTTCGACGATATCCACTGGACGCCTGATATGGAAGCCGCCTGGCATACGATACAGGAACATCCGCAGGTAACCATGACCATCGACCTCTTTTTTATCGGGCTGGTATTTTTCCGGAAAGATTTTAAAGTCAAGCAGCATTTCACCCTGAAATACTGACTTTGCCGTAGTATATTGGGAATAAAAATACCCCGTTATGCGTTACCTTAAATTATTCTTCCTGGCCTGCGCGCTCACCGGTAGCCTGGTAGCCGCTGCACAGGATAGTCTTTCCCAGTACAGCAGGGAATCGTTTATCCGTAAGGGTGATACCCTCCGCTACCGCCTGCTGCTGCCAGCCAACTATAACCGTCATAAGAAATATCCGCTGATCGTTTTCCTGCATGGGGCCGGTGAGAGGGGCAGTGATAATAACGCGCAGCTGCTGCATGGCGGCGCCATGTTCCTGCGTGATACCATCCGCGCCAATTACCCGGCATTCGTTGTTTTCCCGCAATGCCCTGCCAATCAAACCTGGGCGCCCATGAAATTTGTGCGCGACAGCACCGGTAAGGTAATCCAGGCAGATTTTCCGCTGGATGGCGATCCTACACCGCCCACCGCTTTACTCAACCAGTTGGTGGATAGTTTGCTCGCCGGCGGAAAAGTGGATACCAAACGGGTGTACATCGGAGGTTTATCGCTGGGTGGAATGGGCACCTTCTATGAAATCACCAAACGTCCCGATATCTTTGCAGCTGCATTCCCTATCTGTGGCGCCGGCAACGTAGCGGCGGCAGACAGGTTTGCAAAAAAAGTACCGGTGTGGATCTTTCATGGCGGCGATGATAAAGTAGTGCCGGTAGAAGCCTCCAGGGCGTACGATGCCAAACTGAAAGCGCTTGGTGCAGAAGAAAAGTATACGGAATACCCCGGCGTGGGGCACAATAGCTGGGATAATATGTTCGTGGAACCAGGTGTAATGCCGTGGTTGTTTCAGCACCGTAAAAAATAAAAATATACAGCGGATCGCCTCGTAAAGCGATCCGCTGTGTTTAAAAAAAAATTAATTGCCTCCCAGCGCACGATACAACGATACCATTCCCTGGTACACATTCCGGCGCGTAGTAACCAGCGCCAGCTCCGCTTCCAGTACACTCTTCTGTGCAGTAATCACTTCCAGGTAATTGGCATACCCGGTTGTAAAAAGAATGTTAGCTGTAGACACGGCCTCCTGCAATACCAGTACTTCCTTGCTTTTCAGTGCATAGGCTTCCTGCTGGTTTTCCACTTTATTTAAGGCGGAAGCTACTTCCTGGTAGCCATTTACAATCGCCTGCTGGTATTCGTAGAATGCCGTCCAGGCATTGGCGGTACTGATATTGTATTGTGCCTGTATCTGTTTTTTATTGAAGATGGGGGCGGTTAAATTGCCCACAGCGCCCCATGCGATAGACGAGGGCGACTGGAACAACAGTCCTGCTTTGAAAGCATTAAAGCCCGCATACGGTGTGATGGTAAGTCCGGGTAAGAAGGCCGCACGCGCAGCTTTTACATCTGCTTTTGTAGCAGCCAGTTCCAGTTCTGCACGCTGTATATCCGGGCGTTGCAATAACAGGCTGGCGGGTATCCCTTTTTTAATCGCCTCAGGCAATGCCTGCGCATCTTTTACCGTGCTGCGTACAATTGGCTGTGGCAGCCTTCCCAGCAGTGCGTTGAGCTGGTTTTCCAGGGAGGCGATTTCCTGTTTTACGCCATATTCCAGCGCCTGTGTGCTCAGCAACTGGGCGGTGAATTGTTGTACTGCCAGCTCGGTGGCACGTCCACCGGCTTTCTGAATATGCACGGTGGCTACTGCCGTTTCCTGCAATTTAATATTGCGTTGTATAATAGCCAGCTCGTTGTCCATCGCAGTGAGCTCGTAATACAGCCCGGTAACGCCTGCCACTATTTGCGTGGTGAGCAGGCGACGTCCCTGTTCACTGCTGAGAAAGCGTGCATAAGTGGCCTGGCGCTGACTTTTCAGTTTTCCCCAGAGATCTATCTCCCAGCTGCTTCTCAGGCCGGCAAAATATTCAGGCGTCGGGCTGGGAATGCGTTGGTCTTTGCTGATATTGGGCGACAGGTTGGTATCGAAATTACCAACGCCATTGAGCGTGTAATCCGCATACTTATCCACACCGGCCGACAAGGCCAGGTTCAGCGATGGCAGCCAGGCATTTTTAGCCATCATCAGGTTGGCCTGCGCCGTAGCTACACGCTGTGCGGCGGAGAGCAGGTCGTAGTTGTTACGCAATGCGGTATCAATAAGGCTTCGCAAGTTCGGATCATTGAACACCTGCGCAAAATTGTGCAGTGAAATGGTATCGCTGCTATTGCCTGATACAACGGGAACGCTTATACGTTCCGGCAGTGCCAGTTCTTTTTGTGTGCTGCAGGCCACTGTTGCAGTGGCCATCGCAGCATATAGCGCGTATTGATATATTCGTTTATTCATTGGTGTAATCTTTTAATTCAACGGTTTTTTTCCTGATCATGGATGCAAACAGCACATATAATCCGGGTATGATCAGTACACCGAAAATGGTTCCGATGAGCATGCCGCCGGCGGCGGCGGTACCAATGGAACGGTTACCCATAGCGCCTGCGCCGGAGGCAATACACAAGGGTATTAACCCGGCAATGAAAGCGAAAGACGTCATGAGAATAGGGCGCAGCCTGGATACGGCGCCTTCTTTAGCAGCGGCCAGGATGGTAGCCCCGTGTTTGTTTTTCAGGATCGCAAATTCCACGATGAGAATCGCGTTTTTACCAAGTAAACCTATCAGCATTACCAATGCTACCTGTGCGTAGATATTGTTTTCCAGGCCCAGTAACTTCAGGGAAAGGAATGCGCCGAAAATACCGGCCGGTAATGACAGCAATACCGGCAGCGGCAGCAGGAAACTTTCGTATTGGGCGGCGAGCAACAGGTATACAAACACCAGCACGATGATGAAAATGTAGAAGGCCTGGTTACCGGAAAGGATCTGCTCTCTCGTCATACCACTCCATTCGTAGCTATACCCCCTGGGCAGCTCTTTGGCGGCTACTTCCTGTACGGCGGCAATGGCCTGGCTGCTGCTGAATCCTGGTTTGGCGTCGCCATTGATCATGGCGGCGGTGTACATGTTATAGCGTGTCAGTTGTTCCGGTCCGTATACACGTTCCAGTTTTACGAAGTCGGAATAGGACACCATTTCGCCGCGGTCGTTTTTTACATAGAGGCGCAGCAGGTCTTCGGGTTTGGTGCGGTAGGAAGGATCTGCCTGCACCATTACCTTATACATTTGCCCGAAGCGGATGAAGTTGGACGCATAGAAGCTGCCCATCAGTGTTTGAAGGTTGCTCATGGCATTTTCAATACTCACGCCTTTTTTCGCCGCCATCGCCTGGTCTACGTGGATCAGGTACTGGGGGAATTCCGCATCAAAACTGGTGAAGGCGCTGCCTATTTCCGGGCGTTTTTTCAGTGCGTCGATGAACTGGTTGGTGACCTGCGCCGTTTGCCGGAGATCGCCGGTGCCGCTGCGATCGAGCAGCCGCAGTTCAAACCCGCTGGAGTTACCGAATCCGGGAACGGTAGGCGGCGGGAAAAATTCTATGCTGGCATCTGCAATACCGGCTGTTTTCTTTTGTAATATTTCAATGATATCCTGCACAGATGCTTTGCGGTCGTCCCAGGGTTTCAGGTTCACCATGCCCATACCATAAGAGGCGCCGGCTACTTCGTTTACCAGGCTGTATCCCGCAAGGGTAGATACAGATTCCACTTCTCCCAGTTCAGCGGCAATGGCCTGCACCTGGTCCAGTATGGCTTCGGTACGTTCCACTGTTGCGCCCGGGGGAGTGGTCACGTTTACATAGATCATGCCCTGATCTTCCGTAGGAATAAACCCGGAAGGCAGGATGGCGCTAACACCCCAGGTAGCGGCGAAGAAAAATACCAGGCAGGCCAGCGTGATCAATCTCCTGCCGGCGATGAAGCTGACAAGCTTCGCATATTTATTTTCGGTAGCATTATAGCCTTTGTTGAAACCGTTAAAGAAGCGCTGCAGCAGGCTCTTTTTGCGGGGTTTGCCATGTGTATCTCTGAGCATGATGGCACAGAGTGCAGGCGTTAACGTTACTGCGTTGATACCTGAAATCACAATAGAAATGGCCAGTGTGAGGGAGAACTGCCGGTAGAATACGCCCACCGGGCCGGACAAAAATGCTACCGGTATAAACACAGCGGACATAACGAGGGTAATCGCCACCAGCGCTCCGCTGATCTCTTTCATAGCGGCCAGCGTGGCTTCCATCGGAGGCAGGTGTTTCTCGCTCATTTTCACGTGAACGGCTTCCACCACCACAATGGCATTGTCTACCACGATACCGATAGCCAGCACCAATGCAAACAGCGTGAGCAGGTTAATGGAGAAGCCCATCATCTGCATAAACGCCAGCGTACCAATCAGCGCTACCGGTACTGCAAGCGCCGGGATGAGGGTGGAGCGGAAGTCCTGCAGGAAAATAAATACCACGATAAATACCAGCAGGAATGCTTCAAACAAAGTTCTCACCACCTCATGGATAGAGGCGTCGAGGAAGCGGGATACATCGTAGTTGAAGTTGAAGGTCATGCCCGGAGGAAACGAGGAATTCTTCATTTCTTCCATTTTTGCCTTCACATTGTTAATTACTTCACGTGCATTGGAACCGGGGCGCTGTTTGAGCATGATGGAAGCAGAAGGCTTGCCATCCGTTTTGGAAACCATGCTGTAGGTAAGCGAACCAAATTCCACATCGGCCACATCTTTGAGATGCAGCACGGAGCCATCCTGGCCTGCCCGCAGCACAATTTGCTGATATTGTTCCGGCTCAAAAAATTTACCGGTATAGCGCAATACATATTGCAGCATCATCGCATTTTTATCGGAGCTTTCGCCGGTTTTACCGGGCGCTGCTTCAATATTCTGTTTGCGGATTGCCTGGATCACTTCATCAGCAGATACGTTGTAAGCCAGCATGCGATCAGGTTTCAGCCATACGCGCATGGCGTATTCCTTGGCGCCCATGATTTCCGCACGGCCCACACCATCGATACGTTTTAATTCCTGTAGTACGTTGATGTCGGCAAAGTTGTAGATAAACTGTTCGTCCAGGGTAGTGTCCTCACTCATTACGTTGAGGTATAACAGCATGCTGTTCACTTCTTTTTCCGTGGTGACGCCGGCCTTGATTACTTCTTCCGGTAGTTCATCAATAATAGTGGCCACGCGGTTTTGCACGTTAACAGCGGCCTGGTCGGGGTCGGTACCTACCTGGAAGAATACCTGTATCACGGTGATCCCGTCGTTACTGGATACAGACGACATATACGTCATACCCGGTACCCCGTTGATGGCCCTTTCCAGCGGTGTAGACACTGCCTTTGCGGATACTTCAGCGTTGGCGCCGGTATATTTAGCCGTTACCGTTACCGAAGGCGGCACAATATCGGGGAACTGGGTGACCGGCAAGGTGAATAGCGCAAGCAGGCCTACCAGTGTGATAATAAGCGATATGACCAGTGATAGCACTGGTCTTTTTATAAAAGTTTCAAACATTGTTCCGTGATTTCAGCTCAAAAGCTGTGTGATTATAAACTGAGTAAACTATCCATGGCAACGCCGCGTGGTGAAATCCGGATACCATCGCGGATGTTGCGTACACCTTCGCACACAATACGTTCTCCGGGCTGAAGTCCGGACTGAACAATATAAAAATGTGCAAAACGGGCCTGCGGAATGAAGTTTCTCATTTTCACTTTGTTGCTGCCATCTACCACGAACACATAGTTTTTGTCCTGCATTTCGAATACTGCTTTTTGCGGGATGATCACTGCGCTGTCTATTTCAGTGGTAAGACGAACTTTACCGCTGGCGCCGTGTTTCAGCAGCTTGGAAGGATTGGGGAACCGGGCACGGAAGGCAATGGAGCCGGTGTTTTCTTCAAATTCACCTTCTATGGTTTCTATTTTACCGGGATGATGATAATCGGTGCCATCAGCCAGTACCAGCGCTACCTGGCGGTAACTGTTGTCGCCTTTGGCCAGCGCTTTATTATACTGAAGATATTCTGTTTCCGATACGTTGAAGTAAGCATAAATTTCGCGTGTATCCGATACCGTAGTAAGCAGTGTGCCTTCACTGATGAGGCTTCCTTTCTTTAAAGGGATACGGTCGATAATACCATCAAAAGGGGCGCGGATGCTGGTGTAAGACAGCCGCATTTCCGCATTGGCGGCGGCAGAGCGGGCTTCTTCTATTTTTGCCTGGGCTGCGGCGAGCTTGGCACTGGCTACTTCCAGTTCGGAAGGCGCTACTACTTTTTTATCTACCAGTAGTTTTACGCGGTCCAGTTCCAGTGCGGCTGCCTTGCTTTCTGCTACCACGCTGCTGAGAACGGCTTTTGCCTTAGCCAGTTCAGCCCGGTATTCCGCATCGTTGATCCCGAAAAGTAGTTGTCCTTTTTTTACTTCCTGTCCTTCGTCAATAAATATTTTATCAAGAAAGCCGTTGACACGGGCGCGTATTTCCACATTTTGTACTGCCTGGATATCTGTTACATAGGAACGGTGCAGTACTGTATCTTTTGTTACCAGTGTGGTAACTGGTAAAACTTTCAGATCCTCTTTGTTGGTGCTTTCTCCTTTGGTGGCGCAACCAGCCATGAAAAGAGCGATCAGCGATGTTAAAATCCCTGTATATTGACGCATAGCAATAAGATATTGATCCCGGCATAACCGGAATAGGTGAATACAACACATCAGGAGGCTGTCCGCTATGGTAGCAGAAAAGGCAGGCATCTCCCAAATAAAAATTAAAAATGATTACAATGAAAAGTGTGTTGATATTCAAAAGGGCGTGAACCGGAAGAGAAAGGAATAGTAGGCGGGCCGGAAGGATTTCTGGCTGCCATACTCGCCGGTTTTATTTTCAGGAATAAGACTGTATGCAGTATTGTCTGCATCAAGATATACAATGCGGGTAGCAGTACTTACCTGCGGTGCTGCAGCTGAAAGGTACCACCGCGTTTTACGGCGATGCTTGGTGATGTGCCATATTTCACCACTATCATCATCTGCTTCGAGGTGTACCGGGATTTTATTAACAAGACTTAATAGCCTGTCCTGCTCTACCTGTTGTTTGTGAAGATCAGGTAACAGGAAATAATGACGATGTGCCGCAAACGAGGGCACGACGGCTGTTGCCAGCTGTAAGCACAGCAGGAAGCAGACGAGGGTCCAACGTGTTAATATGTGCGTACGATCATTCATTAAACCGCAAAATTAATAGTTTTTAGTTTATTTGAAGATTAGTTTATTGTAAAGGGATTATTTTTTGATAGATGGTAAAGCTGTTTTAAAAATAAAGGGCCGTCTCGTTTTATAGAGACAGCCCTTTCCACTCTGCACAGGATTGAATTGTTAACTATTTTATTGCCTGCATGGCAGATTTAGCAGCAGCAATGGTTTCATCCAGGTCTTCGGTAGTGAGTGCATTACTCATAAACCAGCTTTCGAAAGCGGAAGGCGGCAAATAAATACCACGCTCCAGCATGGCATGGAAGAAACGTTTGAATAATTCGTTGTTGGCGGCAGAGGCGGCGGTGAAATCCACAATTGGATACTCCGTGAAATGCGCACTCAGCATTGATCCCATCTGGTTGATGCTATGCACAATGCCGGCAGCGCCAAATGCTTCTTTTAATCCATTCACCAGGTAGCTGGCTTTATCTTCCAGTTGCTGGTATATAACAGGGTTATCATTCAGCGTTTGCAATAGTGTATAACCGGCAATCATTGCAATCGGATTACCGCTTAATGTGCCTGCCTGGTATACTTTTCCGGCGGGGGCAAGATGTTCCATGATTTCTTTCGGACCGGCCACTGCACCTACCGGCATACCGGCGCCAATGATTTTACCAAAAGTTACGAGGTCGGCCCTGATGCCCAGTAATTCCTGTGCGCCGCCACGGGCCAAACGGAATCCTGTCATTACTTCATCAAAGATGAGCAGGATGTTGTTGGCATCGCAAAGCTGGCGGAGCCCTTCCAGGAAGCCCGGTTGTGGAAGGATACAGCCCATGTTGCCGGCTACCGGTTCAATGATAACAGCGGCAATCTGGTTGATGTTATCGGCAATCAATTGTTCTACTGCAGGTAAATTATTATACGGGGCAGTAAGCGTGTCTTCTGCTACTGCAGTAGTAACGCCCGGCACAGATTGAATGCCCAGGGTAGCTACGCCACTGCCGGCGCTTACCAGGAACGCATCTGCGTGACCGTGGTAGCAACCTTCAAACTTGATAAACTTATTACGGCCGGTATAACCCCTTGCCAGCCTGATGGCTGTCATGCAGGCTTCCGTACCGGAGTTTACCATGCGTATCATATCGATATTAGGCACCATGCCTGTAATCAGTTCTGCGATCTTTGTTTCCAGTTCTGTAGGCGCGCCGAAAGATGTGGAGTAGGTGGCGTATTCCTGTATCGCCTTTACTACCGGCTCATATGCGTGGCCGAGGATCATCGGGCCCCAGGAATTGATGTAGTCGATATAACGGTTGCCATCTACATCGTACATATAGGCGCCCTTGGCGCGTTCCATAAATACGGGCGTGCCGCCTACACTTTTAAATGCACGTACGGGAGAGTTAACACCGCCGGGAATTACCTGCTTTGCTTTCCCGAATAACATTTCACTTTTACTGTACATCTGTTTCGTGGTTTATTATTTTACGCAAGATAGGGAATTATGCATTCAGCAGTTTTACCGCATCCTTTGCAAAGTAGGTAGCGATCAGATCCGCGCCTGCGCGTTTCATACTGGTCATAGATTCCATGATGGCCTTGTTTTCATCCAGCCAGCCTCTTTCTGCAGCTGCTTTGATCATGGCGTATTCGCCGCTTACATGATAAGCGCTAACTGGTACGGTTACACGATCTTTAATAATGCGCATAATATCGAGGTAAGCCATAGCAGGTTTTACCATTACGATGTCGGCGCCTTCTTCAATATCCATCAGTGTTTCCCGGATGGCTTCGCGGGAATTGGCGTAATCCATCTGGTAGGTTTTCTTATCGCCGAAGCCCGGAGCAGAGTCGAGTGCATCACGGAAAGGACCGTAGAAGCAGGAAGCGTATTTAGCGCTGTAAGCCATAATGCCCGTTTTATCGAAGCCATTTTCTTCGAGGATATTGCGGATGGCCAAGATGCGGCCGTCCATCATATCGCTGGGCGCTACAAAGTCGGCGCCTGCCTGTGCATGGCTCAGGCTCATGCGTGCCAGTACTTCTACAGTAGGATCATTTACAATTTCTGTTCCTTCCACAATACCATCGTGGCCGTAGGAAGAATAAGGATCCAGGGCAACGTCTGTCATCACCACCATTTCGGGGATGGCGTTTTTAATGCCGCGGATAGCGCGCTGCATCAACCCGTTGGGGTTTACTGCTTCGGTGCCTTTATTATCTTTTACGCTGTCGGGTGCTTTTACAAACAGCAATACACTTTTAATACCCAGGCTCCAGAGTTCCCTGGCTTCTTTAATAGTAAGGTCCAGGGAGTACCTGAAATAACCCGGCATAGAGCTGATCGCGTCCTTCACATTTTCTCCTTCGGTAACAAATAACGGCGCTATAAAATCGCTGGGTGTTAAAATTGTTTCCGCCACCATTGCACGAATAGCGGGAGATACTCTTAAAATTCTGTTTCTTCTGATCATCTTTATAAAAATTTTATTGTTTTTATATCGTCGTCTGCCTGCTTGTTATTTTACCCATTCCCTGGGCTTCAGGTATTCTTCCAGCTGCGCTTCCGGGCTGCCGGGTGCAGGATGAAAGTCGTACTCCCAGCGGGCTACCGGTGGTAAGCTCATCAGGATGGATTCTGTACGGCCGTTTGTTTTCAACCCAAACAAAGTTCCCCTGTCGTGAACAAGATTAAATTCTACATAACGTCCGCGCCTATACGCCTGCCAGTTTTTATGTGCATCGGTATAAGGCAGATTTTTTGTTTTCTCTACCAGCGGAAGATATGCTTCGAGGAAGGCATGTCCATTTGCTTTTGAGAAGTTAAGGAGTTCTTCTGCGGTTCTTTCCGCGTTGGGGCGGAGGTAATCATAAAAGATACCGCCTATTCCACGCGCTTCGTTGTTACGGTGCTTATTGATAAAATATTCGTCGCAGTGTTTTTTATATGCCGGATACAATTCCTTTCCAAAAGGATCACAGGCATCTTTAAAGGTACGGTGGAAATGAATACCGTCTTCTTCCTTGAGGTAATAGGGCGTAAGATCCGCACCACCACCAAACCAGCTGTC
Organism: Chitinophaga sp. RCC_12; assembly: GCF_041360695.1. Lineage (NCBI taxonomy): Bacteria > Pseudomonadati > Bacteroidota > Chitinophagia > Chitinophagales > Chitinophagaceae > Chitinophaga > Chitinophaga sp. RCC_12. The sequence continues at coordinate 335,394 of NZ_JBFUPS010000010.1, forward strand.
TTTCAGTGTTCCATCCTGGTCATACAATTCAAAATAGCGGAAGTTCGCATGCACGGTGGGTACAAAAGGGTTCACCGGGTGCAGCACCAGCGAAATACCACATGCCATAAACTGGCTGTTGGTAACGCCGAATTGCTGTGCCATTGCTTCCGGCAGTTCGCCATGCACGACCGAAGTATTTACGCCGCCTTTTTCAAATACATTCCCGTTGGCAATCACCCGTGTTTTACCACCGCCGCCGCCGGGACGCTCCCAGCGGTCTTCCAGGAAAGTAGCTTTGCCGTCTGTTTTTTCCAGCGCAGCACAGATTTCATCCTGCAGGCCATGTATGAATGATATGAAGTTATTTTTGATGCTCATGGTTAATTATCCGTGTGCTTTAACTGTTTCCACAAATGCTTTGGCGTGATCAACCGGAACATTTGGTAAGATACCATGTCCCAGGTTGGCAATGTAACGCTGTCTGCCAAAGCCTTTCAGCATTTCCTTTACGGCCTTTTCTATTTCAGGGATGGGCGCCAGCAATTTAGCCGGGTCAAAATTTCCCTGCAGGGTGATGTTGCTGCCGGCAAACTGGCGGGCCAGTTCCGGTTTAATACACCAGTCGATGCCCAGTCCGTGCGCGCCGGTAGCGGCCATGTCTTCCAGGGCAAACCAGGCGCCTTTTGCAAATACGATAGTCGGACAAACATCCTTCATCGCGGCTACTATCTGGCGGATATATTGTAAAGAGAATACTTCGAAGTCCTGCGGGCTGAGTAATCCCCCCCAGGAGTCAAATACCTGAACGGTATCAGCGCCTGCGGCTACCTGTGCTTTCAGGTAAGCGATGGTGGTATCGGTGATCATCTGCAACAGCTGGTGTGCTACGGCTGGTTGCTGATAACAGAATGCTTTTGCTTCATCAAACGTTTTGGATCCTTTGCCTTGCACCATGTAGCAGAGTAAGGTCCAGGGAGCGCCACCAAAGCCGATCAGCGGTACCCTGCCATCCAGTGTTTTTTTGGTGAGCTTCAGGGCATCAAATACATAGTGCAATCTTTCCTGTACATCGGGAACGCATAAACGCTGCAGGTCCTGCGCGGTTTTAATGGGAGCGGGGAGAAGTGGTCCTACTTTTTCCACCAGCTGTACTTCCATACCCATTGCCTGGGGAACTACCAGGATATCGGAGAAGATAATAGCAGCATCAACGCCTACCTGGTCTACCGGCATCACCGTTATTTCTGTTGCCAGCTCCGGGTTTTCGCAGCGTTCAAAGAACGTATATTTATCACGCAGTTTGATATAATCCGGTAAATAGCGACCAGCCTGACGCATCATCCATACCGGTGTGCGGGAAACAGTTTCGCCTTTAAGGGCCTTCAGCAATAAGTCGTTCTTCAATGCGCTCATTCGTAGCAGTTAATGTTGTTAAAATAAAATATAGCAGTTTGCACCATGCTTTCTTCGCTGATATCGGTGCTGATAATAATTTTGTTATCGGTGTGTTCCCGCAGTTCGGTGGCAGTTGTCCTGCCGATAGCGAAGCAAACGGTTTTACTGTTTAGGCGGTTGGCCGACAGGTAACTTTTTACCGCACTGGGACTGAAAAATAATATGCCGTCGTAATGGTCCGCTATTACAGCCGGTGCAGGAATATTCTCGTAGATCACATATTCATGGACGGTAATACCTGCCTGCTTTAATGCGTCCGGTAGTTCGTTTCTTCTCTGGGTGCCGCAATAGAAATTTACCTCACTGATATTTCCTAATGCGATGATGGCTGCCGCCAGCTCGCTACCATAAGGAGAGGACGCCAGTATTTCAGCGCCTGGGAAAATTTCAAGGGCCTTTTCCAGCGTTTTACCGGAGATACAGCCAATACGGGCATTGTCAGTAAGAAAAGTAGTTCCGAGACCATTGCGCAGGCCATTCACGCCAAAGTAATGTTGTTTCAGCACTTTCAGTGCGTTGGCACTTGTAAAAACCGATACATTGGGCGCCTGAAAAATATCAGATATACTGGTATCGTTCCAACCGGGTTTATTGCCTTTTAATGAAGGAAGTGTTACCGGCTTTATCTGTATAAAATCCTGTACATCTATGTGAATACCACTTTCACCAGCAACAACCACAGAGCTGTCTGTTAAATGCCTGGTGCTTAATATGCGGTATTTATCATTTTGCATTTCTGATCTGTGCTACAATTTCAGCGCCGCCCTGGGCCATAATATCTTCCGCAGCTTCCTGTCCGAGGTGTTTGGCTTGTTCCAGTGGCACTTCGCGTGAAACAGAGAAGAACCGGGCGCCATCGAGGCTACACAGTTCGCCGTTGAAATGTATGTGATTGTTTTGTATATATGCGTAAGCGCTGATAGGGGTGGTGCATCCGCCCATCAGCGTGCGTAAAAATTCGCGTTCAATATGTGTAGTGAGTGCGGTTTCTGCGTGGTTAAAAGCTGCGCAGGCATCCAGGCAAAACTGATCATCTTCCCTGCAAACTGTCACCACTGCACCTTGTGCAGGCGCCGGTAACATCCAGTCGAGATCAATGGAATTGGCAGGACGGACGTTGATCCTTTCCAGTCCGGCTACCGCGAAAATGGCGCCGTCCCAGTTTTCCTCCGCCAGTTTCTTCAGGCGGGTATTTACATTACCCCGCAGGTTATGCAGCTGGTGTTGTGGATATTTCCGCAGCCACTGGGCTTTACGGCGCACACTGCTGGTAGCGATGTTCGCTATATAACCGGGTTGTGAAAGGAAATTTGTATCGTTTTTATATACCAGCAAATCTTTTACCGGCCCGCGTTGCAGGATAGCGGCATGTACAATTTGCTTCGGCAGTTGTGTGGGAACGTCTTTGAAGGAGTGAACGGCAATGTCTATACGGTTATTGAGCAATGCCAGATCGAGGCTTTTAGTGAAGATGCCCTGTACGCCTATTTCATACAGGGGTGTTACCAGGTCTATATCTCCTTCGCTTTTGATAGGTACCAGTTCTGTACGGTAACCTTGTGCGGTGAGCAGATCATTTACCTGGTTTGCCTGCCACAAGGCCAGCTGACTTTCTCTTGTGCCTATCCTGATAACTTTATCCATTTGTTTATTCCTGGTTAACTCCGGTCTCAAAAATATCGTTGATCATGGCGATGTACTGGTCGCTTTTGTCTGTTTCCTTGCGTACTTTACCAGCCATGAGATTAATCATTTTTTGTATGATACGGGAAGATACGAGTTCGATATCCTCCATGTTGTAGTGTCCTCCGTTTTTCTGTTGCTGTATTTCGCGGGTATGAATTTCCTGCAGCTTATCTTTCACGGCTTTCAAAACTACCGCGTGTTTGCGCATTTTATACCAGTAAAGGAATTCCTCCATATGCTCATCGATGATGGAGATCGCCTTTGGTACTTCTACCAGCCTGTTTTGCAGGGTTTCGTCCTGTACTTTGGAGAGTTCATCCACATTCACCAGGGTGATATGCGGGAGTTCACCTACTGCAGCTTCTACGTTGAAAGGAATGGATAAGTCGACGATGAGTTTGGGAGAAGTGTTGCCAAGGTGTTTGGCCAATACCGTCGGATGCGGGGCATTGGAAGCAACAAGGATCACATCTGCCTGCTGCATTTCGCTGACCATATCTTCGATAGGAGCGTATTTCAGCCCGTGCTGACCGGCGAATTCGGCGGCCACCTGCAGGGTGCGGTTAATAAGGGTTACTTCTTTTACGCCGAGGTATTCAATCATGTTCTTGCAGGTATTGCGGCCAATTTTGCCTACACCCAGCAATACAATCTTTTTATCTTTTATATCAGGACAAATGCGTTCCAGCATTCTCACGGTGGCAAAAGCCACTGATACCGTGCCTTTGCTGAGTCCTGTTTCAGTTTTGATGAGTTTGGAAACCTGTAAAACGCTGTTAACAAGCCTTTCCAGGAAGCTGCCGAGGCTATGATGCGCTTTGGCAAATTTAGTGGCGTTACGTATCTGACCTATGATTTCGTAGTCGCCGAGGATCTGGGAGTCGAGGCCGGTACCTACCTGGTACAAATGCCTGATAGCTTCTTCTCCCGATTTGGTATAAGCTAATTCTTCCAACTGGCTTCTGTCGCCGTTTGATTCCCTGCAAAGCAAATCCAACAACTGCCCGGGGTTCGCTGCAAATCCGTATACTTCCGTTCTGTTGCATGTAGAGAGCACAAAAAGATCGTCTAATTGCACTACCCTGGCATGCTCCAGGAGTTGTTGATACTGAGCCGGATTGATGGCGTATAATCCCCTGATAGCAGCGTCTGTTTTCTTATAGTTGATGCCAACGATATGAAAATTTGCTATTTCTTTTGAATGACTGACCTGCATGATTTTGTATAAGCTTCCGGTTGCAAAAGTACTTTCATACGTCCCAAACAAAAGGGGTTAGCTGTCATTAGTGTGTCATTTCTACTACTGGTAATCATTACGACGAAAAAATGATTTTTATCAGGTTTTGCCTTTACAAAAGAATGACACTAATCATGCAGGCTACGTGGCGACTATAATGCTTTTCGCTTTCGGCTTTTTGCTTACTTTTGCACCAATTTAAAAGAAATGGTATCTAAATCTGATGTTGGAATAGTATTAATGAACCTCGGATCGCCTGATTCTACCGCTGTGCCGGATGTTAGGCGTTATCTGAATGAGTTCCTGATGGACAAGCGTGTAATTGATTATCCGTGGTTGTTCCGCAAGATCTTAATTGAAGGTATCATTGTGCCTAAGCGTGCGGAGCAATCTGCCCGGGCTTATGAATCTATCTGGTGGGAAGAAGGATCACCATTGGTGGCTTTAACAAAGCAGCTGCAGATGGCGGTGCAGAACGATATGGAGATTCCGGTAGAAATAGCCATGCGCTATGGTAATCCGCATCCGCAGGTAGCTTACGACAACCTGCTCAAACAAAATCCTGATCTGAAAGAAGTAGTGCTGTTGCCGCTGTATCCGCATTATGCCATGTCTTCTTATGAAACAGCAGTGGAATACGCACAGGAAATCTATAAAAAGAAAAAATACAAATTCAAGCTGTCGGTAGTGCCGCCGTTTTATGATGAACCGGACTATATCCATGCACTTACAGAAAGCATGCGCCCATATCTTCAGCAGGACTATGATTACGTATTATTCAGTTATCATGGGTTACCGGAAAGGCATATGCGCAAAGCTGATCCTACCGGCGCTCATTGTATGAAGATAAACGACTGCTGTCATGTAAAATCGCCCGCACACGACTACTGCTACCGTCACCAGATTACAGTGACCACTGAGCTGGTAGCGGAAAAGCTGGGATTGCCGCGGGAAAAATGGGGCATCTCTTTCCAGTCGAGGCTGGGCCGTGAAGAGTGGCTGAAGCCCTACACCGCAGGTTTGCTGGAAACATTGCCCGCCGAAGGGAAAAAAAGACTGTTGATCGTGTGTCCTGCTTTTGTGTCAGATTGCCTGGAAACACTGGAGGAGATTGCAGTGGAAGGGAAGCATTCTTTTCTGAACAGTGGCGGTGAATCCTTCACCATGATTCCGTGTTTGAATATTCACCCGTTGTGGGTAAAAGCAGTGGTTAAATATTGCACGCAGATAATCGCAACCGAAGCCGTTTAAATTTAACATATGTCCGATCAACTCGTATTGATTGTCGGCGCCGGCCTGTCCGGGCTGAGTATTGCATATGAATTGCAGAAACTGCAGGTACCTTACCAGGTACTGGAGGTTTCTGATCATAGCGGGGGCGTAATGAAATCTATACGGGAAAATGGTTTTGAGCTGGATGCAGGCGCCAATACCATTGCTGCCTCTCCTGAACTGCTGCAATACTTTACAGAACTGGGCCTGGACAAGGAAATCCTGACCGCTGCCGCCGCCAGCAAGAACCGCTTCCTGGTAAGAAGAAAACAACTGCATGCCGTTTCTCCTCATCCTTTTAAGATCATGGCTTCCCCGTACCTCAGCCGGAGCAGCAAGTGGCGGCTGTTTACAGAGCGCTTCCGTAAACCGGCAACCATATCTGGAGAAGAAACGGTCAGTGATTTTGTAACAAGAAGATTTAATAAAGAGATTGCAGAATATGTTTTTGATCCGGTATTATCAGGCATTTATGCCGGTAATCCCGACCTGATGAGCGTAGCGGAAGTATTACCTGCACTCCCGCGGTGGGAGCGGGAATACGGCAGCGTAACGAAAGGACTGATGAAAGACAAAGGCGCTATGGGCGGCCGGAAAATTATCAGCTTTAAAGGCGGCAACCAGCTGCTCACAAACCGTTTACAACAGTTGCTCACTACCCCTGTACGCCTTAATTGCAACGTAACCGGTATCACAGCCGCCAATGGCGGGTATATTGTGAGTGCGGTGGAAAACGGTGTTTCGGAAAGTTATGCTGCTTCAAAAGTTGTACTGACCACTCCCGCATACAGCACCGCAGAAACCATCACCCAACTTGATGCGGCCACCGCAGCCTTATTAAACAACATTCATTATCCCCGCATGGGCGTGCTGCACCTGGGCTTCGACGCTGCTGCGCTGCCACAGCCGCTGGAAGGCTTTGGTTTCCTGGTACCGAATGCGGAAAATATGCATTTCCTCGGTGCTATCTGCAACTCTGCTATCTTCCCGGATAAGGCGCCTGCAGGAAAAATCCTGTTTACGGTATTCCTGGGAGGAGCGAGGCAGGAGCGCCTGTTTGACCAGATGGATCCGGAAGCCTTGCAACAGCAGGTGGTTTCGGAAGTACAGACTTTACTGCACCTGTCGGCTCCGCCGGTGATGCAGCGGTTCAGCACCTGGAATAAGGCTATTCCACAGTTGAATGTTGGTCATGTTAAGTTGCGGAATGCCGTAACAGACTTTGAAAAAAAATATCCAGGTATTCATATTGCAGGAAACTACCTGCAAGGCGTAGCCATCCCGGCTTTACTGCAACATGCGGCTGCTTTGGCCGCTTCGCTGAAGAAAAATTAAACAGAAAAATAGTTCGTTGTTGCCGTTTTTTCTTTAAATTCCATTATAAATTTCCACCAGATGATTGCAGGAATTTTAAAAGAAAAAAACGGCGAAACCAGGGTGTCTCTTGTCCCTGAAGTAGTAAAGCAACTGCAGCAAATGTCGGTAACCGTGTGGGTGGAGCAGGGAGCCGGCGACAATGCTTTTTATAACGACGACGCCTATATGCAGGCGGGTGCGGAAATAAAAACAGCTGCGGACATCCTCACGGGGGCAGATATCATCTTTACGCTGCAGCCTCCGTCAAAAGAAATAACAGACCAGATCCCTTCCGGGAAAATTATCGCGGGTATTCTGCAACCGCTGTACCGTGTAAACGAGGTGGAGCACTGGGCGTCCCGTAATATCACCGCATTCAGCCTGGATACCATCCCGCGCACCACCCGTGCGCAGGTAATGGATGTGCTTAGTTCCCAGGCCAATATAGCCGGTTATAAGGCGGTATTGCTGGCTGCGTATAGCTATTCCCGTTACTTTCCTATGTTTATGACTGCAGCAGGCAGTATTGCTCCCGCCAAAGTATTGATATTAGGCGCCGGAGTAGCTGGTTTGCAGGCTATTGCCACTGCCCGCCGTTTGGGTGCTGTGGTGGAAGTATTTGACACCAGGCCTGCGGTAAAAGAAGAAGTGATGAGCCTGGGTGCCAAGTTTGTGGAAGTGGAAGGAGCGGCAGATGCTTCCTCCGCCGGCGGCTATGCGGTAGAACAAAGCGAAACCTATAAGCAGCAGCAGCAACAACGTATTGCGGAGAGCATTGCGAAAGCAGATATTGTGATCACTACTGCGCAGATCCCGGGTAAAGCCGCACCTGTACTTGTAAGCAGCGACATGCTGGATCGCATGCGTGCAGGTTCTGTGATCGTAGATCTTGCCGCCGCAACGGGGGGTAACACCAGCGTTACCAAGAACAATGAAACCGTGCAGTACAAAGGAGTTACCATCATCGGGAATTCCAACCTGCCTGCCACTATGCCGGCGGATGCCAGCAAGTTATATGCAAAGAATCTATTCAATTTCCTGAAACTGATATTAACAAAAGAGGGAGCGTTGCACCTGAACTTTGAAGATGATATTGTGAAAGGCGCCTGTATTACGCACAACGGTGAAATTGTGAATGACCGTGTGAAAAACCTGATGCAGCCAGCTTAGTAGTCGAGATCGTAAAAATACCCGTCTGATATGGAATATATTTTAACTTTTCTTCACCAGCATATCGATCTTATCTACATCGTTATCCTGTCTGTTTTTTTAGGAATAGAAGTGATTTCGAGGGTACCGTCTGTATTGCATACACCGTTGATGAGCGGCGCCAACGCTATTCACGGCGTTGTAATTATCGGGGCCATTATTGTGATGGGGAAGGCCGAAGCGGATAATTATCCCGCGCTGATCATCGGCTTCCTGGCGGTGATCCTGGGTACGATCAATGTGGTAGGTGGTTTTGTAGTCACCGACCGTATGCTGGAAATGTTCAAAGGCAAAAAGAAATAGCTAACGGCTAAAAGTATAATACTTATGGGATCCAGCATTTTATCAATTATTTACCTGATCGGCTCTGTTACTTTTATCCTCGGACTGAAAATGTTAAGTAAACCGGACACTGCCCGAAAAGGCAATCTGGTGGCTGCCGCAGGAATGTCGCTGGCTATCCTCGGCACTATCTTTCTCTACCGGGTAAATGATGCCCCCCTGCATAATTATGGCTGGATATTCACCGGGCTCGTCGTTGGTGGTGTAATAGGCGTGTTGTCTGCAAAGAAAGTGAAGATGACGGCCATGCCGGAAATGGTAAGCATGTTCAACGGGATGGGCGGTGCATGTGCGGCGCTTATTTCTATCGTGGAATTTGACCACCTGATCAAGCTGATAAAAAATTTATATGCACCTGTTTCTGACGATCATCTGGCACTTCAGTTACTGGAGTCGTCTGCATCCAAAGGAATGGTGATCATCATTTTGCTGAGCCTGATCATTGGCGCGGTATCCTGTGCGGGCAGCATTGTTGCCTGGGGAAAGCTCACCGGAAAGGTGAAGGATTTTTCCTTCAATGGACAGCACTTCCTCAACATGGGCGTATTGGTGCTGATAGTAGGGCTGTCTGTTTGGCTGGTGTGTATCTTTGGTTTGTCGCCAGGAACAGGCATCGTTGTATTTTATGTTATTTTCCTGCTGGCATTGTTCTATGGGGTATTATTCGTGCTGCCGATTGGCGGGGCAGATATGCCGGTGGTGATTTCCCTGTTGAATTCATTTACAGGCGTAGCCGCGGCCTGTGGCGGGTTCCTGTACAGTAATCCCGTCATGCTCACAGGTGGTATCCTGGTAGGTTCAGCAGGAACGATTCTCACCATCCTCATGTGTAAGGCCATGAACCGTTCCCTGAAAAACGTGCTGATAGGCTCTTTCGGCGGTGGTGCGACCGGCGCTGCTGCCTCCGGAAAGGAGCAGGGCAACTATAAAGAAATTAGTTTGAATGATGCCGCCGTAGTACTGGCATATGCCAATAAAGTGATCATTGTACCGGGTTATGGTTTGGCGGTGGCACAGGCCCAGCATGCCTGTCACGAGTTGGAGAAGCAGCTGGAAGAGAAAGGAGTGGAAGTAAAATATGCGATCCACCCGGTAGCAGGCCGTATGCCCGGACATATGAATGTGCTGCTGGCCGAAGCAGATGTGCCCTATGAAAAGTTGTTGGAAATGGAAGATGCCAACGCCGAATTTCCCACAACAGATGCGGTATTAATCTTAGGCGCCAATGATGTGGTAAACCCGGCAGCGAAGAGCGATCCCGCCAGCCCTATTTACGGCATGCCTATCCTGGAAGTTGAAAACGCCAAAGTGGTAATAGTCAATAAACGCAGCATGAAACCTGGCTATGCCGGTATCGAAAATGACCTCTTCTTCCAACCCAAAACCTCCATGCTTTTCGGCGACGCCAAGAAGGTGTTGCAGGAGCTGCTTTCCGCTATCAAGGAGGTCTAACGCGAATTTTGTCTTTCTCAGGATTACGCTGATTTTACTGATTTGTTTGATTTTATTTTTTTGGATTTTATAAAGGATTTAAGAAGATTTTGGTAGATAAAAGCGAATATATCCGCTTATATCTACCCAAATCCTTTAAAATCCAAAGTGATCAAATCCCTAAATCAGTATAATCAGCGTAATCAGCGAGAAAGACAAAATCCGCTTCTATCTCCCAAAATCCTTTAAAATCCAAAGTGATCAAATCCAGTTAATCAGTAAAATCAGCGTAATCCTGAGAAAGACAACCTACGCTCATATCTCCGCATTTTTGCTAAATTTGCGAAAAAAAATTTCCTTTGTCCAGTCAATTACCAGCAGCGCTATTAGATTCGTTAGCGGGACTTCCGGGTTATAACCGGGAAACATTTGAGCAGGTGCATGCCGCCGCCGAAAAGATTACTTCACTGCGATTGAATCCCAATAAAATAAAAATGCCGGAACGGGCGGCAGCCGTGCTGCAATCCTTGTCTGTCACCGGCGCCACCCCGGTTCCCTGGAGCAGGGAAGGGTATTATTTGCCGGAACGGCCTTCCTTTACTTTTGATCCTTATTTTCATGCGGGTGCTTATTATGTGCAGGAGGCATCTTCTATGTTCCTGGAACAGATGGTGCGGGCAACAGTGGATCTTTCGCAACCGCTGAAGGTGTTGGATCTTTGCGCTGCTCCGGGCGGAAAATCCACTTTGCTGCAATCCCTGATCAGCCAGGATAGCCTGTTGGTAGCTAATGAGGTAATTAAGCCACGCGCTGCATTGTTGTCCGACAATCTCACAAAATGGGGTGCTGCGAATGTAGTGGTGAGTAATAATGATCCGCGTGACTTTTCACGATTGCCTGGTTATTTCGACCTGGCAGTAGTGGATGCGCCTTGCTCCGGCTCCGGTTTATTTCGCCGCGATCCGGAACTGGTGGAGGAGTGGTCGCTGGAAAATGTAACGCTGTGCAGCCAGCGGCAGCAAAGGATTATGGCAGATATGCTGCCAAGTGTAAAAGAAGGCGGCGTTGTCATTTATTCTACCTGTTCTTTTTCTGCGGAAGAAGATGAAACGATCCTGGATTGGCTGGCGGATCATTTTGAGCTGGAAAATATCCCGGTTACCCTGAACCCGGAATGGAATATTATTGCAACGGTAACGCACAAACGAAATTGTACCGGTTACCGGTTTTACCCCGACAAACTGAAGGGAGAAGGGTTTTTTATAGCTGCCTTCCGTAAGCGCAGCAGCGAAACGCCGCGTAAACCGAAGCAGCATAAATCAACAGCATTAACTGCCCGCCAGCAGGAAGTGATTACCCCCTGGATAAATGTACCGGATAGCTACCAGTATTTCATGCACCAGGAAGAAGTATTGATTTTGCCACCTTTGGTGGCAGCAGAAATACCATTGTTGCGGCAACAATTGTATATTCGCAAGGCGGGTGTAAAAGCGGGGCATCCCAGTGCGAAGGAATTAATTCCAGATCATCAGCTGGCAGCCAGTACATTGGTATCCGATGAGCTGCCGGTGGTATCCCTGGATTTGCGCCAGGCATTACAATACCTGAGAAAGGAGGATCCGGGAGTGAATACAAGGGTGCGTGGATGGGCACTGGTAAGATATGAGGACATGAACCTCGGCTGGGCGAAAATTTTACCCAACCGCATGAACAATTACTACCCCAAAGAATTGCGCATCCTGAAAGAAATTACCGGGATGTAAAAAACAGCCGGCCGCTATTTATCCGGGAATGATACCAGCTTTGAAATACAGTGCCAACGGGGCGCCGTTTATACCGGCGGCCACAACAAAAAGGGGTTTTCTCCGTTTGGTTTATTAAATAATTTTGTCAATTTTAACGCATATATTCGTTGCCCGAAATAGCAGATAAAAATTCAGGATCTGCTGCTGCTGTGATACCGGATTAATATGCTTTGCGGAACAGATGTTTCCGTAAAAAATGAAAGAGAGCAGTAGTCAGCATATCCATCATAAACAGAGTTAGTATGATAAAATCGATTCTATCAATCGTCTTGTTTGGTTTTAGTGCAGCGGCGGCGCAGGCGCAGGACACGCTGGAAGTACAAGGTACTTCCCCCGCTCTCTATATATCCCATGTTGTTAAAAAAGGAGAAAATTTTTATAGCCTTAGCCGCGCTTACGGATTACCACCGAAGGAAATTGCTGCGGCCAATAAAGTGAACATGGAACAGGGATTACAGCTTGGCCACAAGCTTCACATCCCGCTCACTACCGCCAATTTCTCACAAAAGGCGGATGCATCCGGCAAACCCGTATATCATAAAGTATCCGAAAAAGAAACTTTATACCGTGTAAGCGTGAACTACAATAAAGTGCCGCTGGATAATATCCGTCAATGGAATAATTTTTCAGGAGATGGACTCAAAAAAAACAGCTACATAGTTGTGGGCTTTATGAAAGCCGGCGGAGCTGCTGCAGAAGCAACTCCCCGTCCTGAAAAAGTAAAGGAGAAAGCCACACCGGCGCCTGAACCAGTGGTTACACTGGCACCACCGCCACCCCCACCTCCGGCAGAAAAGGAAACAGCTAAGAAAGAACCTGAAACACGCCCCGTAGCAGAAGTAACAGAAACTCCCGCTCCTGCCCCTGCCCCGGTTAAAGCTGCACCTGTTAGCAGCAGCACTGATTTTGAACAATTGTATGAGCAGCAAACCAATAACGGCAAAAAAACTACTTCCGAAAAAGGCCCTGGTACCTGGTTTAAGAGCAATGCGGTAGGCAAATACTATGCGCTGCACAACACTGCACCACGCGGCACTATCATCAAAGTAACCAACCCTCTCAACGGCAAAGCGGTATACGCCAAAGTACTGGACGTAATACCACAGATGAAAGCCAATGCAGGCCTTATCATCAAGTTGAGCGACAGCGCCATGCAGGCACTCGGCAGCAACGAAACGAAGTTCTACTGCGAACTGAGCTACGAGGATTGATCGCGGATTTTGTCTTTCCCGCTGATTACGCTGATTATACTGATTAGCTGGATTTTTACTTTTGGATTTTATAAAGGATTAAGGGAGATAGAAGCGGATATATTCGCTTTTATCTCCCTTAATTATTATTTTAAGAAAACCTGAAAAATCCAAAAAAATCCAAAAGTAAAAATCCAGGTAATCAGTATAATCAGCGTAATCCTGAGAAAGACAAAATCCGCGCGATTAGAAGCGATAACCCCGGAGGAACGACTCTACATCCATTTTCTTCTTGCCTTCCAGCTGGATTTCATCCAGGTAGAGATAGCCGTCCGGAGCTGCTATTTTTATATAGGTTTTTTGATCGGTATCGAAGTCGCCTGGTGCTTTTGCGGGTGTAGTAAGTTCCTTATGGGCTTTGTATATCTTCAGCGTTTTGCCCTGGAAGGTAGTCCAGGCGGCGGGGCAGGGACTAAGGCCGCGTACCAGGTTGTAGATGTTATTTAATGGCTCCTGCCAGTTGATCTGGCAGGTTTCCTTGAAAATTTTTGGCGCATGTTTTATTGCTGCTGCAGGAATATTGGCCTGCGGCGTTTCCTTTATATCGCCGGCAGCAATGGCTTGTACAGTTCTCAGCAGTAAGCGGGCGCCTGTTTGCATGAGGGCATCATGCAGTTCACCGGCGGTTTCATCTTCACGGATGGCTACTTTGTCGCTCAACAGGATGTCGCCGGTATCTATTTCATGCTGTAGTTTGAAGGTGGTAACGCCGGACTCTTTTTCGCCATTAATGATGGCCCAGTTAATAGGCGCTGCGCCGCGGTAGTTGGGCAGCAGGGAGGCGTGTACATTGATAGTGCCTTCGGGCGGCATATTCCATACTATTTCAGGCAACATGCGAAATGCCACTACTACCTGCAGGTCGGCTTTCAGGTCTTTTAAGGCGGCGATGAAATCAGGATTTTTCAGTTTCTCCGGTTGTAAAATAGTGAGCCCTTTACGTACTGCATATTGTTTCACTGCGCTTTCCTGCAGCTGTAAACCACGACCGGCGGGCTTATCGGGCGCTGTGATTACACCCACTACGTTAAATCCGTTCTGTACTAATATATCGAGGGAGGCCACTGCAAAATCAGGGGTCCCCATAAAAACAATGCGAAGATCTTTACTCATAGGATGCAAAAATAACGACCTTTCGCGGATTTTAGCGAAGAGGCTGTATCATAAATAAATGATGCGGTCTTTTTTTTTATTTTAATACCCGTCCCCCATTTATCCACGTTCCTG
>NZ_JBFUPS010000011.1:0-303223 GCF_041360695.1 Chitinophaga sp. RCC_12
CGCTTATATCTCCCCGAATCTTTTAAAATCAAAAATGTTCAAATCAGCGTAATCAGTGTAATAAGTTTAATCCTGAGTAAGACAACCTCCGCTCCGCTACATATTCTGCAGCTCCTTTTGGCTCACTTCCTTGTAGCCTGTTTTGGGCACATCAAAATAGGAGGCGGGGATCGGGTATAATTCTATCTTTGTGGCTACTACCCTGGTTTTGGAGCCGGTTTTGGTGATAATCTCGAACTCCAACGGAATACCCTTCAGGTTCACAAAACGACGGTTGTATTGTTTGTTCTCCGGTACCAGGTCGAGGGCATAATACACCTCAAAGGTTTTGCCGTCGGGCATAGTACCAATGGCTTTACGGCAATCGTAGCCTGCTATTTTCTTGGTTTCAGACTGGTCCTGGAACTGGATGCTTTCGTATTGTTTCAGGTCCTTCTGGTATTGCTCTTTCCCTGCGCGTATCAGGTATTTGTTCCCATGCTGGTCTATCAGCGTGGTCATTGTTTCCGTTTTACTGTTGATCAGGTAGGTGTAGTGAACAATATTGAAATTCATATCAATCCTGCTCAGTGGTCCGCGCATATATTGGGTAAAGGTGCTGCCTTCGAGCATGGCATCCATCTGGAGCTGCTCAGGCGGCAGCTCCATTTTGTAAACGATTTTGGCATCAGAAATAACACGCTGCGCCAGCAATGAGCCTGTGCAGCACAGGAAGATAAAAGTTAATAACAACCGGTATGACATAGTGTGGTGTATTAATAATAAAATGGCCTCAGTGACCCGTTACCAGTTAAGCTTCTCTTTGTTTAAAAACGCAGCTATTCCGCGTTTACAATCATCATGACCGCGGGTGGCAGCATTTAGTATGGCTGCGTGCGCCAACCCATCCGCTACCGGTAAGTCCAACACTGTGCCAATCAATTTTTTGGTCACTTTCAGGGAGTTGGCAGAAGCTTCATTACATAGGCTGGCAGCCACTTTAGCTACCTTTTGGGCGATTTCTGAAGCAGGAATCACTGCGGTGATCAGCCCATCGGCGGCCGCTTTTTCGGCTGTTACCAGTTTGCCGGTTAATAACAGCTCCCGGGAGCGGCCCTCTCCTATTTTGCGAACCAGGAAAACAGCTACCAGCGCCGGAATAAACCCGATTTTCACCTCGGTATATCCAAGCAGCGCTTCCGGTACCGCGTAACTGAGGTCACAGAGGGTTACAAGCCCGCAACCACCGGCCACCGCATGTCCCTCTACCTGGCCAATCACTATCTTATCAAGATCATAGATCTCCCGGAATAACTGCATCAGTTCCCGGGAATCTGCGAGATTTTCATCATAGGTATTTTGCTGCAGCTGTTGCAGGTATTCGAGATCGGCGCCTGCGCAAAAAGCTTCGCCGTTCCCCTTCAACACCACTACTTTCACGGCTTTATCGGCTTCCGCCTCACGGAATGCAGCCCGGAGTTCTGCTACCATGGGCCCGTTAAGCGCATTGCGCTTCTCAGGCCGGTTCAGCGCGATGGTAGCTACCCGCTCCGCCACTGTATACTGGATAAAAGAAAATGCCATAAACAAAGAATTACAAGGCCTTGTTTATGGCAATCTAAGCAAAAAAAATTTAATGGGTAATCTCCTGTATTACCTGACCTACATTGCCGCTGGGCATCTGGATATGCAACAAAGCAGCCAGGGTAGGCGTAATATCCGTCATACCAACAGTACGGTTGGTTTTACCCGGGCGAACACCCCAGCCCATCCATACCAGCGGGATATGTGCATCGTAAGGATACCATAATCCGTGCGTGGTGCCCACATTGGTACCATCGATATAACCAGGCGTTAATACCACCTGTATATCACCGCTTCTTTTGGTGTTAAAGCCGTTGGACAACATCGTGCGCATGGGTTCCGGCAAGGTGGTGCCCATGAGGTTATCTATAGAAAAAGCTTTGGCGACAGCGGGTGATTTGAGCAGCTCCCGGATCATAAACTGGCGGATGTCTGCTTCACTTTTACCTGCCTGCTCAATAGCCTCGTGGTTCAGCCAGAACTGGTAGTTATCGGTGGCTTTCACCGCATTTTTTACACCGAATTTGGCTGATACCTGGTCGTTCAGGGTGGCTACTGCTGCTTTGTCGTCCCATGTGCCGCCCGGCAGTTTGTTTTCCGCCATAAACCCGGGTACATGTGCAACGCCGTGGTCGGCTGTGATAAAAAACAGGTACTGCCCCTTGCCTACTTTCGCATCGAGATAGGTGAAGAACGCGGCCAGGTCCTGGTCCAGGCGCAGGTAGGTATCTTCGGCTTCCACTGAGTTGGGGCCGAACTGATGGCCTACATAATCAGGAGAGGAAAGACTGACAGCCAGCAAATCCGTTACCGGGCCTGTTCCCAGGCCGTATGCTTCCATTGCTTTTTTGGCAAATTCCAGCGTCATGGTATTGCCGTAAGGCGATGCCGAAATAGCGGTATTGGCGATCTCCGACAGGTTATGCGGGAAGGAGGTGTTACCGGCATTTTTATACTTTCCTTCGTAAGGTTTCTCATCGGCTGTGCTAAGGGTATAGGTAGATGCAGGATACAGGGTAGTCCATGGTTTGCTGAGATATTGCTGCGGGAATTTCTGCTGGTTAAATTCCTGGGCCCATGCAGGCAATTCATTCATGTAATAGGTGCTGCTCACCCAGTTACCGGTGCTGGCATCGTACCAGAAAGCTGCGTTGGCACTGTGTCCGGCAGGAAGAATAGCGCCCCTGTCTTTAATAGCAACACCGACCACCTTACTCTGGAAATTATTGGATAACTTCAATTCGTCGCCGATAGTGGTTACCAGCATATTCCGGGGGCTCATTTTACCGGCGGCGGAAGAGCTTCCGACGGTGGTTACCGTGGTATCTTCCGCGCAATACATCGTACGACCCAGTTCCGGGCTGTACCAGGTGTTACCGATAATACCGTGGATAGCCGGCACGGATCCTGTATAGATACAGGTATGACCACAGGCGGTGATGGTGGGGGTGTAATTGATCAGCGTATTTTCACAGGAGAAGCCTTCCTGCAGCAAGCGCCTAAAACCACCGGCGCCATACTTGCCGGCGTAGCGGTACAGGTAATCCCACCGCATCTGGTCTACCACCAGGCCTACAACGAGTTTGGGACGGGCTGCGGTGCTGGCGTTCTTAGCAGCAGGAAGACGATGAAGCGGCTTTGAAGGAGCGTTTTGCGCTTTGCCGGCTGTGGCAGATAACAGGAATGCGACTGCCAGGAAATGTGTAAATTTCATTAGATTGTAATAATTTAAAAGTCACTGTAATACAACAAGATAGACGGTTATCTGGCATCAATAACGGCATAAAATAGCTGGTGCCAAATGTAAACCAAGTTTACAAAAAGTAATATTTTAATACCTTTGTGTCCATTTTAAATGGAATGAATTAACCATTACATAATATATCGTATGGATATTTTCGAGAAACTGCTGAAACATCTGGGCCCTATCGGGGAACATTCAGACAGAGCCCACGGCTATTTTGCCTTTCCCAAACTGGAAGGAGAAATAGGCCCCCGCATGAACTTCCGGGGTAATGAAAAGATTGTCTGGAGCCTGAACAACTATCTGGGCTTGGCCAACCACCCGGAGGTGCGCGCTACCGACGCCAAAGCTGCCGCAGACTATGGAATGGCCTCTCCAATGGGAGCGCGTATGATGAGCGGAAATACCAACTACCATGAGCAGCTGGAAAATGAGCTGTCTGACTACATGGGCAAAGAAGCAACTACCTTACTGAACTACGGTTACCAGGGCATCATGAGTGCCATTGATGCAGTAGTAGGCCGCAGGGATGTAATTGTATATGATGCAGAGTGCCACGCCAGTATCCTGGATGGTTTGCGCCTGCACCCCGGCAAACGTTATGTGTTCAAGCATAACGATATGGAAGATTTCGACAAGCAGATGAAACGTGCTACTGAACTGGCTAAAACCCAGGGTGGTGGTATACTCGTGGTAACAGAAGGTGTGTTTGGCATGGCCGGCGACCAGGGTAAACTGAAGGAAATTGCTGCATTTAAAGATAAATATGAGTTCCGCCTGCTGGTTGATGATGCCCATGGCTTTGGAACAATGGGTAAAACCGGCGCCGGTACCGGTGAAGAACAAGGCGTTCAGGACAAGATCGACCTGCTGTTCAATACCTTTGCAAAATCCGGTGCTTCTATCGGCGCTTTCATCAGCGGCGAAAAACAGATCATCAATTACCTGCGCTATAACATGCGCTCCCAGATCTTCGCGAAATCCATTCCTTTACCGATCGTTATCGGCCACCTGAAACGTGTGCAGCTGATGCGTCAGCACCCGGAAATGAAGGCTAAGCTGTGGGAGAATGTGAATAAACTGCAGCGTGGTCTGAAAGAACGTGGATTCAATATTGGCAGAACCAATTCCCCGGTAACACCTATTTACCTGCAGGGCGATATCCCCGAGGCGACTGCTATGTGCCTGGATCTGCGCGAAAACTATAACATCTTCTGTTCTATCGTGGTATACCCTGTTATTCCAAAAGGACAGATCATTTACCGCCTGATCCCCACTGCTGCGCACAGCGATGAGGATATTGAACTTACCCTCAAGGCATTCAGCGAAACCAAAGCAAAACTGGACGAGAAAGTGTACGAGGTGGCAGAGATCCCAATGGTATAACTGACACACGCTATCATATTAAAAGCCTTCCTGCTTTCCAGGAAGGCTTTTCTATTTAAAATGGGAAAAGGCCAGAGGGGTTATGGCTAAAGAAGGTACGGCAAAATAACCGGGAAAAACAAAAAGGGCTGATTTTAGTCAGCCCTTTACTTCAAATCGTTCTTTCACTAGGTGTAATTTTTCATTAGATTTCATCAGGACATGGTAGAGAACAACTGGTTTTCATAGAAATTGGAATAACCAAGTGATTCCAAGTATTTTATAAGAGTTCTTTTATTTTAATTCGGTCTTTTTATTCATTGATGCTTATCAAAAATAGCTCAGATTTCACCAAAAAATATAACACATACGTTGGATTTTGTTAATGGCTTGTTAAAGATTTCAACTGCAACAATAAATCACCAGGATGTTAAAGCAGCCATTTTTTTCCAATCCGATCAATAATTTTCCCCTTTGCGTAAACGGTTTCCCGCATCCCGCGGTAACTTCGCGGCGGAAGCAATACATACTCAACCTTTTAACCATTATGGCGGTGACGGGGTAAGGCGGTAAAAGTGTCTATAGCACTTTCGTTAACGCCCGGGTATATTTTTAAGTCAAACTGATAAGAGACAGGTGTTCAACATTCAATGGAGCAAGCAATTTTTCCGCGTGCACAGAATTACCGGGTTGGTAGCCGGTGCTATGCTGCTATTGGTAAGCATTACCGGCAGCATGCTGGTATTCAGCGATGAAATAGATCATGCGGTGTATGCTCATGCCTATCACGTTCCTCCGCAGGCTGTTCCCAGAACACTGCAGGAACAAATGAGAGACGCCCGCCAGGCGCTTCCCGGAAATCCCTACCTGTTTTTTGTAAGACTCCCCCAGGCGCCCGGCGAAAGTACCGTGCTGCGGGCCGAATATTCAGCAGATCACAAAGTATACATCTTCCTGAACCCCTATACCGGCAAAATATTACAACAATACGCCAATACAGACCATTTTACGGGCTATGTCATGTACCTGCACTTCACCCTGCTAAGTGGCAAAACAGGGGCTGTAATCGTCTTAATCACAGGAATAGGACTGTTTTTATCCGTTCTCACCGGCCTGTTTGTATACCGGCATTCGCTGGGCAAAGTACTCACCTTCCGGCAGCCGCTGGAGTGGCATAACCGTACACGGCGATGGCGCAACCTGCACCGCATCGTTGGCGTGTGGGCGCTGCTTTTTAACCTCCTCATTTCTTTTACCGGCTTCATGATGGAACTGAAAGTAATTGACGCGCGGAAAAACACCAAAGCAGGATATACTGCCGTTCCTTTTCCCGGTGAATATGAACCCCTGCTCATCAAAGCTGCGGCCACCATCCCCGGCTTCCGGGCCACCGGTCTCCGCCCTCCTAAAAAAGCAGGCGACCCGGTACGGATACTCGGTCATGCCCATGAATCCGCATTCTTCGGGGAATACGCTTCGTCGGTATTCATCGATGAACAAGGCGCCGTTAAAAAAAAGGTGGACTTCCGCAACGCCTCTTTCAGCGATAAATTCAATGCATCCATCGCTCCCCTCCACTTCGGCAACTACGGCGGCATCCTCCTGAAAATCATTTATTCACTCTTTGCCCTAACCCCCGGCGTATTATCCGTATCAGGATTCCTGATCTGGTACCGCAGAAAATTTATTATCAAAATACACGGAAACAGAAAATGAAGAAGGCTTTCGTAGCAGCATTAATAGTCATTGCAGCCATCATGCAGGCAGCAGCACAGCAAATACAGGGTGCCCCCGTGCCCACAACTGATAGTATCATTCAACCATCGGATGTAGGTCTGAATGAAATAGTGGTAACTGCCAGCCGTAATAAAGAAACACTGGGCACCGTGCCATCTTCCATTACCATCATCTCCGGAAAACGATTAAGGGAACAAAGCGCGATCACCACCGATATTAACCAGCTGCTCAGCATGAATGTGCCGGGCCTTACACTGGGCACCAATACTTCCACCAACAAAGGACAAACCCTGCGCGGCCGCGGCATGCTCATCATGATCGATGGCATCCCGCAATCCACCCCGCTGCGCAACGGCGATAAAGATATGCGCAGTATAGACGTATCCGTTATTGAAAGAGTGGAGGTGATCAAAGGCTCCACTGCTATTTATGGCAATGGCGCCGACGGCGGTATCATTAACTTCATTACCATCAAAGCCAACCCGAACAAACGTTTCAGCGGAAGCACCGATATCAGCACCGCCGGTTCCCTTACGAATGGCGCCAACAGCCTCGGTGGCCGCATCTCCCAGAACTTCTCCGGCAAACTCAATAAATTTGATTACGTGGTAAGTGGCACCTATGAACAAACAGGTGTGAACAAAGACGCAAACGGAGAAGTAATCGCCCCTTTCCAGTCGCTCAGCCAGAATGAAAACGTAAACCTGTTTGCAAAACTGGGATATGATATCAATGCCGATAACCGCATCGAAGTGATGTACAACTATTACCGCACCATGCAAAACAGCACCTACGTGGATGAAGGCGGCGAATTTGGTAAAAGCCCGATCATTGGCGTAGTGGGCACCAATCCCGGTGATAAACAAGGCACCCCCTATAATCACAATGCTTATGTGAATTATACCAATAAAAATATTTTACACAACACCTCACTGAATGTAAACCTTTACTACCAGGACTTCTACACGGTATTTGAATGGTCCGATTTTTATGCGCCTCCGGGCAATTCTGCCATTGCTTCCAAAAAAATGGGCGCGCGGCTGAACTTCAACACCGTTTTCAATTTCCATCCCAACTTATCCGGAGATGTTACCTGGGGCGTGGATATCCTTAACGATAAAACGTCCCAGCCGCTCACCGACGGTCGTCCGTTTGTGCCGGAGATGAATATGAAAAACTATGCGCCCTATGCACAGCTGAAAACAGTACTCTTCAAAGATTTCCTGGTGAAGGCAGGCGTACGGTATGAAAATATTTCCCTGGACATCCCGGATTATACGACTATCAAATTTGGTAACTATGCCGGCGGCGTATTTGTAAAAGGCGGTGAACTTCCTTACGAAGCGCTGGTATTCAACGCAGGCTTACGGTATACGAAGTTCCCGGTATTCAATCCTTTTGTGAGTTATTCACAGAGCTTCTCCCTGTACGACCTGGGTCGCACGCTGCGACTGGCAAAAGCAGTCAGCAATGGCGCCACCAGCATTAATACCATTGAAACCGAAGCCATCATCACCAACAATTATGAAGCTGGTTTTAACAGTAACATCGGGAAGTTCAATGCGTCCGGTTCGTACTTTATCAGCACCTCCGATCTTGGTACCAGCCTGAAAGATGTAAACGGTGTGGCCGTGCCGGAGCGCGCTCCTGAACGGGTACAGGGCTTTGAATTTACTGCCGGCTACCAGTTCCTGCCTAACCTGTATGCCAGCGGTGCTTATTCTCATGTAGAAGGAAAGAAAGAGGTGAACGGCACTAAAACCTATTTGCCTACCACCCGCATTTCACCCGATAAAATGACATTCAACGTGAACTACTCCCCGCTGAAGCAGTGGGATCTTGGGGTGTACTATATTTATTCCGGCGTACGCAAACGCTTTGATGTAAACGCCACTACCGGTCAGTACGACCTGGGCAATGGGCCTGTGGGGGATTTCTACCTGGTAAACTTATATACCGGTTACCGTTTCAGCCAGGCTGCATCCATCCGCCTGGGTGTGGATAACCTGCTGAATGCCGACTACTATCCTGTTACCTCACAGGGGCGGGTGCGTACAGATTCCTATATCAAAGGAAGTGGCGCTAGATTTAACCTGGGATTCAAATACAGCTTCTGATAATTCACCGAAATAAAAAGGGTTCGCATAAAAGCTATGCGAACCCTTTTTTATGTTGTTGAAAAGCGGAAGATTATTTCTTCAGATGCTCTTCAATGGCGGTATCATATGTTTTTTTCCAGGTACTTACATTGCCCCAGTCATCCCCATTTACTTTAATGGATTCACCGGTTACAACACCTAGTTTTTCGTAGCGTACAGAGTTATCTGACGCATCTACCAAACCATGTAACAGCGCTTCGAACTTCTCTTTATCTGCCGGCTTAACGGTTACCACTACACGGCTCTGGCTTTCACCGAAGAGGTAAGCATCTTTACGGAATTTGTTGTTGAGCGCCAGTTCAAAGCCCAGGCCGGATGGCATAGCGCTTTCGAGCAGGGTAACAAATAAACCGCCGTCGCTTACATCGTGTGCAGACCGGATCAGTTTTGCTTTGTTCAGTTTGGTGATTGCCTGTTGCAGGTGCAGTTCTTCATCGAGGTTGAAATGCGGTGCAGGGCTATATTCTATACCAATGATTTTGTGCAGGTATTCAGAGCTGTTGATATCGTTGCGGCTGCGGCCTACCAGGTATACCAGGTCGCCTTCTTCCTTGAAGTTAAGGGTGATGCGCTGATCCAGCGTATCGAGGATACCCACCATACCGATGGTTGGTGTAGGATAAACCGGGCCGTCGGGTGACTGGTTATAGAAGCTCACGTTACCACCGGTAACGGGTGTATTGAATTTACGGCAGGCTTCACCCATACCTTGTACGGCGTGTACAAACTGGTAGTACACTTCCGGATCGTAGGGGTTACCGAAGTTGAGGCAGTTGGTGATCGCCACTGGTTCGCCACCGGAGCAAACGATGTTACGTGCAGCTTCTGCTACCGCTATCTGTCCGCCTTTATGAGGATCGGCAAATACGTAACGGCCGTTACAGTCGGTAGTCATGGCCAGTGCTTTCTTCGTTGGTTTTACCAATACGATAGCAGCATCGCTTGGTGCGTTGGTGGTGGCGTTTGCAGTACCCACCATGCTGTCGTACTGGTTGTAGATCCAGCGTTTGGAAGCGATGTTTGGTAATGCTACCATTCTTTCTGCTACAAAACGCGGATGTTCTGTATCAGGGATATTCTGGATATCGAATGCTTTTACTTTAGCGAAGTAGGCTGGTTCTGTGTAAGCGCGGTGGTATTGGGGAGCGCCGCCGCCCAGTACCATACTTTCAGCAGGAACATCTGCTTCCAGTTCGCCGTTCATATAGAACTTCAGGTTTTTATCTTTGGTAACTTCACCGATCTGAACGCAGTGCAGGTCCCATTTTTCGAAGATGTCCAGCACTGGTTTTTCTTCTCCTTTCTTAACTACTATCAGCATGCGCTCCTGGCTTTCGCTCAACAGCATTTCCCATGCTT
The DNA here is from genome assembly GCF_041360695.1 of Chitinophaga sp. RCC_12. Lineage (NCBI taxonomy): Bacteria > Pseudomonadati > Bacteroidota > Chitinophagia > Chitinophagales > Chitinophagaceae > Chitinophaga > Chitinophaga sp. RCC_12. The sequence goes on from NZ_JBFUPS010000011.1 coordinate 9,928, forward strand.
TCATATCTTTCTGGCGGGTAGGTACTTTATCTAACCAGATGTTCATACCATGTTCGCCTTTCGCGCTCATTTCTGCAGTAGAGCAGGTGATACCGGCAGCGCCCATATCCTGCATACCAATGATAGCATTGGTTTTGATGATTTCCAGGCAGGCTTCCAGCAGTTTCTTTTCCTGGAAAGGATCTCCAACCTGAACGGCAGGTAAATCTTCTACGCTGTCTTCCGTGATATTGGCAGAAGCAAAGGAAGCTCCTCCGATACCGTCTTTACCGGTAGCAGAGCCAACAATGAAAACCGGATTTCCTTCACCGTATGAAGTAGCGGAAACAGTTTGACCTACTTTTACGATACCTGCGCTGAATGCGTTTACGAGCGGGTTGGTACCGTAGCATTCTTCAAAATAAGTTTCGCCGCCTACGGTAGGAACGCCGAAGCAGTTACCGTAGTGGCCTATACCATGTACAATACCTTTTACCAGGTGTTGTGTTTTCTTATCATTTATATTACCAAAGCGAAGGGAGTTCAGTGCGGCAATGGGACGTGCACCCATTGTAAAGATATCGCGGTGAATGCCACCAACGCCGGTAGCGGCGCCCTGGAAGGGTTCGATAGCGGAGGGGTGGTTATGCGATTCTATTTTAAATACCACCGCGTAGCCATCACCTATATCTACCAGACCGGCATTTTCTTCTCCTGCTTTAACGAGGAGCCTGTCGCCTTCGCGGGGCAGAGACTTCAGCCAAACGATTGAGTTTTTGTAAGAGCAGTGCTCACTCCACATTACTGAGTACATACTTAACTCGGTAAAATTGGGGGTACGGCCTAAAATAGATTTAATTCGTTCAAACTCGTCAGCGGTAAGTCCTAGCTGTTCAGCAATTTCTACGGTGGTTTGCATGTATTTAAGTATAAAAAACGAGATATTTAAAAGAAGTCGCAAAAGTACATGATTTTCCTGCAAATGCCAAGAGTACCCTGTGGTGGCTTTTCTGCAGTTTTTTTGCAGGCAGGTATCATATTATTTATTTTTAAATTCATCAGATTTAAAGTCTATCTGCTCCAAATATTTAATGAAATGATAAAAAAATACCCCTTTTAAAGCCCTAAATGTAATTTTTCAGTTAAAATGAACAATTTATTTGCATTTATAGCGATGGATGCGTTCTTTTGTGTAAAATAATTTACAGCATGCAATCGTTACGTTTCAAAGCGCTGGAAGGATTAGCTGGCGTAGACTCCACTCTCACCGAACATGACGGTAAAATTACCGATGTATTTGGCAGCAATGTTTTCTCTGGTAAAGTTGTTCGGGAATATCTGAGCGATGAGGCTTATAAAAGCCTGATGAACTCTGTTAAAAATGGCACCAAGCTGGAACGTAAAATGTCCGAGCAGATCGCTTCAGGCATGAAAGCATGGGCGATGAAAAAAGGTGTGACTCATTACACACACTGGTTTCAGCCATTGACCGGCACTACCGCAGAAAAACATGATTCATTTTTCACTTTGAAAGGTGATGGCACTGCACTGGAAACCTTTGATGGTGATGCACTGGTACAACAGGAACCAGATGCTTCCAGTTTTCCTAACGGTGGTTTGAGAGCTACCTTCGAAGCCCGCGGCTACACTGCCTGGGATCCTTCCTCTCCTGCATTTATCCTTGAGCAGGGTTATGGTAAAACACTCTGCATACCTACGATCTTTGTTGCCTACACCGGCGAATCCCTGGATTACAAAGCACCGCTGCTGAAAGCACTGGCTGCAATGGACAAAGCTGCAGTAGACGTATGTAACTATTTCGATAAAAACGTTACCAAAGTAACCGGTACCCTGGGTTGGGAACAGGAATACTTCCTGGTAGACGAAACAATGGCGAACGCCCGTCCTGATCTGATCATGACTGGCCGTACTGTTGTTGGTCATGCTCCTTCCAAAGGTCAGCAGCTGGAAGATCACTACTTCGGTGCTATTCCTGAGCGTGCTTACGCTTACATGCGCGATTTCGAAGTAGAATCCTACAAACTGGGTATTCCTTTGAGAACGCGTCATAATGAAGTTGCTCCTTCACAGTTCGAGTGCGCTCCTATATTTGAAGAAGTAAACATCGCAGTGGATCACAACTCCCTGCTGATGGATGTAATGAATAAAGTGGCAAAACGTCACAAACTGAAAGTGTTACTGCACGAGAAACCTTTTGCAGGCATCAACGGTTCCGGTAAACACAACAACTGGAGCATGTCCACCGATACCGGTGTAAACCTGCTGGCTCCCGGTAAAACACCGAAGACCAACCTGATGTTCCTCACTTTCTTTGTGAACACTATTAAAGCGGTGCATGACTACGCTGACCTGATGAGAGCTGCTATTGCTTCTCCAAGCAATGACTTCCGTCTGGGCGCTAACGAAGCACCTCCTGCCATCATCTCCGTATTTACCGGTAAATACCTGTTCGATGTACTGCAGGAAGTTAAAAACCGTGTAAACAACAAGTTCGACGAACAGGACGAAGCTATCCTGAAACTGGATCTGCACCGTCATATTCCTGAACTGTTGCTGGATAATACCGACCGTAACCGTACTTCTCCTTTTGCTTTCACCGGCAACAAGTTTGAATTCCGCGCGGTAGGTTCTTCTGCCAACTGTGCTTCTGCAATGACCGTTCTGAATACTATCATGGCTAAAACCCTGGTTGACTTTAAAGCGGAAGTAGATTCACTGATCGAAAAAGGCGAGAAAAAAGAGATTGCGATCATGCAAACTCTTCGTAAATATATTGTAGATTCGGAAAAGATACTGTTCGAAGGCGACGGATACAGCGAAGAATGGGAGAAAGAAGCTGAAAGAAGAGGTTTACCAAACGTAAAAACCACTCCTAAAGCTTTGGATGCAATGATCACTCCTAAAGCAACCAAACTTTATGCTGACACCGGCGTTTACAGCGAAAAAGAACTGCACGCACGCCACGAAATTCTGCTGGAAGATTATGTGAAGAAAGTGCAGATCGAAGCCCGTGTAATCGGCGATCTCGCTACCAACACCATCCTCCCGTCTGCTATCAGCTACCTGAACGACCTGGTAGTTAATATCAACGGTCTGAAAGGAATTGGCCTCGGCGATGAATCAGTAAAAGCTCAAAAACAAATTGCTGCTAAAATAGCTGAACATATTAATGTCATTAGTGAAAATGTACAGGCTATGATCGAGGCGCGTAAGGTAACTAATAAGCTTACCGACAGCCGTCAGAAAGCGATTGACTACTGTGAAAAGATTAAGCCGTACTTTGATGTTATCCGCTACCACTCCGATAAGCTGGAGTTCCTGGTGGACGACAAAAAATGGGCGCTGCCTAAATACAGAGAGCTGCTTTTCTTGCGATAAAACCGTAAGATTGTTTTGGTGTATGATTAGCCCCGGATTTTCATCCGGGGCTTTGTTTTAAGATCCACCTGAGCAAGTATTGGTTTAACCTCAGATTATCCTTATCTTCATATTATACCTATATACCAATACCCCATATAACTTTTAGATTTTCCTGTACCGTACGCACCACGTTTATTTAATCAGAATCATTTAAAAACAAGTTACCCAAAATGAAAAGACAACTTTTTCAAACGCTTTGCGTCATGGCTATTGCCATCCCTTTACTGCTCCTGAGCTGCCTCAAACCACCGGTAATCATTCCTGGCCCCAACCACTACAGGATCGTGCAACTGAAAGGTATTCACGGGTACGACGACCTGCTGGATTCTGTCCGGATCTCTTACAACAATAAAGGAAACCCGGTTAGCCTGATCGCCACACAGGTGACAACCGGTTATCCGCAGTTCCTGATAGGATATGATAACAAACACGCGCTCGAATGTATTATCGGCGCCTATTCAGATGACCTCCCCTTTTTTGAAATAGCCCATAAATACATCACCGATAACAAAGGCAGAGTGACAACCGACAGCACATTTACTATTGGGATCTATGATCGTAGTACCATGACAGTCACCTCCGGGTATAATACCGCAGTGGAGTATTTCAGCTATGACAATAAGGACAGGATTGTAAAATCCGTCAGGAAACAATTTCCGGAAGAATATTACGGCATAACCACCGTTTACTATCATTACAATGCCGCCGGCAATGCATATAAGATTTCCACGGTTAACTTCTGGCAGGGAAATACCTCTCCTCCCATTGATGTGTACCCCATTTACGATGATAAATTAAACCCGCATCAGCTTCATAAAATATGGATGTTCAACGACAGGGACTACAGTGTTAACAATCCCTTTGTGGCAGATCAGTACAATAACTACGGCCTGCCGGTCAGCATCACTGCAAAAGATACACATCAGGAGTTCCAATTCCTGAATTTCAACTTCAAAAAACTGGAGATTAAATATAATTAACAGCAAACGAAAAAGTCCTCCTGGTTTGACCAGGAGGACTTTCCAAATAGTATATCCGTTACCGTTACACCAGCTTAAACGTTTCTGTAAACTTCGTGGTAAAGTTACCTTTACGGAAGTTTTCATCGCGCATCAGCTGCTGGTGGAAAGGAATCGTTGTTTTTACCCCTTCAATTACAAACTCACTCAGGGCGCGTTCCATTGTGTTGATCGCTTCCTCACGGGTTTGCGCCATCGTGATAATTTTCGCTACCATGGAATCATAGTAAGGCGGAATTACGTAGCCGGCATAGATGTGTGAATCCACTCTCACACCATGACCACCGGGGATATGCAGGGTAGTAATTTTACCGGGAGAAGGGCGGAAATCGTTGTAAGGATCTTCCGCATTGATACGGCACTCGATGGCATGCATCTGTGGCGTATAATTTTTTCCGGAGATAGGAATACCTGCCGCAATTTTGATCTGCTCTTTTACCAGGTCGAAGTTGATCACTTCTTCTGTAACCCCGTGTTCTACCTGGATACGTGTGTTCATTTCCATGAAGTAGAAGTTGCGGTGCTTGTCTACCAGGAACTCAATGGTACCCACGCTTTCGTAATTGATAGCGCTGGCGGCCCTGATAGCAGCATCCCCCATTTTCTCACGCAGTTCAGGCGTCATAAACGGAGAAGGTGATTCTTCTACCAGCTTCTGGTGACGACGCTGGATAGAGCAATCCCTTTCACTGAGGTGACATACTTTACCGTATTGATCACCCGCAACCTGGATTTCAATATGGCGGGGTTCTTCCACGAATTTCTCCATGTAGATACCGTCGTTACTGAAGGAGGCACGGGCTTCATTTTTAGCCATGTTGTAGGCTGTTTCCAGCTCACTTTCTTCCCATACCACACGCATACCTTTACCACCGCCACCGGCGGTAGCTTTGATAATTACGGGAAGTCCCATGTTTTTAGCGATAACTTTCGCCTCTTCCACGCTCTGGAGCAAACCTTCAGAACCTGGAATAACCGGTACGCCGGCCGCAATCATGGTTTCTTTGGCAGTCATCTTATCCCCCATTTTCCGGATCATTTCCGGCGTGGGGCCGATAAATTTGATACCATGTTCGCCACAGATTTCAGCAAAACGGGCATTTTCTGCCAGGAAGCCGTATCCGGGGTGGATCGCATCTGCATTGGTGATTTCTGCAGCCGCCATCAGGTGAGGGATGTTCAGATAAGACTCTGAGCTTTGTGGCTTGCCGATGCATACTGCTTCATCGGCAAATTTCACATGCAGACTGTCTTTATCCGCTGTTGAATAAACCGCCACCGTTTTAATACCCATTTCCTTACAGGTACGGATAATCCGAAGGGCAATTTCACCACGGTTGGCAATCAATATTTTTTTGAACATTGTTTTCCTTATAAGTTTAATAATAGCTGTTAGCATTTAGCTGTTAGCCTTTAGCCATCAGCGCACTGCCATTTGGCAAGTCTGAAAGCTAAAGGCTAACGGGTAAAGGCTATTATTATGGTTCAACTAAAAATAAAGGTTGATCGTATTCTACCGGAGAAGCGTCATCTACCAGTACTTTCACAATTTTCCCACTTACTTCACTCTCTATTTCGTTGAATAACTTCATTGCTTCGATGATGCACACCACTTTACCGGAAGTTACTTCGTCACCAACATTTACGAATGGTGCTTTATCCGGACCGGCGCTGCGGTAGAAGGTACCAATCATGGGAGATTTGATGGTTACCAGGTTATCTGCTTTGGCAGGTGCAGCAGGTGCAGCGGCTGATGCTGCGGTGGCCGGAGCTGCTGCAGGAGTTACAGCGGCTACTGCCTGAACGGGTGCCATGGCTGCAGGAACAGTGATTACCTGCTGAACTTCATTATCCTTCTGCTTTATTGTAATCTTAAACTTGTCCTGTTCAATGCTCAGTTCACTGATATTTGATTTGTTGATCATTTTTACCAGTTCCTGAATCTGTTTAAAGTCCATGTAGACAGTTTTTGGTTTAGAAATATATAGAATATGACAAATACTTTTTCACGCATTCAGCAACTTTGTTTCAGAAACATATCTTTCTGAAACAAAGTTGCTTTTCTCTGAAAACCAGTATTTCAGAAATGATTTATTTATGCTTTTACTCTTTCGATGTACTCACCATTTTTAGTGTTTACACGGATCAGTTCTCCTTCGTCTACAAACAGCGGAACCATCACAGTGGCGCCGGTTTCAACGGTAGCTGGCTTCAGGGTACGGGTAGCCGTATCACCTTTCACACCGGGTTCAGAATAAGTAACCAGTACTACAATTTTATCAGGCAGTTCAACAGCCATGTACTGTTCAGTTTCTGTATTGATCTGTACACTTACTTCCTGTCCTTCTTTCAGAAACTGAGGTGCATCGATTGCTGTTTCCGGCATAGCGATCTGCTCAAATGTTTCATTGTCCATGAAATTGTAGCCGGTATCATCTTTATATAAATACTGAAAAGGTTTCTTTTCAATACGGATCGGAAAGATAGTATCACCTGAGTTCCAGGTATGCTCAATGGAACGGCTATTATCAACGCCTTTCAATTTAGCCCAAACCTTTGCGGCTGCACGGGCGGTTTTGTTCTGACCAAACTCTACAACAGAATACAAGCTGTTATCCAGCTTGATAATTAATCCTGTTCTGATATCTGCGGTGGTAGCCATAAATAGGTTACTGATTTTAAGTTAAAAATTTATACGGATTGCAAAAGTAAAAATTTTCGCATATGAACAAGCAACTAATTCCCAAAATTAGAGAGATTAGTCCCTTTTCGGCTCAATTTTCGGCTTTTTTATTCAAATAATGACATTTATCCGGTAATTTTAAACTCAAATCAAGAAACTTTTATAAGTATGCGCTACGTGTTTTTCGTTATTTTAAGCTGTTTACCCGTGTTTTTGATGGCCCAAACGCCTGCTAATTCCAGCACCAAAGCACCTTATTTACAATACCCGATCATTCCCGCTTTTCCGTTAAGCCTTGTTGATGGCCACACTATCACCAAAAACGACCTGAAGAAAAATGAGAAGACCATGCTCTTTATATTCAGTGTTGACTGTGACCACTGCAAACACCTCACCGAGGAAATGCTGAAAAATATTGACAAGTTCAAAAAAACACAGATTGTGATGGTCACTCCCTTCAAAGTGGAACAAATGAAGGAATATTACGATCATTATAAAATTCAGAACTATCCCAACATCATTATGGCCAGTGAACCTTCCCGGCAGATCATGTACTTCTATGACCTCCATTATTTCCCTGGTTTGTATATATATAATAAGAAACAACAGTTTGTAAAAGGTTTTGAGGGAACAGTAAAGCTCGATTCCCTGCTGCTTTATCTCAACAAATAATGCTTTGTGAAAATGTAGCCGCCAGCGGATTATTGTAAGGCCGAATCCTTACATTTGTTCAATCACATTCATTCTTCACTTTTAAAGCTAAAGACAAAATGAAAGTTACAGTAGTAGGAGCCGGGAATGTAGGCGCAACGTGTGCCAATGTACTGGCCCACAAAGATTTTCTGCAGGAGGTGGTTTTATTGGATATTAAAGAAGGAACGGCTGAAGGTAAGGCGCTGGACACATGGCAGCAGGCTCCCATTGATTATTACAGTACCAAAATTACAGGGGTAACCAACGATTACACCAAAACCGCAAACAGCGATGTAGTGGTAATTACTTCCGGACTTCCCCGTAAACCCGGTATGAGCAGGGACGACCTGATTTCTACCAATGCCAATATTGTGAAATCGGTTACCGAAAATATTACAAAACATTCCCCGGATGCTATCATTATCATTGTAAGCAACCCGCTGGATGTAATGACCTATTGCAGCTATCTCACTGCAAAGAAAAACAGCAGCAAGGTATTTGGTATGGCAGGCATCCTGGATACCGCCCGCTACCGCGCTTTCCTGGCTGATGAAATAGGTTGCTCTCCCAAAGACATCCAGGCGATCCTGATGGGTGGTCATGGCGATACAATGGTTCCTTTGCCCCGTTATACCACCGTTGGCGGTATCCCGGTAACTGAACTGGTAGCCACCGAAAAGCTGGACGCTATTATCCAGCGCACAAAAGTAGGCGGTGGTGAAATTGTAAACCTGCTCGGTACTTCTGCATGGTACGCACCCGGCGCCGCCGCTGCACAGATGGTGGAAGCCATTGTAAAAGATGAAAAACGCATTTTCCCCGTTTGCGCATGGCTTACCGGCGAATACGGACTGAAAGATATTTACCTGGGTGTACCCGTAGTATTGGGTAAGAACGGCATCGAAAAGATCATCGAACTACAGCTCAATCCTGCCGAAAAAGAATTACTGAATACCTCTGCACAACACGTTAAAGAAGTAATGGACGTACTGGACAAAATGCAATCCGCTACAGCGTAATGCGGATTTTGTCTTTCTCAGGATTACGCTGATTATACTGATTACTCAGATTTGATCCTGTTTGATTTTTTAAGATTAAGGGAGATATAAGCGAATATGCCCGCATATATCTCCCTTAATCTTTATAAAATCATCACGTTATCCAATCCTTAAAATCAACAAAATCAGCGTAATCCTGAGAAAGACAATTTAAAATCGCCGAAGGCGATCCTGACTATAAATCCACATTTATTCGTAATTTTACCCCGATCCTGTATTGGCTAAAGCCGTCTAAATGAAGCAGTTCTAATTAGTTTCATAAAATTTGGTTTAACTCTGAATGTATGTCTAACCTGGAAAAACTGATTACGCAGAAAACATTTGAAAACGAAAATCAGCGCGGCCTGATAAGCCTGATTTTCATCGGGAACTGGATAACGTCCCGTCACCAGCAATTTTTTAAACGTTATGGAATCACCATGCAGCAGTTTAATATACTGCGGATCCTTCGCGGTCAGCATCCACAGGCTGCCAGCATCAACATCTTAAAGGAAAGAATGCTCGATAAAATGAGCGACGTATCGCGCCTGGTGGAAAGGCTCCGCAAAGCAGACCTGGTAGAACGTAAGAACAGTGAAATGGACAGGCGCGCGGTAGACGTACGTATCAACGATAAGGGCCTGCAACTGCTGAAAGAAATCGATACCGAAATCAGGCAGCTGGATAACACACTCCAGTCGTTAAACGAAAAAGAGGTTATCCAGCTGAATAAATTACTGGATAAAATGCTGGATAGTTATCATTAATTAAATCTCTTCCAGGTAGTTAAGATCTTTGCCAAATGTTTCTTCCACCTTCCAGGCTGTAATCAACGCAACGCCAATACATACCACTGCCACAATAGCCCCGCTTTGAAGGAAAGTAAAATATTTCTGTACTTGTATAAATAATATAGAGATCAACGGTAGCATTCCCCTCGCAAAATTCGGAACAGTAGTAGCCACGGTAGCCCGCAGATTGGTACCAAAGCTTTCAGCTGCGATCGTTACAAAAATTGTCCAGAAGCCCACGCTGAAACCGAGTATACAACATACGGTATAGAACACCCATGTTTCTACGCCATGCAGGTTTAAATATACAGTTACCATTATCCCGGTGAAAACGAGGAACAATAACATCACCTTCCGGCGGCTTCTCCATAGCTGGCTGATCAAACCGGAGGCGAAATCACCTACTACCAGCCCTGCATAACAAAACGCTATCGCGTCGCCGGGGCTAATGGCGCCTTTTACGTTCATCATAGTGGCAAACTTGTTGGAAAAAGCAATGAGGATCCCTACCACAAACCAGGTAGGAGTACCCAGCAGCATACATTTCAGGTATTTGATAAACCGCTCGCGGTTAGTAAACAAAGCCATAAAACTGCCCCTGGAAGCGGATGAACTTTTCACCGCATTAAATAAATGGGATTCCATTACGCTAACCCGCAGGACCAGCAGTGCCAGTCCTAAACCGCCGCCTATGAAATAACAGATCCGCCAGTCGCCTACCAGCTTGGCAATCAGGTTGGCAGCCACTGCGCCGGAAACCCCTACAGTAGCCACGATCATGGTACCATAGCCCCGCTTCTCTTTTGGCAGTATTTCCGATACCAGCGTAATACCGGCGCCCAGCTCTCCCGCCAGCCCAAAGCCGGCCACAAAGCGCCATAGCACATACCCATTGATCCCCTGAACAAAACCATTGGCAATATTGGCAACAGAATAAATAAGGATAGAACCGAACAAAACGCTCAGCCTTCCCTTTTTATCTCCGATAATACCCCAGAAAATACCCCCGATAAGCAACCCTACCATCTGGATATTAATAAGCAGCATACCGGCGCCGGCATCAATTTCACTATCAGGCAATCCCAGTGATTTCAAACTCGGAACCCTTACAATTGTAAACAGCAGGAGATCATAAATATCTACGAAATAGCCCAGTGATGCCACTATAACGGCAATATTGAAAATGGAGACGGGACGGTTGTCGGCTTTCATTTCTTAATTTGGTTGACGATAATAACGGGAATAAAAAAAAGGGCCTCGTTTAAAGGCCCTTTTAAAGATATAAAAAATTATATTGGAGAATCAGTTTTTTCTGTTTCAGCTGGTGTGTGCGCCGGCTGTTGTTTTACCTTACCAAATACTACTTTAATAAGTACCGGTAAAGTAGTGATCACCACTATGACCAGGATAATCAGTTCCAGGTGATCTTTCAGGTTAGGGAAGGCTTTATCCAGGTAGTGACCCGCCAGCATCATGGAAAATACCCATGCAAAGGAGCCGATTATATTAAAGAACATGAATTTCTTACCGTCCATACCCACAATACCCGCCACTATAGGGGCAAAGGTGCGGATGATAGGCAGGAAGCGGGCAAAGAAGATAGCGCCGCCGCCATACTTTACAAAAAACTCATGGGCCTGGTGCAGGTGCTTCTTTCTGAAAAAGAAAGTATCCTTCTTCTTAAATAAAATAGGTCCGGATTTTTTACCAAACCAGAAGCCAACCATATTCCCGAGCACACCGGCGGTGGCAATCAGGAACATGATCACCACAAATGGAAGATCAAAGAAGCTGCGGCAAAGGTCTTCGCTGTAGATACCCGCTACAAAGAGCAGGGAATCCCCTGGCAAAAAGAATCCAATAAAAAGACCTGTTTCTGCAAAAATAATTCCCAGTAACAGGTAAAGGCCACCATGTTCAATAATCCACGAGGGATTAATGAGGTGTTTAAAAAACTCAATAATCTGGTCCATGCTAAATACGCTATTTCTATTTCTGAAGTGGTAAAATAATCAATAAACTGTTACGCATTTGTTAAGTTAGGCTTTGGCAGCATCTTCTGTTGGCGGCGTAAGCTTATTTTCCCATTTGGAAACAACGGCGGTAGCCATCGCGTTTCCGATAACATTGGTGGCAGAACGGCCCATGTCCAGCAAGTGATCCACGCCCAGCAGCAGTATAAGGCCGGCTTCGGGGATCTTGAACATTGACAGCGTGCCTGCAATCACCACCAGGGAAGCACGGGGTACGCCCGCAATGCCTTTACTGGTAATCATTAATACCAGCAACATGGTAATCTGCTGGTCGATGCTCAGGTGCATACCATAAGCCTGGGCAATAAATAAACTGGCAAAGGTCATATACATCATGGAGCCATCCAGGTTAAAGGAATAGCCCAGGGGTAATACAAAGCTGACAATGCGGCTGTCGCAACCAAACTTCTCCAGCTCTTCCATTGTACGCGGATAGGCCGCCTCACTGCTGGCGGTACCAAAAGCCAGTAGCAGCGGGTCTTTGATCATTCCCAGGAGCTTGAATACCCGTTTGCCCAGGATCAGGCTTCCTACCAGGGAAATAACCACCCACAAACAGAGCAGCCCAAAATAAAACTGCAAAATAAACTTCCCATAAGTTACCAGTACAATGGGGCCTTTCAGCGCAATGATACCGGCCATAGCGCCAAATACTGCGAAAGGGGCGAAGTTCATTACAAAACCCGTTACTTTCAGCATGATATGGGCAACGCTGTCCAGCAGCTTCACTACCGGGTTGGCTTTTTCACCTATGGCTGCCGCCGCTACACCGAAGAAAATGGCAAATACCACGATCTGCAGTATTTCATTATGGGCCATTGCATCGACTACGCTATCCGGTACTACGTGGCGGAAAAATCCTTTCAGGGTCATATCTGCCTTGGCGATGCCGGAAGAGGCATGTTCATCAGGCAGTGGCAATGCCAGTGATAATCCTGGTTTCAGCAGGTTAACCAATACTAAGCCGAGAAACAATGATACAAAGGTTGCACTGATAAACCACAGCATTGTTTTTCCGCCGATGCGGCCAACAGCTTTTATGTCGCCCAGCTTGGCCACTCCCACCACGAGGGTGGAAAATACCAGCGGGGCAATGATCATTTTAACAAGACGCAGGAAGATATCGGTAAGAATGGAGATATTATCAGCGAAGATCTGCGGGGTATCCTTGGCGCCTGTTGCAACAGGCGCATTGCCATAGGTAAGGAAAACACCATAACCAGTGCCTATTCCGATTACCATAGCAATGAATATATATAAAGTAAGCAGATTCGATGATTTCTTCATGCTAGCCAGAATTTATCTTGTAATAATTAAAAGTTGTAACCGGAAAATTTCCCAAAAATAAGGTTAAGCAGCTAAACATGCGCTTTGGCAGGTAAAATAAAACTATCTGTTTTTGATTTTAGATATTATATTTGGCGATCAACAGAAATACAACAACAACTAAACTACCTTAAAACATCAACCACAATACGACTGCGTATGAGCAAACTCTTTGCTAAAAAACAACTGTCTGTTTTATTGGCCGAAGCTGGAGAATCTGAAAAGGGTCTGAAAAGGACGCTTGGTGCAGGTTCTCTTATAGCATTAGGTATTGGCGCTATTATTGGCGCCGGCCTCTTTGTAAGAACAGCTGCAGCTGCCGGTCAACATGCCGGACCTGCTGTCACCATTTCCTTTATTATTGCTGCTATAGGTTGTGCGCTGGCTGGTTTATGCTACGCAGAATTTGCGTCGATGATCCCTATTGCGGGAAGCGCCTACACCTATTCCTATGCTACACTGGGAGAATTTATTGCCTGGATCATTGGATGGGATCTTGTGCTGGAATATGCGCTGGGAGCGGCTACCGTAGCTATTGGCTGGTCGCAGTATCTCAATAAGCTGCTTACAAATGTCTTTCACGTCACGATACCGTACCAATGGTGTCACAGTCCCTTTGAAACTTCTGATGCCGGTGTACAGGGTATCATGAACGTTCCATCGCTGTTTATCCTGCTGGCACTCACTATGCTGCTGATCAGGGGAACACAGGGTTCTGCCATTGTGAATAACATCATTGTTATCACTAAAGTAGCCATCGTGATGTTATTCATCTTCCTGGGATGGAAATTTATCAATCCTGCCAACCATACGCCATTTACCATTCCAGGAGATGCCGGTACCGTAAAAATGCACAATGGCCAGATCGTGGATTATTCCAACTTCTGGAATCATGGCTGGGCGGGGGTACTCAGGGGGGCCGGGGTGGTATTCTTTGCTTTCATTGGTTTTGATGCGGTATCTACTGCTGCACAGGAAACCAAGAATCCTAAAAAGAATATGCCGATCGGTATCCTTGTATCGCTGGCTGTTTGTACCTTATTATATATCCTGTTTTCTTTTGTGCTCACAGGTATCGCACCGTTCACCGACTTCCTGAAAGCAGGTGGTGAAGCTTCTGTAGCTTATGCGATTGATACTTATATGCCTGGTTATTCCTGGTTGTCGACTTTCATCACCGTGGCTATCCTGGCGGGATTTTCCTCCGTTATCCTGGTGATGTTGCTGGGTCAGACAAGGGTATTTTACTCTATGAGTAACGATGGACTGGTACCGGCTGTATTTGCGAAACTGCACCCAAAATACCGTACACCTTACCGCTCACAGTGGATGTTCTTTGTTTTTGTATCCCTGTTTGCTGCATTCATTCCGGACAATGTGGTGGGTGATATGACCAGTATCGGTACCCTGTTTGCCTTTGTACTGGTGTGTATTGGTATTATTGTAATGCGTAAAACCAACCCGGAACTGCCACGCGCCTTTAAAACGCCGTGGGTACCATTTGTTCCCTTGCTTGGAGCGGCTTTCTGTCTTACCATGATCATCAGCCTGGGTATTGAAAACTGGGCGCGTTTATTTGTGTGGCTGGCTATTGGCTTTGTGGTTTACTTCGGCTATAGTGTAAAACACAGTAAGGCCCGTAAAATGCTGGAATAGTTTACGGAGATTAACATTTCCGGATATCATACGAAGCGGAGAACAGAACAAAGGGGGTTACCCTTGTTTTGTTCTCCGCTTTAGTTAAAATCAGGGGAATCCGCTATTCTGGTACCTGAAAATCCTTATTTTTGCGTTCTGTTTTTAAAAGTCATAATAAATATATACCACTCCAATGGGAAGAATATTTGAAGTAAGAAAATCGACCATGTTTGCCCGCTGGGATAAGATGGCGAAAGCATTTTCAAGAATAGGTAAGGAAATAGCCATTGCCGTGAAGGCTTCTGGTCCTGATCCGGATAATAACCCCGCACTCCGTCGCTGTATTCTCAATGCGAAGAGTGTTAACATGCCTAAAGACCGTGTAGACGCTGCTATCAAGCGTGCTATGGGTAAAGACAAAACTGATTATGAGGAAGTGGTGTATGAAGGCTATGCTCCCCATGGCGTGGCAGTGATGATTGATACCGCTACCGATAATACCACCCGCACCGTAGCCAACCTGCGTATGCACTTTACCAAAGGTGGCGGCAGCTTAGGCAACAGCGGCTCTGTTGGATTTTTATTTAACCGCGTAGGCGAATTCAAAATAAAGAATGCCGGCCAGGACCTGGAAGAACTGGAACTGGAACTGATTGATTTTGGTTTGGAAGAAGTAGGAGAAGATAGTGAGGGTAACATCATTATCCGTGCTGCATTCACCGAGTTTGGCAACATGGCCAAAGCGCTGGAAGAAAAAGGACTGGAAGTGATCAGCTCCGAGCTGAAACGTATTCCAACCACTACCGTGGAGCTGAATGACGAGCAGGCAAAAGAAGTGCTGGAACTGGTAGACCGTTTGGAGCAGGATGAAGATGTGCAGCAGGTTTTCCACAATCTGAAATAGGATATTAATCTATATAAAAAAGGAAACGTCCGCCATTACGGTGGACGTTTTCCATTGGATACGGTTAACTTTCCAGAACCAAAAAACAGCTAAACTTTAGCAATGGTGTGTGTGCGTCCCAGGTCATCAGCGATGAACATGAGTCCCTTGCCGTGGTAGGTTTCGAGTTTTACGGCAGGGTCCTGCGCAATGTGTTTACGAAGACGGGTCAGATAAACGTCCATCACACGAGACGCGAAGAAGTCTTCCTGTCCCCAGATCACAGACAGGATATCATCTTTCTTCAGTTTTTTGTTAGAATTCTCGCACAGAAAGCGAAGCAACTCCGCTTCTTTTGGGGCCATACGAACATGGGAGTCGGCATCTTTATGCCGGATATGATATTGTGAATAATCGAAGATCAGGTTACTGATGGTGTATACCACGCGGCGCTCACTTTTCAGCAGGCGGCTGCGTTTCAGGTATACTTCCACGCGACAGATCATTTCCTGCATATTGAAGGGCTTGGTGATATAGTCATCCGCGCCTGCTTCAAATCCCTGCAGCCTGTCCTGTTCCATATAACGGGATGAAGTAAAAATGATGGGAATGTTTTCATCCATTGACCGGATATCTCCTGCAAGGGCGAAACCATCTTTTTTGGGCATCACCACATCCAGTATGCACAGGTCAAACATATGTTTCTGGAATTTTTCCCAACCTTCCTGGCCGTTTTCACAGAAGTTTACGTTGTAACCGGCGCGTTCCAGGTGTCTTTTTACCACTTTGGCAAAAAATACATCGTCCTCTACCAAAAGAATGCTTGATTGCATGTAACGTTGGTTTTAAGCGAATAAATAGATTTTAGTTGTAGCGTACCTTTTAAATAAGTGTAGCAGGTACCTTTATCCAAAAATAAATAACATAATCATAACCCTGGCCATCCATCCCATTCACTTCTGAAGGCATCATTCATTTCAACCATTCAGTTACGCGGTATACCCCAAGGCCTGTTATTTTCTGTTTGCATCCTACTAACTAATAACCTGTTTATTCGCTCAACGGGTAATCCTAATTGATAATATTTTTAGGATTTCCTTCGAGAAAGGCTTTTACGTTTTCCACCGATGTATGCATGAGCCGTTTCCGGGCCGCCTGGGTAGCCCAGGCAATATGTGGTGTAATAATGGTGTTGGGCGCTGTGATCAGTGGATTCCCCGCAGGCGGTGGCTCTGTGGATAATACATCCAGCGCAGCGCCGGCAATAACTCCTTTCTCCAGGGCATCCGCCAGATCGGCTTCACAGATCAACGGACCGCGACTGGTATTTACCAGGAAGGCGTTCTTTTTCATGGTACGCAGCAGAGCGGCGTTTACAAACTCTTTATTGGCAGGATTCAACGGGCAATGCAACGAGATAATATCCGCCTCCCGGAAGCAGGTGGGCTGGTCCACAAAAGTAACACCGGGCATCGCGTCTCGGTCAGGATGTTTATGGTGGGCAATCACCTTCATCCCAAACGCCAGCGCAATACGCGCCACCGCCTGCCCTATCTGCCCCAGACCTACTATGCCCAGCGTATTGCCCGCCAGCTCCGTGAGCGGCGTTTTCCAGTAACTGAAGTCGATACTGCTGCTCCACTCCCCTGCCCGCACACCTGCAGCATGCAAACCGGTATGATGACATAATTCAAGGATCAGCGCAAAAGTCAGCTGCGCAACAGATGCCGTGCTGTAGGCAGGTACATTCGTTACCGGGATATGCCGGCTTCTTGCCGCATGCGTATCCACTATATTGAAGCCGGTAGCCGTTACACCTATATATTCCAGGTGTTCCAGCTGCCGGATGATTTCCCCGCTTACAATAGCCTTATTGGTTAATATGATATGTGCATCCTTTGACCTGGCGGCCACTTCATGTTCGGGTGTACGGTCATACAATGTAACGTTGCCCAATGCCTGTAACCCGCTCCAGTCGAGGTCGCCGGGGTTCAACGTATGCCCGTCGAGTACTACGATGTTTTTCATGGTCTTCGTTTTGCCGACAAGATACATCATACATGAAATAATCATTAACTCACCTGTAAACACTTTATACATTCAAAATATCCCTGACCTTTGCTGCGCCATAATAAGCCAATACTGCTAAGCCTGCAAACTGCTTAATGTAAGAAGCCACCATATCAGCAGATTGATGCTGTTATAGTGGCTTCGCCAATTAAAGGAAAAGCCGGCTCCTGTTAGGGCAACCGGCTTTTGTATGATTTTAAAGTGCAACTATTCCTGCATCATCTCCATAATTACTTTTACTACATCTTCTGTATTGGGCTTGGAGAAATAATCCCCGTCGGAGCCATACGCCGGGCGGTGGGCCTGCGCACTCATGGTGCGTGGCGACACGTCCAGCCAGCGGTAGCCGCCCTGTTTTTCAATTACCTGCTGGAACATGTAAGCAGTTCCGCCACCGGGTACATCTTCATCTATAAAGAGGATGCGGTTGGTTTTCTGTAATGATTCCACAATACTGTGATGAATGTCGAAAGGCAGTAAAGTCTGTACATCGATCAGCTCACAGGAGATACCCGTTTCTGCCAGCGTCACCATTGCTTCTTCCACGATACGCGTCATAGAACCATATGTAACAATCGTTACGTCTGTTCCTTCATGCAGTATTTCCGGGATGCCCAGTGGTACGGTATACGTTTCCAGGTTGGCTGGTAATTTTTCTTTCAGACGGTAGCCGTTTAAAGATTCTATCACCAGGGCCGGTTCGTTGGCCTGTAACAGCGTGTTATACATGCCTGCTGCCTGTACCATATTACGTGGTACGCATACGTGCATGCCGCGCAGGGAATTGATGATCATGCCCATTGGAGACCCGCTGTGCCAGATGCCTTCCAGGCGATGGCCACGGGTACGTACGATCAGCGGGCAATGCATAATTCCTCTGGTGCGGTATTGCAGGGAGGCCACATCATCGCTGAGTGGCTGCAGGCCGTAGAGGAGGTAGTCGAGGTATTGAATTTCAGCAATGGGGCGCAGGCCGCGCAATGCCAGTCCTATTCCCTGACCCATGATGGTCAGCTCCCGGATACCGGTATCGGCTATACGTACTTTACCATGTTTCTGCTGTAGTCCGGCAAAGCCCTGGTTTACGTCGCCAATCTTTCCTACATCTTCCCCGAAAGCAAATACGCGGTCGTTGTTGGTAAACAGCTGATCAAAATATTTATTCAGTATTTCGTACCCGTTTACAGTGATGCTGTCTGCTTCGTATGCAGCCGGAACTACCGGTACATTCAGGGCAGAGTTCACGCCGGTGGCATGGAGCAGTGTATTGTACACTTCTTTTTCGCCGGCCAGATAGGTATCATAATATTGCTGCAATGCCTGAACGGCGGCATCTGATTTCAGGCGCCGGTGTTTCAGGAGAATAATGGCGCTGGCCTTCAGGATATCGCGGCGGAGCGGCTCGCGGTTATTCTGCAGGTCGCGGATAAAGGTGTTTATCATGTTTGCATCGGCGCCTGCAATAGCAGCTACCGGTGCGGCCAGTGCGGTAAACGACTGTACCTGTTCCTTGATCGGCGATATATATTTTTCCCAGGCAGCTTTCCGGGCATGCTGTGCTTTTACTTTTGCTTCTGCTTCAACGGCGCGCAGGGTTTCTTCCTCGCACAAAGCATTTTCAATGATCCAGGAACGCATTTTTACGTTACAGTCGAACTCCCGTTCCCAGGAAAGACGTTCCTTGCTTTTATACCGTTCGTGCGAACCACTGGTAGAGTGACCCTGTGGCTGGGTGATTTCTTCCACATGAAACAGTGCAGGGATGTGTGTTTCGCGGATCTTGCGGATAGCCGCTTCGAACACTTCACACATGCCGGCATAATCCCAGCCTTTTACATTATATATGTCAAAGCCATTGGATTCTTCCGTTTTGCGGAAGCCTTCCAGTGCGGCGCTGATAGACCCTTTGGTAGTCTGATATTTACGGGGTACGGAAATACCATAGCCATCGTCCCATACAAATACGGCCAGTGGCACCTGTAAAACACCGGCGGCATTCATGGTTTCCCAGAAATGGCCTTCCGACGTAGAGGCGTCACCGATAGTAGCGAAACAGATTTCGTTACCGTTGTTGGAAAGATTTTTATATTGATGCAAGGCTTCCACCTCACGAAACATTTTAGAGGCATAGGCAAGGCCTAGTGCGCGGGGCATTTGCCCGGCGGTAGGGGCCATGTCGGCAGCAGAGTTTTTCATCTGCGTCAGATTGAGCCAGTTGCCATCCTGATCAAGATTAGGAGTAGCATAATGGGAGTTCATCTGCCTGCCGCCTGAAAAAGGATCATTTTCCAGGTCGGGATCTGCATATAACTGCGAAAAGAATTGTTCGGGAGTGGCGATACCAGTGGCAAATGCAACAGTTTGGTCGCGGTAATAACCGGAACGGAAGTCCCCTGGCTGAAAGTATTTTGACATTGCTATCTGCGCCACTTCTTTTCCATCTCCAAAAATGCCAAACTTTGCCTTGCCTGTAAGCACTTCCTTACGGGCCAGCAGACTAACTTCCCTGCTTTCGCAGGCCAACCTGTAATCATTAAGCACTTCCTTGCGGAACTCTTCGAATGATAACCGGCTTTCTAAATTCATAGCTAGTTCGTTATTTTCTATCATGCCTCATGGTTAAAGTACAAAAGTAAGGTTAATTATACAGTTGAAAAATGCTGTGAATCTTTCATTTAAAATAATCTGATTTTTTTTAATAAGATTTTAATAAATTGTAAGGTTTATAATGCTTTTTGGCTGTAAATTTGTTCTAACCAAGAAAGATATCAATATTTTTTAACCGGTCGCTTTAAAACCATCATATGAAAATGAAAAAATTTATCTTATCCCTGTTTGCGAGCATGCTGCTGACTACAGCGCTGTGGGCCCAGACCGCTCCAGCACAGAATCCGGCAGATACAAAAGTAAAATTTGCCAAAGAAACTGTTGATTTTGGTAAAACTGAGTTAAACAAGCCAGTTACTGTTGATTTCGAATTCACTAACATTTCCAAAGAACCGGTGTTGATTGAAGCTGCCCGCGCAAGCTGCGGCTGTACTACACCTAAGTGGACGCAGGAGCCTATTTTACCGGGTAAAAAGGGCAAAGTAACCGCGAGCTACAGTGCAAACGGTTTAGGTCAGCAGAATAAAACCATCTGGGTAAAGTTCAGAGGCGTGGATCAGGACAAAGAACTGCACTTAACAGGTACAGTTGGTTCCAACAACAAGTAACTCCACACTTTAAAACATACTAAGACCTTACAGCACATGCTGTAAGGTTTTTTTGTTGCCCATCGTATCCCCTATCTTTGCAATGCAAAAGTCAAAACAATTTTATGCCTACCATTAGCCAGAGAGGTGAGCAAATGCCATCTTCTCCCATTAGAAAGCTTGTACCATTCGCCGAAGCAGCCAAGAAAAAAGGGGTGAAAGTATACCACCTGAACATCGGGCAACCAGACATCGAAACACCAAAACCCGTACTGGATGCGGTTCGCCATTCAGAATTCAAGATCCTGGAATACAGTCACAGCGCAGGTTTCGAAAGTTACCGCCGCAAGCTGGTCACTTATTACGACCGGTTTAACATTGCTGTGAACCACAACCAGATCATTGTTACCACCGGCGGTTCAGAGGCAATCATATTTGCCTTCATGGCCTGCCTGGATCCGGGAGATGAAGTGATTGTTCCGGAACCTTTTTATGCTAACTACAATGGTTTTGCCGTAGAAGCGGAAATAAAGATCAAAACCATCACCTCCAGCATTGAAACCGGCTTTGCTTTACCGGCGATGGCCGATTTTGAAAAGGCGATTACTCCACGCACCAAAGCTATCATGATCTGTAATCCCAATAACCCCACCGGTTATCTTTACAGCAGGGAAGAGATGGAAGTGCTGAAACAGCTTTGCCTGAAATACGACCTGTTCCTCTTCTCTGATGAGGCTTACCGGGAGTTTTGTTATACAGGAGCACATTTTTCCGCCATGAACCTGGAAGGCATGGAAAATAATGTGATCCTGCTGGATACTATTTCTAAAAGATACAGTGCCTGCGGAGGCCGCATCGGGGCTTTTGTGACCAGGAATCAACCTGTGCTTGACGCTGTGATGAAGTTTGCCCAGGCCCGTCTGAGCCCTCCTACCTTTGCACAAATCGCTGGTGAGGCCGCAGTGGATCTGCCTGCTGATTATTTTGACGGTATCAAAGCGGAATATTTAAGCCGCCGGGATATCCTGGTAAAGATGCTGAATGAGATCCCGGGGGTATTTTGTCCGAATCCGGGTGGCGCCTTCTATGCAATGGCCAGGCTGCCCATCGATGATTCAGATAAATTCTGCCAATGGATCCTGGAATCCTTCTCTTACGAGGGCCAAACGGTTATGATGTCACCCGCAACCGGCTTCTATGCCACCCCTGGGTTAGGAAAAAATGAGGTACGGCTGGCTTATGTATTAAATACAGTGGACATTAGTCATGCAATGGTCTGCCTGGAAAAGGCATTAGAGGTATATCCCGGGAAAACTGCCAAATAATTTTTATGTCAAAACCAGGTATAAAATCCGACATGAGAGCCATTAAATACATTACAATAAATTCTATATATGTATTTTTAAAGAAAAAAGCAATTATTTAACACTCAGTGCTTGGAATTTTGATATTTTGTTTCGTATATTTGATGTAGAAATAACAACAACGACAAAATTTATCTAATTATAAAAATATTTACAGATACGATGGACTGCAAAATCTAAACTTGTTTAAGAAAAATTTAACCTGCATTATTTCTTATAACGTTTATTTGGTCCGACCTTTGAATTATTAAAACAAGAAGATTTATCAGTCTTCTGTAAAACTCAAAGATTAACTAAAACGTTTTAGCAAAATATCGTATTTTTGTATCAGTTTTTCATAACGTGGAATTTATAAAGGCAAACGGCTCTGATCACAGAGCCGTATTTTTTTGTCCTAACCGTACCTTTTCCCGCCACTGACGGCGGAATCCAACAGAACAAACAAAATATTCTGAAAATATTCCCCCTCCTGTTTACCTTTTTTCGATAATATTGTTATGTAATAAAACGGGCGGGGCTACCGGCGCTTTCAGCAATGGTAATATCCGTTTGTTTTCATAACGTGGAATTTTAAAATGCAACGGTCCCGATTCCTCGGGACCGTCTTCATTTCCAGGCAGCATGGCTGCTGTATATAATTCCTTCAGTTATGCCTTATTCGCTTTGATCATCTCAAAGAAATCATCAAACAGGTAACGGCTATCAAACGGACCAGGAGTGGATTCCGGGTGATACTGCACGCTGAATGCAGGTTTATTTTTGATACGGATACCTTCTACGGAGTGATCATTGAGGTTTACATGGGTAACTTCCACATTTTCACTGGCCGCTACTGCTTTTGCATCTACCGCAAAACCATGGTTCTGGGTAGTGATTTCGCACAAACCTGTTTTCAGGTTCTTTACCGGGTGGTTTAAACCGCGGTGACCGTGGTGCATCTTGTAAGTTGGGATATCGTTAGCGAGCGCCAGCAACTGGTGCCCGAGGCAGATACCAAACATAGGTCTTTCTGCAGCCAGAATCTTTTTCACCGTATCTACTGCGTAAGTCAGCGGAGCCGGATCGCCGGGACCGTTGGAAATAAAGTAGGCATGCGGTTTAAATTCCTCGCAAACCTCAAAAGTAGTGTCGGTTGGGAATACCTGCAGGTAAGCGCCTTTATCAGACAGGCATTTCAGCATATTTCTTTTCACGCCGTTGTCGAGCACTGCAATACGGATTTCCGCTGCAGGGTTGCCTACGTTGTAGGTTTCCGGGGTGGTCACTTCTTTGCAGAGGGCCAGCCCTTCCATTGAAGGCACCTTTGCCAGTTCAACTTTCAGCTGATCCAGGTCCAGGATAGCAGAAGAGATAATGCAGTTCATAGCACCTTTGCTGCGGATGTGGGAAACAAGCGCACGGGTATCTACGTCATAAATGGCTACCAGGTTATTATCGGTCAGGAACGTATCCAGTGACCCATCGGCCATTTTCCTGGAATAGTTGTACGCAATATTTTTTGCGATCAAACCATTGATTTTCACACTGCTGCTCTCTACGTCGTCCTTTTTGGTACCGTAGTTCCCGATGTAGCAGTTGTTCATTATAAGTACCTGTCCTTTATAAGAAGGGTCCGTAAACACTTCCTGGTAACCCGTCATACCGGTATTGAAAGCTAATTCACCGGCGGCTGTGCCAATTTTCCCAAAAGCTTTTCCCTGAAAAACCGTACCGTCTTCTAACAGCAGTATGGCAGGTTGGATGGTTCTTGTCTGAGGCATTTCTGGTATCTGTCTTGTTTTATATTTTTAAAAAAAACCTTCAAGGGTACAAAAATTGCCCTGAAGGTTCGGATAAAAAACCGTGCAAAGGTATGAAATGCAACAGTTAAATACAGATTTTTTTTACCAGAATGAAAAGATGTTACTTAATTTTTACAGATTTAAGCACGCGCTGTGCCACCTGGCGGCCAATAGGGTCGTCGTCGCGGTAATTAATCTGGATTTGCCAGCGGTTGCTTCCTTTGATCATTACCAGGTTACAAAAGGCCAGGCGGATACCGCCTTTATACAGATAATTCCCTTCTTCCAGTACGCCCTGCATCCCGGAAATGAGTACGGGTATTGATTTACAGTTGATATCTGTGGCGGTTTCCTTCAGTTGCATGCTGTTATGGGAGGCGGCCACAGCATCTTCCAGGCTGTTAGCTACGCTGCTGATATAACTAAACATATTTACGGCGATGCGGATACCTCCCCCATCTTCATTAGTATAGGTTTTCGCGTATTCTATCACCTTAGCCTCTTCTCCTTCCAGTGGCTGGTCGTGTACCCACAATTTTACGGGTGTGCTGATCTCCAGTGCCTGACGGCCTATGGTAGCAGTATGCCAGGTGCTGTACAAACTGGCCAGTGGTACTTTGGGATACAGGAAGGTAAACACGGCTCTTTTACCGAACAGCGTGCCGGTAATGGCTACCAGCAGGAAAACGAGTGAAAAAAAGATGACTATTTTCCTTTTGCCGGCGGATTGCAGCTGGTTCTTAATCCAATATAGCGGGCCGGTCGTTTTTTTCTCTCTCAGTGAGATGCCAACTGCCTGGGTATACTCCGGGAATGTGGCCATTGGATGGAGCTTTCGCCATTCGGCGAAGCTTTGTGGCAGCTTTTTTCCGCACGCATCGCAAAAAGTAAGGTATTCAGATTTGAGTGGGTTGGGATGGCCACAACTATCACAGTGCAGGTATTTCATAGGGATACTCATTAAAACTGCTGTAATATTACGAAATATATGTATTTATCAGCGCATAAAAAAAGGACAAAGCCAGGCTTTGTCCTTTTTCGTATCGTTTGATATAAGATTACTCAGCAGATTTTTCTTCTGTTGCAGTATCAGCAGCTTTAGTTTCAGTTGCTTCATCTGCTTTCTTCTTAGCACCACCGGCACGACGGGTTTTCTTAGCAGCAGCTTTTTCTTCTGATTTACCGTAGATTTCGTTGAAGTCTACCAGTTCAATCAGCGCAACTTCTGCGTTATCGCCCACACGTTTACCCAGTTTAATGATACGGGTGTAACCACCAGGACGGGTAGCTATTTTCTCACTGATCGTGCTGAACAGTTCCTTGATAGCTTCTTTATCCTGCAGGTAGCTGAACACAATTCTACGGTTGTGGGTAGAATCGGTTTTGCCTCTTGTCAGCAGCGGCTCAACATACACGCGGAGGGCTTTCGCCTTTGCCAGTGTAGTGGTGATACGTTTGTGGCTGATCAGTTCGCAAGCCAGATTGGACATCAGGGCTTTACGGTGGGAAGCAGTTCTGCTTAATTTGTTTAATTTAACTCCGTGACGCATAACATTATTTGTTTTAACCCTTACACCGTGTCAGGAATTGCAAGGTACTTGTTAATTATAAAGTAGTTAAGCCAAAGCTATTGCGGATGCAACGGCTTTGGCTTAACAGATAAATACTATTCTTCTTCGAGTTTCAGTTTAGACAGATCCATACCGAAGTGCAGACCTCTTTCGCCTAATACCTGTTCAATTTCGCTGAGTGATTTCTGGCCGAAGTTTCTGAACTTCATCAGTTCTTCCTGTTCGTATTGTACCAGTTCGCTGAGGGAATTGATTTTAGCTGCTTTCAGACAGTTGAATGCACGTACGCTCAGATCGAGATCTTCGAGTGGTGTTTTCAGTATCTTACGCAGTTGCAGTGTTTGTTCGTCTACCACGTCTTCTTTTTCAGTGTCTTTGGTATCAAAGCTGATGTTTTCATCGGTGATGATCATCAGGTGCTGAATGAGGATACGGGAAGCTTGTTTCACTGCTTCTTCCGGATGGATAGTACCGTCGGTGATCACCTCCATAACGAGCTTCTCATAGTCAGTTTTCTGCTCCACACGGGTATTTTCTATGCTGTACTTTACGTTTTTGATAGGCGTAAAGATAGAGTCGATCGCGATGTAGCCGAATACTGCATCCTTGGGTTTATTTTCCTCAGCCGGAACATAACCACGGCCTTTACCGATAGTCAGTTCGATATCCAGCTTGGCAGAAGGATCCAGGGTGCAGATTAACAGCTCCGGATTCATGATCTGGAAAGCACTGGTGGCTTTTTCAATCATATCAGCGCGGAACTCTGTTTTACCCTTAATGGACAGTGTGATCTTTTCGTTCGTTACATCACTCTCTGAAATCCTCTTGAAACGAACCTGTTTCAGGTTCAGGATGATTTCAGTAACGTCTTCAGTAACACCTTTCAGTGTAGCGAACTCGTGATCGGCTCCTTCAATTTTAATACCCACAATGGCATAGCCCTCCAAAGAAGACAACAGTACGCGACGTAACGCATTACCGACAGTCACAGCATAACCTGGTTCTAATGGACGGAATTCGAATTGAGCTTCAAAGTCGGTAGACTTCTGCAATACGATCTTATCAGGTTTCTGGAAATTTAAAATTGCCATTGATATGATAGATTTATTTGTTAAATATGAGGTTAGTCCGTGACCTTTGGCCACGGACTAATTATTTATTACTTAGAGTACAATTCTACGATCAGTTGTTCCTTGATATTTTCAGGAACGCTCTCTCTCTCAGGATAAGCAATGAATACACCTTTCATTTCTTTCTCGTTCCAATCCAGCCAGCTGAACTTAGGATTTTTTCCACGGATAACGCTGGTCAGTGCAGAATTGTTTGCAGTTTTGTTTTTCAGGCTGATAACGTCTCCTGGTTTCAGTTGGAAAGAGGGAGTGTTAACAACGATACCGTTAACGGTAACGTGCTTGTGAGAAACCAGCTGACGGGCAGCGGGACGTGAAGGAGCGATACCGAGACGGAAAACGGTGTTATCCAGACGGGCTTCGAGCAGTTTGATCAATACTTCACCGGCAACACCTTTTCTGCGGGTAGCTTCATCAAACAGGTTACGGAACTGACGTTCCAGCAAACCGTAAGTGTATTTAGCTTTTTGTTTTTCTCTCAGCTGCAGTGCGTATTCGCCTAATTGTTTGCGTTTACGGTTAGCACCATGCTGACCCGGAGGGTTGCTGTTCTTACTTAAATACTTGCCATTACCGAGAATGGGCTCACCAAAAATTCTGGAAATTTTGGTTTTGGGACCTGTGTACCTTGCCATGTTTTAAATATACTTTAGATTTTTTAGTTAATGATGCATGCTCTTCAAAAAATCTGAAAACCTGATCATGCATCCATTTATTTAATAATATTACAACGTCCAGATACCAAACTTCTAATGAAATCTGGTATCTGGATGCTGTAAATATATATTACTATACTCTTCTCTTCTTAGGAGGGCGGCAACCGTTGTGTGGTAAAGGCGTAACGTCTTTAATCATGTTCACTTCGATACCGGAGTTAGCGATAGCGCGGATAGCACTTTCACGACCAGCTCCAGGGCCTTTTACAAATACATCTGCTCTTTTCAGACCTGAGTCCATTGCAACTTTAGCAGCATCCTGTGCAGCCAGCTGAGCAGCATACGGAGTGTTCTTCTTAGAACCTCTGAAGCCCATTTTACCAGCAGAAGACCAGGATATAACCTGACCATGCTTGTTGGTGATGCTCACGATGATGTTGTTAAAGCTAGCAGAGATATGAACATCTCCGTAGTTATCTACCTTTACTACTCTCTTTTTATTAGCAGCAGTTTTTGTATTATTTGCTTTTGCCATAATGATTTAAATTCCAAATATGAAATTCCGCATCCCAAATTACACGACTCACGGTCATTGAAACCCCTCAGATTCGGATTTGGGATTTCAACCTGGGATTTTATTTATTATTTCTTAGTTGCTTTTTTCTTACCAGCCACTGTCTTACGTTTACCTTTACGGGTACGGCTGTTGGTACGTGTACGCTGACCTCTTACCGGTAAGCCTTTCCTGTGACGCAAACCGCGGTAACAAGCGATATCCAGCAGACGCTTGATATTCATTTGCACTTCGGAACGCAGCTGACCTTCTACCTTAAACTCACCGTTGATAATGTTACGGATGGCAGCTTGATCATCATCATTCCAATCACGCACTTTTTTGTTTACATCAATTTCCGCCTTGTTCAGGATATATTGGGCGGTAGAACGGCCTATACCAAAGATATAGGTGAGGCCAATTTCTCCTCTTTTATTTTTAGGAAGATCTATACCGGCTATACGTGCCATATTTCTATTTTAGATTTTATGATTCTGATTAAAAAATCAAATTCCGTTAGGGAACCGATTAACCCTGGCGTTGTTTAAAACGAGGATTCTTTTTGTTGATCACCAACAAAACACCTTTTCTACGAACTATTTTACAATCCGCACTTCTTTTTTTGATTGCAGCTCTTACCTTCATGATTAATACTTTATAAAAGGTTATGATATTTGTTAAATTATTATTCCAATCCCCTCTACGCTGTTCCCACTTATTTGTATCTGAAAATTATACGGCCTCTTGACAAATCGTATGGGCTCATCTCCACGCCAACCTTATCTCCTGGCAGAATGCGTATGTAGTGCATTCTCATTTTTCCAGAAATGGTGGCCAGGATCTCATGCCCGTTTTCCAATTTTACACGGAACATAGCGTTCGACAAGGCTTCTAATATAATTCCATCCTGTTTAATGAGTGCCTGTTTTGCCATAAAAATTTTTAGGACTGCAAAGATAGCATTTATCTTTTGAAATAGAAAAATTTCCCCTGATTATTATTAATATTGCCAGTTTTTTTACCAAAACCTGTCGTTTTCACCCTGAAAGCCCCTGTTATATTAGATAAATCCAAAATCCTATACTAGTAATTTGAATTTAATTCGGGGTTGTTTTTCTCTTCTTTTTCTATATCCACATAGGTAGATAACACATCCGCCTTCCCTTTTCCAACAGCCACCGTATGTTCAAAGTGAACAGACGGGCTTCCGTCGCGGGTAGCGACTGTCCAACCGTCCTCCAGGTACTCCACGTCTTTCGAGCGGAGATTGATCATAGGCTCGATGGCTATCACCAGTCCTTCCTTCATCACCGGACCACTACCTCTTTTACCGTAGTTAGGCACCTGAGGGTCCTCATGCAGGTTCCGGCCGAGGCCATGCCCTACCAGTTCCCTTACTACGCCGTAACCGCGCTCTTTTTCGGTATATTCCTGTATTGCATAAGAGATATCACCTATCCTGTTACCAACAATTGCTTTTTCAATGCCTTTATACAGGGAAGCTTTGGTGGCAGTCATCAGGCGGAGTACGTTTTCAGGCACATTACCAATGGCAAAGGTGTAGGCGCTATCGGAATGGTATCCGTTCATGTATACTCCTACGTCCACGGTGAGGATATCACCGTCTTTCAGCACATATTTATTTGGAATACCGTGTACTACTTCTTCATTTACTGAAATGCAGCAGGCATTCGGGAAACCTTTGTAATTTTTGAAGGAAGGTGTTCCACCATTTTCAACGATAAACTTATCAGCAACAGCATCCACGTCCAGTGTAGTCATTCCCGGTTTCAGGGTCCTGGCTACTTCTGCCAGGGCTGCACTGAGAATCAGGGCACTTTTACGTATCAACTCTATTTCTTCCTTCGTCTTATAGTGAATCATAACATCCTTGTTTCTGTCGCTGTTAGTGATCAGCATCAGCTTTCTGCGTATGCTTTTAACTGAAGCTAAGGACTAACTGTTCTTTATTCAAAAATAATATAGCCACCAAAGCGGGAAAGCTTCTGTGGCTATTTTATTGTTCTTGTAACACTTTTGTGTTCAATTACTTATGCGTTAGCCGGGGCAGTTCTGCCTTTGATTCGGCCAGTGCTCATCAGTCCATCGTAATGGCGCATCAAGAGCTGGCTTTCAATTTGTTGCAGTGTATCCAGGATAACTCCCACCATGATCAGCAGGGATGTACCTCCGAAGAAAGTAGCAAAGTTGCTGTTCACTTTAAAGGCGGCAGCCAGGCCGGGCATGATACCCACTATTGCCAGGAAGAATGCGCCGGGCAAAGTGATACGGTCCATTACTGCACCAATGTAATCAGCGGTTGCTTTACCTGGTTTGATACCCGGGATGAATCCGTTATTACGTTTCATTTCATCCGCCATTTGGGTTGGATTGAAAATGAGCGCAGTATAGAAGTAGGTGAATACAATAACGAGCACCGCGTAAATGAGGTTGTACCAGCCGTTCGTGTGATCACTGAAGATGCGGATAAAGCCGGACGCACTTTCTGAGGAAGTGGCAAAGCCTATGGCAGTTGCAGGGATGAACATGATCGCCTGGGCGAAGATGATTGGCATTACACCGGCAGCATTCACTTTCAGGGGAATGAACTGGCGTACACCACCATATTGTTTGTTACCTACAATACGTTTAGCGTAATTCACCGGTATTTTCCTGGTACCCTGAACGAGCAGGATAAGGCCTACGGTGATTAAGATAAAGATGGCAATTTCAATGAGGAACAGGATCGGTCCACCCGCTTCACCTGCAACTTTACTGGAAAATTCTGCGACTAAAGCCTGTGGCAAACGGGCGAGGATACCCATCATGATGATGATGGAGGTACCGTTACCAATTCCTTTGTCTGTGATCTTTTCACCGAGCCACATTACGAACAGGGTACCTGCGGTAAGTAAAACGGTGGTAGAGAGCCAGAAGAAAAAGGTGCCATATTCGGCAATAATAGCGCCACCTGACTGATTACGCAGATAAGCAACGTAAGCACTCGCCTGGAAACCTGTTACGATCACTGTGAGGTAACGGGTGAACTGGTTAATTTTTTTGCGGCCGCTTTCACCTTCTTTCTGCATTTTCTGGAATTGCGGAACAGCTATAGTTAATAACTGGATGGCAATAGACGCAGAGATGTAGGGCATAATACCCAATGCAAATATGGAGGCCCTTGAAAACGATCCGCCGGCAAACATGTTAACCAAACCCAGGATACCCTGATTAGAATTTTTCTCAAAGTCGGTGAGCGCATTTGCATCAATGCCGGGCAAAGCGATATAGGATCCTACGCGGTAGATGAGGACCAGGAGCAGGGTGGTCAGGATGCGGTTACGCAAATCCTCAATACTCCAGATATTCTTAATCGTTTCGATAAATTTCTTCACAGGAAGATAAAGGTTTAATAGCGCTATTAAATATGAAAAGACGCACTACTCCGTAGGCGTCTCCTCAGTCGTAAAGTCTTATACCAGTTCTACTGATCCACCTGCTGTTTCGATGGCCTGTTTAGCTTTTTCGCTGATAGCGTTAACTTTAACAGTCACCTTTGTTTTGAGTTCGCCGTTAGCGAGAATCTTAACTTTAGCGGTTCTGTTAATCAGACCGTTCATGAACAAGGTTTCCAGATTAAACTCCTGGAGGCCATATTTCTCAACTAATTGATCCAGCTGACCCAGGTTGAAGATTTTGTATTCTTCACGGTTGTTATTTTTGAAACCGCGTTTTGGCATACGGCGTTGGATTGGCATCTGGCCACCTTCGAAGCCTCTTTTGCTCGCGTAACCAGCACGTTGCTGGATACCTTTGTTACCTTTTGTAGAGGTACCACCTTTACCGGAAGCCTCACCACGTCCAAGACGTTTTTCTTTATGTACAGCGCCTTGTGCAGGCTGTAATGAATGCAGATTCATAATTAATTGTTTTTACTTGCGCGGAAATTAACCGCTCGCTTTTATTCTAAAATAAAAATGGTAAAGTCACAAATGTAAAGGTAAGATTATCAACAGACAATCCCACAGCAGTGTTACTTAATTAAGCGTTAACTGTTTCTACCGTTACAAGGTGATTAACTTTACGGACCATACCCAGGATCTGAGGAGTTGCTTCTACTTCAACAGTAGCGTGCATTTTAGTCAGGCCCAGTGCCTTCAAGGTCAGTTTCTGCCTTTCCGGACGGTCTATACCACTTTTCACTTGAGTGATCTTAATCTTTGCCATAAACCCCTATCCGCTAAAAGCGGAGTAATTTAATTGTTAATGAATTATTTTCAAAATTTTCCGGAGGTACCCAGCTTTTCAGTGGGTATAAATCAACCGTTGAAAACTTTCTTCAGGGAAACGCCTCTTGTTTTGGCGATGCTGATTGGTTCGCGTAACATGCCTAAAGCTTTGAAGGTAGCTTTTACCACGTTGTGTGGATTAGCAGAACCCAGAGATTTAGCCAGTACGTCGGTTACACCAACGCTTTCCAGTACTGCACGCATGGAACCTCCTGCGATCACACCGGTACCGTGAGCGGCTGGTTTGATCAACACTTTGGCGGCGCCTTCTTTAGCAAACTGATCGTGAGGAATGGTACCGTGCATAACAGGAACCTTGATCAGGTTCTTCTTAGCATCGTCTATACCTTTGGTGATAGCCTGCTGTACTTCTTTGGCTTTACCAAGACCGTGACCAACAACACCGTTTTCGTTACCTACAACTACCAGTGCGGAGAAACTGAATGTACGACCGCCTTTAGTGGTTTTAGTAACACGGTTGATCGCCACTACTTTTTCTTTCAGCTCCAGATCACCAGCCTTTACTTTATTGAATGAATTCTTTGCCATTTTATTTTATAAGAATTACTTGTTCAGAATTATAAGATTCGGACCTCGTGATTAAAACTGAAGACCGCCTTCTCTTGCTCCGTCAGCTACGCTTTTCACGCGGCCATGATATAAATAACCACTTCTGTCGAAAACGCAGGTGGTGAGACCCAGTGCCAGTGCTTTAACAGCCAGCGCTTTACCTACCAGTACAGATTTTTCGCTTTTGTTACCTGCCTGTGCTTTGATATCCTTATCACGGGAAGAAGCGGAAGCCAGGGTAGTGCCATTGGTATCGTCGATCAACTGCACATAGATATCGCTGTTGCTGCGAAATACAGATAATCTTGGTTGCTGTGCAGTACCGGAAATTTTCTTACGGATGCGGTAGCGGATTTTCTGTCTCCTGTTAACTTTTGTGCTCATTTTGAGTTTTATTTTATTACCCCGATGCTGCCGGGGTATCTGTTAAAATCAGCTAACCAGCTATAGTAGCTGATTAGCCAATTAAATATTTTACTTACCGGCTGATTTACCAGCTTTCTTACGTACCACTTCATCGCTGTAGCGAACACCTTTACCTTTGTATGGTTCTGGTTTACGCAGACCGCGGATCTTAGCGGCTACCTGACCCAGCAACTGGTTATCGATACCTTCCAGCATGATCTTAGGGTTCTGACCTTTTTCAGTCAGGGTAGCTACCTTCAGTTCTTTCGGAATTTCGAAAACGATATTGTGAGAGTAACCTAAAGCGAGATCCAGTAACTGACCGTTGTTTGTTGCTTTATAACCAACACCCACCAGTTCCAGTTGTTTTTTGAATCCATCAGTCACACCCAGAACCATATTCGCCAGTAAAGAGCGGTATAAACCGTGGAGTGCTTTGTGGCGGATCTGTTCGGTTGGGCGGACAATTGTTAAAACGCCGTCCTTCACGTCAATCTTCATGTCCCTGTCGATGTTCTTTTTCAGTTCACCTTTAGGGCCTTTTACGGTTACTTCATTGGAAGGGGAAACAGTAACTGTAACTCCGCTAGCCAATTTGATAGGACTTTTACCTATACGAGACATAACTTTAATTTAAAGTTGTTTGATATTGATGTACCGGTTATCCGTGTTCAGCGCCGTATAGAGAGCTTAATTGTCAGATAACTTAAGTGAATGACTGGTTGGGTAACAACCAGTCATTCAATATATTAATAGATGAAGCAAACTACTTCGCCACCTACATTTTGAGCTTTTGCTTCCTTATCGGTCATTACACCTTTGGAAGTAGAGATAATCGCTACGCCTAAACCGTTCTTCACGCGCTTAAACTCTTCTGGTTTAGCGTACTGACGCAGACCTGGGCGGCTGATGCGTTGTAATTCCTTGATAGCGGGTTCTTTAGAGATCGGATCGTACTTCAAAGCGATTTTGATTACGCCTTGTTTAGTATCTTCTTCAAATTTGTACTTCAGGATATAACCTTTGTCGTACAGAATTTCTGTAATGCGTTTTTTCAGCTTGGAAGCCGGAATTTCCACAATCCTGTGGGTGGCCATTTGCGCGTTCCGGATACGTGTCAGGAAGTCTGCTATTGGATCAGTAACCATTGTTGTAATAGTTTGATAAATGTTTACAATGCGATATCCAATCGTAATAAGATGGGAATCAAATAACTTTTTCGGGATTTAGGCCTCCGGTAAACCGGAAGTTAAACACCTTGAATTACCAGCTGGCTTTTCTAACGCCAGGGATTTTACCTGCGAGAGCCAGGTCACGGAACATGTTCCTGCAGAGGCCGAAGTGACGCATGTATCCTTTAGGACGACCGGTCAGCTGGCATCTGTTGTGCAGACGAACAGGGGAAGCATTTTTTGGAAGTTGATCCAGTGCAGCGTAGTCACCGGCAGCTTTCAGGGCAGCGCGTTTTTCTGCGAACTTAGCTACCATAGCTTCTCTTTTCCTTTGTCTGGCTTTTACGGATTCTTTTGCCATAATTATATTATCGTTTCGATTTACTGATTATCTTTTTTCATACCCTTGAACGGCATACCCATTTCCTTCAGGAGCTCGTAAGCTTCTTCGTTGGTGTTTGCAGTGGTAACGAAGGTGATATCCATACCGGACATTTTCGTTACTTTATCGATATCGATTTCAGGGAAGATGATTTGTTCGGTGATACCCATAGTGTAGTTACCACGACCGTCAAAAGCTTTTTCGTTCACACCTTTGAAGTCACGTACACGTGGGAGGGATACAGCGATCAAACGATCCAGGAAGTCGTACATATTAGTGCTGCGTAAAGTTACACGTGCACCGATAGGCATGTTCTTTCTGAGTTTGAAGTTGGAGATATCCTTTTTAGACATGGTAGCGATAGCTTTCTGACCAGCGATGCGGGTCATTTCGTCTACTGCGATGTCTACCAGTTTCTTATCACCTACTGCACCATTGATACCCTGGTTCAGGCAAATTTTTACCAGGCGAGGAACCTGCATAACACTTTTGTAGTTGAATTTCTTCATCAGTGCAGATTTAACTTCCTCGTGGTATTTAGTCTGCAGTCTCGGAGTATATTTTGTGTTTGACATTATTTAATTTCCTCCCCTGATTTTTTAGCGATACGAATTAATTTACCGTTTTCTCTCTGCCTGTTAACCCTGGTAGGTTTACCAGTTTTAGCATCCCACAGCATTACATTAGAGATGGCGATAGGAGCTTCCTGCTTAACAATACCACCTTTGGTATTCTGGGCAGTTGGCTTCGTGTGCTTGGTAATAATGTTAACGCCTTCTACAAGAATGCGGGCTTTCTCAGGATTCACTTCCAGCACTTTACGCGCTTTGGTTCTATCCTTGTCATCACCGGCAATTACCGCAACCAGGTCGCCTTTCTTAATGTTAAATTTAGGCTTAAATCTAGTTTTCATTACTTTGATTTATTTATAAACGCCAAGCGAAACAATAGTTTCGCTTGATTAATGTTTTTTCTCGTTTTGCAAACGGGCTGCAAAGATAAGAAATATTTTCGGATTTCGGGATTTTGGCTTTTTTTGATAAAAATCATAAAAATTCCAAAATCCCTGTACCGCTATATCTTTATAATACCTCAGGAGCGAGGGAGATAATTTTCATATAACCCTTGTCTCTCAGCTCACGTGCAACCGGACCGAAAATACGGGTACCGCGAGGTTCGTCTGAGTTATTGAGCAGTACAACCGCGTTATCATCGAAACGGATATAAGAACCATCTTTACGACGTAATTTGTTCTTAGTTCTTACGATTACAGCTTTGGTCACCATACCTTTCTTCACACCGCCACCTGGCATTGCGTCCTTAACGGTTACTACAATTTTATCGCCTACGCCAGCGTAGTCCTGACCGGAGTTACCTAATACGCGGATGCACAATACTTCTTTGGCACCGCTGTTATCAGCTACACTCAGTCTTGATTCTTGTTGTATCATCGAAATGAGATTTGATATTGTTTAGTCAGCGGCTGGCACCGGGGTTGCCGGCAGCAGCTTGAAACAAATAAATAATTATTTTACTTTAGCGATTACTTCTACCAGTCTCCAGCATTTGTTCTTGCTTAGAGGGCGTGTTTCCGCGATTTTCACGGTATCGCCTATGCTGCACTCGTTTTTATCGTCGTGCGCCATGAACTTGGTAGTTTTTTTCACGAATTTACCATAGATCGGGTGCTTTACCTTACGCTCCACCTTAACGGTAATGGTTTTATCCATTTTGTTGCTGGCAACCACACCAATCCTGGTTTTTCTTAATTTTCTTTCGGTCGTCATTGTTGAAAGTATTTAACCCTCCGTGAGGAGGTCATAAATTGTATTATACTAATGCTATGTCAGCAGTCCCGGTATCACCGGGACTGAAGAATCAGAAGCCCAGTTGTCTTTTACGCAGTTCGGTATTCATCCGAGCGATATCGCGTCTTACGGCGCGGATGCTCAT
Source organism: Chitinophaga sp. RCC_12 (assembly GCF_041360695.1). NCBI lineage: Bacteria > Pseudomonadati > Bacteroidota > Chitinophagia > Chitinophagales > Chitinophagaceae > Chitinophaga > Chitinophaga sp. RCC_12. The sequence continues at coordinate 46,541 of NZ_JBFUPS010000011.1, forward strand.
TGGATTTTCGATTGGCGTAATTGCGTGACCAAAGGTCATTTTTTTCAAGCGGAGTTCTTCTGCAGAGATTTTCTCTTTCAGATCTTGTTCGCTCAGGCCTTTCAGTTCCAGCTTTTCTTTTGCCATTGTATTGAGTTTGATTCGGTTAGCTGCCGGGGCAGTGTTACCGGATTTTTAGTTATTGTGTACCTGTAATTAAGCTACGAAGTCGCGGCTGGTTACAAATTTTACTTTAATGGGCAGTTTCTGTGCTGCGAGTTCCATTGCTTCTTTTGCTACCTGTAAGGAAACGCCATCAGCTTCAAATAAAATTCTACCTGGCTTTACAACTGCTGCCCAATGGTCAGGAGCACCTTTACCTTTACCCATCCTCACTTCCAAAGGCTTAGCAGTGATAGGTTTGTCAGGGAATATGCGGATCCATACGTTACCTTCACGTTTCATGTGCCTTGTCAGCGCAACACGTGCAGCTTCGATCTGCCTGTCGGTGATCCACTTAGGTTCTAATGCTTTAAGACCGAAAGTACCAAAGGAGAGGGTAGCGCCTCTTTTAGCGTTCCCTTTGATGCGGCCTTTGTGCATCTTCCTGTGTTTCGTTCTTTTTGGCTGTAACATCGTCTATGTTGTTAATGTTAATAGTAATTGTTAATGTCTGCTTAACCGCCAGATACTATCTGCGGCCACCGCCACGGTGTTCTCCACCGCCTCTTCTTTCGCCACCACCGCGGTTGTCTCTGCGTTCACCGTGATGTTCTCTTCTTTCGCCGCCATGACCAGTACCACGGTTATCACCTTCTTTACCGGTTAAAACGTTCGGGTTCAGATCGCGTTTACCCAGTACTTCACCTTTACAGATCCATACTTTGATACCGATTTTACCATAAACGGTTAAAGCGAACAGGGAAGCGTAATCGATGTCCATACGGAAAGTATGTAAAGGCACGCGACCTTGTTTCATTTCTTCGGAGCGGGCAATTTCAGCACCACCTAAACGGCCGCTGATTTTAACCTTGATACCTTCAGCACCCATTCTCAGAGCGGTAGCAATCGCCATTTTGATAGCACGTTTGTAGTTGATACGGCTTTCAATCTGTTTTGCGATTGTTTCAGCAACGATGTTAGCATCCATTTCGGGACGACGGATCTCCAGGATGTTGATCTGTACATCTTCTTTGCCTGTCAGCTTCTTCAGCTCTTCCTTGATGCGATCAACTTCGTTACCGCCTTTACCAATGATGATACCAGGCTTAGAAGTATGAACAGTGATGATTAACTTACCTAAAGTTCTTTCGATCACAACTCTTGAGATGCCACCTTTGTTGATACGGGCATTCAGATAAGTTCTGATCTTGTTATCTTCGATCAGTTTAACAGCAAAGTCTTTTTTGCTGCCATACCAATTAGAGTCCCATCCTCTGATGATACCTAACCTGTTACCAATAGGATTTGTTTTCTGACCCATGTTCTGGTTATTTGTCTATTAGTTTAATAGTTTTGTTTCTATTTTGTTTCCGGTTTGCACTGAATTACTGTGCTTTACCGTCCACTACGATCGTTACGTGGTTACTTCTCTTGCGGATACGGTAACCCCTTCCCTGTGGAGCCGGGCGCATTCTTTTCAGGGTGCGGCCGCCATCAACAAAAACGGTTTTCACGATCAGGTTAGCATCTTCTACCCTTGCACCTTCGTTCTTCACTTTCCAGTTGGCGATAGCGGATATCAGCAACTTCTCTAAAGGTACGCTTGGGTGTTTCGGATGGAATTTCAAAATATTCAAAGCCTTTTCCACATCCAGACCACGGATTAAGTCCGCGAGCAAACGCATTTTGCGGGGAGATGTAGGATTATTATTCAGCTTAGCTACTGCTTCCATTGTTATTAATTTCTTTTATTATTTAATGTCTGACGTCTGGTGTTTGATGTTCCGGTTTGAAACGAATACTTCAAACCTCAAACCTCAGACTATAATTTACATTTTCTTGTTTACGTGTCCTCTGAAGTTACGTGTAGGTGCAAATTCGCCCAGTTTATGACCAACCATAAATTCCGTTACATAAACAGGAATAAATTTGTTGCCATTATGAACAGCGAAAGTGTGACCAACGAAATCAGGAGTGATAGTAGAACGACGGCTCCAGGTCTTGATAACAGAACGCTTGGTACCGGTATTCATCTTTTCAACTTTTGTTTCTAATTTCAGGTCTACGTAAGGACCTTTTTTTATGGAACGAGCCATGTCTTACTGATTTATGATTTTTCAAACCCGGGATCCGGTATTGCTACCGGAGCCCTGATTCAGAAATACTATAATTTTTTACCGTTTTTTCTGCTAATGATCAGCTTATCAGAACTCTTATGCGGTTTTCTGGTTTTCAGACCTTTCGCATATTTACCAGTTCTTGATCTTGGATGGCCTCCGGAAGATTTACCTTCACCACCACCCATTGGGTGATCCACAGGGTTCATAGCCACACCACGGTTGCGGGGGCGGATACCTCTCCAACGGTTAGCACCTGCTTTACCGATGGATTGCAGTGCGTGGTCGGAGTTAGAAACAGTACCTACGGTTGCTTTACAAGTATTTAATACTTTGCGGAGCTCGCCGGAAGGCATTTTCAGTACGGCATACTTTTCTTCCTTGTTGGACAGCTGTGCGTAAGCGCCGGCGCTTCTTGCGATTGCACCACCTTTACCAGGCTGCAGCTCGATGTTGTGCACAACAGTACCCAGTGGCATATTCTTCAGTGGTAAAGCGTTACCTACTTCAGGAGCTACGTCGGAGCCGCTTATAACGGTACCACCAACCTGTAAGCCCTGTGGAGCAATGATATAACGTTTTTCACCGTCAGCATAGTTTACCAGTGCGATGAATGCGCTACGGTTAGGATCATATTCGATCGTTTTAACTGTAGCAGGTACATTCTCTTTATCACGTTTGAAATCAATTACACGGTATTGTTTCTTGTGACCACCACCTATGTAGCGCATGGACATTCTTCCTTGCGCATTTCTACCGCCGGTCCTTTTGATGGGCTCCAGCAGGCTTTTCTCAGGGGTATCCGATGTCAGCTCAGCGTAAGCGTTGCCTATTTTCCAGCGGGTACCGGCCGTCATTGGTTTGAACTTCTTCAGTGCCATTACTTCCTAAAAAGTTAAATGTTGTTATTAAATATAAATAGTGATCTGTATATACATCCACATCCCGGCTGTTCAGGCCGGAACGGCACTACATGTTAGCATACAGATCTATAGTTTCACCACTTGCAACGGTAATGATCGCCTTTTTGTAAGACGGTTTTTTACCTGCGATGAAACCGGCTTTAGTAAAGCGGAATTTTGCTTTACCTGGCATTACAGCAGTATTTACTTCTGCTACGGTTACGCCGTAAAATTCTTCTACTGCTTTCTTAATCTCCAGTTTGTTGGCTTTTTTGTCAACAATGAAGTAGTAGCGGTTGAATTTTTCGGTTGCTTTGTTAACCTTTTCGGATACCACCGGTTTGATTAAAACGTCAGAAAGTTTCATCTTCTTTATAGCATTAAGCTGTTGGCGTTAGCCGCAAGCTGTTATTTAATTGGTTTTGACATCCTATGCTTCCGCTTCTGCAGGCTCTTCAGTGAAGATCTTTGCAGCGCTTTCTGTGAACACGATATAATTGCTGTTCATGATGTCGTAAGTGTTTACGTCGCTCAGTACAGTACCGTCTACAGTAGGAATGTTTCTTAAAGACAGGTAAACATTGTCATTGTATTCAGGCGTGATGAACATAGTCTTTCTGCCTTCAACATTGATGTTCAGATTCTTCAGGAAGCCAACGAATTGTTTGGTTTTTGGTGTTTCGAGCTGCAGATCTTCAACAATGATGATGCTGTTTTCTTTAGCTTTTACTGACAGGGCGGAGATCTTTGCGAGATCTTTCACTTTTCTGTTCAGTTTGAAACCCCAACCGTGCGGTTTTGGTCCGAAGATGGTACCACCACCTTTATACAATGGGTTACGGATGTTACCTTTACGGGCGCCACCGGTACCTTTCTGTTTGTGCAGTTTGCGGGAAGCACCTTGTACTTCAGCTCTGGTTTTTACCTTGTGGGTACCCTGACGCTGAGCAGCCAGGTATTGTTTAACAGCCAGGTAAATTACGTGGTTGTTAGGCTCAACACCAAAGATCTCCTCAGGAAGATCAATAGTCCTTCCGGTTTTCTTACCTTCTATATTTAAAATATCGATTTGCATGTTACTTCTGGATTAAAACGATTGAACCAATGTGGCCGGGAACGGAACCACTTACCAGGATATAATTCTTTTCAGGGAATATTTTCACGATCTTCAGACCTTTCACTTTCACTCTTTCGTTACCTGTCTGGCCGGCCATACGCATACCCTTGAAAACGCGGGAAGGATAAGAGGATCCACCAACAGAACCAGGAGCCCTGCTTCTATCGTGCTGACCGTGGGTAGCTTCACCCACACCACTGAATCCGTGGCGTTTTACAACACCCTGGAAACCTTTACCTTTGGAAGTGCCTACAACGTCAATTGTTTCACCTTCTGCGAAGATTTCGCAGGTGATAGATTCACCGAGGGCTTTCTGTACGTCCGGGTTGCGGAGTTCTTTTACAAAACGTTTGGGAGAGGTGCTTGCTTTCGCGAAGTGACTGCTTTCTGCTTTAGTGGTGTGTTTTTCTTTCTTCTCACCGAAAGAAACCTGAATTGCATTGTAACCATCTGACTCCAGGGTTTTTACCTGAGTTACAACGTTGGGACCCGCTTCGATAATGGTAACAGCAGTTTGCTTACCATTAGACTCGAAGATACTGGTCATACCAATCTTTTTGCCAATAATACCTTTCATTTTTTATATGATTTTACCCAGCGCCTGGGGGATTTCGTGCTATCCCCAGGATGGGCGGTTTAAATACATTTATTGGGCGGCCGCCCAGAAGGCGCGACCTATGTTTGCTTGTTAAAATTGCTATCCTGCTGGTAATCAACATGATAACCATAAATCAATAAAAGGCCGGCCTTTCGCCCGCCTTGCTGTTGTCCTATGCTTTAATTTCAACTTCCACTCCGGAAGGCAGATCGAGCTTGCTCAGCGCGTCTACAGTTCTGGAAGAAGACGTGTAAATATCCAGTAAACGTTTGTGTGTACACAGTTGGAACTGCTCGCGCGCTTTCTTATTTACGTGCGGAGAACGTAATACTGTAAATATTTTCTTCTCGGTAGGTAAAGGAATTGGACCTGTTACCACGGCACCCGTGTTACGCACGGTTTTAACGATCTTCTCAGCAGACTTGTCTACCAGGTTATGATCGTAGGACTTCAGCTTGATTCTTATTCTCTGAGACATATGCAATGAACTTCTTCTTGTTTTTTCCCAATACAATTTGGGAGGGCAAAGGTAACCCGTTTTTTCTATTTGGCAAATAAATCTCAGGAAAAAATAAAAGAAACCGGGCAAGGGGCTGGCTCCGGCGGCGAAAGAGGTGCGGTAAAAATGCTGTTACCGGGGAGGACGGCTTCAGAAACCATTCATTGTGTGTATGTTAAGCCTTAAGGTAACTTCACATGCCCCGTTTCGACAAATATAGGAAAACATATTTCAAAACCAAAAAAAGGAGAATTTCTTTACAATTTTTTTCCCGGGAGATGGAAAACGGAACAGATAGCTCTCAACAGGATCCGGGAACGGGAATCCGGGAAACATAGGATTTTTCTTCCCCCTGTATAGCCCTGTCAGGACGAGATAGTGCATAGGGAGTGCATGCTTAGTGCATGAGGAGTGCATCAGGAGTCCATCAGGAGTCCATGCTAACAGTATTCATACTGCATAGATAGTCCAGGGTATACGCAGGTTTGAGGCATGGGAGAAATATCAGTGAGGTAACCGCTGCCCTGGAAGGCAACTTCCCCGGTGTAAGGATCAAAAATACCAGCAGCGCGGCTGACAGGCTCCATAAATCCTTACTTCAGGAGGAAGCGGGGCCATCCCTGGCTGATGACAATAACCCAAAAGAGAAAGGGCTGTTCCCGCTTACCTGGAACAACCCTTTCTGAATAATTGAAATGGTTTGATGACTTGTTGGTCAATCGACCCAACAATGATTAGAGTGGTAAACCACCTAATAATGACTTAACTAATCCTAAGATTAATGCCAGCAGTTGATTCAGTAAATCCATGGAAAAAGGTTTTTATAAGATACTGCCTACTCTATTACCTGGTTTTCGGCGATGCCCAGTTGTTATTCAGTTAACACGTCTAAATTAAAAGCTCTCATTCAATATCCGGCCGTTCATTTTATTCATTCCAATTCAATAGCAATTATTTGTTCATTTAGCCACCATAGCCATGTTACGCGGATACTGCCAACAAAAAAAAGAGGCTGTTCTGGTATTGAACAGCCTCCGGATGATGTTGTAAGGGAAATAGTATCATTTAAGTACGGAACAATCCCTTACCGAAAGGAGTCCTTATTACAGGCCACCCAGCAGAGATTTCAGCAGGGCAATCAGCGTTGCCAGCAGTTGATTCAGTAAAGCCATAAGATAGTTTTTACTACGGGTGACACCTACTCTCTTTATTTGGTTTTCGGCAATCCCATGTACACTTCTTGTTTTAGTGCCTGCCGAAATTAATGGCTATTCACAGAATTCCGTTCGTTCATTTTGTTCAGTTCGGTATCCTGATATTATACTGTTCAATAGGCCGCCATGGCCTGCTTACATTAAAAGAAAAAGCCCCGGTAAACTATACCGGAGCTTTTTGTTCAGAAGTTGTTAAATCAGCTTCCTGTCTGAAGCGCGATTCGTGATTCACCGGTAATAAGCATTGTATTTACATTACGGAACCATATGCAGGTACTTTCATATGTTACAACCTCGGCCGGGGTTAGTGCTAACTAACAATACAGGTTAAATGCCGCCAAGCGCAGACACCAGCAGCGCCAGCAATCCTGTCAGAAATGTGTTTAAAGCATCAAGGATCATAAGGTGTTGTTTTCATTTGGGCCTACTCTTACTTGTGATTTTCGGCAATTTAATTAATTAATATCCTTGTGTAACAAGGTGCAAAATTACAGTGCGCCAGCAACGGTTGCCAGGAATTTCAGCACTGCCAGGAGAATAGAGTTTACCATATCTGGAGTTTTATGGATGTAATGCTTACTCTGTTCCGGGTTTTCAGCTTCCCCCTGTCTGCGCCTTCACAGACAACTACTAAAATAAATGGTTCCGGCTTAAAAGCCTCCGTTCAGTTAATTCATTTCTGCTTCTGCTGTTCATTTTATTCAGCGCCCTTAAAAGACAGGACTCCTTATAACAGCAGCGGCGGCAATAATCATTGCCGCCGCTGCTGTTGAATTTGTATTATATACTAAATTATTTTCCTGTTTCTTCCCTGTAAATCTGTTTCGCCTTTGCTGAAGGCAGATAGATCTGGAAACCTACACCCAGATTCAGCCTGTTTGAAGTGGTAGAGCTGCCAAAACCTACTGTGAGATCGTATTTCAGCAATCCTTCCAAACCAATATTAGGGGTAATAAAATAGGAAATGCCAGGTCCTACACCTATATTAAGACCGTTGGTTGAAGCCCCGTTAGCAACGTTGGTACCTGCAAAACCAACGTTTCCTTCCACGAAGAAACGGGTACGTTTGGAGAATTCCAGTTTCCTTACATTTTTATCCTCCACAAAATAACGGGCAAGTGCACCTACGCCGTAGTTTGTATTGGTACCCGGGTTATCAGTCGTCAAACCAAAGTTTACGTAGCCTCCCAATGCAAGACCATCCCTGATAAACCAGGCCGCTTTTGGTGTGAGATCCATACTAAACTGGGTGCTTTCTTTCTGGAAATTTAAACCCAGGTTGCCCAGGGTACCACCTACCATAATATTTCCTTTCTGAATCTGGGCGTTAGCAGCAGAACCAAACAATACAGCCGCAAGTGCAAGGGTTAAGAGACGAATTCTTTTCATAGTCTGATTTTTAGTTTTAACAATTTACATGTTGAATGAATAAGAAATTAGCACGCAAACGCTTTCCGTTTGCAACTAAAGCTGCTGATCAGCCGTAAAAAAATAAAGGCAGGGGATAATGGGGAGTAGTCTTACCTCGTCAAACAAACATCATCACAGTTAACAATACGTATTGTAGCACAAAACTACTGAAAATGAGTCTAATATGTGCGCATCTTTCAAAAAAAATCTAAAAAACACCTTATCAGATCCCTTCAGATATTATACTTATTCGATTCATTATTACTATAACATCCAGAACTTAAATGTTGTTGTATAAAAACCTGAATCAATAGAAAAGAAAAGGGAGATCATCCAGCCATAGCCAGTCAGGACATACCTTTCAGCAGATCGGCATGCGTACAGAAAGTTCCGTTTTGTTGCAGGAAATCAAGGAATAAATCCATCTTTTGCTGCATTCTTTTACCGGATACGCGCCTGATATAGCCAGGTAATTCATACGCGTTGATGTCGCTCAACTCCCAGGGATGGAAGTAAAAAGAAAGGTAGGAGTCCTTCTTCAAAATTCTTTTACTGAAATGCCGGGTTACCCACAGGGGCATATTTTTCACACTCAGCCAGAACAGGGGATACCTGAGAAAAGGGGATACAGAAGACGGAATGATCCAGGTATCCTGGTCTTTGAACACGGTTCTCGGCAGATGCCGGTTATTGTATCTTCCGGGAAGCCAGGTGGGGTTCACCGAGGCATCGTACAGGTAGCCGGCCGCTTTCAGCGCCTGCATATTTACTTTACGGAGGCGGGGCATGCGAAACCCCTGTACCGGCTGACTGCTGATTTCCTGCAGCGCCAGGCGGGAACTTTCCAGGTCCGCTTCTGTAAAAGAGCTATGATAATAGGCATGAGAGGCTATTTCATGCTTTATTGCTATTTGCCTGATCAGTTCAGGATAATGTTGTGCCCAATAAGCGGTAACGAAAAACGTAGCGCGTACATTGTATTTGTCAAATAAAGCCAGTGTGGCCAGCAACCCGCTCCTGGAAACTTCCAGTTTCTCCTGGAGGGTTACCTGCTGGCCGAATTCTTCGGGGATATCAAATTCCTCCACGTCCACACTAATCAGTATCCTGTTTCTTTGTTCCATAAAAATTTAAGCAGCCGATGAGCCGAAAACAATCCTGCAATAATTCATCATTTCTTTCATTAAAAGTTTCACCCTGAAAGATGAAAACTGGATGCCCGGCCGGCAAGATACTGCGACTGCGCCAATTTTGAGATGGGAACGTTTGCCTGCGTGGTATAAAAATTCGCTGTCGTACAGGAAGCCATTGATGCGGGTGGAGAGCAGGACATTCTTTCCATAGGCATTAAAGCCCTTTAAACCGGCCTGTGCGTCTTCTACTTTGAGGTCCAGCACTACCCGGTTCAACAGGCGGCTGATGCGGGTAATTATACGGCGTTTGCGGGGTAACTCACGGAGATAGGCTTCTCCCCTTTCTCCCGCTACCACATCCAGGCCCTGCATTAGACGATCGTAGGCTTCTTTTACCGCTGATACGCCAAAGGGGAAATCGAGGTCGGTATACACCTGGAAAGTGTGTTGTGAGCGCTTTACGCCTTCCCTCACTGCGTATCCTTTACCGCGGTTACGGGAATAGCTGATGATAATGATGTCCGGGATAGCTGCCTCCAGCCAGCTGATATGCTGCCGGGTAAAGTTTTTTACAGAGCCGTCGTTCACCAGGATGAGCTGAACGGGCGCGGTTCCCATGAGGTTGGTTATTTCGTGGTAATGCCTGATAAGTGATTCCACCCAGGGGCCCGACGGGTTCCAGCAGGGCAGAATCAAATCCAGACCGGGAGTTAACGTAACCATTTCCCCCGAGGTATGTACCACAGTTGTAGGAGGTGCTTGTAATAACGCTGATGACATAATTCAAAGGCTATCAGTAAATAATACCGGTTGAGATGGTTTATATGCTATACCTATGACGTCGAAAGAGAAACCTCCCCCTATCACCGGGGGGTTAAATAATAAAAAAGGTCCTGTAAAACAGGACCCTGGCAGTTAGCAAAAAGTAAATTGCAGTTGTAGGTTATCGTTATTGTAAAATATCGAATATTCTTGTCATGGCAATAGCATGTTCATGTCAGTTAGTGCTATAAAAGCAGAAAGGTTGTTCCGCTTTGGCAGAACAACCTTTCCGGTATAAAAGAAACTATGATTAAGCGTTTACTTTGCCTTTCACTTTAGCTACCACTTCTTCCGCTACGTTATTCGGAGCAGGAGCATAGTGGGAGAATTCCATGATAGAGCTTGCACGACCGGAAGACAGGGAACGCAGCTGAGTTACGTAACCGAACATTTCGCTCAGTGGCACTTTAGCTTTGATTACCTGAACACCGTTTTTGGAGTCCATACCTTCCAGCATACCACGACGACGGTTCAAATCACCTGTAACATCACCCATGTATTGATCCGGAGTAAGTACTTCTACTTTCATGATTGGCTCCAGCAATACTGGTTTAGCTTTACGGGCAGCTTCACGGAAAGCGGATTTAGCGCACAATTCAAATGACATCGCATCAGAATCCACCTGGTGGTAAGATCCGTCGAACAGACGAACTCTCAGGTTCACCAGCGGGAAGTTAGCGAGTACACCCTGGTTGAGGGATTGTTCGAAACCTTTCTGAACCGCAGGGATGAATTCTTTAGGGATGGAACCACCAAAGATATCATTGATGAACTGGAAGGATTTACCTTCATTTTCTTTCAGCCATTCTGCGTCTGCAGGTCCGATTTCGATCTGGATATCCGCGAACTTACCACGACCACCGGTTTGTTTCTTGAATACCTCGCGGTGTTCAACTTTGGTAGTCAGTGCTTCTTTGTAAGCAACTTGCGGCGCACCCTGGTTAACTTCTACCTTGAATTCGCGACGCATACGGTCAACGATGATTTCGAGGTGAAGCTCACCCATACCAGAGAGGATAGTCTGACCGGTTTCTTCGTCAGTTTTAGCTCTCAGGGTAGGATCTTCTTCTACCAGTTTAGAGATAGCCAGACCCATTTTATCAACGTCTGCCTGAGTTTTAGGCTCGATAGCGATGTGGATAACCGGTTCAGGGAAAGTCATTGATTCCAGGATAATCGGTGATTTTTCATCACACAGGGTATCACCGGTTTTAATATCTTTAAAACCAACAGCAGCACCGATATCACCAGCTTCGATGAAATCGATCGGGTTCTGCTTGTTAGCGTGCATCTGCATGATACGGCTGATACGTTCGTTTTTGCCGGTACGGGTATTGAGTACATAAGAACCCGCATCCAGGTGACCGGAGTAAACCCGGAAGAACGCCAGACGACCTACGAAAGGATCGGTTGCGATTTTGAAAGCCAGTGCAGACAGCGGAGCTTTAGCATCTGGTTTACGTTCAACTTCTTCACCGGTGTCAGGGTTGGTACCTTTAACCGCTTCAACGTCCATTGGAGAAGGCAGGTAACGGCAAACCGCATCCAGCATTTTCTGAACGCCTTTGTTTTTGAAAGAGGAACCGCACATCATCGGGATGATAGCGATATCGATAGTAGCTTTACGGATAGCTTCGTGGATCTCGTCTTCAGAAATTGAATTCGGATCTTCGAAGAATTTCTCCATCAGTTTGTCATCGTATTCAGCAACTGCTTCCACGAGTTTAGCTCTCCACTCTTCTGCTTCAGCAACCATGTCTTCCGGAATAGGAATTTCCTGGTAAGTAGCACCTTTACCTTCTTCGTCCCAGATAATACCTTTCATGGTAATCAGATCTACCACACCTTTGAAGCTGTCTTCAGCTCCGATTGGTAATGTTAAAGGTACCGGGTTAGCGCCCAGCATTTCTTTAACCTGTTTAACCACGTTCAGGAAGTCAGCGCCGGAACGGTCCATTTTATTAACGAAACCGATACGTGGTACACGGTAGCGGTTAGCCTGGCGCCAAACGGTTTCAGACTGAGGTTCAACACCGGATACAGCGCAGAACAATGCCACCAGACCATCCAGTACACGGAGGGAACGTTCTACCTCTACGGTAAAGTCCACGTGACCCGGGGTATCGATGATATTGAATTTATATTGTTTGGTATCAGGTAAGGCTTTACCTTGTAAGGTTGGAAAATTCCAGAAACAAGTGGTTGCCGCAGATGTGATGGTAATACCTCTCTCCTGCTCCTGTGCCATCCAGTCCATTGTAGCAGCACCCTCGTGCACTTCTCCAATTTTGTGGGATTTACCTGTATAATACAGGATACGTTCTGTGGTAGTGGTTTTACCCGCATCGATGTGCGCCGCAATACCAAAGTTCCTTTGAAATTTTAAGTCTGCCATAATATTAAAGTGACTAAATAATGCAATTTGGGGGGCAAAGGTAACTTATTTTTGACAATAAATAAAATGACCTTCTTTTCCAAATTGTTATTTCTTTTTAACAAGCGCGGGCGTTATTCACATTAAATTTAATAACGATAAATAGTTCCCCGAAAACCAGTTTTTAGATGGTAGCAACCACTTGTATATGAAATTCAACCAAACGTTAAATTAGCATTTTCCGGGTGCCATAATTCTGTCATATTCGTAGTAAGTTATAAAAAGGATATACCCACTGAAGAAGAATGCTAGTAAAACAGTCCAAAAGTAGAATTGAAATATCGATTTCCCTAAAAATGAAAAACAACATGAAATAAAAGTTACTCAACGCGCTTGTATAACAGGCTGATACCTTATTTACTATTGTACCCTTTCCTGTCCCGGCGCTGTAGCGGTTCCCGAACACTTATTTACTTATAACCATACATAATATGAGAACAATTGTACTCAGATGCACTCACGCACTGTTGCTGCTGATGTGTGCCTGTATTTCGTCCTCCGCCCAGGTAGCACTTAAACGACAGGTAGTTGCCGTCACAGGTGGTTCCGCTGTCATCCAGAACATCCAGTTCCAGTATACCGTAGGAGAGCCCATTATTTTACCTGTTACAGATGGCAGGGTGTTGCTCACGCAGGGATTCCAGCAACCCGAAGATTTTTCAAAGCTGACGCCCGGCGTAAACCCGGTAAAGAGCTACCTACTGTTCCCCAATCCTGCAATTACCAATACCAGAATTGTATTTGACCTGCTGTCGAAAGTCAGTGTAACGATCGAACTGATTAACCCCGCCGGTCAGGTGATACATCACCAATTCCTGGAAATGGGTCCGGGTAAAAGCACGGTGGTATTGCCTGTGAACCATTTTGCCGCAGGTATTTACACCGTGATGCTGAACGTAAGCGGAAATGTATTCTTCGAGAAACTCATTGTGCAATAACACTACACAATCACCCTTTAACAGATGACACCATGAAATACGGTTATACAATTGTACTTCTTGCAGGTATACTGACAATCAGTATGCGGCTGTCGGCACAAAAAGCAACCCAGAAGCCTCCGAATATCGGCGCCAGCTTCCTGCTGGTAAACCCCGACGCCAGGAGCAGCGGTACCGGGGATGCAGCTATCGGCCTATCGCCCGACGCCAACTCCCTGTTTTCAAACGCTGCGAAAATAGTGTTTGCGGGCGACTGGGGCCTGAGCGCCAACTACTCCCCCTGGATGTGGGAACTGAATAATAATAAGTCAAATATGGCTTATGTATCCGGCTATAAAACATGGAACGGATCGGAAGGAGTAGGACTTTCCATGAAGTACTTCAACTATGGCTCCGTTACTTTCCGGGATGATAACGGCACGGTACTCCAGGACTATAATCCCAAAGAATTTGCGATAGACGGCGCCTATGCCAGGAAGCTGGGAAACCACACCTCGCTGGCACTCAGCATCCGGTACGTTCGCAGCCAGCTGGGACAAGGTTCTTACAATAATATTCAGCAGAAACCCGCATCAGCCGTGGCCGGCGACATCGCTTATTATTACCAGAACAGTGTGGATAAACTGGATTTCGGTAACCGCTACTGCTTTGGCGTAAGTATTACCAACATCGGAACAAAGCTGCAATACTCAGACGATAACAACCGGAAAAGTTTTCTGCCGATGAACCTCCGTATCGGTGGCGGCTATACGTTTGTGCATACCCACGAACACGAGTTTACCCTTTCGGTAGACATCAACAAGCTACTGGTACCTACCCCACCGCTGTATGCCCTCGATTCCAACGGAATAGAAACCAGCCAGATCCTGAAAGGAAAAGATCCTGACCGGGGCATAGTAGACGCTATGTTCTCTTCCTTCGGCGATGCCCCCGGCGGCTTCCATGAAGAATTAAGGGAATTCACTATTGGCTCCGGTATTGAATATGCCTACAGGCAGGCATTTTTTGTACGTGCAGGGTATTTCTATGAACATCCGAATAAAGGCTACCGGCAGCATTTTTCTGCGGGACTGGGCGTACGTGTATCAAACCTTGCGCTGGATATCGCCTATCAGCTTCCTACCGGAGAAAGCCTGATTCAGAAAAGGACCCTGAAGTTTTCGCTGGTGTACAACATTGGCGGAACGCGGGATGAAGCCATTCAACAACCGTAATTCATCTACTAAAATATCCAACATGAAAAGCGAATTTATAACACCCAATAATATGAAATCACTGATCATACTTGCATTTCTTTTGTTTGCCGGATTCATGCCCGGTGTTTTTGCACAGGAATCTGTAAAACCAGATAACACCGGCGGTAGTACCGGAAGAGTGAAGGACATGCTTTTCCCTACTTTTCAGAAAGATCTTGCTGACCTGAACCAGCGGTCAGCTATACCTCCTGCTGACCGTGCTGCCGTGTCTAAAGACAGCAAATCGCGTCTTTTCACCAACTACCAGGCGCCACGCAGCAATGCTGTTCCACAACTGCGGGCCGCTAAAAGCAGGCCGCTTCCTTCTGACAGTGCAGCAACTGCAAAACCGGATACCCAGGCTCCTAAAATTGTTCCTACACCTAACCAGGATGGCGGATCATCACCCAAAAAGAATTAAGCGCATCGTAAACTATCACAAAAATGATTATTATGAAAAAGATATGTTACCTGACCTTTCTCCTGTTGACGGTATCATTTCATATTGTATGGGCTCAAAGCGGATTAACCGGAACCAATTACCAGGCGGTAGCCCGCAATACAAATGGGACAGTACTCAGCAACCAATCCTTAACGGTGCGTTTTTCTATTTTGGGAGGTTCCGCAGCAGGACCTGTACAATACCAGGAAACACATAGTACTACCACCAATACCCTGGGATTATTCACTTTACAGATTGGTAAAGGAACTCCCTTAACAGGCACGTACAGCGGTGTTCCCTGGGCGAATGCCAATCAATTTTTAAAAGTAGAAGTATCTATAAACGGCGGCAACTTCAGTGAATTGGGTACTTCCCAGTTAATGAGCGTACCGTATGCGTTATTTGCAGCCAATGGCACTCCTGGTCCGGCCGGGGCAACAGGACCAGCCGGTCCTAAAGGCGATCCCGGTGTAGTTGGCCCTGTAGGGCCGATAGGACCAGTTGGTCCCGTGGGACCTGCCGGCGTTAAGGGAGATCCCGGTGTTGCCGGTCCTGTGGGCCCAATAGGACCAATAGGACCAGCCGGTGCTACCGGACCACAGGGTGCGAAAGGTGATCCGGGTGTGGCCGGACCAGTTGGACCAATTGGACCTATTGGTCCTGCTGGCGCCGTCGGACCACAGGGGGCGAAAGGTGATCCGGGTGTAGCCGGTCCGGTTGGACCGATTGGACCCGCCGGTGCTACCGGACCGAAAGGTGATCCCGGCGTAGCTGGTCCGCAAGGTATTCAGGGCGTACCCGGCGCACCCGGACCAGTTGGCCCGATGGGTCCTGCAGGTCCTGTGGGACCAATCGGTCCTGCCGGTGATATTAACGGTGTAGCCGCGGGTGGCGATCTTTCAGGTACTTATCCGAATCCTCTTATCGGGAATGGAAAGGTGACACTGGCGAAGATTGCCCCGGGTGTGATCCCAACTACCCTGCCTCCTAACGGTCCTGCTGGCGGAGATCTTTCCGGTACTTACCCCAATCCGGTTGTACAGGCCTTACAGGGTAAACCGGTAAGTAATGTAGCGCCGGCAGCAGGACAAATCCTCAAATTTGATGGTGCGCAATGGTTAGCGGGCGCACCTCCGGGAGGTGGTCTTACACTGCCGTTTGTAGCCACAGAAAACAATGCCGCTACGCTTTTCAGTATTACGAATGATGGAGACGGCACGTCGCTGGAAGGGGTTAACAATACCGCGACCAGCAGCATTGCAGCTGTGAGAGGCATTGTTTTCTCTACTTCCCCTGGTGGATTTTCCAGCGCGGTAAGAGGTATCAATAACGGCACCGGTGGTTTGGGTATAGGTGTATGGGGTTCCCAGGCTGGTTCGGGCTGGGGTGTGTACGGTGTAACGCCGAACGGGCTTGGTGTATATGGTAATAGCAGCGCCGGTGGAACCGGCCTCTATGGAAACAGTAATACCGGTACCGGCTTAACAGCTACCAGTAACAACGGTATAGCCGCCAGTATTGCCATCTTCAATAATGCCAATAACAATAATGCTTTAAATGCCAGCAGCCTTGGAAATGGTACTGTGGTGAATGTAACTTCCAGCGGTAACGGGGCAGGCGTACGTAGCAGTACCGGCGCCGGTTTTGCCATTCATGGTATTACAAGTGCGCAAACCTCAGCTGGTGTTATAGGCGATAACAACGGAGCCGGAGAGGCCGTAGTTGGACGGACCACCAGTGACATTGCGGGGGCCGTAGTTGGACGGAATGACGGTGGTGGATATGGTGTACGCGGTTTTATTTCGACCAACACTTCAGGCACGGCAATAGGCGTATTAGGCCAGGTAGGTTTAAACAACAGTACCGGAAGAGCCGGACGTTTTGAGAATTTCAATGCCACCAATACTACCGGAAATGTGTTGGAAGTAGCGACCAATGGTAACGGTAATATCCCGGATAACACACAGGGTAATGCTTCTTCCTTCCTGGTAGACAATACCAATAGTGTGGGCGCCGCAGTAAGGGGTGAGGTAAAAACTATTTTTGGCAACTTCGGAGCGGCTGCTTTGTTTGGTGTTTCTTCCGGTACTGGTGGATTTGCGGGGTTGTTCCATGCTTCCAATGCTGCAGGAAACGGTGCTGCACTGGTAGCTATAACGGATGGAAATGGTAATGCCATTACCGCCAATGCGAGCAAAAACGGCAATGGGGTAGAAACCAATATAGACGGCGGCGGAAATGCCTTGTATGCCTGGGTACCCACCTTTGCCACCGGCAGGGCAGGCAGGTTTAATATCTTTAATGAATCCAATACCAGCGATGCGGTTACTGTTACAACGGTAGGTAATGGCATTGCCGGCAACTTCAAGGTGGACAAAGTAACGGGCACCTCTCCGGCCGTAAAAGGAGAAGTAAACTCCCAGTTTTCCAATTTTGGTACAGCAGGCATTTTCGGATTATCGTCTGGTACCGGTGGTTTTGGGGGGCTGTTTTATGCATCGAACCCTTCGGGAAATGCGCCGGCTATTGTGGCGATTACCGAAGGCAGTGGTAATGGCATTACCGCTAATGCCGGCAAAAATGGTAATGGTGTGGAGGGAAGCTGTGATGGCACCGGAAACGGTGTTTATGGATGGGTACCTAATTTCGGTACCGGCCGTGGTGGACGCTTTTCCAACTTTAATGCCGCTAATTCCCGGGAAGTAGTATTAATCAGTAATGCCGGTACCGGCACCGGTTTGTTAATCAACCATACCGGTCCTTCCGGCAATTTAGCTGTTTTCCAGAGCGCCAGTGCAAATGTTGCCCGCATCAATAAGGCCGGACGTGGTTTCTTCAATGGCGGTACGCAGGCCAGTGGAGCGGATGTGGCGGAATCATTTGCCGTATCAGGCGAACGCAATACTTATGAAGCCGGTGATGTACTGGTGATTTCCACGCATACCGACCGGATGGTGGAAAAGTCATCCGAACCCTATTCCACCCTGGTAGCCGGAGTATTTGCCACTAAGCCGGGTTTGTTATTAACCGAAAAGGATATTGACGCCAATTTAGATGGTGAAGTGCCCATGGGGGTGATAGGTGTAATACCTACGAAAGTTTGCAATGAGAATGGCGCTATTCGCCGGGGCGACCTGCTGGTTACTTCCAGCAAGGCTGGTTATGCGATGAAGGCGGATATTGATAAAGTAAAGCCAGGTCAGGTACTTGGCAAGGCGCTGCAGGAATTCAGCGGTGCAGAAGGTAAGATCAATGTGCTGGTGAGTGTAAAATAAGTGATTCCGAAATAGCGAAAGGCGGGCATCTGCGGATGTCCGCCTTTTTGTTTGTGGCCTTCGGCCACTTAAATTGTCTTTCGCGGATTTTGTCTTTCTCAGGATTACGCTGATTATACTGATTAGCTGGATTTTTACTTTTTGGATTTTCTTTGGATTAAGGGAGATGGAAGCGGAGGTTATCTTTCCTTTATCAACACAAAAAGGCAAACAGCTCCAAAAGGAACTGTTTGCCAAATATATTGAGTTGCCTGTGACGGCTATAACTAGATTCTGAAGTGAGAGAAAGCTTTGTTCGCTTCTGCCATACGGTGAGTATCTTCTTTCTTCTTGAACGCTGCGCCTTCACCTTTGCTTGCTGCTACGATTTCATTCGCGAGCTTGTCAGCCATGCTTTTACCGTTTCTTTCGCCGGCGAAGCGTACTAACCATTTGATGCTCAGGGATATCTTTCTGTCAGGACGAACTTCCGCAGGAATCTGGAAGGTAGCACCACCGATACGGCGGCTTCTAACTTCTACACCCGGAGTAACGTTGGCCAATGCTTTTCTCCAAACCTCGTAACCGTTTTCACCGGTCATCGTGCTTACCTTATCCACAGCATCGTAGAAAATTTTATAGGCAATGCTCTTTTTTCCTTGTTCCATTACGTTATTAACAAAGCGGGTTACCAGCTTGTCATTGAACCGAGGATCCGGAGCCAGAGGCAATTTCTTTGCAGCTTGCTTTCTCATTTATTGAAAATTACGACTATTTATAATTATTATTTTTTAGCCTTTTCCTTTTTAGTACCATATTTGGAACGGCTCTGCTTTCTGTCTTTCACACCTGCAGTATCCAGGGAACCGCGAACGATGTGGTAACGAACACCTGGTAAATCTTTTACCCTTCCACCACGGATCAGTACGATGGAGTGCTCCTGCAAGTTGTGACCTTCACCAGGGATATAGGCAATCACCTCAACTTTGTTGGTTAAACGCACTTTCGCTACTTTACGCAGAGCGGAGTTCGGTTTCTTAGGCGTGGTAGTGTATACACGAGTACAAACGCCACGACGCTGAGGGCAGCTATCTAATGCCCTGGACTTAGACTTAGCCCGGATAATTTCTCTTCCTTTTCTTACTAATTGTTGTATAGTAGGCATTCTTTACCTAGTTTTTTTATGTCGGTTTACAATGACATCCAAATTCCCCACATAGGGATTTTGGGACGGCAAAGGTAAAACTATATGTGTGAATAACAAAATTGTTTCGAAAATATTTTTGCCGGAATGATCTCCCGGGTAAACAGGGAAGGTCTTATTATTCTGGTAGCAGCTCAGGATTACCAAAAACCGGATTGCAAAGGTATGATATCCGTTAGAAACTACCATAAAAAAATGGGGCCTTTTTATCGGCCCTATTCTTATCTCTATAATAATATATAAAACGCTTATTTCTTGTCTATTATGTAATTCCAGTGCCGGATATCGGTGGTGCGGCCGGTGCGGATATCATCGAGCCGCTGGATTACTTCCGCTCCTACTTCATATTTGGTAGTATCCAGTTTGATCTTCGTATCGAGGTAATCAAGCTGTTCTACATAAGCCACGCTGGAGGCGGTGCCGGTACCAAATACTTCGCGGAGGGTACCATTATTATAGGCAGTTACCACTTCATCGATAGAGATAGGCCTTTCTTCAATTTTAAGTCCCATATCTGCCAGCACGTCCATTACACTGGCGCGGGTAACGCCTTCCAGGATGGTGCCCTGGGTAAGGTCGGGCGTGATGGCGGTATTGCCGATAATCGCAAAAACGTTCATGGTACCGCATTCCTGCAGGTATTTATGTTCGTAGCCATCCACCCAGAGGATTTGGTCGTAGCCCTGTTTCCTTGCCTGCATGGTGGGGTACATGGTACCGCCATAATTGCCGGCAGCTTTGGCGTAACCAACGCCACCGGGGAAGGCGCGTACATACTTATCCTGCACCAGTAATTTGATGGGCTTATTAAAATAAGGGCCGGAAGGTGAGTTGATGATGGCAAACTTATAGGTATCGGACGGGCGGACGCCGATAAATTCATCTGCCGCAATCATAAAGGGACGCAGGTAGAGGGAACAGCCTTCACCGGTGGGTACCCAGTTGCGGTCCAGGTCTATCAGTAAATCCAATCCGCCTACAAACAACCACTCGGGTACCTGGGGCATGCCCATTCTTTCTGCGGAGGTATTAAAACGTTTATAGTTATCATATGGCCTGAAGATCATGGGATGACCTTCGGGATCTTTATAAGCCTTGATGCCTTCAAAAATGGCCTGCCCGTAATGCCAGGCAGCATTGGAAGGACTTACAGACAGGTTCTGGAAGGGCAGTATCTCCGCATTTTTCCATTCTTTACCATCAAAATCGGCCACCAGCATATGGTCGGCGTACATTTTACCAAATGCCAGGTTGTTGAAATCAACCTCACTGAGCCTGCTGTGCGTAGTTTTGGTGACTTTAATCTTCTGAAGTGCCTCTTCCTTAACTGTTGATTTATCTACCATCATGGTTAATCAATTTTATCTCAATATTTTTACATTTTAATCGCTGTGCCACCGGAGCCCTGGTGGAACCGGCAGTGCAAATAAACTGATTTTTCCCCAGAGGGGGTTTTCATATTAAACTAAACGATAATAAACATGTCGCTTGAGCAAACCCAACTTGACCCGTACTTTCTGGCTAAAATCTTTACCCAGCCAATCATTCCCGGGAAAAGCATGCCGGCTGAGGCCGTAGAAAAAGTGACGCCCAAAGTCAAATATTTAGGAGAAAATCAAAAAAACATTGCGCTCTTCATACAAAACGAAAACGAAGCGTATTTAAACGAAGAATTATTCAACCTCCTTACTAATATATTAAATGCCTGTAAACTGGGGATGCAGGATGTATCACTGATTAACGTAATCCACTACCCTTCCCTGACGTTCCCCGACTGGCAGGCGGCAGTGAAGATAGAACGGAGCGTTGTATTTGGGATTGCACCGGAACAACTTGGGTTAAATGATATACCACCATATCAGCTGGTGACTGTAAACGGTACCACCTTGTTGTTTTCCGATGAGCTATCCCTGATAGGCAGCGATAAAGTACTGAAGGCCAGGCTATGGGCCGGGTTAAAACAATTATTAGGCATTTAAACTTCTTTTCCAATCATATGAAATTGATATTCGCCACCAATAACCCAAACAAAGTAAAAGAGTTCCGGTCGTTGCTGGGAAACCAGTTTGAGATCGTTACCCTGCTGGAAGCCGGTATTGATATAGACATTCCGGAGCCACATGATACGCTTGAAGCCAATGCTACCGAAAAGTCGGTCACCATTCACCGCATGACCGGTGAAAACTGTTTCGCTGAAGACACCGGCCTGGAAATAACGGCGCTCAACGGTGCGCCGGGCGTTTTATCTGCCCGCTACGCCGGGGAACAGAAAGAGGCCGCCGACAACATCGCTAAAGTATTACGGGAACTGGAAGGCCAAAGCGACCGCAGTGCGCAGTTCCGCACCGTTATTTCCCTGATACTGGATGGTAAGGAACACCAGTTTGAGGGAGTGAGCAAAGGTCATATCACCACCGCTGTGAAAGGGGAAAAGGGATTTGGCTACGATCCGATTTTTGTTCCGGAAGGTGAAACACGCGCCTTTGCAGAAATGGATCTCACGGAAAAGAACAAGTATAGCCACCGGGCCCGGGCCTTTGAGAAATTTGTGGCCTTCCTGAAACAAACAGCAAACGTTTAGCATCTCCTAAAAAGTAAATATGGCAAGAGTCAAGATAGATTTACCTGCAACATTCCCGTTCAGCGTACAAATTCCCGTAAGGATACGGGATATTAACTATGGCAACCACGTAGGCAATGACGCCATCCTGTCTATTATTCATGAAGCCAGGATACAGTTCCTCAACAGCCTCGGCTATAAAGAACTGGATCATGAAGCCGGCGATGGTTTTATTATGGCTGATGTAGCCATTGCTTACAAAGGCGAAGGATTTTACGGAGATATATTTGACATCGCCATTGCGGCGGGCGAATTTAGTGCCCTGGGCTTCGAATTGTTTTATCGCATCACCACTAACCGTAACGGACAAACGATTACCATCGCAGAAGCTAAAACCGGTATGATATGCTTTGATTACAAAGCACATAAAGTAGCAAAACTACCGGCCGATATGAAGGCACGACTGGAAACAGGAAAATAAAAACAACAGATTATGGATGAAACAACCACCTCCACTGCAGTGGAGCAGGCGATTATAGCACGCCGTACGGTGAAACCCACCAGCATGAACGGCCGGAAGATTGCAGACGAAACGGTACAACAACTGTTGCAGCTGGCCGACTGGGCCCCCACACACGGATATACAGAACCCTGGTACTTTGTAGTATACAGCGGCGATAAGGTACAGCAGTTTTGTGCAGATCATGCAGATATGTACAAACAGTTTACCCCGGCTGATAAATATATTCCAGGTAACTACGACAAACTGAAAACACAGGGCAACCTGGCATCGCATGTACTGGCGATTTGCATGAAACGCGGGAACAATCCGAAGATCCCGGCGCTGGAAGAAATCGCCGCGGTATCCTGCGCAGTAGAAAATATCTGGTTGGGCGCTACTGCGCTGGGTATTGCCGCCTACTGGGGTTCCGGCGGGATGACCTACCACCCTGCCATGCAGGAATATTTTGGTTTGGGAGAAGAAGACCTGGTACTTGGCTTCTTTTATATGGGCTACACAGATGAGCCTGTGCAACCGGGAAGAAGAGTGAAACCTTTTAATGAGAAGTTCAAATGGATGTAATTTTATAAGAAGATGGGGACCTGTTGATCCCCATCTTCCTATAAATTATTTTAACAGATACCCGTTTACTTCATCAGCAAAGCTGCTGATCTGCGTAGCTACCCAATGTTCATCTTTATGTAATTCTTCCGCCATAATCCGGGCTACGGCAGGGGCTATACGCAGCGCTTCCCTTGCATCGAGGAACAGCAGGCGCGTACGGCGGGCCAGGAAATCTTCAATATTGCGGGCCATTTCCTCCCTCACAGCCCATACTACCTGCGCTTTAATGATATGATATTCCCCGCTCAGCACCTCCTGCAGATTCGGCTGACGCGCCACCATCTGGTGCAGGTGCAATACATCACTGCCATAGAAATACCAGGGATCTTCCCAGTTCACCTTATCGGTAGCGCCATGAATTTTCAGGTGATGGGTAACGGAGGCTGTTTCCTTCCACTTCAGCACCACTTCCAGCTTATGTATGACGTCTTCCGCCATCCTGCGGTAGGTAGTCCATTTACCACCGATTATTGTAATAAGATTTGACGCAGATACGATTATTTTATGGCTGCGGGAGATTTCCTTTGTTTTATGCCCCTCTGCTTTAGCGGCGGCAAGCGGGCGAAGACCGGCCCACACACTGCGGACATCCGAGCGTTGCGGCGCCCTTGACAAATACTGACCTGCTGTGCGGAGTATGAAAGCAATTTCCTCCTCCAGTGCGCGGGGTTCCAGGCTGATATGATTCACCGGGGTATCGGTAGTACCCATCACTACTTTATTATGCCAGGGCACAATAAACAGCACCCTTCCATCGCTGGTAGACGGGATCATCAGGGCGTTATGCCCGGGTAGAAATTCGCTGTCGAGTACCAGGTGTACTCCCTGGCTTGCCGCAATAGATTTTGGTGCAGCCGGGTTATCCATTTCCAGTACATCGTCTGCAAACACACCGGTAGCATTGATGACTGCCCGGGTATTAAGATATATTTCCTCTCCACCGCCCAGGGTATCCTTTACCGTTAGTCCGCTGATTTTTCCAAAGCCATCTTTTCGCAAACCGGTAACACGCATATAGTTCAGCACCGTACCCCCATTATCTGAAATGGACTGTACCAGGTTAATGGCCAGGCGCGAATCATCAAACTGTCCGTCGTGATACAGCACGCCACCAGCAAGCCGATCCTGCTTCAGCGTAGACAACCGCTCCAGGGTAGCCGATCTCGAAATATGTACGGACTTCCCCAAACTGAGCCGGCCTGCCAGCCAGTCGTACATTTTGAGGCCAACAGTATATTTCAGGTTCTCCCAGAAATTAAAAGTAGGAATAACGAAAGCCAGGTTACGTACCAGGTGTGGAGCATTGGCAGCCAGCAATCCACGTTCCACACTGGCTTCCCTTACCAGCGACACATCGCCCTGTGCGAGATAACGTACGCCTCCGTGTACCAGCTTCGTGCTTTTACTGGAAGTGGATTTTGCGAAATCCACCTGCTCCAGGAGCAAGGTTCTGTAACCCCGTGTTACCGCTTCCAGGGCGGCACCAAGACCAGTAGCCCCTCCCCCGATCACTATGATATCCCAGGGTTCGAGATCCTTTCTTAATGAGGTAACAAGCATTTCTCTGTTCATAAGCTAGTTTTCATTGGTCTGCCAATCCTATACAAAATACTGAGGAATCGGATACCGGACAAATAAAGCAGCCGATTCCAGAAAACTTAACGGCCGGGAGAGTTAAAAGTTTTAAATTCAGGAACATTTAGGCATTAAAAATGTTCCTCCTAGAGATCATTCAATTTTACAGCTTCATATGTTTACCAGGATTCACCTCAATTACGGATATTTTTTTCAGCTGCTGATACTGCTGGTATTGATGACCGGGAGCTACAACGCCGATGCACAAAGCCGTAAGCGTAAGCCCAAAACCGATACCATTCACCTGGTAGCTGTTGACAGTGCTACCATCAGCAAGAATATCCAGGCGTTATCGAAAGATACCAACCGGGTAAGAAAGTCGGACACTTCTGTTTCCATCCTGATCAACCGCATTGAGAGCTACACCTTGACGCTGAACGACCTTATGAGTTCCCTCCGCCGTGGGTTTGACACCTCGCGGATCATTGCCGGCCTGCCGCTGACAGATACTTCCCTCGCGCTGATCAGGTACAATATTGCCAGTTTGGGCCGCACACCGAATATCAACGATATATATACCAATAAAGTAATGCTGGAGCAGGTGCAACGAAAGCTCACATCGTGGCAGGGCGCCCTGTTTTCCTATTACGAGAAACTGAAAAACATTAACGACACAATCCGCCTTATCCGCGGAGATACCGCTATGCGGAACATCCCTTCTGAAGATGAGCTATATGGTTTTTACCTGGGCCAGGTGACCAACCTCGTGCTTAAATTCCGTTCCGTAGACAGCGCGAATAAGGCCAGTCTTATTAAGATAGGACTGCTGCAAAACAAGGTGGCGAACCGGTATATTGAAGCCTCCAATCTCTATGAGGACATGGACTACCGGTTGCAACAATACGCCTCCAACATGTTTGTACGGGATTACCGCTACCTCTGGAAGCCTCACCGCGACAGTATCAACCCTCTTGAATTTTTCCCGGTACTGAAAAATTCGCTGCATAAAAGCACGAAGGTGCTCGACATCTTTTTTTCTATACAATGGCCTGTATTTTTTGTATGGTTACTACTGGCCATACTATTTTCCTGGTGGGTACACAACAATATTAAACGCATCCGGCACAATCATCCTGAACAGGAAGGCGAAACCATCCTCCAACACGCCCGGTACCTGTACCGCAACCCGGTGGCCTGTACGGTGGTACTGATTGCCACTTTGTCCGCCGTACTTTCTGTACGTTATCCTATTCTTTTTACAGAAATCACCTGGGGTTTAAATGTGATAGCGCTGACCTTTATCTTTCGCACACATCTTCCTAAAACATTATTCAAAAGCTGGTTATTACTGGCCGGCCTGCTGTTTATTTACAGTTTGAATAACCTGTTGATAGAGGTTACCTATACCGAACAATGGGGATTATTGATAGGCGCCATTCTTTCGCTACTGCTGGGTAACCGGCTGCTGAAAGAATCGTCGCTTACCACTTTTGCGCAACCGAAATTTACCAGGCCGGTACTGATGCTATTTATGATCATCAGCGCCTTTTCCCTTATCATGGTAATTTTTGCGCGGGTGGGCACTGCCAAAATCATGGGATCTACCGCTGTTGTGAGCACAGTAATGGCGCTTAGCTTATTTACGCTTGTAAAAATACTGATGGAAGCTGTTTATCTCCAGGTGGAGGCCAATAAAGATTCCAGCACCTTCATTTCTTTTATGGACTACCAGGAAGTACAGAAAAAACTGAGAACATTCCTCACGATCCTGGGCTTTGTAGGCTGGCTGGCAATTTTATCCCGCAGTGTTTATTTGTATGATATTATTTATGAGGTTATTACCGATATCCTCTCCTCCAAACATAAGCTCGGCAATTCGGATTTTACTTTCAGCAGCGTCATCATTTTTATCCTGGTAATATGGGTGGCTACTGTGGCTTCGCAGCTGATTGCATATATGTTTGGTAACACCGGTCAAAGCGCCAATCCCAATAAAAAAACGAAATTCGGTTCCGCCCTGTTGTTACTCCGACTGGCAGTGCTTGCCGGCGGCGTGTTGCTGGCATTTGCCGCCTCCGGTATTCCCATGGATAAAATCACTATTGTAATAGGCGCTCTGGGCGTTGGTATCGGTTTTGGTTTGCAGAACATCGTGAACAACCTGGTATCCGGCATCATCCTCGCCTTTGAAAAGCCGATAGAAGTTGGTGATGTGATAGAACTGGGACCCCGTTCCGGCGTTGTAAAAGAAATAGGCATCCGTTCCAGTAAGATCAATTCCTTCGACGGCTCAGAAGTAATTGTTCCCAACGGCGACCTCATATCCCAACAACTGATCAACTGGACCCGGACCAACCGGAATAAACGTATAACAATTGCGCTTGGCGTTGGTTATGGAAGTAATATCGACCAGGTGACAGCTATTATCAACTCCGCCTTTACCGATCGTAAAGATGTGCTCACTGCTCCCGCTCCTTTTATACAGCTAACCGACTTCGGAGATAACGCGGTGAATTTCAAGGTTTACTTCTGGGTAGGTGACCTGGATAATGCGGGCAGGCTTCAAAATGAGGTGATGTCGTTTATTTACACCGCCCTTAATCAGGCCGGTATTGAAATCCCTTATCCACAGCGGGATTTGCATATCCGGTCGGTGGATGAGTCGTTGTTGAAAAAATGGGATAAGCCTGCTCCGGGCGATCCTCTTTAAAAAAAATTCTAAAAAAACGTTGGATTCATTTTGAATTTTCATTTTTAAGCCGTTATCTTTGCACTCCCGTTTTGGAGCAGCAGGCGCTACTGATAGTAGTTACAGCGATCCGGATGGAGAATAAGGCGAGGTAGCTCAGGTGGTTAGAGCGTTGGATTCATAACCCAAAGGTCTCGGGTTCAACTCCCGATCTCGCTACGAAATTTTAGAAGGCTTTCAGGCATGTGCTTGGAAGCCTTTTTAATTATATTTTACGCTTGGCGTAAAATTTGCGATGTACTTTTAATAAATCAGCACCCAGGTGTTCTGGAGGATGGTTTAGGGTTAGAAAGTTCTTTTTACTAGTGCTCTATATTTATTTAACAGGTATGTATGTAAAGCATGCAAAAGAAGAGGCAAGTCAAAACTCATCTGTTACTACACAACAAATACAAATAAAAAAGGAGGTTACTATGGAGAGAAAACAAATAAATATAAATCAACAAGAATTAAAATCTACAGAAACTAACTCTAAACATCCTTTAAGGAATTAATTATATAAAGCTCCTTTCGGAGCTTTTTTATTTTGCATAAATTCATTTTCGCTCTCCAGTAAATATGAGATTAGCTTTGAACACCCCATTTAAGCGCTTCTGTTTCCCCATCAATCCTAAAGATTCATATAGAGTTTTCAGATTTGCGTAAATGCGGTATAGCCTTCTCCAATCTGCTCATCTTTTCATTTATATTACTGCTTAGTTTTTCAATTTCATAGAACAAGACAGATTTCGCAACTGATAATTTATTATACCATCTTTTACAGGTAACTGGTTCAATTTCCTTATTTATTAATTGTTCCTCTACTTCCTCAATTGTCACTTAGCCGTGTGCACAGAATAAAATATTTCACTTAATGCTTCCTCCAACGCTTTTCCTGACAATGTTTTTCCAACTATAACTCCATCAGGACCGATCAAAAAATTCTGGGGAATTGCCTGGACGCCATATGATTTCGCAGCCGCACTATCCCAAAATTTCAGATCAGAAAGCTGAAGCCATGGAAGTCCGTCATTTTTAACAGCAGCCAACCACAACGCTTTGCTGTCAGGCTTATCGAGAGCAATACCGACAATTGTGAAGTTCCGGTCTTTGAATTTATTGTAGACTTTAACCAGGTTAGGGTTCTCTGCCCTGCATGGTCCGCACCAGGAAGCCCAGAAGTCAACCAATACATACTTGCCACGAAATGACGAAAGTTTAACCAGCTTCCCTTCTGCATCGGGCACTTCAAAGTCCGGCGCCGGTTGCCCTATTGCAGTCACTCTCATTTTATCCAGGTTAGCGGCTACTTTCTTACCTTCCTTACTATTTTTAATGCTGAATGATAACCCGTCGAACAAAGGCTTCACTACGTCATAGCGTTGCTCGTAAGCGATTTTGGGAAACAATTCCAAACTGAGCATTGATGCAGAATGGGACTGAAGGAACTTAATATAGGCATCTTTGGTCATGTCACTAAACCTTTTCCGGAATCCTTCCACTTTGGCCTCGTAATCCTGCGTGGTCTGTGGTGACACCTTTCCTTCCATGAATTGCCTGTCTTCATCGGTCATTTGTGAAAAGCCGGCATCAACCAGGTTATTAAGATCGTTATAATCATTATTCCTGGGGGTTCCGGTTACCTGTGATCCGGCAACTGTAGCCCCATTCGTTTTAATATGAATGCTACCCGGCTCAAGATAAACGGTTAACTGTTCAAGGCTGTTAGTTCTCCCAACACCTTTCGTATCAAAGATTAATGTAGCGGATACCGGCGAAGTGGACGCCCTGCCGGCAAATCTGAAAGTACCATTCTTCAATTCAACGGAATCAATAATGGATTCACCTCCCATCGTATACTCCAGGTAGGCTTTTTCAGGGGCGTTGCCTGTGCCATATTTGCCATCGATAGTAAACTTATTATTACTTTGAGCAAAAGCTGCCAATGGCATTATTGACAAACCGGCTATGATTAACTTTCTCAATTTAAGTAGGATTAATTAGGATTCAGAAATCGAATTATAATATGAATTACAATGGGTGATTACTACGTTGCCATCAGGAAAAGCATTTAGTTAAACAGTTCCATCAGCTTTGCTTCCAACTCTTTCCCATGGAGATCCCTGGCAACAATTACACCTTTATTATCTACCAGCAAATTCCTTGGAATAGCCTTAATGTGATATTTTTTAGTAACAGGAGAATCAAACCCTTTCAGGTCTGCCAGGTTTGTCCAGGTATAACCATCCTTCTCTATTGCCTTCTTCCAGGCTGCAGCATCCGTGTCAAGAGACACGCCAATTACACCCAATCCTTTGGTCCGATACCTGGCATAAAGCGGAACAAGTGCCTTTGCCTGCATTCTGCATGGCGAACACCAGCTGGCCCAGAAATCGATAAATGTATATTTGTTTCCGGAGATGATTGTTTTGGTGGAGATCTTTTTTCCTTTTACATCCGGCAGCGCAAAATCCTCATACTGCGCTGCTTCCTGCATACCCGGTACCGGTTCCGCTTTTTCATTCTCAGTAGTAACACCAACACCATTAGCATCATTTACAGTCAGCGTATACTCCTTTGATGAAGGAGGAAGACACATTTGATTATTGCATGCCATGTACCTGATCCGGAAATGCAATACTGTCTTCTCATCTGCCCTGAGTTTGATAGTTTGTGAAAACGTAACACCCTTCGCGTAATAAGCCACAGTTTCCCCGGTAGAAGATGCTGCTCCTTTTTCTTCCATCTCTCCTATCAACTGAACATTCGGATTTTCTCCCCATGTAATGGTAGTAGGCATTCCCATTCCACCATCATAAGACTGTGGATAAATATGAAACGGTTCGTTGATAGACGCCACGAAGGCAATCTTAAACGTGAGTGGCGCTATTGAGTCACTACGGAATTTCCACGAAACCGGGTGGTTGTCCTGCGCAATGCCGGACAAAGCTACCAGACTGGTCAATATCAAAAAAAACACTCTTCTCATAAATACTTTTTGTAAGGCAAAAGCCACATTCGTTTTAAATCGGGTTATTATCACCTAACAGGCACAAATTGCATTACCCTTTATACCTGGATTTTGTGATCTCTACCATAGACTTCAGTTTGTAATACTCCCTATCCGTGGAACCGGCGTAACCAGAACTAAAGAATCTTATATTACCTAATGGGTCAAATATGATTTTAGTAGGTGTTCCCTGGACATCAAAGAACTTGTTTTCCTCATCCTGTAAAACGTTGAGAGTAATCCCTTTTTTCTTCACGAAAGTTTTCACGGTAGCCCTGTCTTCAAACAGGCTTACCACAAACATTTGAAATGCATCTTTTTTATAGTCCGCCACCACACGCTCAAATCCGCTGAAAGCAGCTACACACGGAGTACATCCTGTGGACCAGAAATCCAGGGCCAGCACCTTGTTCTTATAATCCCTGAGATGAACGATATTTCCTTCCAGATCCGGCAGTGATATATCTTTTACAGGTTTCGTGGCGTGAAAAAGCGTAAACATTTTACCATCCCCTCCCGGGATAGGTACTGCACCGTCGAGCGTCGTTTTCGGTGATGCTATGTACAACTTTTCCACTTCCTTATAACAGTGATGATATGCTTCATCCTTCAGGGATTTAAGATATTCCTCAAATCCATTTTCGGTACCCTTTACCTTTTTATATACCAACCTGAATGTATTAACCATCACCGGGTTTGACTCCGCTTCCCTGAATGCTTTACTCAAGGTATCGAATGCCACCTGGTACTTGCCGGCAGCAAGCATCACTACGCCATACCGGTTCAGGTAATTGGATTTCGCATCCTTGAAATAGCACATTTCGCGCATGCCGTCTTTTACTTCGGATGATTTCGCCAATAACTGCAATGCCGTATCTGTATTTCCCAGTTGAGCATTAGTTGCTGCGTTTATCTCCATAACGGTCTGCGTTCTGCCAATTCCATCTTTCAATGCTCCTGTGCTCAGATCTTCCAACATCCCGGCTGAAACCTTTTCTACTTCGCCCGGATTGGCATTTGCATCAAAGAGGTTATCCAGCGCATAAGTCAGATACAGGAATTGAAGCACGTTGAATTTCGGCCTGGTGTTTTTATAATACCAATAACGTTCAAAATTCCCTTTGGTAAGCCATCCCATAGCCAGCTGTGCACGGTATTCCTCATACATTAATGGTTTGGCAGGGTCTATTGGATTTGCTTTCAGCATTTCATTGTATTGCCTCTCCTGGTCTTCCACGTTTACTATTGAAGTAAAATCCTTAAAGTTATACTTCATGGATGGCGATTGCTGTGCGAAGACGGAACCGGAAATCAGCAACAGCAAGATTAACTTTTTCATTTTCATCAGATTCAGATTAAACGGTATTGAAAATTTTAAATTATTACGATTGAATTTTCTGCCAGGTAAATATGGTGCAACTGTATGTTGTCATTAACTTAGCAGTTCTATTCATTTTCCACCAATCCCTTGTTCGCGGCCAGCATTCTTTCGCCGAACTTTAGGGCAAATCTCTCCGGATTGAGTGTATAGGTTGCGACCACGTTACCGGCGTCATCATAAAGTTTATGTGTGTACTTAACCGTATTGCTATAAACCGGATCTACTGAAAGCCGGCGCATATCCCACCAGCGCATGCCGGAGGTGGCGAATTCACGAATACGTTCATCAAGGATGTAGCGAACCAATGCCTCTTTACTTTCCGCTATATTCGCAGGTACAGTTGCGATACTGGCAGGCATCCTTTTGGACCGCAGCATTTCGAGATCACTCTTTGCCCCTGCGAGGTCGCCTGCCCTTGCTTTAAGCTCTGAGCGCATCAGGTAGAGATCAGGTAATGAAGGACCTATTTCCAATCCGGAAAAAAGTGATGCGGAGTAGCGCCTCATTCCCCCCGGAAAGGTTTTGTCGGGATTGAACATTTCAATTCCTGAGAACAGTTCCAGGCGTTTATCTGCCGGATCATATAAGGCAGCCGTTTCCGGGGAAAACACATAGGTATTGGCTTGTTGCAGCTGAAAATTAATCATACTGAGATTGTATATCACCTGCACATTATTAGCAGCCAATGGATAATTTGAAAGTCCGAAACCGAAGTCAGGAAACCATGAATTATCGTTATCGGGGTCAAGTACGACGTTATAATCGTATAATGTGAGAGGCACTGCAGCTTTGTCAAGCTCCGCGAATGCAGCATCCACATGTGTGCTGGCCTCACTGAATTTTGCCATATACAGATAAACACGGCCCAGTATGAATTCCGCCGCCAACCTGGAGAATTTTCGCCTATGTGTTAATGGGCCAAGGTCAGGCAATGCATCTGTTAAATCCTTAATAATAAAATCATAACATTCCTGTACAGAGGCCCGTACAAATGTTGTTTGGGTTACGTCTGCCTTTGTAAGCAGTGGCACCCCCAAATCCGTAGCAGCAGTAGCAGCATTATAGGGCAACGAAAAATCATTCAGAAAATAAAGATGGCAAAGCGCCCGTCCGACTTTGGCCTCCGCTAGGATGGAACGTTTTTGCTGATCGGTTCCTCCCTGCGATTGCATCACTTCGTTTATAACCTTATTAAAGGTATAAATGTTGGTCAGTGGCCAGGTTTCATTGGGAAGCTGATCTTCATCGTATATCCTTGCTTCAAACCTGAACAGTCTTTGCGATCTGATCTGGGCAGCGTCCATATAGGTCGCCTGGGCAGCCATTTCATCACCCATGTATAAAGACGGAGGATAGGCAACCTGCAGGCTCACTGCGTTCATTAATTGCTCGTAGTCCAGCATTGTTTTTGCCACACGGGAGCCTTTAGGCTCAATTTCCAAAAAGTCTTTGGAGCATGAAGTCTGAAGCATCAACGATATAAACAGGATGGGTAGTAATACCCTATGAATGGATTTCATCATCTTAAGCAGGTTTAATTAAAGAGTAATGTGTGCGCCAACTGTGAATGTACCTTGTCCTATACGGATACTTCTGACACCTGCAGGTGATTGAAACTCCGGATCGATCCCGAAGTGGTTCTTCTTCCAGAGCATGAGATTGGATACCTGTGCCCTGAAAGTCAATCCTTCCGCATGCAGTCTCCGAACCAACGTCTTACCCACATCGTAGGAAAGCGTGATCTCCCTGATTTTTGCGTAAGAAGCGTCAAATGAATTCAGGTTGGAGTAAGTATAGTAATAGATATTTCTGCCGTTGTCGATGGTAGTGTTATAGGCATACCTGGGAATATTGGTTTTATTTTCATCTCCCGGCGCCTTCCAGCGATTAGCAAATTCAGGTTGAAGCGTGTTCTGATAAAGGGGATCTTGCCAAAAATTATTAAAATCCCGGAACAATACATGTCCTAAGTTAAAGCTGATATTAATTCCCAATTGAAATCGCCTGTAATAAAATGTGTTGAATAATCCACCTGTCGCGATAGGCTGAGAAGTTCCCGCCAAATGAACGTCTTCTGGTTTGGATCCATTTTTATCAGACAGTATTTTTCCGTCGGCCTGGATGATCTGTGGATCTCCCGCAGCGTTAAGCCCGCCGTTGATGAATTCAAATACAGCGTATGCAGGTTTACCTTCCGCGAAGGAAGTTCCAATCATTCCTGTACCGGTTGTGATGGCAGTTGCTGTTGCCATCCTTGTTATCTTATTTTTGTTGTACGACAGGTTTAGGACAGTATTCCAGTTAAAATCCCGGGAAATGACATTAAGTGAGGTCAGACTAAACTCAAACCCTTTATTTTCAAGGTCTCCATAATTACCGATAACGGTTGCATATCCAGTCAACGGCGCCGTCATCAATGAGCCGATCAGGTTACTGGTCTTCTTTATATATCCGTCTATTGAACCGCCCAATCTGCCACCCAGCACTGTAAAATCCAGTCCTGCGTTATAAACAGTGGTTCCTTCCCATGTAAGCTTATCGTTGCCGGGAGTGCCAATAACCAAACCAACTCCTGTTACATAGTTTACATTCGATGCGGACTGCAGGATATCGAATGATGCTGCCTGGGCAGGCTTGGGTGCATTACCTGTTATACCATAAGTGAGTCTCAAATGAAGCCGGTCCAGCCATGTAAATGATTTCATGAAGTCTTCCCTGTTCAGCAGCCATTTACCGCCTATGCTATAAACGGGCCTGTTTTGAGCAGATTTGGCAAGGCCGAATAAATTGCTCTCATCAATCCTCCAACTCGCATTCAGCGCATACTTCCATTGGTACATGTATCCCAATGTGGAATAGTAAGAGGTGGTTCTTGCGATAGCCCCTTCTCCTCCACCCACATTATTTGATGGCAACGCTCTTCCCAGCAGGCCGGATACCGTTCCTGTAATCCCTTTCATCAGTGTATCAATATTTACCGGACGGGAAACCTGCAACTGATCATCCCAGCCATAGTAGGTAGCAGATGATGTCAATGGTGTGGAACTTGTAGCTTCCTGTCCTGCCATCACAGTCAGTTGATGCGGATCCCAGTTACGGTCAAATATCAGCTGATTTCTTACTGTCCAGTTTTTCTGAGACGCATTATTTACATTGAGCATCCCACCATCCTTTGGCAACCAATACCTGGGTGTACCGTTTACAGTTGGCGCCTGCGTAAAACCTACCAGTTGGTCCCTTACCGCGTAACTTTCCTGGTACTGAACTGTCCGGTTGTTTCTTGCAAATGTCTGGTAACCATAAGTACCCTCAAAGCGAAGTCCTTTCAGCAATTGTAATTTCGCGCTTCCCACCACTCTTCCGGATATACTGCTACTCTTTGAATATCCCCTGTTAAACTCATCAAGCGGGACATAGTCCAGGTTAACCCGGCTCCTGGCGGCATAATTAAGCCTGAGAGAATCGCTGTAATTTCCCAGGAAATTCACTGCCAGCGGATTTCCTGCCTTATCGCGGAACCGCTGATAAGGCACCATGGAAATATCCGGCGCCAGCACTCCTATGCCCAGATTTGAAGTACTTGCTACTGTATTGGTAAGATCAGTGATTACTGATAACTGCAATCTCTTATTGAAATTGAAATCCTGTCTGACATTTACCTTATATGAATTGTTTCTTTCACCAGGTGTGCTGCTTTGAATACCGGTATAGCTCAGTGATCCATAAAAACTGTAAATATCACCGCCTCCTGAAAGCGAGACGGTATGATTAGTTGAGGCTGCATTTCTGTAAAAAATACTGGAAATATCACTCCTGTTATCAATGGCAGCCAAACTATCCAGCGCCTTATTCGCCTGCGCACCGGTGATTAGTCCACGATACTCATCATATTGAATTTGCAGATGCGGAGGAACCGGGGCAAAGACCTGTACTGCATTCCAACTATAAGAAGGTGCAAATTGAGGAAAGATTTCTTTTGCAGTAGCAATAAAATCCCTACTGTTCATTTTCGGAATATAGGATAGATCCGGTTTTCCCTGGAAATTATAATAACCGTCGTAATCGACCCGCATTTTTTGTCCTGTTTTACCCTTTTTGGTAGTAATAACAATTACCCCATTCGCCGCTTTGGCGCCCCAGATAGAAGCTGCGGAGGCATCTTTCAGAACAGTTATATCCGCAATATCCTGCGGATTGATGTTGGCGATAGGGTTGGAGTTATTCAGAATATTATTGCCGGATGTCTCACTTGTATTATCACCCGGTAATTCCACGCCGTCCACCACGATCAATGGCGACCTGGTGGAGTTGAGGGAAGTCAAACCACGAACCAGTAACGGCTCTCCACCCGGCGAATTGTTTACCACCAGGCCGGGTACAAGCCCATCCAGTCTTTGAAGAATATTGGTACTGCTGGATCTGTTGGCAACAGTGCCCATATCCACTTTCGCCACTGCCCCTGTATTTCGTTCCCTGGTAATATTCTGATAACCTGTAGAAACAATTTCAATAGATTCCAGCTTTTGTTCCGAAGGCGTCAGAATAACCGAAATCATTTCTGAATCGTTCACCTTCATCTCTTTTTCATTGAATCCTATGAAGCTTATTATGAGCACTGCGCCTTTTTCCGCTTCTATATGAAACATCCCCTTTTCATCGCTCACGGCTACTACCTGGCTGCCTTTAATACGGATGGTAGCTCCAGGCAGAGGGTTTTTATCAGCGTCCGTGATTAATCCTGACACTTTCGTTTTAGACTCCGCAGCAGCGGATAAATTTCCTTTTTTCTCAGATGCGCCAGTATCTTTGCGCATCACTACTACATTACCCTGCTTTATCTCAAAAGCAAGTTTTTCTGGCTTCAAAATAGCGGTCAAAAAATCATCCAATGGCATCTGTTGTGCCTCAATAGTCACAGGATGCGCATTCTTAATATGCTCATCATTATAGAAAACAGTTACTCCCGTCTGTTTCTCAATAATTTTAAACACATTATGCAAAGGCTCTTTGTGTAGTTTGGCAGTAATAGATTGCGCCAGTCCTGTGGCTTGTGCCTGCACTAAGAAAACAGTTAATAAAACAAATGTTAGTTTCATCGCGAAGCGTATTTTGGTTGATACTGGACGGCAGAAGAAGCCACACCAGGCTACTCCGAGCCTCCACGGCTGGTTTAAAGCAGAAAAATGCATACTTTCTAAATAATTTTGGTTGGTTTTTGTAGTTGATCCCGAACAAAATGCTTTATAGCCATCAGGGAAGTATAATTAATGTCCTGTTTCCTTCCAGTTTGTAGTGAAGTCCCACGTTGCTCAGAAAATACAGCACATCGGCAAAGGGAAGGCTCCTCTTAATAGTACCGCCCAGCTGTACTTCCGGAATTGGTTGCTGATAAATTACTTCAATATCATACCATCTTGCAAGTTGCCGCATAGCCTCTTCCAGCGAAACATCATTAAAGTCAAAGACGCCATTTTTCCAGGCAACAACCGAAACTGCATTTACATCGTCAAAAACCTGGATAGGCCTGTTTCCGGTGGTAGTAAGGGCTTGTTGTCCGGGCTTAAGTAGTTTGTAGGCTGCTCTTTCCGATCCTTTCATTGCAACCCGTATCGCTCCATCCAGCAGCGTGGTTCGAACGGATTGCTCATTGTCATATGCATTCACGTTAAAACTTGTTCCAAGTACTTCAACAGCAGTTCCGCCGCTGACCTCTACCCTGAAAGGAATGGAAGGGTTTTGAGCTACCTCCATATAAACCTCTCCTGTAACACTAATAAGTCTTTCCTTACCAGTAAATGCTACCGGGTATTGAATGGAACTTTCCGCATTCAGCCACACGTTGGTTCCATCTGATAATCTAAGTTGGAACTGTTTGCCCTTCGGGGTAGATATTGTATTATACTGAACTTCTGAACCTGTTCTCTCGTATTCAAATACTCCATTGGTGACTTTGGCAACCGTCCCTCCCCGTAGTGCTATCCGGCCATTTTTAATAGTATCTAAAGGTACCTGTGATCCGTCTGACAAGGTAAGTAAAACGCTATTTTCTCCCTGTTGTCCATTTGTTACCGACTGCACAATACCCGCTGGCGTTTCTGCCTGCTTTTTGTGATACAGGTAATAAACACCAATACCAATTATCAATGCCACAGAAGACGCTACAGCCCAACTCCATTTCCGTATGAGGGCATTCCGGTGACCAACATACATACTCTTCACTGCTTCTTTATCAACAGGGAACTTCCTGCCTGGATAGCGATCCAGGATATTTTTGATCATCGTTTGCTGCCGGGCTTCACTAAAGAGGCCTTCATCCTGTATTTTTTCCCACATATCCTCCAGTACAGGAATGATTTCCTGTTCAGTAGAAGCCGATTGCAACATATCAATAAGCTCCTGTCTTTCTGCTTCGGTAAACTGGTCATTTGACCACCGTTCCAATAGGTGTTGTAGTCTGCTATTCACAGTCAATCAATTTATCTCAACGGATATGATCCATCTTATCTTAGGAGAAGGCTTCTGTAAAAAAGGGGGTATCCCAATGGGGAAAAAATTTACAATTTTATAATCAGGAACGAAATTATGATTGGCAGGCCATTATTCCTGATGTGGTCAACGATAGATGAAGAGGCAATTTGAAGGTATTTTTTTACGGTTTCCCGGCTAATCTGCATTTCCGCTGCTATTTCGGCATATTTTCTCCCTTCTAACCGGGCAAGCATCCAAACCTTCTTTTGCTGCGGCGGGAGCCGATCTACTGCACTTTTCACCAGTATATCGTAGGCATCCTTTAAGGCGGCCTCGTCCTGTGCCTCCATGCCGCCGGCCACAGTTTGTGTTATTTGATGCCACTCCTCCCTTTTTTTGTACTCTCTGTCAATGTTCTTCAGCATCCTAACTGCATGATGCCTCGAAATTACAAATAACCAGGAACGAAAACTCTCCACTTCTCTCAGAGACTCCCTTGTTAGCCATAGCTGGGTGAAAATTTCCTGCACCACGTCGGAAGCTATATCCTGATCTTTGGTAATTTTGACCAGGTAAGTAAAAAGAAGGCCGGAATACGCTTTCACAAGCATAGTAAACGCCTGCTCATCCCCTTCGGAGATCTGCAGCAGCAGTTGGCGGTCACTATTATGTTTAATACCTGACAATTAATAAGTTGATTGATCCGAATTAGCCACAATGTTATTAAAAATTTCACACAATTATAATTAGCCTTTGACTCATAACATAATTCTTTCTTCGGTAGATCAGATCGGTGATCTTAAAACAAGATAGTGATTTTCCTGGCTTCTTCGCATTCAGCTACCAATTGGGTTGCTGGATTCAAGATGGTATCAACGGGGCTGAACATGAACCGCAGGCATAAAAAGCAGCTGCCTGCAAGAGTAACTCCCTCTGATATCCCTCCTGGAATTAACTGTACCTGGAAATACTCAGTAGGAGCATGTCCATTCACAGAAAATTAATATATTGGAACATGAAAAAAATCATCCTGATTTCTCTTTTACTAATAGCGGCGATAGCACTGAACGCACAGCAACTGACCTACAAAAATCCCCTGGCTGTTGATTTGGGCGATCCTTATGTATTGCATGTCGAGGGCGACAAATACTATATGTATGGGACCGGTGGCGCCAGGAACGGCTTCGCCGCCTATTCTTCCACCGATCTGGTTAATTGGAAAAACGAGGGCCAGGTATATTTTCACAATAACAAAAATGGCTGGAGCGATCCAAAAGCCGCCTGGGAGGGCGCTTATTGGGCCCCGGAAGTATATGCTATTAATGGCAAATACTACATGTTTTACAGCGCTCAATGGAAAGACAATCCAACGAAGGAACTCGAAAACTTTCGCATTGGCGTTGCTGTAGCAGATAAACCAACCGGGCCATTTATCGATGTAAACAACAAACCCGTTTTTGACCCTGGCTATCCTGTCATCGATGCAAATGTGCTATTCGATCCAAGTGGAAAAGTATATCTCTATTATTCCCGTTGTTGCTACAAACATCCGGTACAGAGTGAAATAGCTGCCTGGGCAAAAAATAAAGGCTGGTTCAATGAGATCGAAGAAAGCTGGGTATATGGTGTAGAATTAAAACCAGATTTCAGTGGCGTTATCGGTGAACCGGTGCTGCTATTGCGCCCACCGGTGAGCATGAAAGATAAACAAGCCGAATGGGAAAGCCGCTCGGTTACATCCAAAGAAGTGAATCGCCGCTGGACAGAAGGTTCCTCCATCTTCAAAAAAGGAAATACCTACTACATGATGTATTCGGCGAATTACTTCGGCGGCAAAAATTATGCGGTGGGTTATGCTACGTCTAAAAGTCCTTTAGGGCCTTTTAAAAAGGCTGCTAACAACCCGGTGCTGCAAAAGAACGTTGAGCAAGGCGGTGTGGTAACAGGGACTGGCCACAATAGCATCACGTATTCACCGGATGGTAAAGAAATGTTTTGTGTATACCATGGCCGTACATTGGAAACGGGTGATAAGCGTGTCGTTTTTATCGACCGGATGAATATATTGCCTGGTGGAAAATTGGTGGTGCAGGGCCCAACAACAGCACCGCAGCCATTTCCCGGTGGAGCCAAGTAGCATTGATCTTCAGTAAAGTTTTTTAGTTGTAACAAAAACAACTTGTTCCCTAAGTCGCCTAAAATATAGCGTTATGGATCATCTTAAAAAAGTCTTTTTACTGGCAGGCATAGGAATGTTTTTCAGCATTCACGGGTTTTGCCAGCAATTAGCCGATGCCAGCTGGCTACTGGGAAAATGGGAACAAAAAACGAATAAAGGGACTATTTATGAAACCTGGAAAAGCAGCAGTGATTCCAGCTATTCCGGGAAAAGTTTCCTGTTGAAAGAAAAAGATACTGTTGTTTTAGAGACTGTTAGCCTGCTGCAAAAAGATGGCGCTTTGTTTTACATTCCAACTGTGACCAATCAGAATGATAATATGCCGGTATCTTTTAAAGTAACATTTTCTTCAGATAATAAATTAATTTTTGAGAATCCGGCGCATGATTTCCCGCAGAAAATAACCTATACACTTATTTCATCCGATTCCCTGATAGCTGAAATATCGGGGGTAATGAATAATAAACAACAGTTCCGGCAGTTTCCAATGAGAAGAGTACAATAACCCTTACCGGTAAGTCGCCCATCCCAGCCCTAAAAATCCCTTATGCTTTTCAATATGAAAAGTATCTCCTTCTTCAAACTGCGCGTATGTTGATTCCGATATATTTTTAGCCTGAAAAGGACCATTTACCTGCTGCATTAAAAAATAATACTGACGTTTAGCAAATGGCGTTTCTTTTTTAGCCAATATCATATATTCTGCATCCCCAAATTTCATCCTTTTATATTGCTGACCGCCACGATATTGACCATAGGTTTTCTGGTTTACTTCTACCCATTGGGCAGGGTTAGAAATACTGTCTACATGAATGAGATCAAAATAATATTGATCCGATCCTGCATCCCCATGATCATATGGAACGCTTGCATAATACTTGTTTGCCAAAAAATATTTCTCCACCGCAGGATTAGACGAATCAAACGCATAATTTAACGTGAGAAGGAAAGTCAGTATGTAAGAAAGTAATCCACCCCAAAAAATTCTTTTACTCATTACGGGAACAGGTTCCCGGCCAAATAAAAAACAATAAATGATGGCGGGTAGAAAAAGGCTGACGGAAAGCGATAAAAATTCTGACTGATATACGGATAAAACATGAAACAGTATAAAGCCATACAGGCACGGCGTGATCAAGTCGAGCAGTAAATTATATATATTATCCGGCCTGGGTTTAATGAAATAGAAAAGCAGATGCCTTGCAACTGAAATAAGGAATAAAATTATAAGGAGATACCTGAACCGGAATGACAGCGGATCAGTGTATAGCAAATTAATACCCAATGCGAGTCTCACCATCGCAAGAAATATACCGCCAATTGAAGCCGCTCCGGTTGGATTAACAAACGCTTTATTTTTTCCGTTACTCATGTATAATACTATAATGGATTCCCTTTCGTAATACAATTTACCATTTTTGTACAGCATTTGGTTACAAAGAAAGAGGAGCATGTTAACCATACCGGTTACATACAAAAAAGTATATAAAAAGAGTCGCTTCCGGAAAGGATATAGATTTGCCGGATAAAAAATAACGGCTCTTATGAACACGCTACAAACTAAAAAAGAGTGGATAACAACTCCCATACTCCCCTGTTCTTCCATTGAGGAAACCTTGGCATTCTGGGAGGTACTTGGATACCGTACCACCTATAAACTGACGCGCCCTTACCAATATGGGATCAGTGAGCGCGGTGGCTATGAATTACATTTTGCCCGTGTTAAAGGCATGAATACTGCTTACAGTGGTTGCCTGGTAACGGTTGCCGATGCAAGGGCGGTGTACCTGGAGTTTACCGGAAAACTAAAAGCTTCGCTGGGAAGAGTACCTAACACCGGCATTCCCAGAATTTCGAGAATGAAACCAGACGCCACACGATTTACGTTGACAGATGTTTCCGGCAACTCCATCATCTTTGTTAGTTTTGGAGAGAAGGATGAAGAAGTGTGGCAGCATGCGGATAATAAAAACCAAAGCCCGTTGCAAAAATCTATTGCCGTTGCCGCCAGGTTCCGCGACTACAAAAATGATGATGTGGCCGCTGCGAAAACATTGGATGCTGCATTAGCCCGACGCGGGAATGAATCAAATGCTGATATCGCGGAAGCATTAATACTTCGCATTGAACTGGCCGGAGCGCTGAATGAGCCGGAGCGTGCAGCAGCGTGCAGATCACAGTTGGAAACTATCTCGCTTTCAAAAGAAGAACTGAATGTTTTGAAGTTAAAGCACTCAGTAGCGGTGTAGTGTCATTTCTTCCATTTTTGCGCAATCTGCATGGCGGTATCAATCATATAAGGTTCCCAATGCTCGATTTGCCAGGCGGTATGTGCAAGCGAAGAACGGTTGAGCGATCGAATAGCCTCGTCGCAGGAGGTGGCTGATTCCAGTATAGCAGAAAGTTCCAGCTGCTGATGGTGTAAAACTTCATCTTCCACAACCTCACCTGTTACTATGGGGAATGATGGTAAAAAAGACTGGTAAGATGATATACCGGGCGTACTTTTCTTCTTTACAATATTTTCCATCTTTCCAAAATCATTGTAAAAAGTAGTCCTGCTTTCCGCGGTGGTAAGAGCATTTCCAAGTTGTTCCAGCACAACATATTTAAGATGGGGGCAACGCGCTATCGTGTTTTCCAGTAAATGAAATACTTCTGCCGGAACGGCATCATCATGTGTATCCCTCCTTATTCTCTTCACCGGGCTATTGGGAGCGTCCTCCCAGCTACCGCCGGAAATATGTATCTCCCTTACTTTATCTAACGGGTAGCGGGTAATTATTTCTTCGAACGGAATATTAAAATTGTGGATCTGGCAATAGAGGTTGTGCAGATCGAGGATGATAAAACCATTTACAGGTTCCAGGAGTTGTTCCAAAAAGGCGCCGTGACGTTTTACCTCGTCGAGCGAATAGGAAAAGGCCAGGTTCTCCAGTCCTACCGGGCATTCACTTGCTTCATAGATCCGCTTCAGCCTGTCTCTCCCAATGTCAAGTGTGGATTTAGTATAGGGAATATTCAGCGGAGCGCCGTGATGAAAGTCTTTCCCCGTCATGAAGCCAAAATGTTCCGTTACATGATCAAACCGGAATTCTTCCCTGACCCTTTTCAATTGTTTCAGCCAATCGGCTTGCTCCTGGCGCCACTTTCCTGAAAAAAGGGAAAAGAATACGCCATGACCAATGAGTCGTTGTTCATCGCTGTAGGCTGTCAGCAATTCAAGAAACCAGGATGGTATTTCCTGCACTTTAAACAATGCATCAAACGACCATTCAATGGCTTGCAGTCTTGATTCCTCCATTAGCGGAAGACATGCTGCCAATATATCGGCGTCCAGGTTACAGGCGGCTGCTGACAGAATTTCCGGCACCTTTTGGAATTAAATGTGAATGATGAAAGATGGGATCAACCCATTCCGCAGGCAGGACAACCATTTTCATATGGCTTTTTCACTTCCTCTTTCTTTTCTTTTGGCTTAACTGATTTATCCTTGTTACAGGAACTGGTTGTTTGAACGGTGATACCGATCAGGATGGCGCCGAGTAATGATTTTGGCAGTTTCATTTGATATTATTTAAGGGATGAAATGCTACAATATGCTTGTCAAAACAAGATTACCTGTTAAACGGAGGGGAATATGAAAAAGTTACAGGAAAACAGATCCTTAACATTGGGGAGCTGGTGTAATTATCATGAGCCTAAAGGAAGATGGTAACTGCAGGAGAGGCTGCTTCTCCTGCAGTTATTGCTTAAAACTTAATGGTGAGGTTAGCCGTTACGCGTGTTGG
Source organism: Chitinophaga sp. RCC_12 (assembly GCF_041360695.1). Lineage (NCBI taxonomy): Bacteria > Pseudomonadati > Bacteroidota > Chitinophagia > Chitinophagales > Chitinophagaceae > Chitinophaga > Chitinophaga sp. RCC_12. The sequence continues at coordinate 90,819 of NZ_JBFUPS010000011.1, forward strand.
GTTTTGTGCTGCAAGCCGGTTCGACCAGTACTTTTCATTGGTAATATTATCCACTTTTACCCCGATGCGGTAAGCGGGTTTGTCGTAGAACAGGGAGCCATCCAGCACAGTATAGGAAGGTATCGTAAAGGCGAAGGTGTTGGTGTTGGTTTGAAACGATTGGCTGCCATAATTACCGCCGAAAGCAAAACCCAGTCCTTTGGCAGTGCCATGCACCAGGCGGTAGCTCACCCACAGGTTGGCTGTAGTGGCTGGCCCGGCCGAAGAGGGCCGCAATCCCTGGAATTTAGCATCCGCCTTATCCATTTTACTTTCGTTGTAGGCATAACCTGCAATAATATTTAATCCCGGAACGGGGTTAGCAATTACTTCGGCTTCAAAGCCTTTGCTGAGCTGGGTTCCATCCTGGAGAGAAAATCCGCTGTGAGCGGGATCATCATATACAGAGTTGGTAACCGAAATATCGTAGTAGCTAAGCGTGGCATTTAATTTCTCATTAAAAAGATCTGCTTTAATACCGCCTTCTATCTGGTTGGCCTGTTGCGGTTTAAACGTGTTGCCGTTGTAATCAGTACCCGACTGATTCTGAAATCCGTTCATGTAGTTGGCAAACACGGAAACCCGGTCTTTAATGACCTGGTATACGACGCCGAATTTAGGTGATAAAGCAGTTTGGGTATAATTGCCTGTTGTAAGATCCTTACTGGGATAATAAGCACCAAGATTGTGGTAGTTATCCAGCCTCAGGCTTGCCATCACCAGCAGCTGCTCTGTGATATTGATAACGTCTGAGAAATAGGCGCTGTAAGTGTTTTCGCGGTTGCTGTCGAACGCCAGGAATTTTAATTTTGCGAACAGCGGTGTTACATTGTCCTTATTGAAATTATAGTAGGCATCGCCGGGAGTTCTGTAATTGATGGCCGGCATATTCACGATGGTATCATTCCGGGAGGCGCGCAGGCTATAAAAATCCACACCCACCACCAACCGGTTACGCATTTTACCGATATGGAAATCGCCGATAAAGTTTTGCTGGATATCTGTACCATAGTATGGATAGGTTTGCGAGGTAACTGCCTGCCGCAGGGTGCTATCGCTTAAGATGTTCAGTTGTGTAGTGAATCCGTCGGAGCTGGAGCGGGTGCGGGAAAATACGGTTTGCGACGTCCAGTTTCCGGACAGTTTATATTTGATCTGGCCAAAAACGTTTAACTGCTGGCTGTTATAGCTCATCGTATTGTTGGCATAGGAGAGTTTATAGGGCATGCCCAGTTCCGCTACGCTATGCGCCTTTCCTTTTGTGTAAGGACTCACCCTCATGGGAGAAGTAGCTTTGTAACCGCTCATTTCCACGTCCAGCAAAATGGTGAGCCGGTCGTTTACTTTATAGGAAAAGCTGGGCGCGAGCAAATAGTTTTTGCTGAAGCCGGCGTCCTGGAAACTGCGTTCGCTGTGGATAGCGCCATTGAAGCGGAACAGCGCAGTTTTCTCTTCGTTTACGGGAGTATTGATATCCAGTGTTAGGCGGTTCAGGTCCCAGCTTCCGCCGGAGTAAGCCACTTCTCCTTTGAAGCTGTCGAACGGCTTTTTGGTAACCCGGTTAAACAGCCCTCCGAAAGAAGAAAGGGTGCTGCCAAATAAAGTAGCCGAGGGACCTTTGATCACTTCTATGCGTTCCAGGTTGGCGGGATCTACATTGGTATACACGAAGCTGCCTACACCGTTGCGTACCAGGTTGGCGGTGGTAAAGCCTCTTGATGTAGCGGAGCTTCTTCCCTGGTTATATACAATTGGAATGCCTGCCCCCGGAATATTTTTGAAGGCGCTGTTATAGTCTGTAACCAGTTGTTCTTTCATCAGCTCTTTCCCTACTACGCTGTATACCTGTGGGTTTTCGAGGTTTTTTAGCGGCAGTTTGGATACATCTTCGCTTTCCTTTTTGGCAAAGCGGTTTCCCCCAGTGGCCACCACCACTTCTTCGAGGTTTTGGGAAGATGTTTTTAGTTCTATTTGCAGCAGTACGCTTTTGCCGTTTACTACAGCAACCGTTCTTCTGATGGTTTCAAATCCCACCATAGATACCTCCAGTTCGTAGTTGCCATCCGGAATATTTTTAAAGAGGAATTCGCCGCTCTGGTTGGTGATCATTCCTTTTGAAATGCCTTTCAGGATAACGGTTACGTTGGTTGCCGGGTGACCGTCTGATGTGGTAATAATGCCCTGAATGGTATTGTTGGCTCCTTCGTCCGGCACGCCGGCATATATCAAGGTAAATGGGAGTAGAAAAAGTGTTAGAAACAGGTATGCCCTTGTCATGTTGGTCTTATCGTTTACCATGCAAAGGTGCATTGAGAAAAGACCAAATTATCTACTGTATCGGGAAAACGATTTACGCAATCGGGAAATAATTATTTATGCACAGCGGCAACTGGTTGACTGGCGGGGTGCGTCAACGCAAAATACGCCACCAGCAAGGATAATAGCTTATCATTTTTCAAAAGCCATTAGATCCCTGGCGGACCTAAAAGGTCCACCAGGATGACCATATAAAGCAAATCCCTGCCACTACCCATTGAAGGGCGGTGGGCAACAAGCGTCAACTTGTTTAAAGTAAGGTTTCCCGGATTACAGGTGGGCAGGTGTAAAATAACCGCGTAAAATCTTTACAGCAGTACCAATCTGGTTCTTCACCGTTTGAATGCTGGTGTTCATCTCTTCCGCTATTTCTTTATGGCTTTTCTGATCATAGTGTCTTAAACGGAAAGCCGTAGAGGATTTAGGCGGTACTTTTTTCTTCAGTGCGATATTCACCTGGCAGTAAATTTCTTCGCTTTCCAACGGATCGTTCGGTACAAAAGCTTCATCCGGAATAACACAGGAAAATTTCCTTTCCCGCGTAATTTTGTTAAGACAGCGGTTCCGTATGCTCGCATACAGGTAGCTTTTCATAATACAGGAACTGTCCCGGTTCTGGTAATTAGCATCAATCTTCAGGAACAATTTCTTCTGCCAGAAGTCCAGAAAAAATTCCTGGAGAACATCTTTTGCTTTTTCTTCGTCCTTTAGCATATCTACAGCCAGCAGTAGCAGGATGCGGCTATATTTTTTGTACACACTTGTAAATGCTTCGGTACTACCATCTTTAAGCAGTTCCAGCAGGACGGCATCTTGGTTGTTATGTTGCATTCTCATTTCCTTTTTGAGAGACTGGTTTAGGAAAAATATTTCGACTTTTATTGACAATACAGGTGTTAGAAAATCAAGCTTTCTAATGGTTTACTACGGTGGTTGAAAGTGGTTTATTTTGCATTCCGTTTTTCTAAATCTGGAATAAAAGTAACGTTATAAAACATCCCGACTGGTTAATCCATTGTTAAGCACGAATGTTTTAGAAGTGGTAAGATTCAATGCCATGGCTGTTTGGCAAGGAAAAATAAATATTAATTAAAAACACAATGTAATTTCCGTGGGTGAAGTGCAAGGGAGGGCTTAACGGGCGTAGCAATAGCACCCGGAAGGACGGATTAACCGGCCGGAAAGAAGAAGAGAAATAAGAGAGGAATTATATGGACTGTTTTCGGGATCAATGACCAATCGATAGTTTGAAAGGGAATATTGCTGCTCATGGTAAAATAACTTAACGTACACGGATATACGCTTCCAGGATTTCCTGGTTAACGTTCAGGCTATCAATCTTTTCTATACCACGCTGAATCAGCGTATCATGCTGTAAGCTAAGTGTGAAAGTGAAATGCATGTCTTCCCAGGCGCGGTAGCTGCAATACTGCAAGTGTTCCTCGTATTTGTCGCCCGTTAACTCATAAGTGCCTGCACCGGAATCGAAAACAGCGGTACTGCTGTCGCTTCCTTTCGAAACATCATGCTTGAAAAACGCAAAATGACTGCCATTAAACATTTTGATCATCTCCTGACCTTTTACGGGATACGTATCAGTGGTATCTCCGTTCTTGATCATCTTACTGTATGCTAATTTCCACGTACCTATTAAAGATAACGCTGTAGCGGCTTCCGGCGCCTTTGCTTCCCCGCAGGAAACAACGGTCCATCCAATAATACCAATAATGGCGGGTAATCGCAGGTTCATAACGTTCAGGTGTTTGAATGAAAAGTTAATAAAAAGATGTTGATTTTAAAATATACAGCAAATAAAAAGGGAACAACATAGTGATATGCTGTTCCCTTTCCTTCATAAATCTCTTATATCACCGGATCACCGGATCACCTGTAACTGGTCACTGCCTGCCGGCTTATGCAATAACAGGTTGTATATCTTATACTTATTGTCGGTAATGCCAGCCAGGGCCGATTCTCCTCTCAGTTCATCATCCGTGCGGATCAATCCCACTACCCTTCCGTCGCCAAAAAAACGCAGTTCATAATGCTCCAATGGCAGCATCTCCAGGTGATAAGCCTTGATCTGGTCAAACCGGTTCCAGGTTTCTGCAGCATCGGCAGGCTTGTTCTGAAAATAAGCCTGTTCTGTTTCGAGTTCCCTGTTGTAGATCAACTCCGCCACAGCATTCATGTTGCCATCTGCCATTAGTTTGCGGTACTGGTTGTAAAAGGCCAGCACTTCTTTTGTGAGCTGCGTTTTATCTTCTTTCCGCAGATCCTGGCTCTGGCCCCATCCCTTCAGCTGGTAAGGGGTAGAAGCCTCAAAGGTGCCTTTAAATTCGAGGTAGGGCACATTATCCAGTTTTATCTCCGGCATTTTATAATAAAAGAGTTGTTTGTATTCTTTAGGCTTTTCTTTTTCTTCATCGCCATACAGCACCTTTACTTCCAGGCCGCAGTTTTTTGCCAGTAAAAACGGTTCCATTTTATCGTCGTCATCTACTTTTGGGAATACCCTGATAGTAATGGTTTGCTTACCGCTTTTCAGGATATTGGGAGATACAGGCCATACTGCACCGCCCTGGTTCCCGCCGTCAAAGTCCGAATAGGCGGGCATATCATTAACCAGTATTTCATAGGTACAATTGTAGCTGTTAAAATCCAGGATAAAACGTGGATTATAGTCGTATTTTTTTACCAGTTTATAACTGTTCAGATATTTTTCCTTTATACCCTGATTCATGCTTTCTTTTTTTGCATTTGTTCCCTGCCCGCAGCTATGCAGGCCGATCAGTAAAATTAATGAGATGATGATTGCTGGTTTACTCATCCGTCCGATTCTTTTTTTGTTAAGTATATTTTTTTCAAAGAGATCTTTTTCTCATCGATACCGATTTCAAAAGACGCTTTGGGATTGGCTTCCACCAGTTTATTGTATTCGGCCGGTTTTTCGGGGGCGCCTTTCTTCTTCTTTACCTCTTTCGTTTTTTCCCCTACGTTCACCTTTGCCTCCACATACCCTTCAATTTTTATGCCTTCAAAAATCAAATCAAATCCTACAAATAGTCCCGCGTCATCAGAACCAATCCTGGCCTGCAATCCCAGGCCGGAACTTCCTTCCAGTCCTATTCCCAGCGCCACTACTACCTTTACCTTGAATGCGGTGGCCGTTTTACTCAGATACAGTTTACATTCCAGCTTCACTGACACTGCTGCCCCTCCCTTTATCAGGTCTTCCTTCTTTTCTGATGCACCGGCTGTCCGGGTGAATACATTCCCTCCCACCGTGTTGTGTTTAAAGGTGGCTTCCAGGTCTATTTTACCGGAGAGGGTTACACTGATATCCACTTTACTGTCGTCGTCCGCACATATGTACAGCAACGCGTCTACAGCCTTTAAGATGGCATAGGCAATGGGGTGCCGGCGACAAAGCAGTTCCAGGAAATCCCACTTCAGGTCGATCCCTACCAACGGTTTGGCATCCAGCTTTACCAGCACGGTTTTGCCCGCGCCCCACAACTTGCTGTCACCTTTTTGTGGCGGCATGGTTTCATAGTACCACGAAGCTGCCAGCCCCAGCTTTGGAAACTGCAGCTCATAATCAAATGGCTTGCGCTGCATCCGCTGAATGAGTCCCTGGATGTTTTTATCAGGGTTCCCTTTGTTTTTATTGATAAACTCGTCGGGGTCTTTCCCGTCGTCGCCGGAAGTATCTGCTTTATTGGTATGGTTGCCATGAATAATGTTCCTGAACTCCTTTACCAGGTTCCATCCGGCCTTCAGCACATTGTAATATTTGGCGATCATATCCTCAATAGGATCCACGCTCTCAGTATCATTATTCCATTCCACCTTGATGGAAAAATCGAATTCTTTCAGCAGTTCCACCAGCTCTGCAAACTTGCCTTTCGATTTCACCGGGGTTGGCGCCGCCTTTTTATCTTTTGGCAGTGCAAACATTTCACCCAATTCAGTACCCAACTCTTCATTGTGCCGGTCCAGTGTAGGTGTGGGCTTACTCCAGCGGCCTTTCGCCGCTTCCCCGATCTTTTCCACGCCTTCCAGCCGGTTCATGGTAAACCGCTGCAAGGCATTCTTTATTCCTTTACCATTATTTGCTTCCGCGAATTTGGTTTTCAGCGCATCAAAATCTGCTTTGTCCATGTTAAACGCCAGGGCTGCTGTCCACTTTATATCGGGATACACCGCAAATTCGATAACATGTTTCCAGCGGCAGGTTTGGATGGTTACCGGGAAATGATCGGCTTGCGCCGCAGGAATCCACAAATAGCCCAGGATCCGCTCAAAAAGCACATGATTGTTTTCATCAAAGAAATTATACTTGTACTGCGCATCAAATTCCAGTTCTTCATCCGATACCTTTATCACACCGGAGAAAGAAGCGTTTGTATCTCTTTTAAACTTATAGTTATTGGCCTTTATTTCAAATTTCCCCTTGGCGGCACTCTCTTTCTCTTTTTCCCGTTTTACACCCGCCTTCACATCTTCTTTCTTATATCCTTTGGCGCCAAAGCTGCTCAGGTCTATTACATGGTCCTTATGCTTCGGTGACGCTGTACATTCATCTTCATGAGTCACCAGGCTTTGCACGCTAAGCTTGATGGTTTTCTTCGCGGTATCGCTTCCCGCCACTATGTTATAGGTAAGATTTTCCGGGGGCTTAAAGTCCAGTACATTTTCATCAAAAATGGTTTGTGTCCCGTCTTTATCTTCCACGGTGATCATGCCATACTTACAAGGCTGGAACTTGCGCGTATTAGTAGGAATATCTCCTGCCAGCACCGGCTTATTACCGCCATACATCAGGGGAGATTCTTTTACTTTGGGATCTTCCTTTACGTTAAGGAAGCACTTCGACAATGTTTTAGAGAGCTTGCCATCGCGTGTTTTTACGATGGGATATATTTCCAGTACTTCGCCTGCACCAGGCTTCCAGAGGTCGTCCAGGAAAACGTCTACTACTATTTTTTGCACAAAGTTCTGGTAGGTGATGGAGCCGGTGGCCACCTTCATATCTTTCCCCGACTTATCTTTTATTACAAAATCACTTGTCTGCAGCGTTTCCCCACGGCTGGTTTCATCCGGCAGCATGGGCATTATTTTCACCTGCCGGGTGAAATATTTGATGGCATCATCGGGGGTTTCTTTCCCTGGCTCCTTCTGTGCTTCTCCTGCAACCCGCTCCCAGGGTGGCAGATCATCATCCGCTGTAGCAGTATCATTGTCCATCAGAAAAATCCGTAGTTCCTGCCCGTACAAGGCGCGGGTATAAATATGCAGCTGTACACTTTCCCTGAATTTCTTAGTACCAGCGGTGATAATTTTACCGTCATTATTAGGTGTAAACTCCCGCCACTCGGCCGACTGAATCGCCGGCTTTCCGCGCGCAGCAACAAAGTAGCCATGCGCTGCTGAATTGGTAGGTTCATGCCCGTCGAGGAAAGGTTCCAGCCAGCCAAGTCCGCCACCTTCCACTATCTTCGGGAAATTGGGATGCACCACCGGGCCGTTCAGTGCTTCGTTCACATCCGTTTTCTTAAATGTAAGCGTGCGCAACATCGACCAGATCCAGCGGTAAGGGGTTTTATCACCTTCCGGCATTTTCATGGGAACGCTGATCTTGGCAGGCGCCGGCAGTTTCTCCACCATCGTGGTAATGCGTTTCATTTCTGCCCGCACTGTTCCGGCCTCATTTAATACGGCGGTGGAAGTTTTTACATCTACCGATCCTTTCGCTGCCGGGATGGTGACTACCAGCTTTTTATTATCAGACATGGCAACTATTTTTAAAACGGTTGTCCCTGTGGAAACCGGATCAGAAATAAATCTTCTTCTACTTTCTGTACATCCATCATGGGATTCAGGTGTGTTTGTACTTCCTTGTCAGCTTTCTCTGCGTCTTTTTTTGTCATATCGGCTGTTTGCCCGTGAAAGATGATAGAGATACAATCCTTTCCACCGGTGGCGCAGGTCGCCTTACTATCTTCCAGCAAAATATAAGCATTTCCCGGTAATACCACTTTATCGTAAAACCCGCTCCAGGCCGTAACTGACGGCGTACAGGGCGTGTTATTCTTTTTACTGCAGCTGCCAAAGGTATTGGCTTCAAAAGGCTGACCAATATCTTTGGTATTCCCTAACGGTTTCTCTGCACCGTCTTTGTCGTTGATATAATGCACCTGCTGACTCTTCACTTTTAGTTTATCGGGGGCGGTACCAAACTGGCACTTACAAACGGCGCCCTGGCAAACCAGATGTTTTTCGCTCATATCTTTTTAATTTTCCCTGCGGTTGAAAAAGAAGGAAAAAAGGCTTTTCTTCTTCCCGGACAACTCCTTCTCCGGCAACAGCACTGACATTGCCGGCGTCTGCGTTTTATCTTTTTCCCGCAAATGATAGATCGTAAATGTTACTTTTTTATCCTGGTCAGGAGTGAGCTGCAAACTGCATTCTCCTGTTATGGCATTGATCGAATAATCGGTCTGGTATAATTTATAAGTGATATCCACCTGCCCTTTTGCGGGTGTGTGAATACCGTGTAACTGCCGGGACAAGGGAATTTCCTTCTCCGCGGAAATGTCTTCCACACTACGCGGGTCGCTGCAACCACCTTTCTGCTGGAGCACCAAACTACCGCTGGCGGTATTGTGCTGTATGGATTGCTGCGTAACGTTAAACAGCACGGGCGCGGTATAAGGCATTACCGGCAATGCCGTAGTAAGCTGGCGTTTCATGATATCGCTGCCGGGCTGATACAGGTCGGCAAAATAAAGGGCCATAAACCAATCGCGGCATAGCGACTGGTAAATATGTGGTTCACTGCTTACTGCCAGGTCCATATATGCTATTATTTCGTCTGTAATATCGCCGGTATAATACTGTTGAATGCCCGGTTTGGCGGCAGCCCAGGCAGCAGCAATCTGTAACTGGTTGGCGATACCGGTAAATTGCCCGGCTTCGTTCACCTTTATCTGCAACGGGTACAATACTTTCCCACATTGCTCTGCAAGCTTATCAATCATTTTTTCCGGCGCCTGGTCATTCATATATACCTGTCCTTTATTGATTTCAAACAGGAACATATTACCGGGTAATCTTTTGGAGCAGCTTACCGTTATCTCATAACTGATCGCCTGTTCCCTGCCGGCCGATTGAATAATATAGGTTACGCCGTAAGTTCTGCTGAGATGTACCGGGTTAAACCGGAAAGAACGATTACTCATATCGGTATGGCTACTTTTTTTTATTCCCTTCAGTAATCAGTTGCGATACCTCTTTTTTTACGCTTCCCACGTAATGCCTGATAGCTGCCGGAATGCGGCTGGTATCGGCATCTATCTGGTACGACATAGGGGGCCTTTTATCTTTAAACCCAACTTCCACTATGACCATCGGCTGCTCTCCGCAATACAGGCAACCCCAGCTATGAGTAGTAGTACCGGCGGTTAACAACAGCGACGGAATGGAATCCAGTATAAAACGGCTTCGCTGCCATTGACCGGAGGATAATGTTTGTACGGACGAATCTATTTTTACGCCAGTGGTATCCAGCCAGTATCGCTCCAGTGCTTCAGGCGTAACGCGGTACTTCACCCGGATGCCAGTGGAGAAAACACCAAAGTGAACCCAGGCCACTGCACCGGTTCCGGATTTTGTTTGTGCCGGTGGTATATCCATTACCGTTAGCATCAATAAAAGCGTTATCAAACTCCCGCGCATACTAGTAATTTAAAATTAAACTCCGGTCCTGTCTCATGATGTCCCACTGGAACTTAAAAAAGGACCGCATATTATCTTTGGCATTGTGTGGATTCAGATTACCGTTTGTTTGCCAGGTATAATCCATGATGTTATCCGTGTGGCCCTGGTAAAAAGTATAGGGCGGCGGCTTTAGTCCCGCCATAGGCTGCCCGGCGCTGAACGTATGCTGCAGGCCGAGCGAATGGCCGGCTTCATGCAACAGGGTACGCCGTTGATTGAGCCCTTTCAGGAATACAACGAAGGCATTTCCCCATACAAATTCCTTTATCACGTCTCCGTTGGCGGCAGCAGCGATGCCGTTAAAATCGGCGGGTAAATCCGTGAGGAATATATAGGTGCGCTTGTTAGCATCGGCGTTAATGCGGCCGCCATTGGGTTTGTGCTGCCCGTATTTTTCATACAGCTTCATCACTTCCTCCAGGAACTGTTGCTCATTGAAGGCAGTTGCTCCACCAAGAACATTATTCCAATAGCTGGTAACGTCATGGTCAGTTAAAGGGAGTACGCCGGTTTCAAAAATGGTGTCGGTTTTAATTTCGGCGCGGATAAGCGCCTGGTTATATGAACCTCTTTTAAACTGGTACTCTATGTCCTTTACCATTTGCTGATCAATAGCAGGAAGACTGTTAGCCTGTGTGCCTACCTTCACCAGTATCAACTCCATTTTGGGAATGACGTGATTATTATACACCATCAGCTTGCCCACTTCTTCCTTCTTATTGCCGAGCTTTGCAAACACTTTTATTTCTTCATGCTGTTGTAGTGGTGCATTGGCACTTACTACAGTCACGGCGCCTTTCAACGTATAGTATTTAACTTTTACGCCGCCTGGCCGGAAGCGCGTTTGCTGGCCGCTTCCCATTAATGCAGCGATATTTATTTTCTGCGGGGTTATTTTCAGGTTAGGATTTTTTGATTCGAAGATAATCTCGGTACCATCGCTGATTACTTCCTCTATCTCTTCCAGTTCAAGGTCCAGCCGGGCGCCGTCTTTATTCATGGAAGAACCGTATTTAAACTGTTGTGAAGTAGTATAAGGAAAAAGTGACAACCATGCGGGGTAATAGTCAACGCCGTATGGCTTCACCGGGTTCTTTACATCTTTCAGGTACTCGCTTTTTGCGGCGGCTACGTCGCTAACCAGTGGCACTGTGCTGTTACACGGCTGGTTATTATTATCGCGTTCAATGTAAATAAGGGGATAGATATATTCGTCCCGGAGCCAGTCGAACCCATATTCCCCTTTGTAACCTGCCGGCCGCCTGAAGTGTACCAGAAACTTTTTCAGTTCCTTTTCTTTTGCTGGCGGCGCCTTATACTTATCATAAATGATTTTCTCTGTGCTGCGCAGTTTTACCTGGCTGGCGGCATTCAAGCTGATATCACCATTGGTGGCATAGGTAGTTGACAGCTCGGAGCTTTCAACAATTGTTTTTGCTACTGAGATCATATTTCCCATCTGTACCTGGTTGTGGGGTTAAAACATTTTCGCCTTGTCGCCGCTTTTATTCACGATCTGTTTGGCGCTGTGCATTTCAATATTTTCTTTGGTACTGTTCATACTCACTTTTTCGGCGGTCTTCTCCATATTTTTAGCGGTGCGCTGGAGCGTATCGTCCGCCACCTCTTTGATATTGGCAGCAAGCAGGCTAAAGTCTTTCACCGCAGTTTGCGACAGGTTTTTACCTGCGCTTACCTGTATGTTTTCTTTTGCCGTAAAGCTGATATTTTTAGCATTGATGGTGATGTTTTCCATCGCGGCAATGTTAATACTTTGGGCACTGGTGTCCATTGTAACGATGTTACCGGATTTATCGGTGATGGTGATGCTTTCCGCGCCATCGGTATCATCCAGGCGGATGATATGCCCGCTGCGGGTTTTAATGACCTTCAGGTTATTTTGCGCATCACCGAAGCCCGTTTTCGCGTTTCCGTTATACACGGTGCCAAGTACCACCGGTACTTCAGGATTACCGCCTTCAAAATCTACCCATACTTCCTCCCCGTTTTCAGGTATAAAATAAAACCCTTTCTCAGTACCTCCATGCGGGGATACCAATCGTAGCCAGGGAGTAGCTCCTTGTTGCTGCCACTGAAATTTTACCCGTACACGGCCCAGTCCTTTGGGGTCATTGTTATCGGTTACCACAGCGCTTTGCGCTTCACATACCGGTGTGCGGTAGAGGTCTACCTCCGGCATGGCGGCTGCGGCAGGTATGGCTTCAAAGGTGTTTTTATATAATCCGTTTTCTGTGCAGTAGTGCGCGAGTTGCGTTACTACAAACTCGCCATGGTGCTCATTGGAAAGTACCGATTCATTAACGGTAATGATATCCCCGATGCGTAATGCACTTTGCTGGCTGGTACCTTTCAGGACGGCCATTTGCGAAAGCCTTCCTTTCTTTTGTACCTGCGTATATTTATCCAGTTGCGATTTTGCTGCGGTACCAAACGATTGATTCAGTTTATACTGCGACGTTTTTTTATACAGCCGTTCACTTACTTCTTTCAGGTGGCTCGTATATACGTCGGTGTTACCTGCGGGCACCGACAGGGTATCATTGCTTACCGCCTGGTTTTGCCGGTAATCATAGCCATAGAAGCGGCTATTATTGGACTTCACGGTAAGATCGAGGTTAAACCCGATCAGGTCTACCTGGTGTGTAAGTGTTGTTTTCTGCGGCCGGTAATTTCCAAACACCACCTTCTCTCCATCATAAAAAAACCATTCCCCGAAACGGGCGGCGAGTCTGTCTATAAACCCGTAGGTGGTTTCTTTATACTGTACAATATATTTCAGTGCGTCGGTATGCGCCGGATCTACCGCGGGCGATTTGGCGTAAGGCCCGCATCCCTTCAGGGCTTCATTGACAATAGCCGACAATGTTTTCTGCTCATAACAGGCAATATGTTCATCATCTTCCAGCAGGATAGTTACACTATGTCCTTTGATCACGCAAAATCCGTGGGTACCATCGGCTTCTTTTCCCATGCTGATACCACTCACAATACCATTAAAATTTAAAGGTTTGTATACGGCATTTGATTCAACAGGTTTCACAGAGATGGAAATTTCTTTTCCCAGGAACTCCTTACCGGCATTAAACAATCCTTTTCCAAGTTTGGTAAGCCAATCGTACCCGATCATGATCTCAAAGCTATGATGGCCGCGGATAGTCTGATGCAGGGCAAGGGAATGAAAAGAAGTAAACTGATGATCACCAATAGTGAATGAGGTGTGCGTATACAATGACATTTCGCAGCTTTTACGGTTTTAAATATGGTTATACCTTTTTATCACCATAGAAATGATATCGGGTAACTACTTCAAAAAATTGGAATTAATATCTACTGTTGCCATTAACGGGTTAAAACACACAACAGGAGATTGACATGGTTACAGTCAGCAACTAATATACAACAAGTGTCACAATTTCAATCATACGCCAACAAAAAAATAACGCCGCTGATGCGATAAAATAAAAGAGCTCTGCCGTTAAATAATAAGCAGGATACCTAATGTTTATAAGATACAACGGCGGCGAAAGATTAACTTATCTAGCAGGCCAACACTCGTCAACGCCAGTACTGTTGTTGAAAGCAGCTTTCAGGATGCAGCGGTAATTTATCATGTAAAGTTTATGAAATAACGATTAATTTAACCCCTGCTTCTCCGTACGGAGGAAATTGCATTTTATACAACTTAAAACGGAAATAATGAATCTGAAAGGATGGATGCTTGCCTGGATAGCCATTACAGGAAGCATAGCAGCAGCGGCGCAGGAATATACATTACGCTCGCCCGACGGTAAAATAAATATACGTATAACCGTAAAGGATAGTATACAGTATTCCTTATCCTACAATGGCCAGGTATTGTTGCAGCCGGCCACTATCGGCGTGGCTACCTCGGTCAGCCCTGATGGTAACTGGAAAGTTACCGGCACTAAAACGTCGTCGGTAACACAAACGCTTCGCCCGGTAGTAAAGCAGAAGAGTACCTTCATTGAAGATCACTACGATCAGTTGCAGCTCAATTTTAAAAACCGCACCTCCCTGCAATGGCGCGCCTACAACAATGGTATTGCATGGCGCTGGCTCATTAATAACAAAGGCGCCTGGCAGGTGGTGAACGAGCAGGCCGGCTTCGCCCTCCAGGCAAAAGACAGCGCCTGGTACCCGGTTGAAAGCGGGTTCTTCTCCCATAACGAACGTCTCTATCAAAAACTGACCATAGATAGTATCCGCGGCCCGAAAAGCCTGGCCAGCCTGCCTGCACTGTTCAACGTAAACGGCACCAAATTACTGATCACCGAAACAGGTCTCCTTAATCACGCCGGGATGTGGCTTCAGGGAAATGGCAGCAACACACTGGAGGCCGTATTTCCCCACTACCCGATAAAGAAAAAAATAACTTCCGACCGTGATGAAGAAGTAGAAACCAGGGAAAACTTTATCGCCAAAAAAGAAGGCGCTTCCCAATTGCCCTGGCGCATTGTGATGATAGCACCGGAAGATAAAGACCTGCTGGTAAATGAACTTCCTTATCAACTCGCGCAGCCGGCTACCGGTGACTACAGCTGGGTGAAGCCCGGCAAGGCCATCTGGGACTGGTGGAACGATAATAATATCTACCAGGTGGATTTCCGGGCAGGTATCAATACCGACACTTACAAATATTACATCGACTTTGCCGCCAAATACAAACTGGAATATGTAGTACTGGACGAAGGCTGGAGCGATACCCGCAACCTGCTGAAAACAGTACCCGACATAAATATGGAAGAATTATCGCGCTACGCAGCTTCCAAAAATGTAGGCATCATCCTGTGGACGACGTGGCTGGCACTGGATCAGCAGCTGGAGGCAGCAATGGAACGCTTTGCCAAATGGAATATCAAAGGGATCAAGGTCGACTTCATGCAGCGCGATGACCAGCCAATGGTGAACTATTACGAAAGAGTAGCTAAAGCCGCCGCCGCACATAAAATGTTAGTAGACTTCCACGGCGCGCACAAACCGGCAGGGCTCCAACGTACATACCCCAACGTAATTTCTTTTGAAGGCGTGTATGGACTGGAGCAAAGCAAAGGCGATCAAAGCAAATCCATTGCACCGGATCATAACGTTACCTTCCCTTTTATCCGTATGGCAGCAGGACCGGCAGATTATACACCCGGCGCCATGCTGAACGCACAAAAGGGAGACTGGGCTCCTCATTTCAGCAACCCAATGAGCATCGGTACCCGTTGCCACCAGCTGGCAATGTACGTGGTATATGAAAGCCCGCTGCAAATGCTGGCAGATAATCCCACGCACTACTATAAAGAACCGGAGTGTATGCAGTTCCTCGAGGCGGTTCCCAGCGTATGGGACACCACCATTGCCCTGCAGGCCAGCGTTGGCAACTATATCCTTACCGCGCGCAAGGCTGCTAACGGCGATTGGTATGTAGGCGGTATGACCAACTTCACACCACGCACCTTAACACTGGATTGTTCTTTCCTGCCGAAAGGTACCTATACCATGCATGTCTGGAAAGATGGTATCAACGCCGACAGGAACGCACAAGACTATAAAATGGAACAGATAACGATAGATAAAAACTCGAAAGTACCGGTAGTAATGAACGTTGGCGGCGGCTGGGCCGCAAGGATCGTGAAGCAACAATAAAATAACATTGTCGGTAAACCATTTATATTCACTTTGCAATGATGAACCGTACTTTATTTTTAGCTGTCCTGGGTAGCCTGTTTACCAGCAGCGCAATAGCACAACACCCGATAGATGTACAGGCACATCGCGGGGGAATGGCCCTGATGCCGGAGAATACCATTCCCGCTATGATCAACGCCGTAAAATTAGGCGCCAGAACACTGGAACTCGACTGCATCATTACAGCAGATCAACAGGTAGTCGTATCGCACGATGCGTATATGTCGGCAGAATTTATGCGCAAGCCTGATGGCTCGGATATCTCCAAAGCCGAAGAAAAAAGCCTCGCATTGTATAAAATGTCTTACGACAGCATCCGGAAATATGACGCAGGTACAAAACCACATCCCCGCTTTCCGCAACAGGAAAAAATGATGGTTCACCGGCCACTGCTAACAGACCTGATAGATAGTGTGGAAACGTATATAAAAACACATCACCTCAAACCGGTGTTTTACAACATGGAAACCAAAAGCGCTCCCGATGGCGATGGCATCTATAATCCCGGACCAGCGGAGTTTGTAGCCCGCGTAATGGAAGTCATCAACAGGAAAAAAATTACGGACCGCGTTATTATCCAGTCGTTCGACATCCGCCCCCTGCAGGAATTGCACAAAACCCATCCCGGTCAGAAAACTGCTTTGCTGATAGGTAACAAAGACAGCTTCAGCGACAACCTTGAAAAGCTGGGATTCACGCCCACCATCTACAGCCCGAACTACCTGTTGGTAACGCCAACCCTGGTAAAAGAAGCACACGATAAAAAAGTAGCGGTTATTCCATGGACGGTAGATGACGAAAGCGAATTAAAAAAACTCATCTCCTGGGGAGTAGATGGCATTATTTCCAATGCCCCTGATAAACTGATAAAACTGGTGGGCAGCTATCAGAATTAATACTTACTTTAAAATAAGGAGCGGGCCGACATCATTTGTGGGCCCGCTCTTTACTTTTTATTCTTATCTATGCATTTTCTTTAAACTGTTCCAGCACCTGCCCGATCTGCTTCAGGTACTTCCCATAACTTTGTTTGATCCATATTTCCGTTAAGGCGGTAATCAGTAACACCAGCAAAACAAAAGCTGCAGCTAAACCCAGCGCAATTCCCCGGTGATCAGCAGCCTTTGCCAGCAAGCTGGTCATCTCACTGCTTTTATGGCTCACCATGTACATAACGCCAATGATCAGCGCAAAAGGAAGCAGTGTATAGGTGTAAGCTTTATACATTTCAATATTCAGCCTGGCCTCGTAATACAAAGCATATAGATTGTCTTTTGAGCTGAGGGTATTTGTACCAAGACTCTTATAAAAAGTATTGAACTTATAATAATATTGAACAGAGATGGCTATCACCACCAGGTACACCGCATAAAAAGG
This sequence comes from Chitinophaga sp. RCC_12, assembly GCF_041360695.1. Taxonomy (NCBI): domain Bacteria; kingdom Pseudomonadati; phylum Bacteroidota; class Chitinophagia; order Chitinophagales; family Chitinophagaceae; genus Chitinophaga; species Chitinophaga sp. RCC_12. The sequence continues at coordinate 108,048 of NZ_JBFUPS010000011.1, forward strand.
CACCACCATCACGGGATCGAGTGGAAAAATTTTAGGTGTAAAGGCTATCAGTACCAGGCTGAAAAGCTGTACAAAAAATTCCATTTGCATCGCCTTGCGCAGTTTTTCCACTGGCAGTTGTAAGGTTTTTAACTGGTCTACACTGGAAGGAACCACTACATTGCCGCTTTCATTATCGTTGTTCCATGCAGATTTTATATCATCAAAATTCATAACCTTGTTTTTTAATCAGTTCTTTTAATTTGTCTTTTGCCCTGCTAAGCTTAATTCTGGCATTTCCTTCGGAGATACCCAGGTTTTCCCCGATCTCTTTGTGGGAATAATTTTCCAGGTGAAGAAAAACCAATGCCTTTTCCAGTCTTTCCAGTTTCTGTACCGCCCTGTAAAAGTGTGTCAGTTGCAGTTCTTTTGTAGCTGTTACATTTTCTTCCATGGCCATGTGTTCCGGCATAGTGTCTGTAACAACCATTTTTCTTTTTTCTTTTTTGAAGAATACCAGTGCGGTATTCAGCGCAACCCTGTACATCCAGGTGGAGAAGCGGCTTTGGTGCTGAAAGGAGTCGTAAGATTTCCATAGCTGGTAGATAATTTCCTGTGTAAGATCCTGCTGATCATCTTCAGCATCCATATACATCCTGGAAATCTTATGAATAATTCCTTTGTGGGCTTCAACCAGTTCAAGAAATTCTTTTTCCTTGTTTTTCAATCGGTGATAGCTTTAGTTCAAAATAGGTGTAACCGTATATCCTTTCTCTCTTAATAATTTAATCAGTCCGATAGGGCCTGCAAGATGGGCGCCGCCCACTGCAAAGAAAGTGCTTTCCTGCTGCATCATTCCGGGCATTTTATCAACCCAGTTTTTGTTCCGCACTTCCAGCATCCAGTGAATGGCATTTTCATCCATCTGGTCCGGAGTAGTCATCAGGTTGTACATATTACTCAGCTCTTCTGCTTTATAGGCTGCCACCAGTTTGTTCATGTTTATACTGCTGCTGTCGAAAGCTTTTACCTGTTCAACAATTTGTTTATCGGTATAAGATTTCAGCAGGTATCCCACCTGTTCTTCCAATCCTTCCAGGTAACCGATATGCTTCTTATCTGCCTGCATTGTTTGTATAAAAGTAGTTTCATAAGATTTTAATTCCTGGCAGGGAAATGATTTCATGGCCAGCAGGGAGATAGTAGCGACCAGCTGATAATTTTCAAACGGCGCCAAAGGCACGCCACATTTATTTTTCAGGATAGAATCCACGTCGTGGTAGTCGGCAGGAGACAATTTTTTGCTCAACGGCACATCAGACGCCATGGCTTTAGCCATGATGGTGTTAATATTGGGGTCGAGGATATTGGCTTCAATGACCAGTTGCGCCGACTTACTTAATGCCTGTTTGGTTTTTTCTGTTACTTTAAAATCATTTTCACAAATCATGTGGATGGTGCCATACAAATAAGAGGGCTTCGATAATCCGTTACCGCTGACTTCCCACAATAATGATTTGTCCTGGCTGGTTGGCTGCTGTGCAACCGCTTTACCTGCAAATAAGCCTGTGATTACCAATGTAGCTGCTGCGATCTTCCTGAAGATATTTTTCATATGCTTTTGATTTTCTTTTCAGAATTGGTAGGCGATGGAATCACTTCGTTACAGATTATTTCAATTTTTTTTCAAAAAACTCCTAAACCAGCCACCAGTAAAGAGAAAGGTCTGCTTTGCAGCAGACCTTTTCCTGTAAAAGAGGTATCGTTATTTATCAGCGGGCAATTCAGACCTGCGGATAACGATGTGGTTCAGGTTATGATGGATCATTTTCTCCAGCAGGTCGTAGCCTGCATTAGGCCGGGAGTGCGCATATTCCCTTTCCAGTTTCGTGATGGGGGCCAGCCAGTACAAGTTCACCTTATCGCCATATACCTCCGGCAACCCGATGGCGGGGCCATTATATAAGGCGGAGGATACCACTACGCTCTCGAAAGGCGCCGGGAGTTCCTCTGAGCTTACCGTATGGCCTTCTCCCAGCCAGGTAACCTGTTTCCAGGGCCTGTCGGCCATATCAGACATCAGGCCGGCCATCGCCATGATCTCTTTATCCGTATAATCTTTGCTGCTCACTGCCATCGCCAGTTCCATCCGGCGGAACCCGGGGGCCCGGTCGCTGTACAGGAGTTCTACCCATGGCATCGGGCGGATACTAATCCCCAGGGTGAGCAGGTATACCACGTCATCTTTCTCAAATTTACCCAATGCCATCGGGGGCCATTGTCCGCCGTCGATGGCGTAGTACTTCTGGATGGGACCAAACTCGGCTTCATAGGCTTTCAGATACTGGTCCTGCAAAATGCTCCATGCCTGGCTGGTTTCGCCTTCCCAGTCTTTCCAGAAGGCAATGGCCTGGTCTACGCGCTCATACATGGCGTTGGCGCCCCGTTTGCCCAGTGGCATCAGCCGGTCGTTTTCGCCGGCGCCGGTACAATCCGCAGCATAGGCTACCGCGTGTTCATCATTATACAAACTCCAGCCGGGTATCACACCCAGTATTTCATTATCATATAATACCGCTGCTCCATCTCCCTCTTCCGTCCATACAATTGTTATACGCTCTTTTTCCAGCGGTTCACGGCCTTCGGGGTGGTTGCAGTAGGCTACTTCCAACATAGGCGCCATGCCTTCTTTCATGGCTGCAACGTCTTTCGATGCGGGCGCCGGCTGCAGGTTACGCAACCAGCATGGTCGCGGCGAATACTTTGTGGTCAATAATTCCGATGGATACAGGTAAAAATAAGCCACTCTGTCGTCCTGCTCCACTACGGCATATAAAGTTCCCCTGTTATTAGGCTGGTCTATCAACATTACCGGCTCAGACATAATTATTCTTTTAAGATCGAAAAATAACACAATCCCGGCAATACTATAATTCCTGCCTCAATTGCTGTATTTTGTCAGGTATACAATTAATTTTTTATGAAAAGATATTCCACCCTGTTAATGGCACTCATGATGTTTTGTTCAGCTACACTCACTGCCAAAGAACGACAATTTTATCAGATCAAAATCTACCACCTGAAAACAAAAGCGCAGGAAACACTGGTAGATAATTACCTGGAAAAAGCATTCCTCCCGGCATTACACCATGCAGGCATCAAACAGGCCGGCGTGTTCAAACCGGTTACTGCCGATACGGCCGAAATCCGGATCTACGTATTGATCCCATTCCAGTCGCTCGAGCAGTTCACCAACCTGGATAAAACCCTGCAGGCCGACAAGTCCTTCCAGGCTAACGGAAAAGACTATACGGATGCAGCCTGGAACAATGTTCCTTTTACCAGGATAGAATCCATCCTGTTACAGGCGTTTCCCGGGATGCCCGTACTGGAGGCTCCCTCATTGAAAGCTCCCAAAAATGAACGGGTATATGAACTGCGCAGTTATGAAAGCCCTTCCGAGAAATACCACGTCAATAAAGTAAAGATGTTCAATACCGGCGATGAAATCGGCATTTTCAAAAACCTCAACTTTAATGCGGTATTTTATGCGACTGTCATTTCCGGTTCACGCATGCCCAACCTGATGTACATGACCACTTTCAACAATAAGGAAGACCGCGATGAACACTGGAAGGCATTTAGTGCAGATCCGAAATGGAAAGCCCTGTCGGCGCTGGAAGAATACAGTCACAATGTATCCAAATCAGATATCCTGTTCCTGAGACCAACAGATTATTCAGACCTGTAATACCTTGGAGTGGCAGGCATGCACCTGCCACTCCATTTATTATACCGCCACCGTAGCCCCACTGTTACATATTACCGCCGTGGCTTTGTTTCCAGGCCGGTAAATGCTGACCCACATTTGTCGTAAAAGTATAAATAATATTTCTACGGGCAACACCTTCCTGCACAGGTGCTTACCTGCCCCGCGCCCAGATTAAAAATGTGCCCGATAATTAAACAAAAAGGCTTAATTTAACTGCTATTAAACCCACCGGCGGGAGTGAAAATGAGCCACCACACATTTTTGCTCCCGGTCAATGACACCACAATTATTTAAAATTCAAAAACTGATCCCCACATGGCTGATGAAACTCAACAGAAAGTTCAGACCGCACTAGGCGACGTCGCCGCAAGACAGCTTGCCATTGCCACCCGTACGGTCCCGCAAATGTCTACCATTACCCCCCGCTGGCTCACGCGATTAATGAGCTGGATCCCGGTAGAATCGGGCGTGTACAGGCTTAACAAAGTAAAAGATGAAAGCAATGTAACCGTGGATTGTTCCGGAAGGGATGAACGCGAACTGCCGCAAACTTTTGTGGATTACATTGATAGCCCACGTGAGTACAATCTCAGTGCAGTGAACACCGTGCTGGATGTACATACCCGCGTGTCGGACCTCTACAGCAAGCCTTACAACCAGATCAGCGAGCAGTTGCGGCTGATCATTGAAACCATTAAGGAAAGGCAGGAAAGCGAACTGATTAACAACAAGGAATATGGTTTGCTGAACAGCGTAGTGGCCTCGCAGCGTATTAAAACACGCACCGGCGCGCCTACTCCGGACGACCTGGATGAACTTATCACCAAAGTATGGAAGGAGCCGGGTTTCTTTTTACTGCATCCGCTCACCATTGCCGCCTTTGGCCGGGAATGCACCAGGCGGGGCGTACCTCCTCCCACCGTTTCCCTTTTTGGCTCTCAATTCATTACCTGGCGCGGCATTCCGCTGATACCATCCGATAAAGTGCCTATCGAAAACGGAAAATCCAAGATCATTCTTTTACGCACCGGCGAAAGCAGGCAGGGAGTAGTTGGCTTGTACCAGCCTAACTTACCGGGAGAACAGTCGCCCGGGTTATCTGTGCGCTTCATGGGCATTAACCATCAGGCCATTGCTTCCTATCTCGTATCCCTTTACTGTTCACTGGCAGTATTGGTAGACGATGCCATTGCTGTTTTGGATGATGTAGAAATAGGCAAGTACCATGAATACAAATAATTTCCAATCCGATGGATTACCGGATATTGCCGCTTTGGAAAAACTGGCCAACCAGTTGTTTTCCTCCCTGCAATCCGGTAATGATGCGCCTTCCGCAGGCTACGCATCTGCTGCCCCCATCCAGGACCCGCTGCTGCAACAGGGAAGCGTAACGGATGTTACGCAGGCGCCTACCAGTTTACCGGATCCTCACTTTTCCGGTAACGGCGGCATTCCAGCTTCTGTGGCAGGCAGTGGTATTTCACCGGCTGCGCTCACGCATCCAACAACGGCCTATGATCCTTCTTTTGAACAGGAACTGCAACGGGCGCTGAAAAGTATACCGTCATCCACCTATACATCGCAGCTGCCTTCCGCAGGCACCTCCTACTATTTCTTACCAGAAAAAGCAGCAGGTATCACCGGCGCCACCCAGCCTCCGCTGGATATCAACCGGGTGAGGGCGGACTTCCCCATATTGCAGGAGCAGGTGAACGGCCGCCGGCTGATATGGCTGGATAATGCCGCCACTACACAGAAGCCGCGGAGTGTCATTGAACGGATCAGCTATTTTTATGAACATGAAAATTCAAATATTCACCGCGCCGCTCATGAACTGGCAGCACGCGCCACAGATGCTTATGAAGGTGCCCGCGAAAAGGTAAGGGCCTTCCTGAATGCTGCCTCTGTGAATGAAATCGTATTTGTTCGCGGCGCCACGGAAGCTATTAACCTCGTAGCCAAAAGCTGGGGCGAACAATTCCTGCAGGCTGGCGATGAAATTATTCTGAGCCACCTGGAGCATCATGCCAACATTGTACCGTGGCAACAACTGGCAGCCAAAAAAGGATTGGTGATAAAAGTAATTCCGGTGGATGACGACGGGCAGATCATACTTTCTGAATACCAGAAACTGCTTGGCGCTAAAACAAAGCTGGTGTCTTTTACACAGGTATCCAATGCACTCGGCACCGTTACACCTGCGCAGCAAATAGTGGAACTCGCCCACCAGGCCGGCGCTAAAGTGCTGGTAGACGGCGCCCAGGCGGTATCGCATATGCGCGCTGATGTACAGCGGCTCAACTGCGACTGGTACGTATTTTCCGGGCACAAAGTTTTTGGCCCCACCGGCATCGGCGTATTGTACGGCAAAGAGGCATTGCTGAATGAAACACAACCCTGGCAGGGTGGCGGTAATATGATCAAAGATGTAACCTTTGAACATACCCAATACCACGCCGCCCCCGGGCGCTTTGAAGCCGGTACCGGCAACATAGCCGACGCCGTAGGACTAGGCGCTGCCATTGATTACGTAAATCATATAGGCATTGATGTTATATACCAGTATGAACATTACCTCCTCGTATATGCCACACAGTTATTGAAAGACGTACCTGGTTTACGCCTGATAGGTACCGCTCCCGATAAAACAAGCGTGTTGTCTTTTGTATTCAAAGATTTCACAACTGAACAGGTAGGTGCGGCGCTCAACCAGGAAGGAATTGCAGTAAGATCCGGCCATCATTGCGCACAGCCCATCCTTCGCAGGTTTGGCGTGGAAAGCACCGTGAGGCCATCACTGGCATTCTACAATAGTTGTGCGGATATTGATACGCTCGTAAATACTTTATTAAGATTACGAAGAAGCAGGATATAATTTTTTTTAGAAAGAAGAGATGGCTGGCAGTTTATTCATATCAAACTATTAGTCATCTCTTCTATAAAAATATTTTTTCATCTCACAGAAAATAAAAGAGAAGCGCCAGACCAATTCCCTCAAATGCGCTAGGGCACTACATTATACCGGATCTGTTTTTCCGCGCAAAAACCTCATTGCCCTGAAACATGCGGCTGTGCTCATAAAAAACAACATTTAAATTTTGTGGTTTAAATTATTTACCTACATTTGCACTCCACAATGCGAGGTAGAGCAGAGGTAGCTCGTCGGGCTCATAACCCGAAGGTCAGTGGTTCGAATCCGCTCCTCGCTACAAAAAGTAAAAGTCCTGTACTGAAAGTGCAGGACTTTTTTTATACCACAACAGATCGAAAATAAATAGTATTATTACAACAGGCCATCAATACCTGAAAGCAGTTTTTGTTAGCCATCAACCCAATCCCTAAACAAATTTTATTACTCAATGAAACAAAAACCATCAATGGCATTTATTGCCGCCTCCTGGGTAGCAGTATTTGCAGGTATCCTGGGCTTCATCATCGGCCTGTGGAATGCATCCACTATGCAACTGAATGAAAAAGGATATTACTTCACCGTTTTAATGTACGGCCTGTTCGCAGCGGTATCTGTCCAGAAGTGCGTGCGCGACAGGATTGAAGGCGTTCCGGTAACCGACATTTACTATGGTCTCAGCTGGGTGTCCATGTTGCTCACCATCCTGTTGCTTACTATCGGACTATGGAATGCCACCCTTGCACCAAGTGAAAAAGGTTTTTACGCATTTGCATTTTTGCTGAGTGTTTTCGGTGCCATCACGGTACAGAAAAATACCCGCGACAGCCAGGCCGCGAAAGCAGGCAACGGTCCCGTTTCCGGCGATATCTGATACTTTCTTTTACAGGGAGACTGGTTAGTCTCCCTGTTACTCCCCTCCCTCTTTTTCCGGAATCTATAAATATTTTTCCTGAATCGTCTTCCACAGCAATTGCTGCGGCGGTACATTTACATTATCACCCTGTGGACACCTACTTAAACAGGGCATCAAATATTATATCTATCCTCCAATCCCTTATAATACATCTCCTGAAGTGATTAACAGTATTCCTGCTAATCACTTTTTTTTGCGCCATATTATAATATATTTGTTGATAGTTAACCTTTTTATCCATATGGGAAACAAGATCTATACTGCCATTACCGCAGGTATTGCAGCAATAGTGGTTATTTTTATTGCAGTGCGAACTGTGCGTAAAAGCAACCAGCCGGAGTCAAATGACAAAGCCGGAGCAGCTGCCGCTGTTGTGCTGGATGAAGCGGCAGTACAAGCTGCAGTGGCGGTAGACAGCGTTACCTATGAAATGAAGACAGCAGCAGAATTTCCACTCAGCGTTTCCCAGCTCCGGGATGCCACTGCCTACCTGTTGCATGAACAACTGCAACTGGACAGCCATGTGGTGAAAAAAAGACAAACTTTTGATCTCGCGCTGATGTGGCATTCATATGTACAACCGCTGTATTATGAAGGAGAATCGGAAGATCCGTATAACACAACCGCCTATACGAAAAATCGTGGATTAGAGTCCGCTATCCGGCAATTTTCCTGGACTGGCCGGGACGAAGCCCGGCTGCATGAATCCTTCGCCCGGTATAAAAACCTGTTATACGAAATGCTGCCGTATAATACTTACCAACGTTCCGCGGCACGTTATTATGTGGAAAAGTTATTGCTCACGTATAGCGCGCTCCAGGCAAATGAAAATGTAACGGCACAGCTGGAAAAACTCTATATAAAGATGGCCGTCAGTACTGATCATGGCCTGTCAGAAAATTTCATTGGAGAGGTCAGACAGGTGTTAAACAGCATGAACCGCGTAGATCCTTCTCTGAATAACAACGATCTGAATGCACGCCGGATGACCGTTTGGCTGGTTTCTTTCTGGGCCAGGCGCTACAACGAAGGTAATCAGCAAGCCGTCTATGAAATCCTGAAAGAAATCAGCGATATGTACAGCCGGTGATTGATCCGGTAATATCCCTCCGTTTGACCCCGATCTCAAAAAAAAATGTTAAAAATGATTTCATTTAATACAAATAAATATTACTTTTATTCCGGGCAAGAGAAAATGTGCTGCGTTATTTGACTTGTTATTTAATAAAAGATTCCCATGAATCTTTTTTTTGGAACCTATTGCTAAATCGATTTTTTAACGGAGACTATGATAGGCGCCGGGAAATCTATGCATTACACACCGCGTATGAACGAAAAAAAATATAGTAATTAAAATATATTCCAGGTAAAAAAGCTAACTGAACTTGTTATTCTTATTGTTTGCTAAATCGATATACTACTGACTAAAACAGTACTGTAAGGATCGTACATTTTGCTTATGCGAATATAATGGGAACCATGGCATGCCTGACCGGAAACCAGGCAGCATCTTCATTCAGGAGATATTTTTCACTATTTAAATGATTAAACCAGTATCTGAAAAATTTTAAAAATCAGCCTGTAGGCTTATTGCTAAATCGTTTTTTCTAGTAAGCATACCAGGCTTTTCTTTATTAACCAACTTCAATTAACGTATATGCACAAACGATCCACGTTTTGGGCACGGACCTGCTTTGCCAGTATGGTACTGATGCTCTTCTCGCTGTTTGCCTTTTCACAAGGCAAAACCGTATCCGGAAAAGTAACGGATGCCAATGACAACGCCGCAATTCCCGGTGTATCTGTTCAGATAAAAGGAACCAGCAGCGGAACCATCACCAAACCCGATGGTACCTTTACGCTGCAGGCACCGGAAAATGCCGTGCTGATATTTACTTTTGTTGGTTACCTCCCCCAGGAAGTGCCGGCATCAGCTACTGCCATGAATGTAAAACTGGCAGCTTCCGTAAAGTCGCTGCAAGACGTAGTAGTAGTGGGTTATGGTACCCAAAAAAGAAATGAAGTAACCACTTCAGTAGCCACCGTAAAGGCGGAAAACTTCAACCAGGGCGGCTCCCGCTCTCCAATGGATCTGATCCAAGGTAAAGTAGCCGGCTTATCCGTTACCAGGACCCAGGGGAATAACCCCAACAGCGGCGCTTCTATACAGATCAGGGGTATCAGCTCCATATCCGGTGACATGAAGCCGCTGATCGTTGTGGATGGTATTCCCGGAGGCAACCTCGATCTGCTGCAACAGGACGATATCGCCACTTTCGACGTATTGAAAGACGGTTCCGCAGCAGCTATTTATGGTACCCGCGGTAACAACGGGGTAATCCTCATCACTACCAAAAAAGGTAAAGCAGGTGACCCGCAGTATACTTACTCTACCTACCTGCAACGCGAAGCAGTAGCCAAAAGGCCCAGCATACTCAGCGCAGCAGAATATGTAAAAGTGGCTGGCGCTACCAACGACCAGGGCGCCGATGTGGATATGTATGATCTCCTGCTCGACAAAAACAACCTTAGTCATTACCACAACTTCGCGGCCTCCGGTGGTACTGCCAACAGCAACTACCGCGCATCCCTTTATTACAACGATGCCAATGGTATTGCCCTCGAAAACGGCCGTAAACAATACGGCGGAAGGGTAAATGTAAACCAGACCGGCTTACAAGGCATGCTCACCATGCAGTTCAACCTGGCAGGCAATTTCAGTAAAGCCAACTTAAACGGTGGAAACAGCGGTGACGGTGATAACAAAGCCGGCAACCCAGGCGCCGATTTTGAGCAGGCAGTACAACGGAATCCTACTGCTCCAATCTTTGGACCTGATGGTAAATATGTTGAAACAAACGGTTTCAACAACTACAATCCACTGGCCCGCTTACAGCAGGAATTATACGAAAGGGATCAGAAAACCTATTCAGGAGATGCACGTATAACGCTGGAGCCTATTCAGGATTTGAAATTTTCTGCCTTCGGCGCTATTGTCCGCGATGAATATACCGACCGCCAGTATAAAATGAAGGCTTCCCGCTCTTCCATCCAGGACTTCCAGGGTGGCGGTTATGCGTATAAAGCCAATTCCGCCGCTATGGATAAAACTTTTGAAGCTACGGTAGACTATACAAAAACAATCAATTCAGACCATACATTCAATGTGCTCGGTGGCTACAGCTATCAGTACAGCACCCTGGAAAAGTATGCCATGGATAACAATGGTTTCCTCACCGATGCATTTGAAGACTGGAACATCTCTGCAGGTAACGCCTTAAATGATCCAAAACTGCCACGCCCTACACAGAGCAGCAACAAGGTAGACAACACCCTCATTGCATTCTTCGGCAGGATAAACTATAACTACAAACAGAAATACATGTTGCAGGCTATCCTGCGCCATGAAGGTTCTTCCCGCTTCGGTGCCAACTACAAATGGGGTAACTTCCCTGCAGTATCCGCCGGATGGGTGATTTCAAAAGAAGCCTTCATGCAGGACCTCACCGTTATCAACCACCTGAAACTGCGTGCCGGCTATGGTGTTACCGGTAACCAGGGTATTCCTAACTACCAATCCCTGATCACATTGGGAACAGGGGGCGCTTACCTCCAGTATGGTAAATGGATCCAGACTTATGGTCCCAATAAAAATCCAAACCCGGACCTGAGATGGGAAAAGAAGAAAGAGTTCAACGTGGGTCTTGACTTCTCCCTGCTGAAAAACAGAATCGGCGGTTCCGTTGATGTATACAGCCGTAGAACAGAAGACCTGTTATTCAACTACACGGCACAGCTGCCCTCCAATATCCTGGATAATATCTTCACCAACGTAGGGGAAATCTCCAACAACGGGGTGGAAGTAGTGATCAATGCGGTACCGGTAAGAAGCAAAGATTTTTCCTGGAACAGTGATCTCGCCTTCAATTCCCAGCGGAATAAAATGGTGTCATTCTCCAACCAGATTTATAAAGCCACTGAACAGTTTTATGGCGATCTCCCATCTCCGGGTAATCTTGGTCAGGCCATCCGCGTAGTAGAAGGCGGTCCGCTCGGCACTTTCTATGGCTACCGCTACGCCGGTCTTACCGACGACGGCAAATGGCAGTTCTATAAAAAAGATGGCAGTAAAGCCACTACTTCTGAAATCAATCCGGACGACAAAACAGTGATCGGAAATGGTATTCCCAAGTACATGGCTTCCTGGAACAATACTTTCCGTTACAAGAACTTTGACCTGAGTATCCTCTTCCGCGGCAAATTCGGTTTCGATATCCTGAACCTGCAGGATATGTACTTCGGTAATAAAAAATGGAAACCGAATAACATGTTATCATCTGCTATCGGTAAAAATGATAAGCTGAATGACGATCCACAGTTCTCTGACTACTACCTGGAAAAAGGCGATTTCGTGAAACTGGATAACATCACCCTCGGTTATAATTTCAAACTAAAAACCAAATATATCCGCAACCTGCGCGTGTATGCGAGCGGCCGTAACATCGCCACCATCACCAAATACAGCGGTCTTGATCCCGAACTGCAGGATACCGCGCTGGATTCCGGTATTGATGGAAGAGGATTTTATCCACGCACCCGCTCCTACACTATCGGATTGAACCTTGGATTTTAAAAGCAGCAAAATTGTAACGTATGAAAAAAAATAAAGCATATATCAGCGCAGCCCTGCTGGCCCTCGGATTGAGCGCCTGCACCAAGCTCGATGAAAAACCATACAGCGAAATTATTTCAGATAATTTTTATCATAATAAAGAAGAAGTACTGTCTGCCGTACTGCGTCCGTTTACGCATGCCGGCGCATGGGCCGCTCCTACCGGTCAAACCGGCTACTGGCGCCTGCAGGAGCTCTCCGCCGATCAGCTGGCATGGCCGCAGAAAGGCAAACACGGTTATGATGGCGGTAACTGGATCCGCCTGCATAACCATACCTGGATTGCCAATGAAGACAATGCCTGGAACCCGTGGAGACTGATGTACTGGGGAATGGGCTTCTGTAACAATACACTGGTAGATCTGGCGGCGATGGACTTCACCAAAATTGGTATGACCAATGAAGACAAAGCCTCCTTTATTGCAGAAACAAAAGTGGTGCGCGCATGGCATTACCTGAAACTGATGGACCTCTATGGTAACATTCCCATCGTAACAGAAGTAGGTACACCGGCATCTCCGGCTACCAAAACCCGCAAAGAAGTATTTGAGTTCGTTGAAAAAGAACTGAAAGAAAATGTGGAATTGCTGAAACCATTATCCGCAGACATGGTAGGCCGCGTTACCAAAGCGGGCGGCTATGCGATGCTGGTAGAGCTGTATCTCAACGCACAGGAATGGACAGGCACCCCACGCTGGGACGACTGTATCAACTATTGCAATAAGATCATTGCAGGCGACGGCGGCTCCCTGAGCGGCGCTGTGCCCGCACTGGAACCGGATATTTTCCGCGCTTTTGCCAACAACAACAATACCTCCCCGGAAGACCTGTTCCAGCTCGCCTATGACCTGAGAGCCGGCAACTCCCGCTTCGGATGGCAAGGTGATTTCTGGCACTACCGTCAACGCCAGGTCTACAACGCAGACGTAGATGGAAACAACAGTATCGTTGTGGTTCCTACTGCTTATGATGCGTATAAAGACAATGATCTCCGCAAGCAAAAGTGGATGCTGATCGGACCTCAGAAAAAAGATCCGGCACTACGCACCAGCGTTGCAGACAGTTTGGTACTCGGCACAGAAGAATACAATGGAAAACCACTTGTATTTGTGAAAGAAATCCGCAGAAACACAGAAGGAGAAAGCGGCGCCGGTGGCATGACACAGGGTGAAGAGAACAGCGGCGCACGTTTCGCGAAATATGTTCCCGGCACACAGAGCGATCCTAACTATTGGGGCAACGACTTTGTATTATACCGTTTGACAGAAATTTATTTCAACAAGGCGGAAGCACTGATGAGAAAAAATAACGGCATCGCAACACAGGATGCGGTAGATCTTATCAACACCTGTAAAAAGCGTGCTTTCAAAGCGGAAGACTGGGCAGCAGAGGCTTATACCCCTACTACGCTCACCATGAATGAACTGCTTGCTGAAAGAGGCCGTGAGTTCATCTTTGAAGGTAAACGCCGTTCGGATCTGATCCGCTTTGGCAAATTTACCACTGCCACCTGGTGGGATCATCAGCCATCTGCTGATAAGTACAAGCTGTTCCCGATTCCTTTCAAACAAACAAGTATTAATCCTAACCTGGTTCAAAACCCTGGTTACTGATAAACTGGTTAGGGTAAAGTAGTAAACGACTTTAACCTGGATGCGGAAAACCCAAAACGGCCGTCTCTTAATTGAGATGGCCGTTTTCAATTTAGTATCGTGATGGTCAATAGGCTAGCAGTTCGCTGATAGCAGCTGCTACTTTCCCGGGCGTTGGCAACATGGCTGCTTCCAGGCCGGTGTTAAGCGGCACTGCCGGCAAATCCAGCGCGCCCACCGTAAATACAGGAGCATCGAGGAACCGGAAGCATGTTTGCTGAATGCGTCCTGCCAATGCCTGTGCAAAAGAATTATTGAGTTGTTCTTCTGTAAGGATCAGGCATTTCCCGTGTTGCTTCACCATGTCAAATACCAGTTCTTCATCCAATGGGAAAAGGGTGCGCAGGTCCACTATGGTTACCTGGCCGGGATAGGCCTTAGCAGCAGCTTTGGCCCAGTAAACGCCCATTCCGTAGGTAATAATGCAAAGTGCATTGCCCTGGGCAGTATCTTTTGGATGTGCGCGTTGTATTATATTTCCTTTCCCTAACGGCAGCAGGTAATCAGCTGCTGGTTCTATGGTCATGGCATCGAGTGTACCGGGCACTTTGCTCCAGTACAATCCTTTATGTTCCAGCATCACTACCGGGTTGGGATCCAGGAATGCGGCTTTCATCAGTCCTTTCATATCGGCAGCATTGGAGGGATACACCACTTTGATTCCCTTAATGCTTAACAAAGTGGATTCCACACTGCCGGAATGATAAGGGCCACCACCGCCATAGGCGCCCACCGGAACGCGGATAAGGGTTTGTACGGGAAATTTACCATTGCTCAGGTAACACGACTTTGATATTTCTGTAACCAGTTGATTGAATCCAGGGTAGATATAATCGGCAAACTGTACTTCCACAATGGGTTTTACGCCTACGGCAGATAGACCTGCAGTAGCGCCAATAATGTACGCTTCCTGTATCGCGGTGTTATATACGCGGTGTGGTCCGAATTTTTCGCCCAGGGTCGCCGCTTCGCGGAACACGCCTCCCAATCTTACGCCTACATCCTGCCCAAATAAAATAGCTTCCGGATACTGCTGCATAATCTCTTCCACAGCGTGAAGGGCGGCATCTACCATTACTACTTTGGTTTTACCGGCTGGTATGCGGGTACCACTTTCGGCTGTTACCAATGCAGGCGCAAATACATGCTCCTGCACCGTTTCAGGCAATGGTTCCGGGGCCTGTACAGCCTTGTCAAATGCTGCCTTTATATCGGCCACGGCGGTCTGCTCAATTTTGTCCAGCTCCTCCGGAGTAATGCCGTGTTTCAACAGCAGCGCTCTCATTTTAGGGACCGGATCATTGGCTGCATGCTTTTCCAGGTCTTCCGCGGAGCGGTACCATTCTTTTCGCACGCCGGAAGTATGATGTCCCAGCAGGGGTACATTTGCCTGTACCAGTATGGGCCGTCGTTCTTGTCTTACATAACTGATAGCGGTTTCCATCGCGGCATAGCTGGCGGTGAAGTCGCTGCCGTCTACCCGCATGCGCTCCAGGCCTTTAAACCCGGCGGCATATTCATATGCATCCATTGTTCTTACTTCTGCCGCCGTGGCGGAGATACCCCAATCGTTGTCCTGTACCAGGTAAATTACCGGCAGCTGTTTCAAAACAGCGAATTGCAGGGCTTCGCTCACCTCTCCTTCTGTTACGCTGCCATCTCCGAGGGAGCAGATCACTACCGGCAATTCCCCATCCGGCCCTGTTTTCAGCAGGGGAGAATGTATTTGTTCCAGGTATTGCAGTCCCTGGGCCATGCCGGTGGTGGGGATTACCTGCATACCGGTGGCGCTGCTCTGGTGGGGAATCTGCGGCTTACCGGCCGCTCTGTTGTTAGGGTGACTGTAATAAGATCTTCCGGCGGAAAAAGGATCTTCTCCTTTCGCCAGCAATTGGAGCATTAGTTCATAAGGAGTAAAACCGATAGCGAGCAACATGCTCTCATCCCGGTAATAGGGGCTTACAAAGTCCCACGGCCGCAATTGCAGGCCGGTGGCTATTTGTATGGCTTCATGTCCACGGGAAGTGGAGTGAACATATTTGCAGATTTGCCGGTTTGCCTCATAGATAGCGGCCATACTGCCGGCTTCACACATCAATCGCCAGGCCGTTAATAACTCCGCCCGTTCGCCGGCGTTACCACCCCTGTTGGTGGCCGGCGTTTTTAAAGTTGAAACGCTTGTGTTATCTTTAAACACAGTAAGACTGTTTTGGTGATGATGGTAATTTAAAAACAATAGTTGCCATAGCAACAGTTGCTAATGCAAATTAATTAATATGCCTGATACTTTCGTCAGTAATCCCTCTTTTTTTAAGTTGGATGCTACGCTCAAAAAATTGCGCAACTATTGGCAAAAAACGTTTGATGCCCAACAGAAGGACATTACAGTGGATCAGTGGTTGCTGATTGAGAACCTGTATAAACACAAAAAAACCACCCATAACGAGCTGGCCCGTAATACCTCAAAGGATATTACCACCATTTCCCGCATCATTGAGCTGCTGGTAAAAAAAGGGCTGGTAAAAAGGGAAGCCGATGTGTACGACCGCCGGAAGGTATATTTACAACTCACCCCGGACGGAGTGGAAAAATATAAAGATGTAAAGTCGCTGGTATACGATATGCGTAAAATTGGCTGGAAAACGCTGACAGAAACGGATTATGCCGAGTTAACGCGGATCCTGGACACGATTTACGCAAATATTCCATAGCGAATTTTGTCTTTCTCAGGATTACGCTGATTTTGCTGATTAGCTGGATTTTTACTTTTGGATTTTTTTTGATTTTTAGATTTAATAATTATGGGAGATAAGAGCGAATATATCCGCTTCTATCTCCCATAATCCTTTATAAAATCCAAAAGTAAAAATCCAGCTAATCAGCAAAATCAGCGTAATCCTGAGAAAGACAACCTACGCGCTATCTAACAGAAAATTCCAGCAGGCTGTCGTTTTCAATAAATGCCTCGAAGTCGTCTCCGATTTCCGTTGGTCCTACGCCGGCAGGGGTACCTGTAAAAATGAGATCCCCTATGTTCAGGGTAAAGAAGCGGGAAATATAGGCTACCAGGAAATCGAAGGAGAACAAAAGGTCCTGCGTATTACCGGATTGCGCCAATGCCTTGTTTTTATACAGGCAGAAATTGATGTCTTTTTTATCCATTTCCGGGGTAATAGGGATGAAATTGCCTACTACTGCGGAGTTATCGAAAGCTTTGGCAATTTCCCAGGGTAATCCCTTCGCCTTTTGCTTATCCTGCAGATCCCGGGCGGTAAAATCGATACCTACGGAGATATGATCGTAGTATTTATCTGCAAACTTTTCCTGGATATGTTTACCGTTTTTGCTCACCCTGAGTACCAGTTCGCATTCGTAGTGCAGGTTGGTGGTAAATTCGGGGTAATAAAATGGGTGCCCGTTTTGCAGCAACGCATTCTTTGGTTTCATAAATAACACCGGTTCTGTGGGCACTTCATTCTTCAACTCCCTGGCATGGTCGGCATAATTCCTGCCTACGCAAATAATTTTCATAATGCGTTTGTTTTAAAGTATAAAAAAAGCAGATAGGGACCAGATGAACAAATTTATTTCACGGATGGGAAGGTCAGTTTATTACTGTCGTTCATAGTACGGGCAATGCCGATACTGGCAAAACTTTCAATGATATCCGAACATTTCCATATTTTCTCTTCCACAATCCGTTCTTCTGTATTTTTCCATTTACTGAGTACAAATTCCACCTGACGGCCTTTGGGATAATTATTACCTACCCCGAAACGCAGGCGGGGATACTGGTTGGTGCCCAGGGATTCCTGGATGCTTTTCAGGCCGTTATGCCCGGCATCACTGCCACCGGGACGTAAGCGGAGCACATCCAGCGGAAGGGCCAGGTCGTCGAGGATCACAAGCAGGTTTTCCACGGGGATCTTTTCCTTATCCAGCCAGTATTTGATAGCCTTACCGCTCAGGTTCATGTAAGTGGTGGGCTTAATAACAATAAACGTTTTCCCTTTCCATTTACATTCCGCCACATCGGCGAGCCGGTCGTTCCGGAAGGAGGCTTTATGCCTGGCAACAAAATCATCTACCACATCAAAACCTATATTATGACGGGTATGCCGGTATTCCTCGCCGATATTGCCTAATCCTGCTATTAAGTATTTCATACGGGTCGTTTTCGTACCTGGAGATTTCCAAAATTAAAAAGCCCCTCTAAAAGTAGAGAGGCTTTTTGGAAAAATATATCTAAAAGATTATTTCTTTTTAGCATCTTTTTCAGCAGTTGCTTCTTCCTGACGCAGCTGACGGGTCATTACCACAGAAGCGATTGGAATACGCGGAGAGTTGGTGATTTCAACACCTTCAATTTTCACGTCTTCTACACGGATGTTCGCGTTTAGTTCCAGGTTATCGATGTTAACTTCGATATTTTCAACCAGGTGCTTAGGTAAAGCCTTTACTTTCAGCGCTTTCAGTTTGCTAACCAGTTTACCGCCGGCTTTAACACCTGCAGAAGAACCAACCAGTTTAATAGGAATGGTAACAGCAACCTGTTTGTCTTCTACCAGTTCCATGAAATCGATGTGAGCAAGTGCATCAGTAACTACATCAAACTGCATATCTTTCAATACGCATCTGTAAGTTTTAGCACCCAGTTTAATTTCTGCAATCTGGAAAGCTGCAGTGTAAACCAGTGTTTTGAATGCTTTGGCAGGAGCTGAAAAATTAACAGTTTCTGCACCCCCGTAAATAACGCAAGGCACTTGTTCCTCAGAACGGATCTGGCGGGTGGCTTTTTTGCCGAATTCGCTCCTGAGTTGTCCTTCGATGGTTATTGTGTTCATTGTTTAGACAATTTATATTGATTATTAAAATACTATGTTATCAATCTCCCCGGCGGTGACTGTGAATAAACAGGCTGGTAATTGATTTGTTTTCGTGCATATTACGGATGGCTACCGCAAAAAGCTCTGCAACAGATATCACCTTGATCTTGGAACCGGCTGCCTGTGGTTTGATAGGAATGGTATCACATACCACTATCTCCTGCAGTACTGATTTCTCGATATTTTCGTACGCATTTCCGCTGAAAACGGGATGGGTACAAAAAGCACGTACACTCCGGGCGCCTTTTTCCATTAACAGGTTGGCGGCTTTTGAAAGTGTGCCTGCAGTATCGCAGATATCATCAATGAGCACAATGTCCCTGTTTGTCACATCTCCTATCACTACCATTGATGCTATTTCATTGGCTCGTTTACGATGTTTGTCGCAAATAACCATTTCAGCATTAAAGTAAGACGCTACTTCACGTACCCTATTGGTACTTCCTACGTCAGGGGACGCAAAGGTAAGATTTTCCAGCTTTAAATTCTCTATATAAGGAATAAAAATAGCTGAACTATCAAGATGATCTACCGGGATATCAAAGAACCCCTGGATCTGAGGTGCATGCAAGTCCATGGTTATCACCCTGTTAGCCCCTGCCGAAGTAAGCAGATTAGCCACCAGTTTAGAGCCGATAGCCACGCGGGGCTTATCTTTTCTGTCCTGACGGGCGTATCCGAAATAAGGAATTACTGCGGTGATGTAGCCGGCGGAAGCCCGCTTGGCAGCATCAATCATCAACAGCAGCTCCAGCAGGTTGTCTGAAGGCGCACTGGTTCCCTGGATCAGGAAAACATAGTCCCCCCGGATACTTTCCAGGAAAACAGGCTGGATTTCCCCATCGCTGAATTTCTGAATCTTTACTTTGCCAAGACCGCCATTAAGACCCTTGCCATATTTCTTGGCAATTTTCTCGGCCAATGCCGGATTACTGTTGCCTGTGAAAATTTTTACTGAAGGTTGCATACTAGATACTAGTGGAAAAGAGGTTGCAAAACTAGGATTTTTTGGGAGTACCCGCCTGATTTTTTTTCAAATACAAATTATATAGCTGTTAAAAATCAGCTATAATTGTCACATTATCATAACGTTTTAAAAGATAATAGGTCCCGAAAAATTCCCATAACGATCGGTACCGAATATAACGATTTTATAACGATCCCCTGGTAAAAGGAAAAGAAAAATGTGTTTGGAAGAACAGGTGTGTCATGTTAGGTTCGTATATTTGGATAAATGGAATAAGTCATGTTTGTTGATGTTAACCCGGCTCCCCACCTGGCTATTCATAAATGGCCGGATAATGAAAAGCCAAGAGAAAAACTGATCAATATAGGCCCTACTGCGCTAAGCGATGCAGAGTTACTGGCAATCCTGCTGCATACAGGGCATAAAAGCAAATCCGCCCTTGAGCTGGCAAAGGAAATCCTGCACCTGGCCAATAACAACCTCTCCGAACTGGGAAAAATAAACGTAAAAAAGCTGCAAAAAATCCGGGGAGTGGGTTATGCCAAGGCTGTTACCATACTGGCCGCTATGGAGCTGGCCCGCAGGCGGCAAGCCGGCACCATCCATAAAAAAACAGTGATCAACAACGGATCGGATGCAGCTATGTTTTTCAAGCCCATGCTTGCAGACCAGCCCTATGAAACCTTCCATGTCCTGTTCCTCAGCCACGCCAACAAAGTGCTTCATTACCGCCACCTCAGTACCGGCGGCATCACCAGCACGGTAGTGGATCCCCGCATTATTTTCCGGGAAGCACTGGATACAGGCGCCACCAAGTTATTACTCTGCCATAACCATCCTTCCGGCAGCCTCCGCCCCAGCCAGGCCGATCTCCGGATTACCAGCCGCATAAAAGATATGGGAATGCTCTTCGATATCCAGGTAATGGATCATATCATTGTATCCGAAACCGGGTATTACAGCCTCGCGGAAGAAGGGATGATATAAATCCCGAAATGTGTTTTACTTTCGCACATATTTATTCATTTTCCATATGCTCAAAATAGGACTCTTCGGCGTAGGACATTTAGGTAAGATACACCTCTCTCAACTGGCCACTATGAAAGACGTAGAAGTAGTAGGCTTCTATGATCCCAACAATGCAAATGCAGCCAGCATCTCCGAGCAATATAATATTCAGCGGTATACCACCGCGGAAGAACTGATACTGTCGGTAGACGCCATTGATATTGTGGCGCCAACCACCCTGCACTTCAAATTATGCGAACTGGCCATCCGTAACGGCAAACACATATTCGTGGAAAAACCCATGACCAACACCATGGACGAAGCCAAAACATTGGTTAAACTGGTGGAAGAAGCGAATATAAAATTCCAGGTAGGCCACGTGGAAAGATTCAATCCCGCTTATCTCGCACTCCGGGGATATGATCTCAAACCCATGTTCATTGAAGTACACCGCCTCGCAGAATTCAATCCCCGCGGTACAGACGTAAGCGTTATCCTCGACCTGATGATCCACGACATCGACATCGTGCTGAGCATCGTGAAATCCACCGTGAGCCGCATCTCCGCCAGCGGAGTAGCAGTTATGAGCGACACGCCGGATATCGCCAACGTACGCATCGAATTCCATAATGGCTGCGTAGCCAATCTCACTTCCAGCCGTATCTCCCTGAAAAAGATGCGCAAAATGCGCCTCTTCCAGAAAGATGCTTACATCGGCATCGATTTCCTCGATAAAAAAACAGAGATCATCAAACTCAAAACACCGGAAGACGAAGGCTTGTTTACCCTGGATATTGAAACCAACAGCGGCAGAAAAACAATCGCCATCGATAACCCGGAAATAAAACAATCCAATGCCATCCGTATGGAACTGGAAATGTTCCGCGACAGCATCCTGCAAAATAAACCGGTTGCCGTAAATGCAATCGACGGCCTGCAGGCAATGGATGTAGCCCACCAGATCCTCGCAAAAATAAATAAAGGTCTGTCTGAAACAGCCTCCGCTAAATAGTTATGCTTGTAACCCGGCGAGGTAATTATGCAACAGTGATACGCTTACCAATCGCCGGGTTACGGCATTCGTCGTTTTGGCCAATACTGCAAAAGCAGCAGGCTTTACCCGCAGGTAACGTTATCTTCTATGACAGGCACTTTAGCTACGCTCCTTCAGCAACACTTCTGCAATAGCAAGATCAAGCGGTTTCGTAATTTTAATATTGGACTCTTCTCCCGGCAGCAGATACACAGGATACCCCAGCCGTTCCACTACGGTGGCTTCATCCGTAAACAACGGATCATAGGGCAGTTCAAAGGCGGGCAGGATCAACTCCGAAAGAAATGTTTGCGGCGTCTGGATAATCCTGAAACGGTCGCGGTCCACAGCAGCATTGCTGCCGTCTGATATCTCCCGGATACTGTCTTTCATATCAATCACCGGGATAGCACTACCATGGATAAGCGCTGCTTCATAACAGGCACGGATCAACGTAGTGGATACCAGCGGACGCACCCCGTCGTGTACAAATACCACCGACGGGTGTTTTACCTGCTGCAATCCATTCTGTACAGAATGAAAGCGGGTATTTCCTCCTTTTATAATGGCGATGTCCGGCAGTTTATCAAAAGCCTGCAGGATGTGGTTGGCGAAAGTAAAATGAGCTTCAGGAAGCACCAGCACAATTTCCATATCCGGAAAGGCGGTCGCAAAAGCGGCAATAGTGTGGTACAATACAGGTTTACCGGACAGCTCCAGGAACTGTTTGGGAACAGCGCTCTGCATCCGGGTACCGGACCCGCCGGCAACTATGATAGCAACTTTTTTATATTCCATAAAAAAAGATCGGGGATTTTCTTATCCAGTTGGCTGAATAAGAAAATCCCCGAAAAGTGCTTTGTAATTAAACGATCAGCATGGCATCACCATAGCTGAAGAAACGGTATTTCTCTTTAATCGCCTGCTGGTAAGCCTCCATGACCAGGTCATATCCTGCAAAAGCGCAGGTCATGATGAGCAGGCTGGTTTTAGGCAGGTGGAAGTTCGTTACCAATGAATTTGGAATGGCAAAATCATATGGCGGATGAATGAACGTATTCGTCCATCCTTCAGCTGCTTTCAGGTGGTTTTGCGCAGTTACGGAAGATTCTACAGCACGTACAGAGGTAGTACCAATAGCACAGATCTTGCGGTTTTCTTCTTTCGCTTTGTTTACCACTTTCACCGCGTGTTCTTCAATATGAAAATACTCCGCATCCATTTTGTGTTTGCTCAGGTCTTCCACTTCAATAGGGCGGAAAGTACCTAAACCCGTGTGCAGCGTTACTTCTGCAAACTTAACACCTTTAATTTCCAAACGTTTGATCAACTCACGGCTGAAGTGCAAACCTGCAGTAGGTGCAGCTACAGCGCCCTCGTACTTGGCATACACGGTCTGATAACGCTCTTTATCTTCGTCTTCCGGTTTGCGTTTTATATACTTAGGCAATGGCGTTTCTCCCAGCTGATCAAGCACCTGTTTGAACTCTTCATCATTACCTTCGAATAAAAAACGGATGGTACGGCCTCTTGAAGTAGTGTTATCAATTACCTCTGCTACCAACGTCTCGTCGTCGCCAAAATACAATTTGTTACCTACGCGGATTTTACGCGCCGGGTCAACAATTACATCCCACAGGCGGTTTTGCTTGTTCAGCTCACGCAGCAGGAATACCTCAATTTTTGCTCCTGTTTTTTCTTTACGGCCATATAACCTTGCCGGAAATACCTTTGTATTGTTCACAATCATTACATCCTTGTCGTTGAAATAACCGAGGATGTCCTTGAATACTTTGTGCTCAATTTTGCCGGTATTACGATGTACCACCATTAAACGTGATTCATCTCTTGTCTTGGTAGGGTGCTGGGCGATCAGATTTAAAGGAAGATCGAATTTGAACTGTGATAGTTTCATATTACGGTATGAATAAATTTTAGAGGTGCAAAGTTATCAATTATTATCTACATCATCAAAAAATGATGTATAACGTATAATAACCAGATAATTATATATTATATTCCTTTAGGAATGGCTGCTATCAGTTGTTGCGTATACGGGTTTTCCGGATGGTTATACACCCTGTCGGCTGCGCCCTGTTCTACAATCTTTCCTTTCTGCATCACCATCATCCGGTCGCTGATAAACCTTACCACGGAAAGATCGTGTGAAATAAAAATACACGTAAAGCCCAGCTCTTCCCGTAAACGGATCAGCAGGTTCAGCACCTGCGCCTGCACACTTACATCCAGCGCAGCTACCGATTCATCACAGATGATAAAAGAGGGTTCCACCGCCAGGGCACGCGCTATCACAATCCGTTGCCGTTGACCGCCGGAAAATTCATGCGGGTAACGGTTAAAATGCTCCGGCAGCAGATTCACCTTCTCCAGTAATTCCTGCACTTTTGCTTGCTGCTGCCGCTCCGTACCATACAAACCATGCACTTTCATTGGCTCCAGGATAGCGGCCCCAATGGTTTTCCGGGGATTCAGCGATGCGTATGGGTCCTGGAAAATCAGTTGCATATCCTTCCGCAGCGCACGCATCCCGGTGGCCGACAAACTGCGTATATCCTGTCCTTTATAAATAATACTTCCTGCGGTTGGTTCTGCAAGTCTTAGCAGCGACCGGCCCAAAGTGGTTTTACCACAACCAGATTCGCCTACCAGCCCAAGCGTTTCACCGGTGATTACCCGGAAGCTCACATCGTCCACGGCTTTGGCCCATTGCAGCACTTTGCCGGTGATACTCCTTTTCACGGGAAACCACGTTTTCAGCTGATGCACCTCCAGCAGAGGTGGCGCGGCTGCCAGCTGTTGCTCCCGCTGCCGCAGCACTGCGTCAGGGATTACCAGCGACTGCATCACATCCCGGATGGCTCCGGCTTTTTCGTGTATCTGTCCCCGTGAGTCCGTCTCCATAAAATCCCGGATCACGGGCAATCTCACCAAACGTTTATCCAGCGGGGGCCGGCAAGCCAGCAGCCCCTTTGTGTACGGGTGTTGCG
Source organism: Chitinophaga sp. RCC_12 (assembly GCF_041360695.1). Classification (NCBI taxonomy): domain Bacteria; kingdom Pseudomonadati; phylum Bacteroidota; class Chitinophagia; order Chitinophagales; family Chitinophagaceae; genus Chitinophaga; species Chitinophaga sp. RCC_12. The sequence goes on from NZ_JBFUPS010000011.1 coordinate 132,849, forward strand.
GATGCAGGAACACCTCTTTCACCGTTCCTTCTTCCACAATATTCCCTTTATACATCACCACTACCCTTTCCGCTATTTCCGCTACCACGCCTAAATCATGGGTAATAAAAATAACGCTCATCTCCATCTGCTGTTGCAGTTCCCGGAGTAGTTCCAGTATAGCTTTTTGCACGGTAACATCCAGCGCTGTAGTGGGCTCATCGGCGATGAGCAGGCGGGGATGGCAGGAGATGGCCATCGCGATCATGACCCGTTGTTTTTGTCCGCCGGAAATTTCGTGGGGATAACGGTCCATGATCGCTGCCGGATCAGGGAGCTTTACCTTTTGGAAGAGGGCGATCACTTCCCCGCGGGCGGCCTTGCGGCTTACGCCGGTATGCAAACGGATCGCCTCCGCCACCTGCTCTCCGCAGGTATGCAGCGGATTCAGCGCCGTCATGGGTTCCTGAAAAATCATGGCAATTTCGTTGCCGCGGAAGCTACGCATGGTAGCATCAGGCAACTGCAGCAGGTTTACTGCTGTTTCATCTGCAGCCTGGTAAAGGATCTTTCCACCGGAGATGGTACCAGGCATATCAATGAGTCGCATAAGCGAAAGGGCAGTAACGGATTTTCCGGAACCGGATTCTCCTACTACGCCTACAATTTCACCCTTTCCTATGGAAAGGGAAATCTGATTAACAGCTGTTGTTGTTGTTTGTCCGGACCTGAATGTTACCTCCAGGTCCTGTATCTCTACCCGCGTGGAAAGCATACCCGGAAGATACAACAATTCTAAAAACGCAGGTGCTTCACGGTCTGGTGACTTTCAATCAGCTTCTGTAAGGAGTCGATGCCTACTTTAAGATGGCGTTCCACAAATTTAGTGGTCACCTTTTTGTCGCTTTCTTCCGTTTTTACGCCTTCCGGCACCATCGGCTGATCAGATACCAGCAATAAAGCACCGGTAGGAATCTTGTTAAAGAAACCAACAGAAAAGATGGTGGCTGTTTCCATATCCACTGCCATTGCTCTTATCTTTTCCAGGTATTGTTTAAATGCGGCATCATGCTCCCATACACGCCTGTTGGTGGTATAGCAGGTGCCTGTCCAGTAATCGTAGCCGGAATCACGGATCGTGGTGGAAATGGCTTTTTGCAAAGCAAATGCAGGCAGTGCGGGTACTTCCGGGGGAAAATAATCGTTGCTGGTACCTTCCCCGCGGATAGCGGCGATAGGCAGTATCAGGTCGCCGATGTTATTCTTCTTTTTTAATCCGCCGCATTTTCCGAGGAATAATACCGCTTTCGGGGAGATGGCAGATAACAGGTCCATTACGGTAGCAGCACCCGGACTTCCCATACCAAAGTTGATAATGGTAATATCACCTGCCGTAGCGCATTGCATAGGCCGGCCAACGCCAACGATTTCCACGTTGTTCCATTCGGCAAACATTGTTACATAATTACTGAAGTTGGTGAGGAGGATGTGGGAGCCAAATTGATCCAGTTTCTCACCCGTGTAGCGGGGCAGCCAGTTAGCTACAATTTCGTCTTTTGTCTTCATAGCTTTTTGACAAGCAAATATAAGGTTTTGTTCGCTAACCTCAATATTATCCTAATGTAACTATCTTCGCAATGGTATTAAATCAGTTATATCTTGATCGCGATCAGCTTCCCTCCACCCGATTTCAAAATTATGAAAGAAGGCAGCAAAGAACTCATCTTTGACCGCTTCCGTAAAAAATATGTGGTACTCACACCGGAAGAGTGGGTACGGCAAAATTTCCTGAACTACCTGGTGAAAGTGCTGAATTACCCGGCATCCCTGATAGGTATTGAAAAGGAAATTTTTCTGGGAGAGATGAAGAAGCGATTCGACATCGTAATATACAACCGTGCAACACAGCCCTGGATGCTGGTGGAATGCAAAGAAATGAATGTACCGCTCACCGAGCACACCATGCAGCAGGTGATCCGCTATAACATGGTAATTCCCGCCACCTACCTGGTGATCACCAACGGCCTGAACACCTTCTGCGGCAATTACGTGGCGGCCGAAAATAAATGGCGGTTCCTGCGCGAGTTGCCGGGGTTTGCTTAGCGCGCCTTCGGCGCGGGGAAATTGTCTTGGAGCACTGATTACGCTGATTTTACTGATTTGCTTGATTTGATCATTTTTGATTTTAAAAGATTAGGGGAGATAAAAGCGGATATATTCGCTTTTATCTCCCCTAAATATTTATCAAATCCTAAAAGTAAAAATCAAGCTAATCAGTAAAATCAGCGTAATCAGTGCTCCAAGACAATTTCCCCGCGCCGAAGGCGCGCTAAGCGCATCAAGGGAAAATGCCCAGTTGCTCGTAAGCCGCGCCTACTTTGTTAATGGCTACTACGTAAGCGGCTGTACGCATATCATGGATCTGCGGGTTTGCCATCATTACATCGCGGACTTCGTGGAGGGCAGCGTGCATGGTTTCTTCCAGGCCGGAATATACCAGGTCTACTTCATCCGCGCCATGGGCAATGAATTTTCTTTCTTTATCGGAAACGGTTTTGCCGGTCAGCTCTTCGATGGTTTGCAGGATATGAATGTTCATATTTTCATCAAAGCGTTTGCCCAAACGGCCGTAGCGTACGTGGCTGAGGTTTTTCAGCCATTCGAAATAAGAAACGGTTACACCGCCGGCGTTCAGGAACATATCCGGCACCACAATCACTCCTTTCTTATTCAGGATTTCATCCGCTTCCGGTGTTAAAGGACCATTGGCAGCTTCACCGATGATCTTTGCTTTAACGTTGGGAGCATTGTGTTTATCAATTACATTTTCCAGGGCAGCAGGGATCAGGATTTCACAATCCAGCTCCAGGCCATCTGTATTTTTATTGAGGTTGGTAGCGCCGGCGAAGTTTACGATAGAACCGGTGGCTTTTTTGTGCATCAGTACTTCATCAGGATTCATACCCTGTTCGTTATAGATGGCACCATCCCACTCGATCAGGCAGATTACTTTGGCGCCTGCTTCATGGAAGTATTTGGCAGCGTGGTAACCCACGTTACCCATTCCCTGTACAATCACTCTTTTTCCTTCTATGCCGGTAGTAAGACCGAGGCGGTCCATGTCTTCCTTGATGTTACACAGTTCGCGTAAACCATAGAACACACCTAAACCGGTTGCTTCTGTACGACCGCGTACACCGCCCTGTGATACAGGTTTACCGGTAACGCAACCGTAGCCGTCAATTTCACCCGGGCGCAAGCTCATGTAAGTATCCAGGATCCAGCTCATTTCTCTTTCGCCTGTACCGTAATCAGGAGCAGGAACATCTGTACCTGGTCCGATAAAGTTTTTCTTTACCAGTTCCGCAGTATAACGGCGGGTAATCGCTTCCAGCTGGAAGGGCGTATAATTGCGGGGGTTGATTTTCAAACCACCTTTGGCACCACCAAACGGCACGTTCACAATGGCGCATTTGTAGGTCATCAGGGATGCCAGGGCCATTACTTCGTCCTGGTTTACTTCATCGCTGAAGCGGATACCACCTTTGCAGGGAAGTTTATGATGTGAATGTTGTACGCGGTAAGCTTCAATTACCTGCACAGAATCGCCTATTCTCACCGGGAATTTAATCTGGTAAACGGCGTTGCAGGCCTTGATCTGCTCCAGGATACCTTTGTCCCATTTAGTGAATGCAGCTGCTTTGTCGAAGCTTTTCTCCACACTCTGGAAGAAGCTATAATGCTGATCTTGCGACATAAATTATTGTTTTGGTATAACGATTAGATTTTAAATTTTTGGGTTACTGATTTTTATCTTTTTCTTCCAGCTTACCGATCTTTCTGTCGAGATTGATAAGAAATAATACGATTCCCAGGAAGATGATCACTAAAACACCAACAATGACATAAATTTTATCGTTGCTGCGGAAGAATTCGTTGACCGCTCCTTTCTCTGTATTCTGCTGTTGTGCATTTGCCAGTACCGAAATGAATAGCAAGGCCAGGGTCAGGCAAAATGAAAACGCTCTATTGATCATTTAAAAATATTTTTAAGCTGTAATTTCCTGTAACGTACTACCAGCGTGAATATCCACACACTCAGCAGGGTCCAGCCAATAAAGGCGGGATACAACACCAGTTTCATGGAGCCATCAGTATCTTTTGACGCAAAGCCTGGTGTGGTAGCGCTTCCCGGATGCAGGGAGTCCACCATGCGGGGAATGATATAGGTTAAGGGTATCAGCAATGCAAAGGCAAAAATGTTAAAAACTGCGGATATCCGTGCCCGTTTGTCGAGGTCGTGTATGCTCATGCGCAGCACCAGGTAAGCCATATAGATAAGAATGGCGATGGCGGTGCACATCTGTTTGGGATCGTCTGTAAGCGTGCCGCCCCAGGTATAGGTAGCCCAGAGCGTACCTGTTGCGAAGCCCAATACGCCGAAGAAAGTACCCACTCCCGCAGCGCTGGAGGCAATCACATCTTTCTTTAAATCGTATTTCGACAGATAAAGCAGCGAGTTGATAATAGATATGGTGTACATGGTATACATACATATCCACATCGGTACGTGAAAGAACAATCCGCGGGATGATTGTCCGTTGGTTCCTATTATAGGTATTTTAACAGTGAACCCGGCGATAATTACATATAAAAGAAGCAGTATCGCTAATGCTTTCCACCAATGTCTGGCCATTTTTTAATAGCTATATTCGGGGGCAAACCTACACGTTTTAAACCTAATCACAAAGATTTTCGGGGATTTTAAGTTTATCCAACGGCAGTAATTCCCCGTTAAATATCCTTTACAGAAGTGAGCTTTTTGTTTGATATTTCTAATATCAGTCTTTCCACAAAAACGGGAAAAGGATCATTGTCAGGGCAATAACCAGTATATCCATTCCCCCGAGCAACAGGAACATTTTAGGCAGTTCCGGCTGATATACCGTTACAAAGGCAGATAAAGAGATGTTGGCCAGCAGCATCAGCACCGGCATAATCAGGGGGAAACCCATCACGGCCATCAGTGCAGCATTGTGATTGGCCTGGGCGGCAATAGCCGCCAGCATAGTAAATAACAGGGAGATACTGGTACCGCCCAGGAGCACCATCCCCACAAAATAAACGGGGTTGATAATGGGATTGCCCAGGAACGCAATGCTGCAAACCAGAGCAATAATGCTCATGAGGGTCATTAATATCACATTATAGATCAGTTTGGCCGCAATAAAACAGCGCGGATTCACCAGGGAATAAAAATACAGGAGCCGTCCCCTGCTTTCCTGCATGAAACTTTTAGCGACGGCATTTACCGCCACAAACAGCTGTATCACCCAGAAAAGGGCATTCCATACTTTGTCGTCCGGTCTTCCCATCATCAGGTTGATAACAAAAACAGTAGACACAATATAGAGCAGTACCCCATAAAAAGCATACTGCTGGCGTAATTCCAGCGTAAGATCCTTTTTCACAAGGGTAAGTGTCTGATGTATGGGATTGCTTTTTTTCATGATCAGGCGCAAAGATAGTTATTCACAATTAGCTTTCAGCCGTTACCCATTTTTAAGTATATTTAGCCCCTCATTAAAAAATGACATCCCCATAGCAAAGGGGCCTTGTTAAAAGCAAACTGCTGATGAAGAAAATTCTGGTTGCCAATCGGGGAGAGATTGCATTACGCATTATGCGTTCCGCACATGAAATGGGTATAAAAACAGTGGCGGTATATTCCGAAGCGGATCGTTCCATGCCTTTTGTACAATATGCAGATGAAGCCGTTTGCATTGGTCCCGCACCTTCCAATCAATCTTACCTGCTGGGCGAAAAAATAATTGCCGTGGCTAAAGAAAAAGGAGCGGATGGCATTCACCCGGGATACGGTTTTTTAAGTGAAAATGCCCGTTTTGCGCAGCAGGTAACGGATGCCGGTATTACATTCATTGGTCCGTCTGCCGCTTCCATTGAGGTAATGGGCAGTAAGCTGGCTGCCAAACAGGCGGCGCAGAAATTCGGCGTTCCCATGGTTCCGGGCACAGAAACGCCCTTACGCAGCGTGGAAGAGGCCAGGGAAGTGGTAAAGAAAACAGGCTTTCCAATCCTGATCAAAGCTTCCGCCGGTGGTGGTGGTAAAGGAATGAGGGTGGTTAATGCCCCGGAAGAACTGGATGAGCAGATCAGGATGGCTAAAAGCGAAGCCCTCAGCGCCTTTGGTGACGATGCCGTATTTATAGAAAAGTATGTGGGTTCTCCACGGCATATAGAAATACAGGTACTGGGCGATCGCCACGGCAACTGTGTATATTTATTTGAAAGGGAGTGTTCCATTCAAAGACGCCACCAGAAGCTGATTGAAGAGGCGCCGTCGTCCTGCCTCACACCGGCCATCCGCGCCGCTATGGGCCAGTGTGCCGTAGATGTGGCCAAAGCCTGCAACTATTATGGCGCCGGCACCGTGGAATTCCTGGTAGATGACCAGTTGAACTTCTACTTCCTGGAAATGAATACCCGCCTGCAGGTGGAGCATCCGGTTACGGAACTGATCACCGGCCTCGACCTCGTAAAAGAACAGATTAAGGTGGCCCGGGGAGAAAAATTATCTTTCACCCAGGAAAGCCTGAAAATAAATGGCCATGCCATTGAACTGCGTATCTGCGCTGAAGATCCGGGCAATAACTTTCTGCCGGACACCGGTAAACTCGAATCCTATATCCGTCCGCAGGGTTATGGCGTGCGGGTGGATGACGGATATGAGCAGGGCATGGATATTCCCATTTACTACGATCCGATGATTGCCAAGCTCATCGCCTGGGGCAGCAACCGGGAAGAAGCCCGGCTTCGCCTGATCCGCGCCATTGAAGAATACCAGGTAAAAGGGATCAAAACCACCCTGCCTTTCGGTAAATGGGCGCTGCAGCAGCCTGCCTTCATTGAAGGAGACTTCGACACCAACTTTATCAATAAATATTTTACGCCACAGTCGCTGCTTACAGACGAAGCAGATGTTAATAAACTGGCGGCTATCCTGGCTGCATACGTATGGCAGCAAAACAATATAAATTTACAGGAAGCGGCTATCAGCAATCATCCACGTGAATCGGCCTGGAAAAAAAGGAATATGTTAAGATAAGCCAAAACAGTTGTTAACTTTCGTTAAAGTGTTTCCTGAAAACCCGAAAACGCATAACTTTGCGCCAATTTTAATTATGTTACGTAACGTCATCTTACAGATCCTTCAGTTCTTTTACCAGCCCTTTTCGAAGGTGATGCCCTGGCAAACCTTCCGCTACTTAGCATGTGGCGGAGGCAATACGGTGTTGGATATATGCCTGTATTATGTGTGTTATAATTTTATACTGCACCAGCAAATGGTGCACCTGGGGCCGGTTAGCATGAGTGCGCATATCGCTGCCCTCTTTATGTCCATGGCGGTTACCTTTCCTACCGGTTTCCTGCTCAGCAAATATGTAGTGTTCTCTGAATCCAATTTACGCGGACGCGTACAATTGCTCCGTTACTTCATGCTGGTAGGCATCTGTATTGTACTGAACTATTTATTAATGAAGATATTTGTGGACCACCTGCACTTGTATGCCACCGTAGGTAAGATCTGTACCACTGTGCTGGTAGTGACTTTCAGCTATCTGACCCAGAAGAAATTTACCTTTAAAGTGAAACAACAGGCATAAAGTAAAAAGGAAGGTCGCTGACCTTCCTTTTTACTTTATCATACATTTTCGTAATAGCAATGCCTGCATCTCGGTTCATACAGATCCTTCTCTCCCAGCAACAATGTTTCTTTTGATGCCGATTTACGGTAAGAGTAATTGGCAATATGACCGCACTTCACACAGATGGCGTGTAACTTGGTAATATAATCTGCTTTTGCCAGCAGGAAGGGCATCTGACCAAATGGCTTGCCTGTGAAATCCATATCCAGCCCCGCAACGATTACACGTACCCCACGAAGCGCCAGCTGATCACATACATTGGGTAACTCATCGTCAAAAAACTGTGCTTCATCAATACCCACCACGTCTACTTCCTGGGCCAGCAACAGGATTTGCTGGGAATTTTCTATTGGTGTGGAAATGATTTTATTGTCGTCATGCGACGTAAGGCTTCTTTCATCAAACCGGGTATCTATGGCAGGTCCGAATATTTCCACCTTTAAATTGGCGATACGTACCCGTTTGAGCCGGCGGATCAGTTCTTCGGTTTTCCCCGAAAACATAGAGCCGCAAATTACCTCGATCCAGCCCCTCCGCCCTCCTGCAAGAGAAGGTTCAATAAACATATTATACTAATTTGATTATTAATTAATTAAAATATTCTAATTTTATGAAAATAAAATAATTTCTATCACTAACCCGTTAACAATTAAGGCATGGAAAAAATTAATGCATTAATTGAAAAACTACAGGAATTAAAAAATTCCGGGGCTGAGCTTTCTGCAATTTCGTATTACGCGCAATTGCTCCAGGCAGAGGTGTTGCATGCGCGTAACAAGCTGCATCAGCAACAGGTGCAATCTACACAGGGAAATATCGCGGTGATCATGCCTGCGCAACAACCGATAACGGTACCAGCGCCGGCAGCAACTGCGCCGCAAACTACAACATTACCTTCAAATAAACCGGCGGAAGCACCAATTGCCACCGCTGAGCCTGAAGATATCAATACCCGTGCAGCCAGGCTAAACGATACGCCTACCCGTAATACGGTAATACTTACCGAAGATATTAATGGCCGCGCATCCAGGACGGAAGAACCTTCAGCCGGCAAACCGGCGGAAGTCCCTAAACCCGTGGAAATGCCCAAAGCCACACCGGTGGAAACGCCGATAGCGGCTGTGCCTCCGGCGGCCGACCTGGTGCCGCCCAAACCGGAACCGGTTGTCACCGCACAACCCATTCCCACGCTGGCAATTAATCAATCTCCTGTTGAAAAAACAAAACCCGCGCAGGCTGCTACCCTGTTCGACGATATACAACCTGTAAAAAACACGCCGCCGGTGGCCAACAACGGCGAACTCCGAAAAGACCTCAACGAACTTGCCGGCAGCAACGGTACTTCACTAAACGATCGTTTGCGGCAACAACAGGTAGAAGTAGCGCAGAAACTTGGTGAGATGCCTATTAATGACCTGCGGCAGGCCATTGGTATCAATGAAAAATACCAGTTCATCCAGGAGCTGTTCCGGGGCGACCGCGACCTGTACGAACGTTCTATCAAAACCATCAATGAATGTAGTAATCTCCAGGAAGCGGATTACTGGATCCAGCGTGAAATAAAAATTATACAGGGATGGGAAGACGACCATCACCTGGTGCAACACTTCTATTCGTTGCTCAAAAAACGTTTCTCCTGAATATAATCTAACACCTTTTGGGTAGCTCCGGTATTGGCGGCTACATAGTTTCCGGCGATGGCGGCTACTTCAGCACAGGCTACCTTGTCGGCCAGGAGCATCTCCATACAGGTGTGGAGGTTTCTGTAATTATGTACTACCAATGCGCCACCCGCGGCCACCAGTTCCACTGCTTCGAAGTATTTCCCGAATTCCGGTCCTATGATTACCGGCTTGCTGTAAACGGCCGGCTCCAGTATATTGTGTATGCCGTCCTTGCCAAAGCCCCCTCCAACATAAGTGATAGCAGCATAACGATAGAGCGTAGTGAGCATGCCGATATTATCTATGATCAATACATCCGCCGGCCTGTTATTTCCTTGTTTTAGTTCAGAGAAGCGCTGCGCATCCGGAAACAAAGCCAGTATCGACTGGATATGGTGATCATCAATTTCATGGGGTGCAAGGACCAGCTTTACGTCTGTTTCTTCCTTTTCTTTCCACCAGTCGCCCAGGATTTTTTCATCGGATGGCCAGGTACTACCGGCTACGACTAATCGCTTTTCGCCGGCAAAAACGGAAATTTCAGGCAATTCCCGGTATTCATTGAGCAGGGCGGCCACCCGGTCGAACCGTGTATCCCCGCTGATGCTGCTATTTTGCAACCCTATTCCGCGAAGTAATTGAAGGGATGCCTCATTCTGTACAAAAATATGTGTCAGGTGGCGCAGGAGGCCGCGGAACATGTTGCCGTACCCCTTAAAAAATACCTGATCGGGCCGGAAAATGCCAGATACCAGCAGGGTCGGGATATTCCTTTGATGGAGGGTAGTCAGGTAATGATACCAGAATTCGTATTTTATAAAGATAGCCAGGGCGGGCTGAACAATATCTATAAAATCCCGGGCGTTGCTGCGGGTATCCAGGGGCAGGTAATAAACATAGTCGGCGCCTTTATAGTCTTTCCGGACCTCATACCCCGAAGGCGAAAAAAATGTTAACAAAATTTCGTAGGAGGGCCAGGCAGCGCGGATTGCCTCCAGCACCGGCCTCCCCTGCTCAAATTCCCCCAGGGAGGCAGCATGGATCCATACTACCGGACGGGAGCCGATTCCGTCCTTCCGCATACGCGATTGCCAGTTTTGCCGGCCTTCCAGCCAGCGCCGGGCTTTGGTTTTACCTGCCAATGCGGCCAGGTGAACTCCCGCTTTATACAATTGAAGCCCTGCATTATAAATTCCTGTTGCTATCATTCGCCTGCGTACTTTTACTTAATTTTCAGCTGAATGCAAAGATAATCCCCAGCCAATCCCAAAATTTGTAAATTTGCACACTTTAAACAAAATAAAAATATACGATCATATGGTTCCGATTCAGATGGTAGACTTGAAACGCCAGTATACGAAGATTAAATCACAGGTAGATGCAGCCATCGGCGAAGTGCTGGATAGTTCCGCTTTTATTAATGGTGGCGCGGTTCAGAAGTTTAGCACTGAATTGCAGTCATACCTGGACGTAAAGCATGTGATTCCCTGTGCAAATGGTACAGATGCGCTTCAAATTGCCATGATGGCGCTCGGACTGGAACCAGGCGATGAGGTAATAACCCCTTCATTCACTTTCATAGCCACCGCAGAGGTAATCGCCCTGTTACAACTGAAACCCGTTTTTGTGGATGTAGATCCTCAAACCTACTGTGTGGATGTAGCTGCCATAGAAAAAGCAATTACCCCCAGAACCAAAGCCATCGTGCCGGTACATTTATACGGTCATGTAACGGATATGGAACCGTTGATGGCGCTGGCGGCAAAACATAAACTGTACGTGATTGAAGATAATGCCCAGGCTATTGGCGCCGATTATACTTTTAGCGACGGCACAAAGAAAAAAGCCGGTGCTATTGGTCATATTGGCTGCACTTCTTTCTTCCCTTCAAAAAATCTGGGTTGCTATGGTGATGGTGGCGCCATTTTTACAAATGATGATGAACTGGCGGCGAAAATCCGCATGGTTGCCAATCATGGCCAATCTGCCCGCTATTATCATGATGTCGTAGGCTGCAACTCCCGTCTCGATTCTGTACAGGCAGCCGTATTGCGTATTAAACTTCCATTACTCGATCAATATATTACTGCACGTCGTGCAGTGGCAGATGCTTATGATGCTGCATTTGCTGATATGCCACAAATAACAACACCTTATCGCGCTCCTTACAGCTACCATGTATTTCATCAGTATACACTGCAGTTAAATGGCGCTGACAGAAATGAGCTGCAGAAATACCTGGCAGAAAAAGAGGTGCCTGCAATGATATATTATCCTGTTCCTGCCCACCGCCAGAAAATGTTCGAGCACTTTGGTGGCGCAGCCTTTGATCTTCCCGTAACCGATAGTCTCACCACAAAGGTGATTTCCTTGCCAATACACACTGAAATGGATCCCGATCAATTGGAGCACATTATCCAATCCGTTAAATCATTTTTAAAATAATCACCCCGCATGAAAATTACAGTAGTAGGAACTGGTTATGTAGGTCTTGTAACCGGGACTTGTTTTGCCGAAACAGGAAATGATGTCACTTGTGTAGACATTGATGTCAACAAAGTAAAAAAGCTTTCGTCAGGTCAAATTACTATTTATGAACCTGGCCTGGAAAAATTATTTGAGCGCAACCTCAAAGAGGAACGTTTGTTCTTTACCACTAGTTTGGAAGAGGGCATTAAGGATGCTGAAGTAATTTTCCTTGCATTGCCTACCCCTCCGGGAGCAGACGGAGCTGCAGATCTTTCCTTTGTGCTGAATGTAGCAGAGCACCTGGGTAAAATTATGACTGACTACAAAGTTATCGTAGACAAAAGCACCGTACCTGTGGGTACCGCAGAAAAGGTAATCGCTGCCATCGCGAAAAATTGTAAAACCCCATTTGATGTAGTTTCCAACCCCGAATTTTTACGTGAGGGAGTGGCGGTAGACGACTTCATGAAACCAGACAGGGTGGTGATTGGCACTATGTCTGAAAGGGCACGCAAAGTAATGGGAGAATTGTATGCTCCTTTTGTGAGACAAGGAAATCCTATTCTTTTCATGGATGAAAAATCGGCAGAACTCACCAAGTATGCTGCCAATTCCTTCCTGGCCACAAAGATTTCCTTCATGAATGAAATTGCGGTATTATGTGAAAGACTCGGCGCTGATGTAGATATGGTGCGCAAGGGTATTGGTAGTGATGACCGTATTGGTAAGCGCTTCCTTTTCCCGGGTATCGGATACGGCGGCAGCTGTTTCCCCAAGGATGTACAGGCATTGGTAAAGTCATCGCAGGATGCACAGTACGAATTTAAGATACTGAATGCCGTAATGGATGTAAATGAAAATCAGAAGCTGTTTCTTCTTCCGAAAATAAAAAGTTTCTTTAAAAACGATCTGAAGGGCAAGCATTTTGCGCTCTGGGGACTTGCCTTCAAACCCAATACAGATGACATCAGGGAAGCACCGGCATTGTACATTATTGAAGCATTGCTGGCAGAAGGCGCCACTGTAAGTGTTTTTGATCCGGAAGCTATGGCAAATGTAAAACAGGTAGTGGGAGATAAAATCATCTACGCCGAACATCAATACACTTGCCTGGAAAACGCAGATGCGCTGATTATTGCTACAGAATGGAGTGTATTCAGGACTCCTGACTTCCATAAAATTTCGGCCAGTCTTAAAAATCAGGCTATTTTTGACGGCAGAAATCTTTTCGAAGTCTCCCGCATGAAAGAACTCGGTTACCATTACGAAAGTGTAGGACGTATACCAGCAACATTGTAATTACTTATAACAACAACATGGAAAAGAAAAAAATACTTATTGCCGGTGCAGCTGGATTTCTTGGCTCCCACCTTTGTGATCGTTTTATAAAAGAGGGTTTTCATGTAATAGGCATGGACAACCTCCTTACCGGCAATATCAAAAATATAGAACATCTTTTTCCGTTACCGGAATTTGAATACTATCACCACGATGTTACCAAGTTTGTGCATGTTCCGGGAAAACTGGATTATATACTGAACTTTGCTTCCCCGGCCAGCCCCATTGATTACCTCAAGATGCCTATCCAGACGCTGAAAGTAGGATCATTGGGAACGCATAACCTGCTGGGACTGGCAAAGGAAAAAAAGGCACGTATCCTCGTAGCTTCCACTTCTGAAGTATATGGTGATCCAAACGTACATCCGCAACCGGAAGAATACTGGGGTAATGTAAATCCCGTAGGTCCCAGGGGAGTATATGATGAAGCCAAAAGATTCCTGGAATCTATTACCATGGCTTATCATAATTTCCACGGTGTAGACACCCGTATCATCCGTATCTTCAACACTTACGGTCCGCGTATGCGACTCAATGACGGTCGCGCACTGCCCGCATTCATGAGCCAGGCGCTGAATGGTCAGGATCTCACCGTATTTGGCGACGGCAGCCAGACCCGTTCCTTCTGTTATGTAGATGACCTCGTGGAAGGTATCTATCGTTTATTATTAAGCGACTACCACCTGCCTGTTAACATCGGCAATCCACAGGAAATCACATTGAACCAGTTTGCTGAAGAGATCATTGCATTAACAGGTTCAAAACAAAAGATTGTTTACCATCCGTTACCAAAAGACGATCCGAAACAACGTCAGCCTGATATTACCAAAGCACGTACACTGTTAGGTTGGGAACCAAAAGTAGGCAGACAGGAAGGATTAAGGATCACTTATGAATATTTTAAAGAAGCCTTATTAAAATAAACTTTTCTCCGGAATGAAGCGAAAACTATTAATTACCGGTGGTGCGGGATTCATCGGTTCACATGTGGTAAGGCTATTTGTCAATAAATATCCCGACTACCAGATCGTAAATCTTGATGCTCTTACCTACGCCGGTAATCTGGAAAACCTGACAGATGTAAAAGATAAACCGAATTACATTTTTGAGAAGGGCGATATCACGGAAGAATCTTTTGTTGATGACCTTTTCACCAGGTACGAGTTCGACGGTGTGATTCACCTGGCTGCGGAAAGCCATGTAGACCGCTCCATTATGGACCCGCTGGCGTTTATCAAAACAAATGTGTTAGGTACTGCAGTATTGCTGAACAATGCACGGAAACACTGGAAAGATAACATGAACGGGAAACTTTTCTATCATGTGTCCACGGACGAAGTGTATGGATCACTGGGAGAGGAAGGTTTTTTTCTTGAAACTACCGCCTACGATCCGCGTTCTCCTTACTCCGCTTCAAAAGCGAGTTCGGATCATTTTGTAATGGCCTATTATCATACTTATCACTTACCAGCTGTTATATCCAATTGTTCCAACAACTACGGTTCTCATCATTTTCCTGAAAAGCTGATACCGCTGGCTATTCACAATATCAAAAACAATAAGCCGGTACCCGTTTACGGAAAAGGGGAAAATATACGCGACTGGTTATACGTAAATGACCATGCCCGCGCAATTGACACTATTTTCCATCATGGGAAAGTGGGAGAAACCTATAATGTAGGCGGATTCAACGAATGGAAAAATATTGACCTGATTCAATTATTGTGTAAAATCATGGATAAGAAGCTGGGGCGGCCAGAAGGCACCTCTGCGCAGCTGATTACTTTTGTAAAGGACAGGGCCGGGCATGATCTCCGCTATGCTATTGACGCTACCAAGCTCAATAAAGAACTGGGCTGGGAACCCTCTCTCCAGTTTGAAGAAGGCCTGGAAAAAACGGTCGACTGGTACCTGGAGAATGAAACCTGGCTCAACAATGTTACCAGCGGAAACTACCAGCAATATTATAACGAACAATATCAAAAAAGATAGCTGCCGGCGGTTGGCTTTTATAAGCTAACCGCTCACAGCTTTTAGTTATTACACATGCCTTTTCAACAAACCGGAATACCTGACCTGTTAATTTACGAGCCAAAAGTTTTTGGCGATCACCGTGGTTACTTTTTCGAAAGCTATAACGCCAGTACCTTCAGTGCAGAAGGTATTGAATATAAATTCGTACAGGACAACCAGGCCCGTTCCACCTATGGTGTACTACGTGGACTGCACTACCAGCTGGAACCTCATGCACAAACAAAACTGGTAAGGGTATTGGAAGGAAGCATCATAGATGCGGTGGTAGATATCCGCAAAGGTTCCCCCACTTACGGTAAATCTTTTGCCATTGAGTTAAGCGCCAGTAATAAACTGCAACTACTGGTCCCTAAAGGATTTGCGCATGGTTACGCAGTGATCAGTGAAACAGCAGAAGTAATGTATAAATGCGACAACTTTTACCACAAAGGCAGTGAAGGCGGCATCATCTATAATGACCCCGCCCTGGGAATCGACTGGGGTATCAACCTGGATGATGCGGTGGTTTCAGACAAAGACCTGATCCTGCCCACGCTTGCAGATATTCAACATAACTTTATTTTTAACAGCTGATCATTTGCCATGAAGAATATTCTTGTTACCGGCGGAAACGGCCAACTAGGACAAGCCCTGCAAAAAGTGGCAGGCGATTATCCGCAATTCAACCTGTTATATACCGACTACCAGGACCTTGATATCACGGACGCGGATGCCCTGGCCGCTTATTTTGCTGCCCAACAGATCGATGCCTGTATTAACTGCGCTGCCTATACAGCAGTAGATAAAGCAGAAGAAGATGAAGACAAGGCATTCCTCCTTAATTTCCAGGCGGTACTGAGCCTGGCGGAAATATGCGCTCAATATAATGCCCAGCTGCTGCATATCTCCACGGATTATGTATTCAGCGGAAAACAGAATGTACCTTACACAGAAAGCGACGATACTGATCCTGAAAGCATTTACGGCGCCTCTAAAGTGCGCGGGGAAGCTGCTGCTGCCGGTTATAATCCCGACACCATTATACTCCGTACTTCCTGGCTCTACTCCGAATTCGCGGTTAACTTCGTTAAAAGAATGAAACAACTGATGCAGGAAAAACAGGAGCTGAACGTTGTTTTTGATCAAACCGGCACCCCTACTTACGCAGGCGACCTGGCAAAAGCAATCCTGGACATCTTACAGTATAAATCAGCCAATCCGGATGCAGCCATCGGCGGGGTATATCATTACAGCAACGAAGGCGTAACCAGCTGGTTTGATTTTGCAGTAACCATCAAAGAAATGACGAACGCCACAACTGCCATATACCCGGTTACTTCCGACAAGTATAAAACGGCCGCTAAACGCCCGGCCTACAGCGTATTAAACAAGGAAAAAATTAAAAGCACTTTTGGGATTACTATTCCCTATTGGAGAGATAGTTTGGCCCAATGCCTGAAAAATATATAACCAGAGCGGAGGTTGTCTTTCTCAGGATTACGCTGATTATGCTGATTACGCTGATTTTATTTTTTTGGATTTTAAAATGATTGGGGAGATATAAGCGGATGATAGGGATTGGGTTAAGGATTGACCAGGGGATGCTTCATTGATACCTAACAGATACTTAGCATATGCTTAATACATGCTTAATACATGCAGATAACCCGGAGGTGACGTGGAGGTGACGTGGACTTGATGCCAGGACCTTTTACCACAGGGCTTTACAGAGGAAAAGACGCGGAACGTTTATACGAGCACTACCATATAAGTGAAACGGCGTTCTGACATACTGGTGAAAATGAGTGTGCGGTATTCAATACAGGAATTAGCATCTGACCGGTGTATTAATCTTCAAAAATCCCTCCAAAATCACAAAAAGCTAATCAGTAAAATCAGCGTAATCCTGAGAAAGACAACCTTCGCGCTAAAGCATTTTTATTTCTTCAGCGCCGTGATCATAGTTCCTCCCATGTCCTTTCCATCCTTGCTGGAAGAAGTTTTCACCGGTCCGAAATCAGGGGCAAACCATTCAATAGCACTGAATTTCATCGGAATTCCCTGCCCCATCATTTTCATCTGGAAATTAATATCATAAGCTATTTTAAAACAATCCCAGCTGCCTGCCGGTGTAGTTACTTTTTCTTTTCCCAGTACTTTCCGGTTGCTGATTACATAACTGATTCCCATTTCCATGCCTTTCACATTACCGTTCATTTCAAAGGTGCCACCCGGTAACTCTTGTCCGGCGTGCATTCCGGATGGATAATCCAGGAAAGAAGCATTGGTTTTGCCTTCCATCTTCATGTCTTTCATCTGCGGCATTACAGGAACGCTCATCTTCATATCAATGGCTACCCCGTTTCCGCTGCATTTAAAATGCCCGGTACCGGAAGTTACCTCCTTATTACTTTTGTCATAAAAGGTATTGGTAAAATCAGACACCGTTCCAGTCTCATCTTTGTGCACGTTCGTGATTTTGTAAATAGTTTTGCCACTGGCCACGCCTTTCGCATCCAGGATGGTCATCTCAATTTCCGCATTGTTGAGCAGGTAATAGTATCCTTTGCAATCCTGCGACAGTGCTGGTACCGTAAATATCAGCGCCAATAAAAGAAAGAGTGCTTTTTTCATAATATTTTATTTGGGGTAAGAAATCTCAGACCAGCGGCAGGTGCAAACAGCTGGTCATCTTTATAAATTTACACAGATATTTGTTATACCAGCCCGGAATCCTTAAAATGGGCGAATCCTGCGAATTTTATGTAGGTTTGCAAAAATTGTTATTAAAATCATGAATCTGATAGAAGAGCTGCGCTGGCGGGGTATGCTACAGGATATGATGCCTGGCACGGAAGAGCAACTGAATAAAGAAATGACCACTGCTTATATTGGTTTTGATCCCACAGCAGAGTCGTTACACATCGGCAGCCTGGTTCCCATCCTGTTACTGGTGCATCTGCAAAAGGCAGGACATAAGCCCCTTGCGCTGGTGGGCGGCGCTACCGGAATGGTAGGCGACCCCTCCTTTAAAGCGGAAGAACGAAAAATGCTGGACCTGGATACCCTGCAAAAAAATGTAGCCGGTATCAAAGCCCAGCTGGAACGCTTCCTCGACTTCAATGCTGCCAAACCAAATGCAGCTGAAATGGTGAATAACTTCGACTGGTTCCAACATATTTCCTTTCTCGATTTTATTCGTGATACCGGCAAGCACATCACCGTTAACTATATGATGGCCAAAGATTCCGTTAAGAAAAGAATTGAAGGCGACAACGGGATGTCATTCACTGAATTTACCTATCAGCTGATACAGGGTTACGATTTCTATCATTTGTATACTGCCAAAAACTGCAAATTGCAGATGGGTGGCTCAGATCAGTGGGGTAATATTGTTACCGGCACAGAATTGATCCGCCGTAAGGCGCGGGGGGAAGCTTTTGCATTTACCTGTCCCCTGATCAAAAAAGCAGATGGCACCAAGTTCGGTAAAACCGAGCAAGGTACCGTATGGCTTGATCCTAAACGTACTTCTCCCTACTCCTTCTACCAGTTCTGGCTCAGAACAACCGATGTGGATGCAGAAAGCTATATCAAAATATTCACCTTCCTGGAACAACCTGAAGTGGACGCTTTGATAGAAGAACACAGAAAAGATCCGGGACAGCGGTTGTTACAGAAACGTCTTGCTAAAGAAGTAACCGTATTTATTCACGGGGAAGAAAACTATAATTTCGCGGTAGAAGCGGCGTCTATCCTGTATAATAAGAATACCGCCGAATTACTGGTGTCTCTTTCTGAATCCGATCTGATAGAAGTGATGGATGGTGTTCCGCAATACGAAGTACCAAGAACCGACCTGGAAGCCGGTAAGGATATCGTAAGCCTGCTTGCTGAAACCGGCATTTTCCCCAGTAAAAGCGAAGCCCGTAAAACGGTACAGGGTGGAGGCGTAAGTGTAAATAAAATAAAAGTGCCTGGCATTGATATGATTGTAAACACATCCTCATTGCTAAGGGATAAATATATTTTATTGCAGAAAGGTAAAAGCTATTTCCTGGTGAAGGCAGTGTAATTCTCCGGTTATACCGGTAAAGAAATATTTAAAAAGAAGAGGGAAGAAAAAGCAATTGTCCGCTTTCTCTTCCCTCTTCTTCTTTTAAAAAAACATCTGCTACTATTTCAACCCATATTTCTTTTCATATTTCTCATACAGCTGCTTCTGCTTATTATCCAGGTTTATTTCCCTACCCTGGATAAATGCCTGCGTAATCACGCTCGACTTCATATCCAGGATATCGCCGGTACTTACTGCAATGTTCGCATCCTTGCCGGCTTCCAGTGAGCCGGTAGTTTTATCGATGCCCAGGATTTTAGCGGCATTGAGTGTAATCGCCGACAGCGCCTCTTCTTTTGTTAAACCATAGGTGCTGGCAGTACCTGCTTCAAAACCCAGGTTACGCTGCTGCCAGAAGCCTTCATTGCTGAGGCAAAACAGTACACCGGCTTTCTGCAGTTGTGCAGCGGTTTTGTAAGGCTGATCCACATCGTCGTCCTGCATCACGGGCAAAGCATGCGGCTGTGCGAGTACTACCGGGATATTATTTTGTTTCAGGATGTCTGCAATGAGCCAGGAATCAGCCCCGCCAACAATCACCACATCGAGCTGGAACTCTTTGGCAAAGTCGATCGCTACCAGCATTTCCTTTACCAGGTCGCAGTGGATAAACAGTTTCTGCTCCCGGTTAAACAGCTTGCGCATCGACTCAAACTTCAGATTGGTAGCGGTGTGTTTGCCTTCCTGCTGATAAGCCTTTGCCTCCCGGAAAAATGTTCTCACCGTTTCTATTTGTTCCAGTGCTGCTTTCAGCCGGTCGTTGGGAACAGCCCCACGGCCTCCACCCAGCGGCGCCAGCGGTGGCATAAAAAAGTGCAGGGCATTATCCGTTTTGTAAGCGGCATCTTCCCAGTTCCAGGCATCCAGCTGTACTACGGAAGAAACACCGCTGACAATACCTCCTTCCGGTGTTACCTGAGCCAGCAGGATTCCATTGGAACGCAGGGTGTTGATTACTTTGGAATCGGCATTATACGCAATGATGGAGCGTACGGAAGGATTTATTTCTCCTACTTCACGCACATCGATGGTGGCGCGCACGCTTTCAAATTCCACCAGCCCCAGGTTGGATTCGGGCGCAATAATACCGGGGTATACATGCTGTCCTTTCATATCCAGTACCGTGGCATCGCTGCCGGCAGCGGGAATGTTATTACCTACTGCGGTAATTTTCCCGTTGCTGAATGCAATGGTGCCGTTTTCAATCACCTGTCCGTTGCCCACGTGAATAGTGGCATTGGTAAGGTATACAGGCTTGCTTTGCGGGCCTGCCGGAGATATCGTTTCCTGTGCCCGGGCAGTATACATTCCCAGGGTAAGGCTTAATAAAATTAATTGTCTTTTCATCGCTTGTAGCATTTAGCGGTGCTTAAAAATTTCTAACAGATCAATTACCAATAGCTTGCTGATGTCCGCCCTGCAAATCTTCGCAGTGGTAGATTTCTTCCGGCGTCAGCGAAGCTTTGCGGGTAGGCGTACCTTTTTTCTTTTCCGCCAGCAATAACTGGGTAAGACGGTTACGCTCCGTTGCAATGCGCTTACGCAGCTGCAGATCATTGTCGCGGTCAAATTCCACGATACCATCCACGATAGTCTTTTCGGCTTTGGCATAAATGCTTAGCGGATTATCGCTCCACAATACTACATCTGCATCTTTACCCACTTTGATGCTGCCCATGTGGTTGTCTACATGCAGCAGTTTAGCGGGGTTGATCGTCACCAGCTTAATAGCTTCTTCTTCCGTCATGCCACCGTATTTGATGCTCTTGGCGGCTTCCTGGTTCAGGCGGCGTGCCATTTCCGCATCATCGGAGTTAATGGCGGTAAGCACTCCGGCGCCCTGCATGATGGCAGCGTTGTAAGGAATGGCGTCCTGTACTTCCATTTTATAAGCCCACCAATCGGCGAAAGTGCCTGCACCGGCGCCATGTGCTTTCATTTTATCGGCTACTTTATATCCTTCCAGGATGTGCGTGAACGTATTCACTTTGAAGTGAAAACTGTCTGCTACGTGCATCAGCATATTGATTTCGCTCTGCACATAGGAGTGACAGGTAATGAAACGCTTCTGATGTAATATTTCCACGAGGGCGTCCAGCTCCAGGTCGCGGCGTTTGCCGGCGCCTTGTTTTTCATAGTCCAGCGCACGGGTAAACGCATCTGTATAAATTTGCTCTACGCCCATTCTTGTTTGCGGGAAACGTACCGTATTACGGTCGCCCCAGTTGGATTGCTTCACGTTCTCCCCCAATGCAAATTTGATGAAAGGATCCCAGCTGGTAACTTTCAGTGCTTCTGCATTTTGCCCCCAGCGGAGTTTAATCAGCTGCGACTGCCCGCCGATGGCGTTGGCACTGCCATGCAACAAATGAGAGGCGGTTACGCCACCGCTCAGCTGACGGTAGATATTCACATCATCGGGGTTGAGTACATCTGCAATCCTTACTTCAGAAGTAACCGACTGCGACGATTCGTTCACTCCCTTACTGATGGCAATATGCGAGTGTTCGTCGATGATGCCGGCGCTCAGGTGTTTGCCGGTACCATCAATTACGCGGGCATTGCCGGCAGCCAGGTTTTTACCCATCTGTGCAATTTTGCCGTTGCGGATCAAAACGTCTGTATTTTCCAGTTTCCCCTCTTTTTCGCTGGTCCATACAGTGGCATTTTTGATAAGCAGGTCCTGCTGCGATGGTAATTTCTCCCAGCCATAGCCATTCAACGGATAATACAGCGGGCCAATCGCCAAAGGTGTTTCTTTCTTTACGGAATCTGCTTTTTCCGGGGCGGCCTTTACAAATACAGCATTCCATTTTACAAGATTACCGCTGGTATCGGCGCCGGTACCGGTCCAGCTGTTATCGCCAATGATACCGCTGAGGCGTACATTGCTTTTACTGTTCTTTGCCAGTGTCAGCGACAGGGATACCAGTTTGCCGTTTACATCGATGCGGCCGGGAAGGGTATCTTTCTGCAACACAGACAGTAACGGTGCAACAGCAGTACCTCTTACTTCCACGGAGTAGCTGCCGCCAGGGATAAGATTTACGGTATAGATGCCGCGTATATCATTCCAGCCGTCGGCCTTGATGGTATAACGGTTGCCTTGTACCCAGTTCTGGTACAGGATGGTTTTTTCGTTGAAAACAGGGCCAGAGGTAATGAGGAAGTTGGCCAGTTTACCTGGTTCCAGGCTGCCTACTTTATCATAGGCCTTTATAAGTGTGGCCGGGGTTTTGGTCAGGGCTTCCAGGGCTTTCTGTTCGCTGAGGCCATAGCTGATGGCTTTCCGCACGTTGGCCAGGAATTGCTTTACATCTTTCAGGTCGGCGGCAGTTAAACAGAAGGGAATATTTGCTTTCTCAAAAGCAGCGGGCTCTGTAGGCGCCATTTCCCAGTGTTTCATTTCGGCCAGTGATACATAGCGTGCATCCGCAGGATCCTCCATATCGATGGCGCCGGGGAAGTTCAGCGGCAAAGCGAACGTGGCTTTGGTGGCCGCCATTTCACTGATGCGCTGGTATTCATTGCCACCGGCTTTAATAATATACTGTATCCCAAACTCGTCTCCTATCTTATCTGCGCGAAGCGCATCCCATTTATCGGTCACTTCAAACAGCTGAGGCAGCTGCTGACTGGCATTCCATGCTTCCAGGCTGAGGTTCACTCCTTCCTTTGCGGGCCGGGATTTATACCACTGGGCATCCAGGAACGTTTGCCGCAGGAGGGCGATGCAACCCATGAGGGAGTTAGGATAATTTTGCGTAGAGGTTCCTTTATCAAAAGAATAGGCCGCAGCGGCTTTCTCCCGGATAATGACTTTATTTTCTTTTGCGGTGGCCAGGGTTACCAGGGCAGCCGTACCACGGGCGATGCCATCGGGCTGTTGGGTAAGCACAGCGCCAAATCCGGCTTCCCGCAGGGGCGTTGCCTTTTCGTCATCTGCAGAAAAAAGATCCACGGCATTTACCTCGCTTCTGATGGCCTGGTTCCAGCCATAGGCCCCTTTGGTGTTAGACAGGAACTGCGGTGCTGCATTCCATGCGGAACCGCCCCGTTTAGGCTCTGACAAGCCATAATTGCTAAAGATATCCACAAAGGAAGGATAGATGTATTTTCCTTTACAATCCACGATCACAGCATCTTTGGGAATGGCAGCCGATACGCCGGCAGACACTATTTTCCCGTCGCGGATTACCAGTGTGGCATTGTTCAGGGTGGTTTGCGGGTCTTTTACAATGGTGGCATGTGTAAAAGCAAAGCACCCTTCGCGGGGATCGGCGATCCCGTTGACCGGGTAGGTTTCCTGTGCGCTGACTGCCTGGCCGGTTGCCAGCAGGGCCAGTAACAGCAGTTTACCGCGGTGCCGCTTCATAGCATAGGTAATACACCGCAACAGCAGGGCTGTCCCGGGTTTCTCAAAAGCTCTTTTCATGTAAATCTTTTATTTTTTCGGTTCAGATTCAGTTGATCCGCTAAATGTAATAAATCATTAAGGCGGGATTAAATAAAACGGCATATTTTTTATGAGTGGTAAGTGTATTTTGGATTCACACGAAAAAGGGATAATTTGAAAAGGGTTTACCGCTTAAGTTTGTTTAAATTCGTATAATACTTGCTGACTATGAAGTTTATTTCTGTTTATACATGGATGTTGCTCACCGTTTTTTTTGTAGCAACTACCTTTACTACCAGTGCCCAGGTAAAAGATACTACCAATACAAAAGGCCGCTGGACAGCGGAAGGAAGAGCCGATAAAATCACGGACAAGATTTCCCATAAAGTAAATCTGAACAAAGACCAGGAAAAAAAGATCCTGGTAATCAACCAGGATATTGTGCGCCGGATGGATGCAGTGAAAAACAATCCTTCCCTCTCCAAAAAGGAACGCATGACACAGTTTAAAGCCCTGGATACGGAGCGCAGCCAGCGTTTCAAAACCGTGTTTACGCCCGCGCAGTATAAGAAGTGGAACGACTGGGAAATGACTAAAAAAGAACACCTGGAACAAAAAATGGAAAAAAAGCGGCAAAGGAAGGAAGCGAAAGACTCTACCCAACCGCAATAAATTTCTTAACTTGAAGGATATTGGCAGTGAGTAGTCTCACTGCTTTTTTTATGCCGCGAAAACATGAACAACACCACTGCCGATATAAAAGATATTTTCCTGCAAGGCGTTGCAGCAGTGCATCCGCAGCAGCTGATCAGGAAAAATGTGCAGGTAATACCTGCCACCCGTGTTATTAATATTTCGGGAGATAGCTACGTCCTCCCGGAGCATGCGGCTGTTTGGATACTGGGGGCGGGCAAAGCTGCCGCCGCGATGGCACAGGAGCTGGAAAACATACTCGCTGCGCATTTCCCGGTGAAGGGAATGGTGGTTACAAAATACGGACATGCGTTACCGTTACAGCAGGTGGAGCTTATGGAGGCCGGTCACCCGGTGCCCGATGAACAGAGTGTAGCCGCTTCCGTTAAACTGCTGGATATGGCGGCCAAGGTGCAGCCGCAGGACCTGGTTATCTTTTTACTTTCAGGCGGCGCCTCCGCATTGCTGGCAGATGTGCCGGCAGGTAGCAGTTTACCTGAAGTACAACAATTGTTTGAAGCATTACTGAAAAGCGGCGCCGACATCCGCGAAATGAACACCGTAAGAAAACATCTTTCCGGTATCAAAGGTGGTCAGCTGGCAAAAAGCATATACCCGGCTACGTTATGCACCCTTGTTCTCAGCGATGTGGTAGGCGATGACCTCAGCGTGATAGGGTCAGGGCCTACAGTAGCCGACCCGTCTACCTTTGCGGACACGATGAATGTACTCCGCAAATATCATCTCCCGGAAAAAATATCCGCGTTCCTCCTTCAACATATTGAAGACGGCCTCGCTGGCAGGATACCCGAAACGCCAAAGCCGGGCGATCCTTCCCTGCTGCATACACACAATTATCTCACCGGTACCAACCGTGTGGCATTGGAAGCGGCGGCTGCAAAGGCCCGGCAGCTGGGCTATTACCCGGTATTGTTATCTGATACTATAACGGGAGAAGTGCATGCTGTAGCTGCCAGCCTGGTACAAACGGCCCTACAGTACAACGGTCCTTTGCCGGCCTGTTTGCTGGCAGGCGGGGAAACTACCGTAGCAGTAACCGGGAATGGCCTTGGTGGCAGGAATCAGCAACTGGCGCTGGCAGCGGGCATTGCCCTTGCCGGTTATCCATCGCTTACTTTCCTGAGCGGCGGCACCGATGGCAGTGATGGTCCTACCAATGCTGCCGGAGCTATCGTAGACGCATCAACGATAAAAAATGCGGTAAAAATGCAGCTCGATCCAAATAGTTTTTTACAACAGAACGATGCGTGGCACTTCTTCTCAAAAGCAGGCGGGTTAATGATTACAGGCCCTACCCAAACAAATGTGATGGATCTCATGATCACGCTGATCACCGCAGACGGCCTTAAAATTTGAAATCAAAGTTTGTATATGTGTGGATAGATTATATTTTTGGGGTTTGGAACTAGAAATTCTGGATTTACTAAACGTATTTGCATTATGCTGAGAATGGAACAGACATGGCGGTGGTACGGACCCAATGATCCGGTTAGCTTGTCTGATATTAAACAGGCAGGAGCTACCGGAATTGTAACCGCATTGCACCATGTGCCTAATGGAGTGGTATGGACGAAGGAGGAGATACAAAAGCGGAAAGCCATCATAGAAGCAGCGGGGCTTGCCTGGTCTGTTGTGGAGAGCGTGCCGGTACATGAAGATATCAAAACGCAAAGCGGCCGTTTTAAGGATTATATCCACAACTACCAGCAAAGCCTGCGGAACCTGGCAGCATGCGGTATACGTACTGTTACGTACAACTTCATGCCGGTACTCGACTGGACCCGCACCGATCTGGCTTATACCGTGGAAGATGGTTCCAAAGCGCTGCGCTTTGAAAAAGCGGCGTTCATGGCATTCGACCTGTTCATGTTGCAAAGACCAGATGCAGAGAAAGATTACAGCGAGGAAGAGATAGCCCGTGCAAAGGAACATTTCGACAGCATGACTGCGGCCGACAAAGAGCTGCTGCAAAAAAATATTATTGCCGGATTACCCGGATCTGAAGAAAGCTTTACGCTGCAACAGTTCCAGGCCGCATTGGATAAATATAAAGGCATTGATGCCACCCAGCTGAAACTGCACCTGTTCTATTTCCTTCAGCAAATAGCGCCTGTTGCAGAAGAAGCCGGTATTAAACTGGCTATCCACCCGGATGATCCTCCATTCCCGATTTTGGGACTGCCGCGGGTGGTAAGCACCGAACAGGATGCCCGCGAACTGCTCATTGCGGCGCCATATGCCTCCAATGGACTGTGCTTTTGCACCGGCTCCTATGGCGTAAGGGCCGACAACGATCTTCCCGGCATGATAGAACGCCTGGGCGATCATATCCACTTCATCCACCTGCGCAGCACACAACGGGATGCGTTGGGCAACTTCCACGAAGCCAACCACCTGGAAGGGGATGTAGATATGTTTGCCGTAGTAAAGAACATCCTGCTCACCATGAAACGCCGCAATGTTTCCATTCCTATGCGCCCGGATCATGGCCACCAGATGCTGGATGACCTGCACAAGAAAACAAATCCGGGATACAGTGCTATCGGCCGTTTACGCGGACTGGCAGAATTGCGTGGACTGGAAATGGGTATTGCTGGGGCTTTAGGCTCTGATTGACTGACGTCTACCAGTATCAGGTCTGCACAAAGAGTAAAGGTGGGGATAAGCAATACCATCGTCGGACTGAGATGCTACACCAGGGCAGAAAGCGTATTTGAACATATACCGTAATGGCTGATTACGTGTACAAATAACACTACTCTGAAAATATATTAAAGACCCGCCTTACCGGTGGGTCTTACTTTTTTTAGCACCGGCTAAGCACAAATTTTAAAAGCAGCGCGCAAAAAATCACTGCTTTTTTGTAGCATTGCATCAGGACAAGATTTTATCAACTGTACACTTTTACCAAACCTACAATATGATGAGCGCAACTATAGATGCGAGATATGAGGCATGCCTGGCCAAAAGACCTGACAGCCTCGCCCGCCTGATCAATTTGTTCAAAAAAGATATAGACCTGCGTATTACACAAAAACTACTGGAGCGCGGATACAAGAATTTTAAACTGGGCGATATGGTACTCCTGGTACACATCGATGCGCAGGGCACCATTAACAACGACCTGGCCAGGAAAGCGCGCATCAGTAAACAAGCCATGAGCAAGGTGGTAAAGAACCTGGAAGCAGATAACTACATTGGTACCCGCAAACACGATACCGACAACCGCGCCAGCATTATTTTCCTGACAGAGAAGGGAAAAGAGTTTATGATCAACGCCTACGAAGCGGTAGATGAAGTACAGGACCTGTACGCCGGTATTATAGGTGAAGAAGCTTTTACACAGCTGAAAACGATCCTTAAACAATTAACAGCAGGCTTAAACCTGAGCTGACCATTCTTTATTTCAACGTTATGTAATACCGGTTGGCACTGTCTTTCACCAAAGGTACCTTTAACATCTCTTGCAGTAATTCCAGCGTTTCTTCTGCAGATTTATTTTCAAAGTCAACAGTCAGGCTGCGTTTATACACGCCTGCTGCGGATGGCGGTACCCGTATATCAAGGTGGAAGTAGCTGTTCACCGCATCAATGATTTCTTCCAGGGGAATATTCCGGAACTTCAGGCGGCCTGTTTTCCAGGCGAGCAGCGACTGGCTTTTGACTGTTTTGAACTGCAGCGGCTGATGCAGTTCCCGCTTTGCCTGCATATTTGCGGTGAGGTATACTTTGTTGCCCTGATCCTGCACCAGGGTTACCTTTCCCTTTATCACCAGTACTTTGAAGAGGTTATTGGTTTTATGCACTGCAAATACGGCCTTCAGCGTATACAGATCAGTGTGCTCATCCAGCTGCATCCGGGTGCGGGTTGGCAATGCCACATCAAACCAGGCATCGCCGACAAGCATGCGTAATTCCGGCGTTACATCAAGCTCTTTAGCATAGCTGAACGATGCGCCGTTGCCGGCAATCACGGTACAGCCTGGGGCCAGCAATAGGCTATCGGTATGGCCGGTATTGTTAACGTACCCCAATTGCTTAGCCGGAGCCGGCCAGCAATAGTAAACAATCACCGCTGTAACGAGCAGCATCACTGCAACGGCCACCAGCCATTTACGGTTAAAGGCGCGTACCGGGGAGCGTTTGGATAAAGCGGGTGAAGATGACGGAACCGCACTTTCCACATCATGGGGAACTGGTATACCCTCTGCAAGCCAGGCGGTTAAGCGGCTTTCCACGTAAGCAGCCTGCTCGGGTCCTTCGCGGCATAACCCGGCCATCTGTTCCTGTAAAAAAGGATCCTGTGGAGCATGTATATATCTTGATATCAGATCATCGATATCCTGTTCCGGTTGATACATAGTGATTGGAATGCACGTGGCTATAGCTGGTATGTTTGGCAAGATACTTAACTTCCCTGCAAGTTCCATCGCGCAGGCATTACATTTGTACAGACAGAATAAATAATTAGGTCACTTCCGCAAGGTTTAATATTTTTAGCACAGAGGAACCGGCAAAAACGATATGTATGTCACCTGAACAATTAATAAATAACGACCAGGAATATATTGAGGGATTGCTTCACCATACACCAGCAGTAATTGAAAATATTTATCAGCGCTTTGCTTCCAAAGAAAAGCGGTTCATCCTGCAAAAGAGCGGTCACGTAAAAGATGCGGCGCATATTTTTGAAGAGGCCCTGATGGACATTTATTACTTCGCCCGCCGTCACCCGCTGAAAGTCTCCGACTTTGAGCCCTTTCTGCAACTGCTGTGCAAGCGTATCTGGGAACAGGAACTGGAAAGAAGAGGGCAACGGATTCCCGGCCTGGAAGCAGAGGAGCTCTCTACCATGAGCAGAGACGATATCCAGGATGTGGAAGATGTACTGAAAGAAGGAGAAAAAAGAAGACTCGCCTATCACTACTACCTCGCCCTCTCGGACGACTGCAAAGAATTACTCCGCTGGTCACTCACAGATGGCTGCCTCCAGGAAGATATTGCCGCAGAAACCAACATCCCCATTAATGAACTGCCTGGCAGACGGGCCGATTGTTTCCGCAGCCTGTTCAGGGATATCGACATAAAACTAAAAGCCAACAGCCTTTCAGAAAAAGACCTGCTGGAAACAGACCGTTTCCTCAGCGGGCAAATGAGTGAGGCAGAGCGCAAAGCTTTCTCCGAACGACTTCAAACCGACACCCTGCTTACACAACAGGTAAAACGTTTTGATGCTGTCCGGCAACTGCTGGGCCAGAAAATTTGTAACGACGCCAACCGGGATGAGTTGCAACATTTGCTGTTTACCCACCGCAACGCCTGGTACACGCTGAAAGACAGTTCGCCCATACCCATCCGTAATTATGTAATCCTTACTGCATTGATAGCAGCAGGACTGGCTATCCTGTTGTATGTAAGCCCCTGGAGAAAAAATATCTACCGGCAATTCGCCTCCACCGAAATGCAGATTCCGGATATCGACAGCCTGCGGCTTCCGGAAGAAGCGATCGAACAGTTCAATCGCGGCCACTTTAACGAAGCTGTATTGCTATTGAATAAAGCACTGGCAGCCAATCCAGGCAACCTATACGCCCGCTATTACCGCGGCGTAGCCCTGATCGACCAAAACCAGATGGAAAGCGCACGACAGGACCTCACCACCGTTTTTAACAACAGCAGTGAACTCCGGTACGAAGCAGCCTTTTATATGGCGTTGAGCTATCTGCGGGAAGGACGTAAGCAGCAATGCCTCGAATGGTTATTAAAAATCCCATCCGGCGCGCCGAATTACCTCAAAGTGCAGAAACTGATAGAAGAATTAAAATAATTAACTCAGGTATTGTCCCTTACTGTAGTGGATAATATTTTCTACTTCTCCCTTAATTAACTCATAAACAGGCGCCTTGCCTGTTTTGATCTGTACCAGTTGTTGTAATACCAGGAAATAGATCTCTCCGCGGTTACAGCCATCAATCTGGGCTTTTAAAATGTCATGTTTTACCTCTTCACAACCGGTGGCATCCAGTTTCTGGTAAATAACATACAAGTCGTCCATCCAACTCATTTCTCTAAAGTTTAAACATAGTGTATAGTCTCCTAAAGTTAAGGATTTATATTAAGAAAATAAAACATCTGAATCTTAAATAATTGTAAATTCTAAAGCGCTCATAACCAGATCAGAGGATTCCTCACGGGAAGGTTTCGAAGCACCTCTTCTTCCTCCGGATCCTGGTTAAGCGACAGCCATAGCCGGTAATATTCCGGCCGCTGAAAAGCAGCCGCACCAAAAATGAGGAAGGGCTGCGCCACCGGCCAGCTGTTCCAGTACATCACATCATGTGCATAAGGCCAGCTGTTTTTGTTATTTACATATGGATAAAGAAAGGCGATTCCTCTCTCCATATTTTTACTGCTGTCTGCTGTAAAGCGCCACAGGTCATTATCCGGCGTACTCAGCAACTGGCAGATGGTGCTCATGGCATCCAGGTTAAACAGCGAGTAGCCGTAAGGTTTAGTACGTTTCAACTCCAGTGGAAAACTGCCGTCAGCAGCCATCTGGCGAGGCAGCAATACCGTTTTATAACGGTTGCTGCAAAATTCCAACAGCTCCTTGTTATCCACAAAACGCGCAAAAGCGGCCACCTGCATCACCCAGCATGTGCCGTGATTATTGGCAGCATTCATTTCATCCTTCCCGTAAGGATGTGTGGTCAGCCATTGCAGGTATTCACTGAACCAGCTTTTAAACGCTGTAAGATCCGCCGGCGGAATGGCGCCGGCTTTCTCCATCACACTTAAAGCTTGCACTACTTCCATCAAGTGGATCGTATCAATAATACCAATGCCCCTGCCGGTTGCCTTTCCTTTGATGGCCTGTGCATACAGCAGCGAAGGATTCATCCGGGTAGCCGCTGTTTCAAACCAGGCCTTTGCATGCAGCAATGCCTGCTGCGGATAAGTGTTGTCTTTGGTGGCAATATATCCTGCCGCCAGTGCGCCCATCACCCGGCTGAAACGGATCATGGCCAGCCGGTGCGCTACAAAATTTTCAGGGTTGGTTTGGCCATCCCGCTGGATATAAGCTCCGTTTGGATTTGCCGGATCGGGCCACCAGTAATCCCCTTCTGAATAAAAGTCATGTATGCCGCCGGCGCTGCGGTCGCAGCGGAAGGCAGTAATCGTTTGTGGTGGCTGCTGCATGGCCCATGCGGCCCGTTTGATCACCGCCCCCCGTGTATCTTTAAGCAGCTGCTGCTGATAAGGTGATTGCGCCTGCATTATGCAGGAAATACTGATGAATAAAGCTGCCAGGAACGTACGCATGGAATTATTTTTTTGGTGTTAATAGTAATACCCGGCCGTCATGTGCTGCCAGCTCCATCACAAAAGAACCGTTGTGTGTACCTAAACCGGCGCCTGTCCAGTAATCTGATATTTGGTATGGCTGATCAAGTTTCACCGTTATTTTTTTTGAAGATGACTGCCAGTTGAGCAAAATCACCTGTTTGCCTGCCGCGGTAGCAACCCTTCCTATTTCAAAATCAGTGCCTTCAAAAGCCGCTGCCTTTGCGGTGGGTGGCAACGCCTTCTTCAAAACGTTGAGCCGTTGCCGTGATATCTTCGTCAAGTCATCGCCACTTAGTAACATACCGCCGGTAGCGTACAGCAAAGCTGCATGGAAATTAAATTCGTTACCGGGCATGTTGCCGGTAAGTACCAGGCAATCAGGATCGTTCCACCATAAACGGCCGTTTTGCCAGGCACGGTAAAGGTTTTCACGACCGGAACGCTCAAATACCGTCCAGGTGCGCTTAATGTCCATTGAGCTGCGGCTGCCATGCACCAACCCTAATGATGGCCACAGCGGATGATTACAGCCAAGTATAAAAGCATCCCTGCTGCCTTTGAGAATGGCTTCCATGCCACGCCGGTATGCTTCTACCCTTGTAGCTTTAGCATCATAAAATTTGCCGCCATGAATAGCGCCCCAGAAATTGGCATCCAGTTTAAAATAAGTAACGCCCCAGTCGTTGCGCATGGTCCGGAATAATTGCTCCAGGTGTTGCTGCACCGCAGGGTTTGTGCCATCCAGCACAAACCAGGGCTTCATCCGCCAGCCGCCAAACGTAACCAGGTCGCTGCGCAAAGGCGCACCAGACGCGTCTTTCACCAGCCAGTCTTTATGATCTTTATAAATAGTGGAATTGCTGTCGCAAATAAACGGCGCTACCCAAATAGCCGGCTCAAAGCCTTTTTCCCGGATGGCTTTCAGCACCTGTTGCACATTGCCGCCAAAAGAATTACCCGACTCCAGCCAGTCGCCCATATGCGGCTGATAACCATCGTCTACCTGTATATATTTTAGCGCCGGAATGTTACTTTTTATGTAATCAAGGTTATCGTAAATATTCTGTGCGGTTACCTTCGGACCGAAACAATACCAGGAGCACCAGCCGGTTGGTGGCTGCTTAAACTCAAGCCGTGGATGATGTTCCTGTATCCTGGCGGCGAAGCGGTCCAGCAATGCGTTGCCATCCTTACCCGTGATCACCATTAATTCTTCCAGCTTAAAATCAGCTCCGGGAGCAAGTTCCAGGTTCTCCAGGTCGGTTACTGTTTTGATGGTATCTGCAGAAATATAAAACTTGCCCACAAAACGCTTGCTGGATGTATATCCCAATAATATCTGTTCTTCATTTGCAGGGTACAAACGCAGCAGGTTGTATACTGCCAGGTAACCCTCCGGTTGCGGAATTTTATAATGCCCGGCATCTGTGTAATTTCCTAATGTTTCAGGATGAGCAAGCGTACCGGCTGTTTGCGTCAGCATCTGGAAACCCTCCGCATAAAAGGGTGTGGTGGGTAACAATATCTTACCTGCCGCACCGGTAATCACTTCCTTCAATCGCACAGGTGCACTACCGGTGTTGACTATACGTATTTCACAGTGATCATTTTTCCAGTTGCGGATTACTTTAATATAATCCGGCGCTATACTGCCATTGGCGGTATACACCACAGCTGCACTGCTTTTCAGCGCCTGTACAAATGCTGCGGGCGTTCCTGCCATGGCGGTGAGGGCACCCCACAGTAAACCGGCAGTTAAAAGCCAACTATTTTTTTTCATCGTGGATATTATTTTGGTTGCATCGTGAGTTCAAATAGTTTCATCAATTCCTTTCCTGTTATCCCGTTTGCCTTAATTGTTATGTCATATTCGCCTGCCGGCAGATAAATATCTTTCAGTGACTTTACGGTTGCTTTAACCGGTTGCACAGTTTCCTTCATAACATGATCGCCTATACGCAATATGAAACTGCCACCGGCATCTGCACCATACTTAATACTAAGCCTGTACGCTGCATCGCGTACAGTACGCACCTTCCAGCTGATGTACTGCGCAGTGTCTTTCCAGTTACGTACGTCATAATTATTCTTCTTTCCGTCGCTGTACTGCCAGCCGCTGCCATGCAGGGTGGCATCAAACGCCCTGAGTACATTCGTAATGTTATAAGTATCCAATACTCTTACGCTATCTGTTTTAAGCTGGTCTGTTTCCAGTACAATAACGCTGTTAATGCTATCGGGCGCGTGTGCAGGCAATGCAATCAGCCAGTCTTTGGACTGCTGCCGCTTTAATTGCAGCGGCTTTTTACTTTTGTCGCCCAAAAGATACGCGTTGCGGATACTGCTTTCCAGTCCGCCTACATATAAGGTAGACTGCCAGTTAAAAACGTGCAGGTATAACTTGTTGTCCTTCCGCGTGCTTTCGCCCCAGGGCTGCACCGGTAGCGGACTTGCTGTAGTGCCGTAAATACTTTCGCCGTATTGTTGCATCCACGCTCCAATGGTATGCAGTATTACCGTATCACGCGGGTCAATGCTGCCGTCGCCTTCCGGGCCAATGTTCATAAGCAGGTTGCCGCCTTTGCCGGCCGCTTTGGCCAGCAGCCGGATAAAGAAGCCCGGCGGCTTATGACTGCTGTCGTACTTCGAATATCCGTACGACTCGTTGGTGGTGGGAATGGCTTCCCAATCGCCGGTTACCGGGTAAAACTCCGCGGGCCGGTCGGCCGTGTTCACATAATCGCCGAAAGAAACGCCGGGAGCGCGTGCCAGCCGGCCATTCACTACTACCTTGTTATCTGCCGCCCGGATCGCCTGCAGTATACGGATGTTTTCACTTAGCGGTAACTTATGCGGCGTATCAAACCAAAGAATATCCGGATGATATCTTTTCAACAACTCTAATATTTGGGGGATTGCTTTTTCATTCACATACTTCACCGCTTTGGGCAGTAATTCCGGATGTGCATTATACCAGGTGACGCCACCATACAGGTTCTTATCTCCCCCGGGATTTTTATAATCCCAGTCATTACCTGGCGCATCGGGATGCTCCCAGTCGAACGCATGGGAGTAATAAAAGCCGAAACGGATGCCATATTTCTTACAGGCGACCGACAATGCCGCCAAAGGATCCTGCTGAATGTGATAGTTGCCGATAGCAGTGGGATACATGGCCACGCCATCATGATGCTTGGCGGTGATGACCAGGTATTTCATACCTGCTGCTTTAATCATACGCACCCAGGCGTCCGCATCAAAATTTACCGGGTTAAATGTTTGAATGAGCTTATCCGCATATTCCTGCCGGCCGATCTTCTCCTTCCGCATCAGGTGCTCGGCGTAGCCCTCCACCTTCTTTCCATTCCATTCGCCACCGGCGGTAGAATAAACGCCCCAGTGGACAAAGCATCCGAATTTAGCTTCCCGCCACCAGGCAATGCGGGCATCGTGGTTTTTCATAGATGCTTTCCACCAGCCATTCAGCGCGTCGTTGACTGCTATGCTGTCGCGCGCAGCGGCCTGCTGGCTCAGGATGCCATCATCATCGCCTTTCACCTGCGCAACAGTTACTCCTGTTATAATGCTAAAGGCTATACTTAATATGCGCCTGCTATAGTTCATAAGATATCATAAATTTTACCAGGTGCAGTTGAAAAATCATACTCAAAAACTTTTTCCAACTGCAACACTGGTAATTTCGTTGTGTCTTTTACAATAGTGTTGCCCCGGATCTGCAACTGGTAGAATGGATTTACGTTGTTACCAACCGCCGGCTTTGCCGGTTGTCCGTTCACCTTAACGGCAACGCGCGTACGAATACGGCAGTTACCACCCAATGCGGAACGGATAACGGCATGCGTGAGCTGCCCATTTTTCCATTCCATATCTACTTCAAAACCACCTCTTGCTTTTAATCCTTTCACACTGCCGGAAGGCCACGCATCGGGCAATGCGGGAAGCAGGTACAGTGCGCCATCATGGCTTTGCAGCAACATTTCCGTAATCCCGGAAGTTACCCCGAAATTGCCGTCGATCTGGAACGGAGGATGCGCATCAAACAGGTTGGGATAAGACCCGCCGCTGTTGTCGGCTACGCTCACTGCCTGCCCGCCGGCCAGGAATAACTGCTTATTCAACATGGTATACGCGTGATTGCCATCTTCCAGGCGTGCCCACCAGTTTATCTTCCATGATTTAGACCAGCCGGTTCCGCCATCTCCCCGCAGCAGCAAACTGCGTGTAGCCGCCGCAGATAGTACGGTATCCCTTCGGGGCGAAATGAAATTACCCGGGAATAAGCCATACAGGTGGGATACGTGGCGGTGTGAGTCCTTTGGATCGTCCCAGTCTTTGTACCACTCCTGCAATTGTCCATACTGACCGGTATGGAAAGGATACATTTCCTTCATGGTTTGTTTGATACGGGCTACAAGGGCTGCATCCTGTTGTAACACGGTTGCCGCCTGGATTGTATTATTAAACAGGTCGTGAATAATGGAAAGATCCATGGTAGTAGCAATACTCACAGAACCTTCCCGCTTACCGTTTACCATAAAATTATTCTCCGGCGTAGTAGAAGGGCTTGTGATCCATTGGCCCTCTTTGTTTTTTACCAGCCAGTCGAGCATAAATAATGCAGCGCCTTTCAGATCGGGATATACCTGTTGCAGCATTTTCTTATCGCCGGTAAACTGGTAGTACTCCCACAGGTGGCGGCTCAGCCAGGCTCCGCCCATTGGCCATATTGCCCATTTGGGGTTACCGCTGGGATCGGAAAAGTCAATACCACCGGCCGGGTTGGTCATACCCCATATATCCGAGTTATGATGCGCCGTCCATCCTTTTGCACCGTAATTAACGGCAGCGGTTACACGCCCGTGTTGCGCCAGCTGGCCAATAAATTCAAATAATGGCGCACCGCAATCCGATAAGTTGGCGGTTTCGGACGGCCAGTAATTCATTTCCGTATTGATATTGATAGTATAGTTGGAGCCCCAGGGCGGCTGCATTTCCTTATTCCACAATCCCTGCAGATTCATAGCCGGACCGCCCTTGCGGGATCCGGATATCATCAGGTAGCGGCCGTATTGATACAGCAGCGTGGTTAATTGCGGATCGCGGTTGCCACCGGAAAGCGTATATACTTTCAGTCTTTCATCTGTTGGCTGCAGTGCGGAAGTGTCGCTTCCGAGGTTGAGCGATACCCGGCTGAACAACGACGTATAGTCGTTTATGTGACCAGTCAGTAATTGCGGATAACTGCCGGCTTTCTGTAAAGGCTCCACAGCCGCCGTATGTGGATCTTTCCCGTTGGGTAATCCTTCTTTAAAACTGGTACCAACTGATAACAGGAGTACTGCTTCCGTTGCGCCGGAAATGTGTATGCCCGCAGTATCTGTATTTACCTGTCCTCCGTGTACGCGCGCATCAAGATGTACTTCGTAATTGATTCCTTTATCGCCGTAAACAATCTGTTTTGGCTCATAAGCCCTTGCTGCCACATATTCGGGGCATCTGCCTTTCATGACCAGGTAATGCGGGTTAACCACGCTGTTCGTATGCGGCATCGGGTTGGCAAAACGGGTGCTGAAACTAAGCTGCCCGGCTTTACTGGCCGTATAGCGTATTACCAGCAATTGCTTCGGGTAACTGCAAAACACTTCCCTCGTATAGTCGACGCCGTTAGCTGTATAACTAACGCGCGCTACCCCGTTGTTCAGGTTCAGTTCACGTTTATATTGCGTGGCCTCCTGTGGTATATCGTTGTCTATAAAAAGACTTCCCAGTGTGAGATAGCGGGCGCTGTAGGTACCCATCATTTTGCGGGCCAGCTGATCTGCTTCCATATATTTTTCCTCTGCCAGCAGCTGGCGGATGACGGGCAGCAGTTCTTTGGCCGCCGGGTTATTACCATCACGTGGAACGCCGGACCAGAGATAACCTTCATTGAGTTGCAGTTCTTCCTGCTGTACGCCGCCAAAGACCATGGCACCCATGCGGCCATTTCCTACAGGGAGCGCCTCTACCCATTGTTTGGCCGGTTGCCGGTACCAGAGTTTTAACAGGGAATCTGCCGGTGTTGCGGCGCCGGTGTTTCCGGCCAATAACATCAACGAAGCTGCTAACAGATATTTTATCATCAATATATTATTTTTCAGGTTGAGTCATGCCTGTTTCCATTCCCTTGCTTACGGCTGCCACTACCTTACCATCGTTCATACCAGCCTGGACCTCCATAGTGATTCTGATCCGGCTATGATGGCAAGGCAGGTGGCCATTCCTCTGATTAACATTTGCTTTTAAATTTTTTTTGGCGAATCTGTTTTAAGGAAATGTCCGCTGCAGGCTTTCTTTTTTTTAGAAAGGGGAATGTATATCAGTCACCTGACATTCGTTCTTTCATCATGGAATTCATCTGTTTCAGCAAACGTTTGCAAAATATCTTTAGTTGACCTTAACCAGTGTTTTCATTACTCTACGGGTATTTTAAAAACTATGCTTTGCTAATATAATCCGAAACTATGCAATCGGTTGCAAATAAATGTATGCAATTTTACCCATTTCAGGTATCTTTTTAAGGCAGTGTAAAAAAGAGGGAATAACAGGTTATGAGACAGGTTGACCATGAAAGGTTCCTGTCTTGCAAAAGCAAAAAAAGAAAATTATACAATAATTGTTTTGTTCGATCGTCTGGTAATAAAGTGAGGATGTTGTTATGAAAAAAGGAAAACAATCCATCATTGCGTCATACCGGCTGGAAGAGCTTCTGGTTGTTCCGGGGTTGATGATAGATGTTCATCATAAACAGGCCGGGGAACCGGCCCACCACCCCAATGCTGATTTAACAGCGGCCCACCGGCACGAGTTTTACACATTGGTGATAACAGGCAGGCAGCGAAGCCGGCACATGGTAGATTTCAGGCTGATAGACATGCCACCGGAGAGCATGTTTTTATTAACACCGTGGCAGGTGCACCTGTCGATGGATGGAGAACAGGTGCAGGACGTGTACCTGATCTCCTTCACGCGTGATTTTTTACCTGTTGGCTTTGCTGCTTTGCCTTTATGTGTGGAGCATCCGGTAACACCCGACAACGCTGCTTACCAGGAAATATGGCATTTGTGTGCACAGATGCTGCGGGAATTCAATACGCGTAAGGCGCTGCAGGAACAGGTATTGCAACATTACCTGGCGGTATTGCTCACCCAGTTTATGCGGTATCTTCCGGAAAACACCCAAAGCTCCCCTTTACAATCAACATTATTAAACCGTTACCGGGAACTGATGGAGCAACACCTGCTGAGCTGGAACAGTGCCGGGGAATACGCGCGGGCGCTGTATGTTACCACAGACCATTTAAACGAAGTAGTAAAACAGGAAACAGGGCAAACGGCTTCCGCGTTGCTGGCAGCAAGACGTATACTGGAAGCCAAGCGGATGTTGCTGCATTCCACGCATGGCATCAAGGAAATAGCCTGGTACCTGCAGTTCAATGAAGTCACCTATTTCAACCGTTTTTTCAAACAGCATACCGGGCAAACGCCGGTGGCCTTCCGGATCTCAAGCCGGGAAAAGTATAACTATAACCCGGAATAGTATAATAACGGAGAAGTGCAGCTCCGGTAGTTTTGCTGAAACACTGCAACTGCCGCCGTAAGCCGGCGCGTTTTAATCATCAAACACATTTAATAAATGCCTTCAATCAAAGAAAGGGCGACCAGTTTACTGATGTCGCGCATAGGGAAAACTGCGCACGTAATAAGCGTAGCACGTATAGGAAATTTTTTATTAGAAATAGATTTGCAACTGTCGCAGGCCCTGCCAGAACGCAGCACCCAGCATCTCAAATGTGAGGTGGCTCCATATGCGTATCGCGATTACACTGTTGCATGCTGGGACACTGCTGCACAAACCGCCACCCTTATAGTGGATTGCGGACATGAGGGAGCTGGCAGCTCCTGGGCGCTGGAACTGCAACCGGGTGATGAAGTAAATTATGCCGGACCCGGTGGTGGTCAGCATCAGCCCTCCGGCACGCAACACCTGGTATGCATAGGTGATGCCAGCGCCGCAGGGCACTTCCATTCTTTATACCTGCGTAAAACCAATCAACAACAATTTCATTGTTTCCTGCAATTGGAAGATCCGCTTACCCGGCAGATATTACAAATGCCGGTGCAGCCGCTTTCCAATAACGGTCATTATTTCACCGATCTGCATGAATGGTTATACCATTATGATTTCCCGGTGGCAAATACAACTTATTATGTGGCAGGTAATCAGCAGATGGCGGTACAGGTACGCAAATTATTACGTCAGCAAGGCAAACAGGTAAAGGCACAGGGTTTCTGGGGCTAAGTGCGGGGCATCAGACCAGGTGTTCTTTCATTGCCTTTACAATGGCGTTGGAGCGGGATTTTACATCGAGCTTGCGATAAATATTCATGATATGGGAACGGACCGTTCCCACACTGATATGACACCCTTCCGCTACCTGCTTATAGGTGTCGCCATTTACCAGGCAACGTAAAATCTCTTTCTCCCGCGGCGATAATCCGTAGGGGTCCTGATAAACCTGTTTCTCCTTACGGAAAAAGGCCAGTACTTTGTTAACCGCCACTAAGTTCGACTGCAAAGCCGTCTCATATATCTGAGAAATAAACTCTGTCAGGGAGACCGGGGGTACATGATCGATTTTAAACGCTTCTGTTGCTGCCGGCACCTGTATTAATCCCTGTTCCGTCTCGTTCAGGGTAAGCAATAGCACATTTATATCAGGGTAAGCTGCTTTTACTATGCTGGCGGCTTCTATTGCGTTCAATCCGGGTATCTCTATATCCATAAAAACCAGGTTGCAGATATCTTTTGCTAATTGTTGTAACGTTTCCGATGATTCGCTGTGCAATCCTGAAACTTCTAAAACACGCGCTCCTCCCAGGTTAGCAGGATTAATTGGCCGCACTTTTTTCATAATATTCCTTTTGGGTTATGTATATTCATATGAAATCTTCCATTAATAACTGCAGGTTTCCGGAAGCTGGTATGGTTGATAAATTATAAATGGAAAGAATCACACGGTTCCCATACCCGTCGCAAATTTGAAACAATTACATGCAGTAGTCAATCGGATACATATATGGTTTTTCAATAAATATTAATATACAATTCATTTTATATTAGCAATAAAACGAAAATATAACGTGGTATCTGACAGTTTATTAAAGGATTAACCTGGATACAATTACTTACTAATCAACTACTTAAAAGTCAGGACTTCTATCATTTAAAACAAATTATACTTTGGTATATATATTATAGCTGTATTTTCCTGCAGCTCTCCGCTCAGTTCCCTTCGCCCCGGTAAGGTCGTCACCGAGCATCGACCGGTACTTTTCTGCTATCGCCTGCAGGGATTTCACCATCTCCGGAAACTGCTGCTGCACATCCAGTGTTTCACCCGGGTCACGCCGCATGTCATACAATGCCATAGGTACATCCACTTCCGGCTGCGCACCTGGAAAACCATCATATCCCGGCAGGTTTAATTTATACGTTCTGCTTCTATGCGGGAGCACCAGTTTCCACGGCCCCTTCCGGATGGCCTCCAAACTATTCACCTGGTAATATACGGCCAGCTCATCCCGCGGATTTGCCTCCGGCTCATTAAATAACAATGACTTCATATCCACTCCGTCAATTTTCCTGACCGGCAATGCAGCCCCGCATAAATTAGCCACCGTGGGAAGCAGATCAATGGTAGCAGCCATTTTGTTGCAAACAGTACCGGCAGGAATTTTCCCCGGCCAGCGCATGATACACGGTACCCTCGTGCCACCTTCCCAGGAAGTACCTTTACCTTCGCGCAGGCCACCGGTATTTCCGGCATGGTTACCATAAGATAACCACGGACCATTATCGCTGGAAAAAATCACCAGGGTGTTATCAGACAAACCATTCTCCTCCAACGTTTTTAATACCTGGCCAACAGACCAGTCTATTTCTGCTATCACATCTCCAAAAAGTCCATCCTTACTTTTTCCTTTATACTTCTCTGACACCGCAATAGGCACATGTGGCATACTGTGCGCCAGGTAAAGAAAAAATGGTTGCTGCCGGTTATTTTTTATAAAACGGCAGGCCCTTTCTGTATAAAGCGTAGTGAGTTGCGACTGATCTTCCAGTGTTTTAATATATCTGAGTGGCTTATTACCTTCTATCAGCGGCAGCGGCGGATACTTTCTCCGCGGATGCGTAGA
Source organism: Chitinophaga sp. RCC_12 (assembly GCF_041360695.1). Lineage (NCBI taxonomy): Bacteria > Pseudomonadati > Bacteroidota > Chitinophagia > Chitinophagales > Chitinophagaceae > Chitinophaga > Chitinophaga sp. RCC_12. The sequence continues at coordinate 174,873 of NZ_JBFUPS010000011.1, forward strand.
GGTATCGGAATAAGGCTTTCCATCATAATGTACCGGCCACATATCATTGGAATAAGGCAGTCCGAGGTATTCATCAAAGCCATGCTGCAAAGGCAACCATGGTTCCCTGCTTCCCAGGTGCCATTTGCCTACCATCCCGGTGCGGTAACCCTGTGCTTTTAACACAGATGCAATGGTTTGTTCGGCGGTATCCAGCGCAATAGGCGATGCCGGCGACAAAGCGCCATTAATGCCTACCCTGTTCGGATAACAGCCGGTCAGCAATCCTGCCCTTGATGCAGAACAAACAGCCTGCGCTGCATAAAAATAAGTGAAACGCATGCCCTGAGCGGCCATACGGTTGATATTGGGAGTGTGCCAGGGAGTGCCGGCAAAACATTCAAGGTCACCATAACCCATGTCATCCATGAAGATGATCACAATATTCGGCTTTTTTGCCACCGGCGGCAGTTCCGCAAAGCTGTATGATACAGCCGCCAATATGAATGTACTCAGGCAAAAAAAAGCTTTTTTCATCCGGGACGTTTAACAATAAATAATGGTGACTATAAAAATATACATCTTCCGCGGATTTCCTAGAAAAATTTGTCCTAAGCGAGTTTTGTCTTGAGCGAGTTTTGTCTTGAGCGCTGATTACGCTGATTATAATGATTTAGGGGATTGACCTTTGGGATTTTATTATGATTAGCGGAGATAGAAGCGATTTGACTTTTCTGGATTTTTATATGAGTAAAGAAGATATGAGCGATTTGATGTCATAAGATATAAAAGATCAAGGGAGATATAAGCGAATCGCTTCGCCTATATCTCCCTTATCACAATAAAAATCTAAAAAAATTAATCGCTTCTATCTCCGCTAATCATAATAAAATCCCAAAGGTCAATCCCCTAAATCATTATAATCAGCGTAATCAGCGCTCAAGACAAAACTCGCTCAAGACAAAATCCGCGCTTACTTCAGAATCAACTCTATCACCGGGATCTCGACGTCAGGTTTGCGTACGGGTAGTTCCAGGGTCAGGTCGCCTTTGTCGGTGGCGCGCATTTTCACTTCGGAGCCATCGTTTAGTAGCTGCGCGTATTTTACTTTGCCTTTCATGCCCGGCAGTTCGAAACGCTGTAATGGGTAGTCGAGCAAATGCACATACAAACGTTTGGTTGTTGGATTGTAAGTCAGCAAGCTGTTATCAGGGCGCTTGAACTCCGCTGGCGCTTCGGTGCAGCCGTAAATGGAACGGCCATTCACCTGCATCCACTCACCCATTCCTTTCAGCCTGTCCTGTGCGCGGGCATCAAAAGTACCGCGGGAGGTAGGTCCTACGTTTAGCAACAGGTTACCGCCTTTACTCACCGATTCAATCAGCAACACCAGTAACTGCTTGTTATCTTTCCAGGAAGTTTCATCACGGTAATATCCCCACGAACCGGAAAAAGTCTGACAGGTTTCCCAATGAATACGCTTGCCATTACGGGTAGGCCATTCGGATACTTTGTATTGCTCCGGTGTGGCAAAATCGCCGCCATCTTCATATTCTCCAAGGTCCAGGCGGTCGTTGATGATAATGCCTGGTTGCAGCTTGCGGATCATTTTAATAAGATCCAGCGAATTCCAGTCGTTATGATCTTTTCCATGTTCACCCGGAAAAGAAAAGTCGGTCCAGAGGATATCAATTTTGCCGTAGTTGGTCATGAGTTCCTTTACCTGGTTCTTCAGATAAGTACGGTATTTTTCCATATCGCGGCCCTTATTCAGCTGCTCATAATCCTTCGGATCGGAAGGACGCTGCGGGTGCACCCGGTCGATGGTATAATCCGGATGATGCCAGTCGATCAGCGAATAATAGAACCCTACTTTTAATCCTTCTGCCCGGAAAGCGTCTACCCATTCTTTGATCAGATCCCTTTTTGCTGCTGTATTAGGGGCTTTGTAATCCGTGTATTTAGAATCAAATAAACAGAAGCCTTCATGGTGCTTGGTGGTGATCACTGCATACTTCATACCTGCGGCTTTCGCCTGCCGCGCCCATTCGCGTGGATTGTAGAGGTCCGGGTTATAGAGGTCGAAATATTTCTGGTAGGCACTGTCTGTAATATGCTCATTACTTTTTACCCATTCGTGGCGGGAAGGCATGGAATACAGTCCCCAGTGAATAAACATGCCGAAGCGGTCGTTCACCCACCAGGCCAGCCGTTGTTCTTTCTGTGCATCTGTTTCGTTGAATATTTTCTTTTCCTGTGCGTTAACTGCCGACAGGAATACCAGGAAAGTGAGAATACAAAGTGATAGTTTCTTCATAACTAATAAATTATACATTCGGTTTGATACAAGGTTACTCGGCTACCAGCCAGGTGTAGCCATTTGCGGCGATGGTTACTTTCACATGCGCGCGGTAATTACGGTCAAGGGTATACGTTTTTAGCGGTCCTTCTTTTTCCCGGATACGCACGCTTTGTGTAAGCCCGCTGTAATACAGAGGCAGCGCCACTTCACGGGTAATGGCCTGTTGCGTTGGATTATACAGCATCACCAGGGCCTTTTGCGGCAATTGGGCGCTTATATGCATAATCCCGTCCCAGTCGCGACCATCGGCTCTGCGCAGATGAATGATATCCGTATTGAGAATGTCGCGGTATTTTTTATACCAGGCGACCATGTTCTTTACCACTGCTTTGGTGCTATCGGTGTCGTATAAACGCGGGCCGCGGTAGCAGGCCTGTACTCCGGCGCCATAGTATTGCGCCATCAGCTGGTCGTAGGCGTCCAGGTGATCTTTCAGCGGTTCAAGGGTAGCAGCTGCACCGCCGCCCTGGTATTCGCTGAGCGGTACAAAGCCCCAGCTCATGGAAGGGGTTTTCTCCCAGGTGCCATCAAAAATATTCTGCCTGTTCAGGATCAGTTGTTCTGCGCGTGGCAGGGAAAAATTTACTTCGCGGTAGCCCAATGCTATTTTGTTGGTACCATCCAGGAAGTACCAATCGGGGGCATTTACATATACTCCTTTTTCATTGAGCCAGTGATAAAGCCCTTTCTGCAGCTGCATTTGCTTCCATTGGGAATCTTCCAGCCCGGTGTGGCCCGGGTGTGTGGTGGAGGCGCAAACATCTCCGGGGTAAGGACCATCATTTTCAAAAATATCGAAGCCGGTAGCGCTGATAAAACTTTTAATTTTCTGCAGATAGGCCAGGCCCCATTTGCTACCCATGCAGGGAGCATTCCCAAAAAATGCACCGCCTGTTTTACCGGTTGCCGGGTTAATCACATCATCTTCCTCACTGATACGCCTGCTCGAAAACAGGGAGTAACCGCCCAGCAACACCTTTTTACTATGTGCATAATCCGCCAGCGCTTTGAATTTAGCGATGTTGGCAGCACCTGTATCTTCCATATTCAAACCACTGCCAAAGCTGAGGATCACGCCTTCATAGCCGGTTGCGGCGCATTGGTCGATGATCGCTTTTACTTTCACGGGGTCGGTACTTACCAGGTGCATGAAAATAGGATTTTCTGTGGTCCACGGCGCGATGGTGCGGTAAAACCTTCTCTTAGCCAATCCATTTCTTTCGCGGTCGTATCCATCAAACAACAGTTCGTAGGTACGGATCGATTCAAAATGTTCACCGGCGGCTAAGGTGATGCCTACCGGCACACTTGGGTATACTTCCAGTACGCAGGGCGTTTGCAGGTCGTAGTTTACCTGGGAAGTGTAGGTGCTGTCGGCTTTCCAGTGGGTAGTCTGATCGCTGAGATTTGCCTTCATGGCATTATTGAAAGCGTAATTGCTTTCAATATAAATTCCGTGCGGTACCTGCATTTTATTCACGCTGCCTACTACTGCAGATTCTTCTTCCGGCGTTGCAAGTATTTCATTCACTACCTGTTGCAGCTTTATGGGTTGCCCGCTCTGGTTGGTTATTTCCAGCCATTTCGAGAGGAGTGGGATGCCGTCAAAAATATCGTAATGCACTTTAACGCTGATGCCTTTCAGTTCAGGCGCCTGCGCCTCATACGAGAAGGTAAGCTCTTTGCCGGAGGGCTGCTTTGGATTGCTGCACCAGCCTTTTGCCTGCCATTGTAAATAGGGGGAGATGACGGTTACCTGGTGGCCGCTGTAAATAAAATCTGTTGAACCGGCTTTCAGGTTATCCAGCCACGCGGGAAGCAGATACGCCTGTTGCTTTTGGCCCTGGGCGCCGCCGATCATATAGTCGTGCCCGTTAATAGTAAGCCGGGCTTCGGGCTTAATGGCACGCAGCAGCTGTTCACCGCTGACCAGGTTACGGTAGTCGGTGCAGATTACGTTTGGGGCTATACGAAAACTCCGGCTCAGCAAACCGTTGCTGAGTGTAATTTCCTTTTCCTTTTCTGTTACCGTGGCGGTATACGACTGGTGGCTGATGAGCCAGTCGGGCGCAGGGGCTTTCACCTGTGCGATCGCTATACCGGAATAAAGACTGGTAACCAGTCCAAACAGGAGTTGTGTTCTTTTCATGTTCTTGTTCTCTGATAAATTATTATTTCACTGGCTGCAGGATCACTTTCCGTAACCAGCATAATTCATTTTTATTTCCGGAAACCGGTTTCACTGTCAGATTTTGTTTGCCCGCCTTATCAATATGTATAATGCCAACTGCGTGTTGAATAAAGTTCATGGGTTTGTGGCTGTCGTAGCTGCCGGTTACCAGTGTGAGGAAGGGCAGTTGCTGCCCACCAAGGGTTACCAGTCCCTGCTGCGAGGCGCTTCCCGGTTCGCAGGCATAATCCAGTATAATTTTATAGTCGCCTGCGTCCTGTACTTCCAGCGGAAATACAATCGCGTCATCGGGAGTTACCATACCGGTGATGCAGTTATCATGTTTCCAGTCGCCGAAGTAATGGGAATACGTAAAGAGTTTGCTTTTGGCGGCGCCGTTGAAAACGGCCCATACAGCAGGTATTTCCGCCTGCGCATATTCGCTGCTCACGGTTTGTGTGCGCAGCTGTGATAGATCTGTTTGCTGCCCGGTATACACCACTTCAATCACGGTACTTCGGGTATCCGGCAATATTGCCGGCAGCTGGATTACGGTTTCTTCCGGCAGCTGTTTCCACGCAAGCTGGTCTTTAGTACCCAGGATTTTTACCGATTTAATTTTTGCTGTGAGTCCGGGTACCCGTAGTTGCCTGTTGGCTGGCATTTGCCAGATATGCAGGAATAACTTTCCTGGTTTACTAGTGGATACGCCCCAGGGCTGTGCCGGGATCAATCCCCAGGTGGTGCCATAAATGCTTTCACCATAGGTTTGCAGCCATTTACCGGTGGCTTTCAGGTATGCTACGGAATAGGCCGGCCATTGGCCATTGCCATCGGGACCAACATTCAGCATCAAGTTTCCTCCTTTGGAGGCTACATTACCCAGGAGCCGGATGATTTCCGTTGGTGATTTAAAGTTCAGGTCGTGCCGGATATAGCCCCAGGAGTCGTTGTGGGTATAAATAGATTCCCAGGCGCCCGGGATGGGAACCGGAGGTACTTCAGAATCGCCAAAATCGCGGTAGTCGCCAAGATCATGTCCAACGCGGCTGCTAAACAGGCAGCCTGGCTGCAGTAACCGGAGACTGTCGATCATCTGTTTGGTTTGCGCTGCGGTTAAGCCGCCGGGCATATCAAACCAAACGAGGCCCAGCGGACCGTAGTTGGTTAACAGTTCCTTCAGCTGCGGAATTGATTTGGTGCGGTAGTATTGCTGGTAATCTTTCTCTTTATTTTTAAAATCCCAGTTATTTCCGCCGCCGTTAGGTTCGTGCCAGTCGAGGAACTGGGAGTAATAAAATCCGAAGTGTATGTCTTTTGTGCGGCAGGCGTCGGAGAGCGCCTTCATCGGATCTTTTTTATAGGGAGAAGCGTCAACGATATCAAAGTCAGTTACTTTGGAATCGTACATGCTGAAGCCTTCGTGGTGCTTGGCGGTGATCACCATATACTTAATCCCCGACTCTCGGGCTGTTTCTGCCCACTCTTCTGCATTAAACCCGGTGGGGTTGAAGGTTTGTGCTACTTTGGCGTATTCAGCAGCCGGGGCTTTTGCGCGGTTCATGATCCATTCGCCGCTGCCGTAGTAGCTGCTGTCTTTCCAGCGGCCACCGAGTTTAGAATAAAGTCCCCAGTGAATGAACAGCCCAAACTTGGCTTCTCCGAACCATTTCAGCCCGGGATGGAGCTTATTGGCTACCGCACCTTTGTTCCACATATCCGGCATGTCCTGGGCATTCGCTTTTAGCGGGGTGAGCAGGCACAGGAATAGTAATAACGTTGGAATCCGGTGGAACATATAGCTAAGTTTAGTAGTACAATCCGTAAAAAATATACATATCCCCTGGTATATGCAAATGCGTGGAAAATGGTATCAGGGAAAGGGAAAATGCTACAATCAGCGGAGGGAGGCGGGCGCTTCGCGTCATTAACCAACGGTTAACGATTATTCCGGATAGTAATATCTAATTTCGGGTTCGACAAGTTACAATCCACTAAGCAAATTGGTAACTTTCCAAATTCAGCAATCATCTTATTTAGCTTAATAGCAGGCTATAAATGTGTTATCAGCATCTGACGCGATGCCGCAGGTGCCATGTGAATGTTTTTTTTTAAACCCTTGCTGTGGTCATCAGCAAGGGTTTCTTTTTTGCCCTTTCTCCCCGTTATTTCAATTCTTGTTTAGGTTTAATTAACGCTCTGCACACCGGATCCGGCTAATATTGTTTTATCGTTATGTTCAGTCTGATAACTGAAATGCATACAACTAACAAATATCTCAGCAGTACCTGTTGGCCTTTTCAGGCCGACGGGGATTTTCCTGTGTTAAACAATCACCCACCGGTCTGACGATCAATGGGTTTTTGATTTAATCATCATCTAGCTACAGCGCCTCTGCGGTTTCCACTGCGGAGGCTTTTTTGATCTTGAAAATGAATATTTATTCGCTTATCTTTGTAATGTGAAACTGAAAGATGATAAAAAAGTAGCCCAGATTTTTCAATCGGCCCTCAAGCTGGTGGCCAAAAAAGGATTGTCCGGCATTACCATGGGCGACATCTCCAGGGAGGCCGGCATTGCCACCGGCACCCTGTACGTTTACTTCAAAGGGAAAGATGAACTGATCAACGCCTTATTTGCCGCCTGCCGGGAAAACTCGGTACAGGTATCTTTTAAAGGCTATAACCCGCAGTTACCCTTCAAACCAGGGTTCAAAAATATATGGCTGAATATCCTGCGCTATAAGCTGCAACACTTTGAAGAAGTGATTTTCATGGAGCAATGTTATCACTCCCCTTTTATCACAGCCGGTACGCGGGAAAAAGCACAGCAACTGTCGGCCCCCTTCTACGCATTGATGGAAAGAGGCCAGAAAGAACAACTTATCAAGCAAACAGATATTGGACTTTTGCTCACCTTTATGATGGGCGCTATGAATGAACTGGTAAAACAAACGCATTACAGCAGCATTACCCTTAACAGAAGCCGGATCAACAGTACGTTCGACCTATGCTGGGATGCCCTGAAAGCATAATGATAAATGAATAAATATTCACAAATTAATCCACCTGCATATGTCAGACATCATGATCGCAGTAGACCTGAGCAGCTTTTCAGAAAGCCTGATCAGGACCGGCCTCGAACTGGCCGATAAAATGAATGCTTCCGTTACCCTCTTTTCCGTGGTAGAAATAGGTATTGGCATCGGCCTGCCGGAAGGTGGCCCCGTGTTTACCGACGATATTCCGGCCCGTATCCGTGAAGTGGAGGAAAGACTGGAAGCTTACAAGCAGCTTTACCCGGATAAGCAGAACATCAGCATTGTAGTAGGTACCGGCAACCCTAAAAATGAAACACTGGTACAGGCACATGACAGCAATGCCACCATGCTGGTGGTAGGTACTCATGGCAGGACCGGCCTGGATCATATGCTGCTGGGCAGCAATGCGGAATATATTATCCGCCATTCCCGCATTCCCGTACTGGTGGTTCCCTATAACCTGGAGGAACACTAAAATAACACTCAACAATTCATACAACCGCAACAACTCCCGGCAAAACAGCCGGGAGTTGCTTTATATCCCTGCCACCATCTGAACACCCGGCAGATTAAAATAGCCTTAAACTCCCCGTGGCCTAAAAGATTCGTTTAAAAGTTGGTATACCTTTGTGGTCATTGCGAACAACAGACCTAACGAAACCCACGAACCTTTGAAAAAGAAATTTTTTACTGCAGCGTTTTTACGTAAACTCCACCTCAAAGAGCTACTGGCCGTGTTATTCATATTACTGGCCATTTATTTCTTCCGGTCACAGCGTCATGAATTATACTCCCTGATCCCTGCTATTGAAAAGGCCCAGAGAGGTTGGGTGGTGCTGGGAGTAGTAGTAACTATCGCCTATATTTTATTACAGGCAGGCATGTATGTATTCAGTTTCCGAGCGGTAGGCGCCAAACTGGATGCAGGCCGGAGTACCGAATTATTCCTGAAGCGCAATCTTTTATCCGTATTTCTTCCCGCAGGCGGTATCAGCTCACTGGCCTATCTGCCACAGAGCTTACGCCGCACAGGCTTACATAAACAGCAAATCCACCAGGCCTCCGGCATCTATGGATTTGTAGGCATCCTGTCTGTTTTCCTGGTGGGTATTCCGGTTGTTGCTTATGCAATGTTTCATGCAGCCACCATGAAAGATGCTTTGTGGGGTCTCATCGCCATTTGTGCGCTGCTGCTCGGCGTAGTATGGCTGGTACGTTCCATGCAATTGAAAGGCAAAGCCTACCAGTGGCTGGTGAAATATTTTCCGGGAGCGGCCCGGCAGGCAGATGAAATATTTACCTTTCAATTGTCGGTACCCTCTTTCATGAATACGGTACTCGCCTCGGCGCTGATAGAAATAGCGGGCATAGGGCATCTTTACCTGAGCATGCTGGCAGTGGGAGTTACCCCATCGCTGGAAGCGGCCTGCGTAGGATATATTGTAGCCACTATCTTCTTAATTATTTCCCCTTTTCTCCGCGGATTGGGCGCCATCGAACTATCGCTGGCTTATATCCTCAGCAATTATGGATTCAGTACACTGGAGGCACTGGAAATCACTTTATTATTCCGGCTGTTTGAGTTCTGGCTGCCATTGGTTGCAGGCATGATCGCCTTTGCCCTGAAAGGCAGGGAATTGGTATTGCGGTTACTCCCTCCTATCCTGATCTTCCTGTTGGGTATGGTGAACATCTTTTCGGTGCTTACTCCTCCCCTGGCCAACCGTATTCATTTGCTGCGGGCTTATATTCCCGGAACGTCTATTCACGCTACTAACTTACTGGTGGTGTTCCTGGGCCTGGTGTTGCTGGTAACAGCCACCTTTTTGTTCCGGGGCCTGCGCAGCGCGTGGATTGTGGCGCTGGCCGTTTCCCTGTTGTCGGTATTCGGTCATATCGGAAAGGCGTTGGATTATGAAGAAGCTTCACTGGCACTGGTTACCAGTGTGATATTACTTATCACTTCGCGGCAATACCGGGTAAAAAGTAATCCCCAGCTGGTAAATATTGGTGTGGTAACGGCATTGGCTACCCTGTTTGTCGTCCTTATTTTTGGTACCGTTGGTTTTTATTTTTTAGATGTGAGACATTTCGGGATCGATTTCACCTGGCAGCAATCTATCCGCCATGCTTTCCATTGTTTTATGTTGCTGGAAGATGACGGATTGCAACCCGTTACCCGGTTCGGGAAAGAGTTTATGTCGGCGATCCGTGTATTAGGCGTAAGTGCATGGGCCTTCCTGTTTTATACGATTATACGGCCCTACCTGCATGTTACCCAGCAAACGAATATCAGCCTGGAGAAAGCACGGTTTTACCTGAGCCAGTACGGCGACTCCCCGATGGATTACTTCAAAATAGGCCAGGACAAACTATTGTTTATGTCTGAACAATATGAAGGCTTTATCGCTTACCGGGTGGCCGGCAGTTTTGCTATTGTACTGGAAGAACCGGTGTGCAGCGAAGATAATAAGCTGCTGGTATTGGAAGAATTTGAACAACAATGCCGGAAGATGGGCCTCCGGCCTGCTTTTTACCGGGTAGATGAAGATAGTACCTACTATTTCAGGCATCTTAAAAAGAAAAAAATGCTGATCGGCCAGGAAGCGATTATGGATATCAGGGACTTCACGCTGAGCGGCAAAGACAAAAAATCACTACGTAATGGCTTGAACAGCCTGGCTAATAAAGGTTATGTAACCACCTTCCATGCGGCGCCTCAAACGACTGCTATGCTGCAGGATTTAAAAGCGGTGAGCGATGAATGGCTGCATCAGTATGAAGTAAAGGAACTCACTTTCTCGCAGGGCTTATTTGATGAAGACGTGATCCGCAACCAGGATATCATTACGGTAACCGACGCAGAGGGAAAAGTAGCGGCGTTCCTCAATATTATTCCAGACTATGCCCCCGGGGAATGCACTTATGACCTGATCCGCAAACGCGCCGACGCGCCGGGCGGAGTGATGGATGCGCTGATCATTGCACTGATCCAGGATGCACAGCAAAAAGAGCTGCACTACCTGAACCTGGGAATGGTACCAATGTCCGGCATTATTCAACCGGAAAATACCGCGGAAAAAATGGTGAAATATGCATACGAGAAGCTGCGGTTCTTCCGTCACTACCAGGGGTTGCGTGAGTTTAAAGAAAAATATGCCACCGAGTGGACTAACAAATACCTGGTATATGGGCATGATTTCGATTTGATACAATTACCTTCTGCCCTCAGTAAAGTAATGCAGCCCTGAGGCCGGGCGAACAATAGCGGAACGGATTTTGTTTTACAGGAGGCGTTAATCTGGTATATGAGTAAGTTATTCCGTGCAGCCATGCTGCTTAGCTTTTGTCTATTTTTCACAACGTTTCCGTCAAACGCACAAAGCGGGATTAATAACCTGCCGGTGGTTATTAAAGCGCCTCCCGCAGGCAATACTGCACCATTGATTGTGTATATAACCGGTGACGGTGGCATGAAGAAATTTTCCGCAAATGTGATTGAATCATTTCATCAGCAACACTACCCGGTAGTAGCATTGAATGCATTAAAATATTTCTGGAGTAAAAAATCGCCACAGCAGGCGGCAAAGGATATAGCATCATTGATTACGTATTATCAGTCGCAGTGGGGTGGTAACCACGGGGTAGTACTGGTCGGGTATTCGCTGGGGGCAGATGTACTGCCGTTCATTTACACCAGTTTACCACCGGAAGTGGCGGCAGAAGTAAAGCACCTGGTATTTTTGTCGCCGTCTCTTTATACCGATCTCGAAGTGCATCTTTCTGATATGCTGGGCAGATCCGGCAATAAGGGAATGAGTGTTCCCGGGGAGATCAACAAAATTACCAACAAACCTTTGCTATTGGTATTTGGTGCAGAGGAAAAAGACTTCAACCTGTCAGCCCTGAATATCCGGTATGAAAAAATGATCCTGCCCGGCGGGCATGCTTACGATGAAGATGCCGGCGGCGTGGCGGGTAAGATACTGACGGCGCTGCATACAGGCGCTACTCCATAGGCAGCTGGTATCTCTTAGCCAGTTCCTTTCTTACTTCTTTTGTCAGGGTAATCCTGGCGTCCCCAATCATTACATGATCGTCTGCCAGTGCTGTGATATGGCGGAATCCTATCACGAACCAGTGATGTACCCGCATAAAAGCGTTTGCCGGCAACTGTGAAATGATCCAGTCAAGTTTTTCGGTGGTCACCATTTTCTGACCGCGGAGATGAAGCATGATATGATCATCCATCACTTCTACATATTGCAGATCATCATAAAATACTTTCTCAAAACTGTGCTGTGTTTTCAGCGTGAAATAATCCGCTGAATATTTGGTGGGGCTGGTAATTGCGTCCATTTCTATGGTCTTATAAATTTTAGTGAACACATTATTTAACGTTTCGGCAGTAAAGGGCAGTTGCAGGAGTGCTGCCGGGAGGAAATCGAATCCTCCGGGTGGCGTATCATTATACGTCATCATTAAAACGGGCAATATGCCTGTTATGGTCATTGGAAGGGAAAGCGGATCATCATATTCTCCTGCTATCAGTACATGAATGGTTTGTGTTTCCAGCCAAAAACGTGATTCCGCCATCGTTTGGCTTCTGCAAACCAGGTAAACATAGGGAATAGCAGACAAATAATTCTCCAGCTCTTCAAATCCCTCCGGGTTATTACCCAAAATAATACAGTTTAGTACCATAGAGCTGATTTGTTCAAATATGGGTACGTAAATTTACTCCAGTCAGTTGCCACGGAAAGAGAGGATTTAAGTAGGGCAGGTGACTGAACAGAAACCCGCGTATAATCTAAAATCTAATCTAAACCGCGTTATGAAAAAAACTATTCTTCACAGTAAATTCTTATTAAAAAGCTGACAATAATTTCAGCCGTAAAATTGAAGCTATTCCGGGTAGCAACAGTTAATCGAATGTTAAGGATTTTGGAAAAAGAAGATGGACAGACAAAGCCACCGTCCCGAAAGACAATACTTTCCCTGTCCACCAGTTAAGGAAGATTACATAAAAGATCCTGGAACAGCTGCCTTACAGCTGTGCAACAGATCTAAGGCCCTGAAAGGGCAGCGCGGGCGCAGGGAGAGCTAACAGGGAGGCCGGTTAACTGGTCAGTGCGCGGACCATGTTCACCAAATAAGGAAGCATAAAAGAAACATCGTACTCACGGCGATCAGGTTTTTCGAGAACCTGACGTTGAAGCCGCCTTTTTCTGAGTAGAAGTAACTTTCTTTGTACCGGTCGTACTCAATGGGAGCACCTAACTCCTTCATCATTTTGAGGAATTCATAGAGTGTTCTTTCGGAAATACGAAGCCGCTTGGCTAACTGAGCGGGCTTACCGGTCCCTTTGATCCTAATGAGGTAATCAATGGTCTGTAGTCTGTCAAAATAACGCTTTGGCATGTGGCATAGAGGGGTCTTAACGGTTATTTACTGAATATACGATTTGTGTCTTTATTAAACCAGCATTATCATATATATATTTAAACGTAAATATTAACAATCTGGTTTAAATGGGTTTTCGAAATTTTAGCCGCGGAACAATGGCGCTGATGCGGATAAGCTGCGTACTTTTACTAAACGTTGCTACCTTGGTTTTATTGGCTGTTGCCCTAAAAAAACTCACTGCAATAATGCTTCATAGATAATGTTGGCAAGCGCTGTACCGCGGTCCACTGCGGGATCCGGAGGCTTTATAGCATATACTTTTCCATTCTTTCCCACAATGATAAATGAAGGATATTTACTGATATTGTATTGCGTAAGTACGTCGCGGTGCTGTTCATCCAGCTGCCATATCCATCCCGGCAAACCCTTTACAGCACTGCCATCGCAGCAGATATTCACAAACGTAACGCTATCATCAAAGCAATTTTTTATTTCTGTAAGTGCAGGCAGCAGCGGATCTTTCCCACTGTAGAAATGCAGCAGTACTACCTTTCCGCTGAATTGCCGCAGGCTCACCAGGTTTCCCTGCGCATCGGGAAAACTGAATACCGGTGCTGTCACACCTCTGCTGATCCCCCTCCTGGATCGTCCGTAAAGCTTTGCGATGGCCTGCTTACATGCTTCATCCTGCACCAGCTCCAGGTAATCACGCACACACCATTCCTGTTCTTCCGGCGAATTGCCGGCAGCAAAACCCAACACCAGTGAATGCGCCAGCAGCCTGTCGCGTAACCGGCCACTGTAATGCGTTTTAAGCCATTCATAGATCGCCCTGTTATTACATTCATAACGATGCTGAATGAAATAATCTGCTTCTGCTTTTTGCAACAGATAACTCAAATAACGTATAGACGTCACCGTTGTATCTGAAAGAATGATCTCCGGTAATGCAGGCAATATATTATCCTTATAAAAAAGCACTTGTCTTTCTTCCAGCGTACTATCCGGCGCGGCGGCCACTTTCCATACAGTACTCACCAGCCCCGCGGCGGCTTCCGCCAATACATGCGATCTTACCAGCGCCCACGTGGCAGTATTTATGCTGTCGCGGTAAACCGCCAGTACCTTGCCTGCCGCCTGCAACCGCTGCCGCCACGCCGCTGCCAGCCGGAACGCATCAGGCAATACAGGAAGCTGCACGGCAGACTGCTCCCGCTTAGCAGCATAAACAGCCCTGTTCAACACTGCACCGCTGCCGCCAAACCGGATACTGTCGCCCTGCATCATCATCTGCAGGCTATCCCCGCCGCGGATCATCCCATAAAAATTATATCCATTACCTGCATCTGCATAAAAAAATATTACCCTTCCTACCGGAACGGATATACGGAAATAAAAAGAATCAGATTTTAGCAAAGTATCCTGCGTAACTGCCGGAGAAATTCCCGGATCATACCAGTAAGATAACGACACCTTCTGCACAGGGCGGTCCACTATCCTGCCTGTAATTACCGCGGCGGATTGTTGTGCTGCAGCTGTTCCTGCCAGCATCAAAAAAATACAGCTGATACGCAGCAGCTGCATCATCATAGGAGGACGGTTCATAATTAGATTTTAAATGGTGAAAATCCCCGTAGTAAAAACTACAGGGAGATAATATTCACAACGATAGTAAATGAAAACTTTATATATATCTTAACGGGCATACCCGTTTCATTACGCCAAACTTGTGGTGCAATGTAACGGGTATAAAACGGTAAAGTGTTAATCGAATCTTAACTGTTAATACGAAAACGGATTTTTAGAGATTAAACCAATACACCAGCTTCAGCACCAAAGCGCGGTTTCTCACATAAAATGGCTCCGGGAGATAATTGTCGGTATACACTATAAAAAGGTCGGATGCAGGCCGGTAGCGCCATTGGAAGCGGGTATTCAGGTTCATATTCTTCTGCTGACCATTGTACTGCATAAACCCGGTAAAGAAAAGGGTGTTTGTCATCGTTACATCCAACCGCGGGCCTACCAGCCAGAAAGAATTATTGCCCCAGGGCTTTGGCAGGTTGATATTGTTATAGTTAGCGCTTAATGCAATGCTCACATACGGCTGGAAACGATATCCCAGTTCCGTATTGGTCATCAACCGGCTGCCATCTGCATAATAGCCTCCATAGCGGGCCGATAATGAATAGGTAAACAAACTCTGTGGCTTTGACACGTAATCAGCGCCCACAGTGTTCCAGTTATGCTGACTCCCGTTCACCAGGCTATCTTTACCGGTATTGGTAGGATCAAAAGGCTGCAGCAGTTTGATATAAGTGTTGGACGCCCAGATATTGAGCGTGTTTCGCTTCCGGAACACAATGCCATAGTTTAGCATGGTTTCGTTATCAGTACGGCGCATATGCGCTTCGTCAAAAAACCAGGTACTGGTTACCTGCGGCCCATGACTCAACACCGCACCCGATAAGGGAAAGAAAAGACGGGTAACCTGCGGCGCTATCTTTATATATCCCTGACGGGGCACATATCCCACCTCCGCATTATAATTACGCCCCACATATTCATGCTGCCACCCAATGTTCCATTGCTTGCTGGTATACTGCAGATTAGCGGCGTGCGCCACATCATGACCGGTTTTATTGGGGGTATACGACTTCAGCAGCATGGCCTTGCCCGTCCAGAAATTGTTGGAAGAAGCCAGGTTATACTCCAGCCCCATGTTCCGGTTATATCGGTTGTAAATTGGCTTATCCGTTACTTTAGCCGGATCATAGTTTACCGACTCCTTATTGATAAAGATAAAACCCAGGTTGGAGCGGGAAAACACCCGGCGCTGTAAAGCCGCTACGGTAAAGTTCTGCGCCGGTAACCCGGTTTCTTCCTGCTTCCCGGTTTGCATATTCATTACACCTAAGCGCCAGTCTTTATTCAGTTTACCACTCAGCCTGGCGCCGAAACGGATTGGCACGCCACCAAGACCAATACGCCTGGAGAAAAAAGGACGGATCGTGGAATACCCGAAATTTGAAAACTGGTCTCCGTTTTCGAGAAAGAACTGCCGCTTCTCCGGGTAAAACAATTCAAAACGATCCAGGTTGGTCACCTGTTTATCCACATCTACCTGCGAGAAATCCGGGTTCACCGTCAGATCGAGGTTCAGCGAGGAAGTAACCGCTACCTTGGCATCTAAACCTGCATCCCGGCGGTATTTGGTGGGAGTAGCCTTATCATAGTCCTTTAACATGCCTCCCAGCAGGTAAGGAATCAGCGACACATTTGCGCCCGCAGCAGGAGGGGCAGCATCCCAAACCAGGTTGCCTGTATACGCCAGCGAAGCGGTGGGGAACTGCCGTGGCACCGGCGCCCATGCCGATTTCTCTGTTGTTTTCAGATCGTTCCTACTAAAGTTGATACCCCACCTGGTAATTCCCTTCTTATACCGGATGGTTTTAAACGGTATCGCTGCTTCAAAAACCCATTTATCCGGGTAGTTCTTTACTACCGATGTCCACTTATTATCCCAGCTCAGGTCCACCTTTCCACCATCATACATCAAACCGTCCCATTGCGCGCCGGCTGCATTGGCGCCAAACGAAAAGCCGTTGGTCTGGTCATCAAACGGGTCCATGAATAAAAGGAAGTTATCATTCTTCAGAAAAGCAAAATCGCGTCTCAATGATTCCACCATATAAGGTCCGTCGCCTATTGTATAGTTCTCTACTATGAGGTAAAGGTTTTTGTCGTCGTAGGTCATCCGCACATCTGTACGCAACCGGGCTGCACTGGTATCCATTGGCAGCACCATATGAAAACCGGTGGCAATATCCGCCTCCAGCCACGCTGCTTCATCTGCCACACCATCTATCTTAACAGGGGAAACCGCTTTGCGGATCTGCAATTGATAAGCATCATTTTTCTTTTGTGCAAACACAGCGCATCCAACAATACAACAGCTAATAATAAGTGGAATTATGCGAAACATCAGGTTGATATGGGTTTAACGAACAAAATACAAAAATTGCAAAAGGAGACACAAGAAAATGGATGAAGGGTAAATGCAGCGGATTTAACTGGTCCTGCCGTTATCTTTTTTGAAAGATGATTTCCGGATGATAACCCGTAAATAAAAACGGTAAGCAACAGGAAGATCCCGTTGCTCACCGTCTTTCTTTCTTCCGGAAAATTATAATTTGTTATTCTTCATCTGCGTATCGGCTACCGGCACTTTTACGGTGATAGTCCTGCTGCTGCGGCCCTTAGGGCTGAATACTTTCAGCTTCACCGTTTTACCGCCTGCTGCTACCGGGGTAGTATACACCGGGCTCTTCAACGTAGGCTCGTCGCCGTTAGTAGTATAGCGGATCAACAACCCCGGCATCTGGATGTTTGCGCTCAGCACGCCATTTTCCACTTTCGCGCCTGCGGTTGGGATACGCCAGTTGAAACCCCCTTCATAATAATCCAGGCGCGGCATTTCACGCTTACCCATTACATTGCTGAATACACTCCATGCCTGTGCATACAATGCATCGGCCTTAGCGGAATCCTTTTCGGTAGCCCACTCCGGATCCTGCGCCCACGCACGTTCTGCAAGCCCAAGTAGTTTTGGTAGCATCATATATTCCATACGGTCAGGGCTGGTTACCGTTTCACTCCACAGCAATCCCTGGATACCCGGGATATTGGAAGCGCCAAAACCTGTTAACCGGTCCTTGCCCACAAACAATTCCGGTGTAACCGGGTTGCCTCTGCCATCTACTTTTGAGTTCTTGTAGTAGTCGAACGGAATAAAATAAAACGGCTTATCCACGTCTACAAATCCACCCCAGTAAAATCCGGGTTCATCAAAAGATTTCATGTAAGCCATGTCAAAATAAAAATTGCTTACACCAGACAGGATCACTTTATATCCGGCATTTGCCAGGCGATAGGATAAATCTTCCTGTCCGCCGCCGATCACGTTGTTCCATACATTCAGCTGGAAATGATCGTTTACAAAATCGGGGTTAGGGATGCTCTGTGATTCGCCACCGACCGTTGTTTTACGCATCCCTGCTTCTTCCCATCCTGCTACAGATAAGCCTCGGGCCTTCAGCAGGTCATTTACCTTACGGTAGTAATAATACCAGAGATCATTTACATCTTTCAGTGATTTATCCTGCTGCATCAACGCGATACAGGCAGGCGATTTTTCAAACACGCCGCCAGGCACTTCATCACCGCCCATATGCACTGATTCCAGCGGGGCGCCGGCTTCTTTATACATCGACTGGATTTCTTCCACCACTTTATCGAGGAAGTGGTAAGTAGAAGGCAATGCTACGTTCATCACGTTGTCGTTCCAATACTGAACGGAATGGTATTCAGATTTATCCTGCAAATCGGTCAGCAGGTATTCATTGGCTTCCTGGTCGCGACCAGCCGCTTTCAGGCGGTAGTAGCGGGATTCCATCGCTTTTACCGCAGCGCGGGCATGGCCCGGGCTTTCTATTTCAGGTAAAACACGTATATGCCTTGTCGTTGCATAGCGGAGGATTTCTATAAAATCGTTGCGTGAAAAATAACCACTGCCCGCGGTGTTAGTAGTATCCGGACCGGAGCCATAAGACGGCGGCAGCATATTTTTCCAGTCGCTGCTATGGCCGCGTTTAGCGCCTACCGAAGTGAGTTCCGGCAGGGAAGGGATTTCCAGGCGCCAGCCTTCATCATCGCTGAAATGAAAGTGCAACACGTTTAGTTTATACAGCGCCATCAGGTCGATGATGCGTAGCATATCGCGCTTGTTATGAAAGTTACGGGCTACATCTATCATGAAAGCGCGGTAACCAAAGCGGGGTTCATCTGTAACCTCCACACCCGGTATGGTAATGGCTTTCTGATTGCCGGCGAATGCCGTTGGCGGAACCAGCGTTTTTAAAGACTGGATAGCATAGAAGGCGCCTGCTTCAGTGCCGGCGGTAATGGTAATTCCTTCCGCTGCCACTTTCAAACGGTAACCTTCCGGAGCGGTGATAGCAGCGTCATAAACCAGGTTGATAACTGCCGTTCCTTTTTTTCGTTTACCCAGCAACGTTAGCAACTCTGCATCCAGCATTGCCGCGCTGGCAGACAACTGCGGATCGGCTTTTACTTCCGGGAATGCATCCAGCACCAGGCCTTTACCGGTGGCAGTGTAGGACTTCGGCGTCGGGAACACCAGCGGCAGCTGTGATACGGGAATATCCTTTACTGCCGCATTCTGTTTAAATATATCCGTTGGCGTTACTACGGCGGTTTTATCACCAGGATAACGCATCAGTTGTTTTGCGGTAGTAGAAGGGCGAATGCTATAATCCTTAATTGAGAAGCCTTTCTCCGGCTGTTCGTCCCATACCAGGTACAACCCGGTAGGTGCATCTGTAAAATTCACGGCCCAGGCATCGCCGGTAATAGCGAGTTTCAGGGAGTCGCCGGGAGCGATACCGGTAAAACCATCTGCCGGTGTAAACCGGTACAGGTCACCGTTAAGATGCTCCACTTTCACATGCCCCGGTAATTCCGCGGGAGCAACCATCCTGATAAAATTGAAATACAACTGCCATCCTTTGGCAGGAAACGGTTTACCGGCCGTATTCACAAAGGTGAAGGCCGACTGGAAATTATCGCGGCCCTGGTAATGGTTTTCTACCACTTCCCAGCTGGTTTTCAGCCGGGCAGCATCATAGGGCGTGGCTTGTTGCGCCCGGACAGCCGCTACAGTACTAAATAAGAACAGGAAAGTTGCTACCAACTTACGAGGATGAATGTATCTTTTCATTTGGTGGATTGATTGAAGATTGGCTTATTTTGAAAGATAATAAATAAATTTAAAAACTGCGCGGATTTTAGCGAAGGTTGTCTTTCTCAGGATTACGCTGATTATATTGATTTTGGGGATTTTGTTTTTTTGATTTTGTTTTTGATTTTAAAAAGATTTGGGAAGACAGCAGCGGATATTTTGCTTTTGTCGTTCCTTACCTTTTTTAAAAAATATAAGAAATTTAAATCCTAAAACGCATATCTCCGCTGCTGTCTCCCAAAATCCTTTATAAAATCAAAAAAAACAAAATCCCCAAAATCAATATAATCAGCGTAATCCTGAGAAAGACAACCTTCGCGAAGATTTAACAAATTTATCTGCTATACGTTAAGTAGATTTATAAGAACAATAGCGAAGGAAGTATTCGGCAATCTCCTGTGGTTAGGAGCATCAAAAAATCAAAAATTACAGTCTATGGTCAAAGCATTTATTGGATTTTCATGTGTAAGTGTAGGTGTTATCGTCGTTTTGGGTTTATTTTTTCCCTGGGTTTTCTGGTTACTGGTGTTGGTATTGCCCATTGTTGTGATGGGTGTACTTGACTTGTTGCAAACCAAACACGCCATCATCCGTAATTACCCGGTAGTAGGGCGGATGCGTTACTGGATGGAAGCGCTGCGGCCAAAAATTTACCAGTATTTTGTGGAAAGCGATATTGATGGTAGCCCGATTAACCGGGTAGACCGCTCCACTATTTACCAGCGCGCCAAGCGGGAACTGGACTCCCAGCCATTTGGTACCCAATTTAATGTATATGCAGAGGGATATGAATGGATGGCCCATTCTATTCAGCCGCAAAATTTTGATCATCTTGAGAAGGACCCGCGTGTAGTCTTTGGCGGGAAGGACTGTAAACAGCCTTATTCCGGCAGCATCCTCAACGTAAGCGCCATGAGCTATGGATCGCTCAGTAACAACGCTGTACAGGCTTTAAATGGCGGTGCCAAAATAGGAAACTTCGCGCATAACACCGGTGAAGGAGGTATCAGCGAAGCGCATCTCAAACAAGGTGGCGATATCATCTGGCAAATAGGTACCGGCTATTTCGGTTGCCGCGACGATGACGGCAATTTCTCCGACGGTTTGTTTGCAGAAAAAAGTGCGCTGCCACAAGTCAAAATGATAGAACTGAAAATTTCGCAGGGCGCCAAACCGGGCCATGGTGGCATATTACCGGCGGCCAAAAACACGCCCGAAATTGCAGCCATCCGTCACGTAAAACCACATACCACCGTATTCTCTCCCCCTTACCATAAAGCATTTAACAGTCCGCGCGAAATGATGCTGTTTATCCAGCGCCTGCGTGATCTCAGCAAAGGCAAACCGGTTGGATTCAAACTGTGCATCGGCCAGCAACGGGAATTCTACGCCATCTGCAAGGCCATGATAGAAACCGATATCTATCCCGATTTCATTACCGTAGATGGTGGTGAAGGCGGTACCGGTGCTGCGCCGCCGGAATTTTCCAACTCGGTGGGCATGCCGCTGATGGATGGACTTTCCTTCGTACACGATACCCTTACCGGATTCAATATCCGTCACCATATGAAGATCATTGCCTCCGGCAAAATACTCACCGGCTATCACATGCTGCGGGCCATGGCTCTGGGCGCCGATACCTGCAACAGTGCCCGTGCCATGATGATGGCGCTGGGATGTATCCAGGCATTGGTATGTAATACCAATAAATGTCCTACCGGCGTGGCTACACAGGACAAATGGTTATCTGCCGGCCTGGTGGTAGACGACAAGAAACACCGCGTAGCCAACTATCACCGCGATACCATTGAAAGCGCCATAGAACTCGCTGGGGCAGCAGGTTTAAAAGATCCGCATCATATTACCAGGCGACATATTTTCCGCCGGGTATTTATGAACCAGGTAAAAACTTTTGAAGACATATACCCAAGTGCAGCTCCGGGTATACTGTTAAACGGACTAATGCCCGAACATTTGAAAAAAGAAATGGAAACCGTGGGAATTGATACATGGGTATAATATAAAAAGGATTCCGGCTTTTACCCCACAGGGAATAAAAGCCGGAATCTTTTTATCTCTCAAAATATTTTTTAAAATATAATCCCCAACATCATCATCATCCAGCGTCAGACAAACTCCGCGGCCGGTACAATGCGATGGCGTTTTCCCTGCATATTTTAGCGGCAATATCTGCCGGGAAATTCTGGAGGATCAATTGCAGATCGGAGGCGGCAAATGGCCGCGGCGCCCGTGTAGAAGGCAAATCGGTGCCAAATAATAAAGCGCCGGCATTAATAGCTGTAATCTGGCGCATGGCAGTTAACACATCAAAATCACAACGACTGAAACCCGTTGCTTTTACCCTCGCTCCTTTCTCTACCAATGGCAATAAATATTTGAACCCGGCTTTTGATAAACCCAGGTGATCAATAACCACGGCAGGCAGTTTATGCAGTGTGGTGGATAATCCGGGCAGTTGCCGGGAATCCACATACAGCTCCACATGCCATTTCACGAGTTCATATACACGTAACGCCAGCCGTTCGAGGTGTTTTACACTCTCGGAACCGCCGCGCTGTACATTAAATCTTACGGCGCGTACACCTGCTTCATGCAGGGCTATAATTTCTTCGTCGCTGGTACCGGCAGGTATCTGCGTTACGCCTACATAACCGGGGCCCAGCTGCTTCAATGCTTCCAGCAGGTATCCCTGATCAAATCCCTGGAAAGAGCCGGAAACCACTGCGCCGCCACCTACGTTCAGCGACGCTACCTGTTGCTGGTAGTCGGCTACTGAAAATTCCGACGGCAAAAAGCCTTCGTTTGGCTGCAAAGGGAACCGGTGATCAATGATATGCAGGTGTGCGTCGAATATGGGCTTATCAAACATAATCTCATCGTTGTTACAATACACAAGCTACAGAAAATAGCTGAAAGCAGAAAGCAGAAGGCCCGGAGGGATCTCTTAATCCGCCCGGGCCTTTACCGCAATTGCTTTATGTTTTGTTAAATTTCCATTGCGCCGGCAGCGGCTTCGTCCACAAACCAATGCAGCTCGCCTTCTTCGGGCCTGATGAGTTGGGAAGGATATTTCTCCGCATCAAAAGTGCCTTCAATCACACTTTTCAGCGTAATGGCTTTATTGGCGCCGGTGGTGAGAAACAATACACAGGCGGCTTTATTAACCACCGGTGCAGTTAAGGTAATGCGGTACATGTCCTGTGCTTCCAGGAAAAATGATTTTACCCAGGCTTTCTTTTCGTGCACAATGGGTAATCCGGGGAACAGCGACAGCGTGTGTCCATCATCTCCCATACCCAGTAACACGAGGTCGAACGTGGCATCATCTTTTCCGAAATACGATTTCAGGATCTTTTCATATTCGGCAGCCGATTCTTCCGGGCCGATATCGGTGCGCATTACATGGATATTATCGGGGTTTACACTTACTTTATCCAGTAATGATTCAAATGCCATGCGGGCATTATTGCGTTCATCTTCAAAAGGCACATCTCTTTCATCTCCCCAGAAAAAATGTATTTTCTCCCAGGGTATCACCATGTTGTAAGGAGCTTTCGCCAGCAGGCTGTATAGCTGCTTTGGCGTATTACCACCGGACAGTACAAATGTAAACCGTTCCTGTGTTTGCAATACTTCCAGTATGTAGTTGCTGATCCATGCAGCTACATTTTCACTCAGCTGGGCAGGATCTTTTGCGATATGTAGTTCCATAAGACAAAAAAGTTACGGACCATTTTCACAAATGGTCCGTAATTATTATTTAGTAGGTAAATTAATCCAGGTATGACCGTCGCGGGCAACGAGTGCATCTGCATCGTCGGGGCCCCATGAATCAGGTGCATAGTTCGGGAAGTCCTGCGGCGTGCGGTTTTCCCATGTTTCCAGGATGGGCATGATCACTTTCCAGGCGGCATCTACCTGGTCGCCGCGCATGAACAGGGTAGCATCTCCTTCCATTACATCCAGCAGCAGCGTTTCGTATGCCTCCGGTGCATGCTCGCCATTGGCGGCATCGTAGTTAAAGGTCATGTCTACCGGGTCCAGCGTCATGGTTTGACCGGGACGTTTTGCCTGGAAGCGGATCCGTATATCCATTTCCGGTTGAATGCTGATGGTGAGCCTGTTAGGGCGCCATGTTTGTGCAGCTTCTATCGGGAAGGAATAAGGAGGTGCTTCCTTAAAGGTGATGATGATATTAGTAGCTTTCTGGTGGAGGTATTTACCGGTCCGCACATAGATCGGAACGCCCTGCCAGCGCCAGTTGTCGATATAAAATTTAACAGCCGCGTAGGTATCGATGTTGGATTTGGGATCCACACCTTTTTCCTCGCGGTAGCCGGCTACTTTATTGCCTTTCATCCAGCCGGCAGAATACTGTCCGCGTACGGCATGTTCATGCACTTTATCCGGTGTGATACGGCGGATCGCGTTAAGCACATCCACTTTCTTGTTACGCACTTCGTTGGCATCAAAAGACACCGGCGCTTCCATGGCCAGGATACACATGATCTGCAGGATATGGTTCTGCACCATATCGCGCAATGCGCCTGCCCTTTCGTAGTAACCGCCACGACCTTCCAGTCCCACGCTTTCAGCAGCAGTGATCTGGATGTTGTCGATGTAATTGCGGTTCCATACCGGTTCAAACAATGCGTTTGCGAAGCGGAAAGCCAGGATATTCTGAATGGTTTCTTTACCGAGATAGTGATCAATACGATAGATCTGCTCTTCTGTAAATTTCTTTGCCAGCAGTTCATTCAGTTCATGCGCGCTTTGCAGGTCATGCCCGAATGGTTTTTCTACTACAATGCGGGTGCAGTGTTTATCGGAGCAAAGGTTCAGCTCACCCAAACGGGTAGCTATGTTTGGCACCAGCTGCGGCGCTACGGCCAGGTAAAAGATAACCGTAGGATGTACGCCCCACTCTTCTTCCTTCTGCGTTACAAAATCGGTGATCTTGCTGTAAGATGCAGGATCTTCTGCATCCATCTGCAGGTAAGTAACATGATTGCTGAAATCTTTCCAGTGACCATTCTGCTCGCCCTTCCGACGGGAAAACTTACTGATCCCTTCCAGCAGGTGTTTGTTATAGTCTTCGTTGCTGTATGGGCTGCGGCCTAAGCCTGCAATGGCAAATTGCTCAGGCATCCACTCATCTAAAAAGAGATTATATAACGCAGGCGTTAGTTTCCGGTAGTTTAAATCGCCACTGCCTCCGAATATGAACAGGATGGATGCAGGCGGGCGTTTATGGATCTGCATATGTTTAATTAAAGATGAACATTTTTAGTGTTGCTGCCACTCTGTGTGGAAAGTACCTGGCATATCAATACGCTGGTAGGTGTGCGCGCCGAAATAGTCGCGCTGTGCCTGAATCAGGTTGGTAGCCATACGGCCGGTACGGAACGCATCGAAATAAGACAAAGCAGACATGAATCCGCCCACAGGAATACCTGCGGAGGCGGCCTGCGCAATGACGCTGCGGGTGTTGCTTTCTACCGATTGTACGAGATACGCTACGCCTTCATCCAGCAGGATGTTGGCCAGGTCAGCATTTTTCTGGTAAGCTTGTGTAAATATTTCCAGCAGGGAAGAACGGATGATACAACCACCTCTCCATACTTTCACCACTTCCGGTAACGGGATCTCCATTTTCAGATCACCGGAGGCTTCTCTCAGCATAGCCAAACCCTGTGCATAGCTCAGGATGGTGGCAAAGTAGAGGGCATCGTGTACCTGTTTGATCCACATTTCAGCGTCGGCATGAATGGTATTTTCAGGTGCTTTATAGATCGCTTCTGCTTCCAGGCGCTGCTCTTTGTAACCGGAAAGGGTACGCATCGCCACGGCGGTATCAATAACCGGAACGGCCACCGGCAATTCCATCGCATCCTGTGAAGTCCATTTACCGGTTCCTTTGGAGCCAGCCTTATCGGAGATCACGTCTACCAGGCGTTTGTCAGATTTATCGTCGTTTTGCAGGAAGATATCCGCGGTAATTTCTACCAGGAAAGATTGTAAAGCGCCCTGGTTCCAGCTTTTGAATACTTCGTGCAATTGATCATTGTTGAGGCCAGCCCCCTTTTGCAACAGGGTATAGCTTTCACTGATCAGTTGCATAATGGCATATTCAATACCATTGTGTACCATTTTCACATAATGGCCGGCGCCTTCTTTACCCAGGTAAGCCACACACGGCGTACCCTTTACTTTGGCGGAAATCGCCTCCAGCATGGGTTGTACCTTTGCATAGGCGTCGAGGTCGCCACCGGGCATAATGCTTGGACCGCTACGCGCGCCCTGCTCACCACCGGAAACGCCGATACCCATAAAATGGATACCTTTTTCGCGGAGTTGTTTCACACGGCGTAAAGTGTCCGTATAGTGGGAGTTACCACCATCTATTACTACGTCGCCCTGCTCCAGCAGCGGCAACAGGGATGCTATCACGTCATCTACCGGTTGACCGGCGGGTACCAACATCATTAATTTGCGGGGACGTTCCAGCAACTGTACCATAGTGGCCAGCTCTGCAACACCTTTAACGGTAGTACCGGGGGTAGCGGCTGCTTCCAGTGCGCTGTTCTTGGCAGCGTCTTTATCAAAGCCGATAACGGAAAAGCCATGATCTGCCATGTTGAGTAACAGGTTTCTACCCATTACGCCGAGACCGATCATTCCAAAGTCATATAAGCTGTTTGCCATATATAGAGAAGTTACTTAAGGAGGTGTAAAAGTAGGGAAGAATTACGAAATACAAATTACGAATTACGGAGTTATATGGAGACAGCCGCTGATGTTGTTCACCGCCACTATTTCCACATAACTCCGTAGCCGGATGATGAATAATTTTTATGCTGAGTTTCTGCCAGCATTGATAATACCAAAAGAGCAACGCATGATGAGCTTTTCGTAGGTTTCCCTGCCATGTCCGTTGTCGGGATGTGCGTCCAGCTCCCGGATGCGCGTAAGCGCATATTGCTGGGTAGTAAGCAAAGGCAACACAATCCGTTCGCGCATCTGGATAGACAGCAAATCGATCGGGCTGCCGGCCATCAGTTCGGATTCATTAGTGAGCAGCAGCAGGTATTTCTTCGTCAGCTCAAATTCGTTATAGATCATCTGCCATACTTCGCCGTATTGCGGATGCTTGGCCAGGTAAGCGGTGAGCGGGAAATAACTCTTCTTCATCGCCATTACACAGTTATCGAGCAGGGTCCTGAAAAACAGGGAGTGCACATATAACGCCTGTACCTCTTCCCATTTACCTTGCTTTTCCAGCTGCTCCAGCGCACTGCCCACGCCGTAATAGCCAGGCACATTCTGTTTCAGCTGGCTCCACGCACCCACATAAGGCACTGCTCTCAGGTCATTAAGATTGAGTTTGGCAGAAGCATTACGTTTGCTGGGACGGCTGCCGATATTGGCCTCCGCATAATAACGCAGCGGGCTGGCATGATCGAGATAAGCCAGGAAATGAGGATGTGTTTTTAATGTATTGTAAGATTTATATCCTTCGTCAGCTAACAACTGCAGCAGATCTTCCTCTGATTTACTCAGGGTTACTTCCCGGGAAGAAAACAGCTCATTGCTGATGCCGGCGTGTATCAGCTGTTCCATATTGAACTGTGCCGCATCCACGGTGCCAAAATTGGAGCTGATCGTTTGCCCCTGAATGGTTTGCTGTATTTCTTTATTGGCAATGTTCCTGCCCATTGAAGCATAGAACTGGTGCGTTTTTCCACCGCCACGGGCCGGAGGACCTCCCCTGCCGTCAAAGAACACCACATTGATACCGTATTCTTTGGAGATAGTAGTGAGTTCTTCTTTTGCTTTATAGATGCTCCAGTTGGCCATGAGATAGCCACCGTCTTTGGTGCCGTCTGAGAAGCCGAGCATAATCGTTTGTTTGCACTGGCGGCGACGCAGATGCTCGCGGTAGTCGGCGTTTTCGTACAGCTCTTTCATCACCTGTCCTGCATGACGCAGGTCATCGATGGTTTCAAACAGCGGCACAATATCTACCGTCATCTCTTCTTTTTTCCAGCCGCTCAGCAGGAACAGCCCGTATACTTCCATTACGTTGAGTACACTGGTACTGTGACTGATAATATAACGGTTGCAGCCTTCTTCTCCATTGGCAGCCTGTATTTCCTTAATGGCAGCAATGGTTTCAAGCGTATCCTGGTGCAGTGGATTTTCCAGCGCTTTAGGATCTGCGGCTTCTTTTATATTCAGTAACAGGTTGATCTTTTCTTTATCTCCCAGGGAAGTATAATTATCCGGCAGCGCGGTTGTTCTGGCGGCTATCGCTTCCAGTACAGCTTCATGAATGGAGCTGTCCTGGCGGATATCCAGGGAAGCAAAGAACAATCCGAATATTTCCACTTTACTGATCAGGTTATCTACGAGATGCACAAACAGTCCGTTCAGATCAGCAATAATGGTATTTCGTATATCCGACAACGTATCTAATATTTCCTGGCGGCTGATATCCGCTTTATGCCCGGGAATAAAGAGGTTGCGGGATAATTTTGATTCCAGTGCGGCTACTACATTTTCCACGCCTTTAAAAGTAAGGCGGCGGCGCAGGTTGCGTACTTCCCGGAAATAGCACTTCATAATAGATGCTCGCAGGGCGGCGGCCACTTCCACGGTGGTGGGCGCTTTCACAAACGGGTTCCCGTCACGGTCGCCACCAGGCCAGAAGCCCATGCGGATCACGGAGTTATCGCTGCTGATAGCGCCCGGAAACTGCGCCCGGATAGACGACAGGATGCGGCCGGCCGACTGGTAAAATATATTTTCGAGGAACCACACCAGGCTGATGGCTTCATCATACGGGGTGGGTTTTTCTTTTTTGAAGAACGGTGTTTTTCCCAGCTGTTGCAGGTACATATTTACCTGGCTGGTATTTTCATCGATGAGGGCTTTCGACAGGTCGTTGATAATGCCCAGCACCTCACTGGGGTAAAATTGTGTCGGATGCGCCGTCAGCACCAATCTCACTGAAAAGTCCTTCAGTTTATCCCTGAGTTTATCCTGGGCTTGTTCCTGGATCACTTCCGACTGCAGGTGGCGCAGGGTACCGGCGCCCTGGAGGTCGCGGATATTCCGGAACGCAGCATCTTCCAGTGCATCAAACAGTACTACTTGTCTTTCAGCGTATTGCACGAAGCGAAACAGGAGGTCCGTTCGCTGTTTTTCTTCCGTATAGGTGGTATACTGGGAAAAAAAGGAGTCCATTATTTCCTGGGGGCTGTTGCCTTTGGCGTATCCTTCTTCACAATGAAGCAGGAACAGGGACAGGAAGATACCCGTCTTTTCCACCCGGTGGAAAGGCAAAGAGGTGAAGAGGCTATTATACAGCTGAAACTTGGTCCCAACGAGGTTTTTGAACTGTTGCAGCGAATTATTTACCGGCGCTTCCATACTAATTATCCGTTTATAGTGCTAAAGAAGAAGACTAAGCGGCTGTTAAATTAATAATTATTATGTTAATTTCTTAGATTTTTGATTTTTGTTTTACAGACAGTGATAATGTTTGAATATTATCTAATAAGAAGCGAGGGTATTAAAAGGCAATCCCGGCCGCTATATGCGGGCCGGGACTGGTATCAGGAATCAGAATGCGCAGGTTAAATGGATGTAAGCCGGATAAACAGGAATTGTAAGAATTAAAGAGATAATAATATGAACGGTCACGCCGTCAAACGATGACAGCACTTTTCCGGGTTATTAATAAAATGTTTATTGAAAAAAGAGGAAAGGTGAAATTAGTTGCCGCTTAACCGGAAGCTGACCGGGAGGTTAAAATATACCGCCACATACTGTCCATTCTGTTTGCCGGGTTTCCACTTGGGCATTTTGCTGATCACACGGATCGCTTCTTCTTCCAGGCCGCCGCCTTTTGCTGCACCAACAGTTTTTACCTGCGAAATAGTGCCGTCGCGGTTTACCACGAACTGGATAAATACAGTGCCTTGTATTTCATTCTCCTGGGCGATGTGCGGGTACCGGATATTATTACCCAGGTATTTCGCCAATGCAGCTTCTCCACCAGGGAATTCTGGCATAATTTCCACGAAGCGAAACGTAACATCCGACTCGGCGGCCGGGGGAGCTTTTACTACGCCGGAACCACCGCCGCTGCCGCTTGCACCCAGGTCAATGTCCATCCCTCCTTCTACTCCTTCTGAAGTAGTAAATCCTACTACCTGCTTGCCTATATCATCATTCTTCGGAGGCATTTCATCCGGCGGAACATCCGTGTTAACAATCACCGGTGTAGTTACCCTGATAGATGCAGCCAATGGAGGTGGTGCGGAGGTTACCGGGGGAGGAGGAATAGTAACCGGGGGTTCGGGGGGCATTTCCAATGCCTGTAATTCAATTTTTTTCTCTGCCAATACAGGCCGGTGTACATTTTCTGCGGCCATCAACGTGTTGTTCAACACGTAGCCGCCGATCATTACCAGCATAATAGAAGCGGTGCCCATTACTGCGTTACGAACACGCCTGTCGTAGCGACTGCGTAATTCATAGGCCCCATAATCTTTGTTCCTTCCATAGAAGAGAATGTCGAGGAAATCGTTCCCCGGGATTTTAGCTGAGTCCATGGTAAATATGTTTCTAATTAGATGATGCAGTAAAATATTTTCCATAAGGTTTTTGAAAATATATTTTCCGGGAGATGGATAACGGGGCGGGGCATATATAATAGCGTAAGATACAGGTAATATTAAAAATAGAAGTCCCGACACGTGTCGGGACTTGCTGGCACTGGGGACCTTACCTGAAAACAAGTGGTTCCTTCATTTTAATTAGGCTTTCCGAAAAAGTATAGGCGTATACGTTATCACGTATTTGCCCGGCTGCTTCCGGATAATATCTTAATAACAGTTGGTTTGGAAGCAGTCCTTAATGATCCGATAATGCTTCAGTCCCTGGGGCAGTTGCCGACAAAACCCACCAGTATTGTTTGAGACAACGCCCCTTTTGAACTGAAGTTGATCGTTTAATTTCAATGGATAGTAACCCAATTCTATTCCGTTACCAATACACTATAAAAAACGTGTATCCGTATACGTTATATTATCTTATACAGCTGTTGTTGCCGGGCTGCCGGGTAACGGCATCAGGACTGAACAGTTGATGTTTGTTTTCATGTTAAATAAAATGAGAGAGGCTGGTTTAAGATTTCAGTTGATAAATGCCAGGAGGATGCGGGGAGGTACGTTGCTGATAAATTTACCACCAATAAATTTGCAGCCCACCTTTCCCGCAAGCCTGACCAGGCATTCTATTTACAGCTTACAGAACGCAAGATTTTCTTTCAACAGCGGCTGCAATAACAGCCTGCTATTTGAATGTAACGGGGACAGGTGATATTTACCACGGTATTTTGCGTGTGGTAACGCATTCCACTAGTTAGCGTGTGCCTTTTCATAGTGTATTTTTATTTACACATTTTCAATAAATGATGGCAGCAACACCTTGCTGGTGGTCAAAGGATGCCGGAAGCGTTTGCCTGATGCTTCCCTGTGGTGGTAGATTTTATTAGTCTACTGATTTGGTAGACAAATATACATCGAGTTTTATTAATTCCAAATAATTGCACAATTTTTTTTTGTGATTTTTTGTTCATGGCCGGAGAAGCAGGCCAGTATCCACGTACGACAAAAGCGTATTTTTGCGGCATGAAAGAGCATGTGAAAAACATATTACTCATTATAGTAGGTGCCTTCATCTTTGCAGCAGGCATTAACTACCTGGCCATTCCCAACAAATTATCTGAGGGAGGCGTCATTGGTATTACCATCGTAACTTACTACTATTGGGGCTGGTCGCCGGGCATTACCAACTTCATCATCAATGCCATCCTGATTGTAACTGGTTACCGGCTCCTGGATAAAAGGAGTATGGTATATACCATACTTGGCATCCTGTTTTGCTCGTTGTTCCTGTATCTCACGGAAAACAAACTCGCCCCGGTTACCAGCAATCCTTTGCTGGCGGCTATTTTCGCGGGGCTGCTGGTAGGTATAGGCATCGGGCTGGTATTCCTTTCCGGCGGCACCACCGGCGGATCAGCTATTGTAGCCCGGTTATTTAATAAGTATTTCGGCTGGACACTGGGTAACGCCATGCTCATTTTTGACATCGTGGTGATCATGGCTTCTTCCTTTATTATAGGCATAGAAAAAACCATGTACACTTTTATTGCCGTTTACATTGGCGCCAGAACAGTAGATTATATCGTGGATGGTCTTAACACCAAACGCGCCATCACCATTATCTCTGCACGCACCGAAGCTATTGCGGCCAGGATCACCGGCGAAATGAAACGCGGCGCCACCGTGTTGCATGGCCATGGCGCCTATACCGGCGCCCCCAAAGAAGTGTTGTATGTAGTGATCGGCAAACAGGAGCTGATGCGCCTTAAATCACTGGTGCAGGAAACCGACCCGGAGGCCTTTGTGGTGATACACGAAGTACATGAGGTACTGGGGAGAGGGTTTTCAAAATAGCATAGTTGCCGGCTTCCTGTAACCGGAAGCCGGCAACCACTATTACTTACCGGTTAGTCCACGGATCACTTTTACTTCTTCCTCGCTGTAAGGCGTGCCATCCGGCCGGAAAATATCATGAAACCAGGTAGGCGGCTCGCCGCCATCCGGCATAGGCGTACTCCACGCATATTTTGTATTGGTTTTACCCGCTACCAGTCCCCAGTTAATGGCGCCGATATTTTCTTTTTTCAGCAACGGCATAATATTATCAAAACGGCTGCTGCGCGTACGGGCCATATATTCTGTACAAATGAGCGGCCTTCCCAGGCGGCGCAGGGTATCAATATCCCGCTGATGCTCTTCCGGCGGAGCGTAGTTGTGGTAGGTAATTACATCGGAATGTGTTTCCTGGAAGTTGGAAAGGTCCTTCAGCTTCCAATCCCATATCCCTGCAGACAAAGGCTGCGAAGGATTTACTTCCCTGCCCCAGGCAAATACTTTTTCCAGCAGGGGCAAACTCCTGTTGCCATGACCGGAGTTACCGGGTTCATTATACAGGTCCCATAACAGGATACGCTTATCATCAGAGAAGGAGGTCAGGATATCTTTCACATATCTCTCCAATGTATCCACCAGCTCAGGACGTTGATGAATGGCTAATCCCGGGTCCTGTACCCAGCCGGAATTATGGATGCCCGGCCTTGGCGCCCGCTGCGGCCCCGCCTGGTAGGTACTGTCCCAGCAATCGTCGAAGAATACGAACAAAGTAGCAATATGATGCCTGTCTGCAATATCGAGGTAGGTATTGATCCTTTGCTTAAACCCTGCCGAGTCAACCACCCAGGGCACATGATGCAGGTACACCCGCATGGTGTTCATGCCTATCCCTTCCGCATAACCCAGTTCCCGGTTAATGGTGGCAGTATCAAAAGTGGCGGCCTGCCACATTTCCAGCTGGTTGATAGCCGTACTGGGAATGAAATCGCTTCCCCTGATCCAGTCTTTACCTGCATACCAGGTATTGGCCCTTTCCTTTGACCACAAACCTTTTTCGGGCTGCTTACAGCTCATCTGAACAAGCACGGCCACACACAACGCAATAAATCTGTAATTCATAACGTAACTTTTTTAGTGGAGTCACCAAAATAGTGATTATACGTGTCTCACGTTAGCCGATATGTCTCAATTTGTTTTCCCGGAACGAATTCATATTTGGATTTTGAAAATTAGATGTATATATTGTAGGCAGCTCAACGCTTTTTCTATCCTTACCATCTTATCAACCAATACAATTAAAGGGAAATGACACAAAGCTCTCAACGCTTTTTACCGCTGGACGTATTCCGCGGGCTGACCGTTTGTTTCATGATCATAGTGAACACAGGCGGCACTGGTGGGACTTACTGGCCACTTGACCATGCTGCCTGGCATGGCTGGACACCCACCGATATGGTATTTCCCTCTTTTCTTTTTGCTGTGGGCAATGCCATGAGCTTCAGCATGAAGAAATATATTCAACTGGGAAATTCAGCGGTGCTGGGAAAAATTTTCAAACGCACCCTGATCATTTTCCTCCTCGGGTACCTGATGTACTGGTTCCCGTTTGTAGAACATACCGATGCCGGGCTTCAATTCAAACCATTTAGTCATACCCGCGTACTGGGCGTGCTGCAGCGTATTGCGTTGTGCTACTGTATTGCCTCCCTCCTGATCCACTACTGTTCTAAAAAAGTGGTATGGGCGGTAAGTGCCGTATTCCTCCTGGGCTACTGGGCCATTATGTGGTACTTCGGTACTCCCGGCGAACAGTACAGCATGGGCGGCAATGCCGGCATCCTGCTCGATAAACTTATTTTAGGAGATAACCACATGTATCACGGCGAAGGCATTGCCTTTGATCCGGAAGGCATCCTCAGCACCATCCCGGCGGTAGTAAACGTGGTGGCAGGTTATTACACCGGCCTGTTTGTGCAGCAACAGGGCAGAACAAAACCCGGCCTGCTCCGCATGGTGGGTGCCGGCGTATTATTCCTGCTACTGGCATATGCCTGGAACACGGTATTTCCTATCAATAAAAAATTGTGGACCAGCTCCTATGTATTGCTCACCATCGGAATCGACCTGTTGCTGTTATCTCTCCTGATTTTTGTGATAGATATCCTCGGCTTCACCAAAGGCACCGGCTTCTTTACCGTATTCGGTAAAAACCCGTTGTTCCTCTACCTGCTGTCGGAAGTAATGGCTATCCTGTTCTATTTCTTTATGGTCAATGGCGTGTCGCTCTACCAATGGATCAACGACACCATCTTCCAGCCATTGTCGCCGGGTAAATTCGGGTCGTTGCTGTTTTCACTGGCATTCATGCTCACCTGCTGGCTGGTAGGATTCATTCTCGACAAAAAGAAGATCTACGTCCGCGTATAACTATATTATCTTACTGAATTATAAAAGCAAAGGGAAGGTCGCATGGCCTTCCCTTCGCTTTTATATGCGTCAGACATTTTCATTAAATTGTACATAAAATTATCACGGATGGATCTCTCACTCAAAGGAAGAACAGCGCTGGTGTGCGGTAGCTCACAGGGAATAGGACTGGCCACCGCAAAGGAACTGGCTTTATTAGGCGCTACGTGTATTTTACTGGCAAGGAATGAAGACCGGTTAAAAACGGTACTGCCAACACTGAGTACCTCCGGCGGACAACAACACAGTTATGCCATCGCCGATTTTTCAGATGTGGCGCAGGTGACGGCGGCGGCAGAAAAAATTGCTGCCCGCGGCCCGGTGCATATACTGATTAATAACACCGGCGGTCCGGCGGGTGGTCCCATTTTAGAAGCCGGCGCGGCGGCTTTCACTGCCGCCTTTTCACAACACCTGCTGTGTAACCATGCATTGGCGCAAATATTTGTACCCGGTATGATCAGCGCAGGTTTTGGCCGGATCATCAATATCATTTCCACTTCTGTAAAAACACCTATAAAAAATTTAGGCGTATCCAATACTACCCGCTGGGCAGTGGCGGCGTGGTCAAAAACCCTTGCCACAGAACTGGCGCCGCACGGTATTACCGTGAATAATGTATTACCCGGCTCCACTTCTACCGCTCGGCTGGAAGGATTGTTTAAGAGCAGCGCTGCTGCCCGCAATGTATCTCCGGAAGTAATAGAAGCAGAATGGCTGAAAGAAATTCCCATGCAGCGCTTTGGAGAAGCCCATGAAATAGCGGCGCTGGCAGCATTCCTGGCATCGCCCGCGGCGGCCTACATTACAGGCACCAGTACTGCTGTAGACGGAGGCAAAACACCCGTGATGTAAATCAACAGGGAATAAAATTAACGATCCTTACCAGGTGCCCGTTTTCAAAATATAACTGCACACTGCTTTCGCTGTCTTTGCTATAGGAATCGCGCAGGATGATCATATCTCTTTTGCCTTCGTTTTCCGCCTGCAGTACTGCCTTGGGATACAGCTGTTTTGCCTCTTCCCAGGTAGTATTGCGGGTAAGTGAAATTTTACCGGAAGTAAGTGAGTTGCTATCTGTAAAAACAAATTCTTCACAGGCCAGTGAGTCTTTACAGTGTTCAAAAGTAGATCCATCTTTATAGAAAAAATCAAAGTCCTCCGCAAACTGCGACCCGCAGATATCTTCCCCATTTGCAGAGATGATGCTATCGGCCGCACCTATGGCTGCTTCCAGGCGCTGCCTGCTGGTAAATAACGGCACTTTGTTATTGATGAGCGCTTTGGCAAAGAGGAAAACCTCTATCTGTTCCCAGGCAATGTTCCGCCGGATTTCCTGCAGGGAGTCTTCCTCTTCCGTAAGCGGCCGGATGTTTTCCGAAGGCGCCGCTACGGCGATGTTATCCGCTTCTTCTGTTTTGTGCTGCTGACAGGCTGTTAACGACAGCAATAGGACGATACTGAACACGCGCTTTCTTTCTTCGTTCAGCCGATACCGTATATTCCGCATGATCCCGATAAATTTAAACTGGTTACTTTGAAACACATAATTAAAATAAATTATATTAAGAACCAAGTTATTTTTATGCAATCGTTTGCAATAATGATAAATGCGGGCTATATTGTACATACAATTTCCACATATGAAAAAGCAAACCCTTGTCTTACTCCCGGGCATAACCCTCCCGTTAGCCGCGCTGTCGCAGGATAATTCCGCCGACGCAGCAATTGTAAAAAAAGTAGCTGACTATGCTGTGGCACACGCTGCCTTCCAGTTTAAAGATGATAACAACCAAACCTGGAACTCCAGCAAGGAAATACCAGCCGGCACAACAGCCAGGATATCCGACCACCTGAGCGAATGGCATTATCCAAACGGTGTATTGAATATCGCTATGACGGATCTCGGCAACTACCTGAAAGACGAAAAATATACTGCCTTTGCGCAGCGGCATGTAGCTTTTGCATTCGACAACTACGCCTATTTTGAAGCACTCAGCAAAAAAGGAGTAAAGTACAAAGCTTTTCCGTTCAACCAGCTAATCAATACCCGCGTGTTGGATGATTGCGGCGCTATGGGAGCCAGCCTGTTAGACGTCTACCAAAAAGTAAAAAGAAGCGATTACAGGGCCTATATTGATAAAGCGGCCAATCATATCAGCAAGGTGCAGGAAAGGCTGGCAGACGGCACGTTATGCCGGCCAACGCCCTATAAGTGGACACTCTGGGGAGACGACCTGTATATGAGCGTTCCTTTCCTCGCACGTATGGGTAAACTCACCGGCAACAACGCTTATTTTGATGATGCCGTAGCCCAGGTAAAACATTTTTCGCATTACCTCTGGGATGAACGGAATGAATTGTATGTGCACTATTATTACGAAGATCTGAAAAGACAGGGTGTTGCTCACTGGGGCCGCGCCAATGGTTGGATCATGCTGGCAAAAGTACAGCTGCTGAACGACCTTCCTGCCAATCACCCCGGCAGGAATGAAGTAATTGCAGATGTTACCCGGCAAATCCTGGGCATCGCGAAATACCAGTCGGCCAGCGGCCTGTTTCACCAGGTACTGGACCGTACCGATTCCTACACGGAAACTTCCTGCACCGCGATGTTTGTATATTCCATTGCGCGGGGGGTAAATGAAGGCTGGCTCGATAAACGCTATATCTCCATAGCAGAAAGGGGTTGGGAAGGATTGGTAAAGGAGAAAATTCAGGAAGATGGACAACTGAAAGATGTGTGCATCGGTACAAACACGTCGGCGGACCTGTCTTTTTACTATAACCGTCCTACAGAACTGAACGATTTCCACGGGATCGGACCGGTGATAGAAGCAGGTATAGAAATCATGCGCTACCGCGCGAATAATAAAAAATAAAAGAAGACGGATTTGCAGTAAGTCGTTACCTGCAAATCCGTCTTCTTTTTCATTTTTTTAGTACATATCAAACCAAACCTTCGTCGTCAGCAGATCCGCACCCTGGCGGGCAACAGCTGCTTTGTAGTTGGCGCCGTTCAGCGCCTGCTCACTTGAAGGATACGTTAAACGCAGCGGCATTTTACCCTGCAGTGCGCCGGTATAAGCGGGCTTCAACTGTGGATAATCCAATCTCCTCCATTCTGCAAAGGCCTCCAGGCCTTCACTGAATAAGGCCAGCCACTTCTGCTCTCCTATTGATTTCTTAAAATTATTGGCGTCATACGCTACGGCCGGTTGCGCGAGGTAAGCGTCTACCTGGGCGCCGGTAATACCGTATTGTTTGAAGGATGCGCGGATAGCCTGTGCATACAAATCGGCAGCGTTGCCGCTGATCAGGTTACGCTGCGCCGCTTCTGCCAGGATAAACAATTGCTCTGCATACGTAAACACATAGGCAGGCGCCTGGGTAGCGGTAAAAACGGCCCCCACATCGGAAGTTTTGCTGAAACCTAACCGGGAAGCCGAGTCGGCAGACAATCCATTGGTAACGCCGATATAGGTATTGGTATCAGCCGGCAGTGCTGCGTAGATACTTAACCGTGGGTCCTTCAGCGCTTTCAGTTTATCGACCACTGTTTTGCTGATGCGGTAATCGTTTCTCGTTTCCCTGTTTTTGCCAACCGGGTTCTGGTTGGGAGAAG
Organism: Chitinophaga sp. RCC_12; assembly: GCF_041360695.1. Lineage (NCBI taxonomy): Bacteria > Pseudomonadati > Bacteroidota > Chitinophagia > Chitinophagales > Chitinophagaceae > Chitinophaga > Chitinophaga sp. RCC_12. Next base: position 213,271 of record NZ_JBFUPS010000011.1, read on the forward strand.
TGAGGTAATTCAGTTTCACTTCACGGTCGCCGGCAGTCAGGAAAAAGTTGCCTTCTGCCGCCAGTTCCGCAAATACCGCTTTAGCGGCAGCAGGATCACGATCGGCCAGGCGTAAGGCAATGCGCGAGCGCAGCCCGTTAGCAAATTTCTTCCAGCCATTCATATTCCCGGCCAGTAAAGAATCGCCGAGGATAGGATTGTCTGACGGGGAAATCGTGTTCACCGCATTTTTCAGTTCAGCCAGGAGTCCCCTGTATACTACCCGCTGACTGTCGTACACCGGTGTAAGGTACTTATCGATATTGCCTGCCTGTGTGTAAGGAATATCCCCGTACAGGTCCGTCAACACCTGGAAAATCCAGGAACGCATGATAATACCTACGGCCTTATAATTAGGATTATGCAACGTGTCGCCCAACTCTGCCAGCTTGGTAAAATCCGCGATTCCCTGTGCATAAAAATTATTCCACACCGTTTGGATATTGGTAGATGCGGGGATATAACGATCCGGGTCCGGGTACTGGATCTTAGCCCAGTACTGGATGTACAGCAGGGATGTTTCCATGGTGGCATCACTGCCCCAGTAGGTATCCACGTTGGATTTAATGCCGTTGCTCAGCAGGTAGTCCGGCTGTACAACGGTAGGTTCATTCGGATTTATGTTGGTGCGCTCCAGGTCTTTCTGGCAACCGGCCAGCCATGCAGCAGCGAATATTAAGCAAAAAGGTATCAACAACTTTTTCATAATCAATCAATCATTAAAATGAAACATTCAGGTTAAAGCCAAAGCTACGGGTAGTGGGTATCTGCAGCGTTTCCAATCCCTGCCCGTTACCCGTATTAAAGGCCGTTTCGGGATCTATGTTCGGTGTGTTCTTGTGCAGGTACCCGAGATTCCGTCCTACCAGCGCCACATTCACCGCCTGTAGTCCCCATTTCTTCACCAGGGAAACCGGTAAAGTATATCCAACTTTTATTTCCCGCAGTTTAACAAAGGACGCGTCATATACAGCGCTTTCATTCAGGTTGCTGCTGTATACGGCCTTGTAATAGTTTTGTGCCGGCAGGATAGCGGTATTCTTCTTACCGTCTGCTGTGTAGCCGTCGAAGATGATCCCGTCGTGTTTCACGGTGGCGCCGCCTGGCGCGGTGGCGTTATGATCCGGCAGCTGCACATTTTTGGAGCCATCATTATAGTAAGGCAACCCACCATGTTCCTGGTCGCGGCCCGGCATAGTTGCCGCCAGCACACCGGTACTCATACCGGTGGCATTGGTACCGGACCAGATGGATCCGCCTTGTTTGGTGTCTATCAGGAAGCTCAGGTTAAACCCTTTGAAGGAGAAATTATTGTTGATGCTACCTGTCCACTTTGGTGTGTAGTAGCCTAATATTTTTTTACTCGGATCTACAGCCGGGGTACCATCCGCATTTACCAATATCCTGTTTTCGCTGTCCCTTTTATAGGCAGTGCCATAAAGAGCGCCATAGCGCTGGCCTTTACTGGCAAGTACCTGGATATTACCGGAGCTGCCGAGTACATAGTTGGTAAGATATCCATCTGCATCCAGTTCTATTACTTTACTCACGTTACGGGCATAATTGATGTTTGCATCCCAGCGGAAGCCGGAGCGTGTAGTGATGGGCGTTAGTCCCAGCATCACTTCCACACCATGATTACTGAGTTCACCGGTATTGAGCAGTTTCTTCAGATAGCCGGTAGTTGAGCTCACATCCGCCAGCAGGATCTGGTTACGGCTGTGGGAGCTGTAGTACGTAACATCCAGCCGTACGCGGTTATCGATAAACCCGGCTTCCACCCCTACTTCTGTTGAAGTGGTGATTTCTGGTTTCAGGTCTTTATTCAGGTACTTATCCGACACGGTGAGTAACGGCAGTGAGCCAAACGGCTGGTTGAATGGATAGGTATTGATTTCCTGGTAAGGATCGGTGTCCTTTCCTACCTGTGCCCATCCGCCGCGCAGTTTCAGCAGGGAGAGTGCCTGGCCCTGGATATGCAGCGCTTCAGACAATACCAGGCTGGCATTTACAGAAGGATAAAAATAAGAGTTGCTGCCTCTTGGGAGTGTGGATGACCAGTCGTTACGTGCGGTTAAATTCACGAACGCATAATTGCGGTAACCTACCTGTGCGGCCGCGAATCCGCTGTACACTTTCTGCCTGTTGAGCAAACTGGTAGAGATAAGCGGATCGCGGGAGTTGTTCAGTGTGTATACATCTTTCACAGCCAGGCGTGGCGCCTGCTGGTAGTTTTGTTCCAGCTGATTAGAGCGGAGGTTGGCTCCGGCCAGCACATCTATATCAAAATCACTGCTTAGTTTTTTCTTGGCGTTTAATGTAAACTCGCCATTGGTTTCGCTAACTGCGTAGGCATCTTCTGTATAAGAACCGAATGGCGTACCATTGGTATAGTAAGCAATTTTATATTTGCGTCTGTCCTGGTAGTAGTCGGTACCAATGCGGAAGCTGGCAGTGAGCCAATCCTGGATCTGGTACGACAGCCGGGCGTTACCGAGGAAACGGTTGCGCAGCATGCCTACTGTATTTTCGTTCTGGATCCAGTAAGGGTTGCTATAGTAACTATGGTTCCAGTTGTAATCGGTACCATCTGCATTTTTGTAGTTCTTCAGTTTGCTCACATCTACCTGGCGGCCAAACCAGATGAACTGGAGGGTAACGCTGTTACCGCGCCGGCCGTCTACACCCGGAAGATTATCAGCAGCGCTGCGCACATAATTGGCATAGGTACTGAGGGTGAGCTTTGGTGTAATACGGAAAGTATTGCTGGCGGTGAAGGTATTGCGGGTAATACCGGTGTTTGGTAAAATACCGCCTTGTTTGGTGTTGTTATAAGAGAACCGGTAATCCAGTTTTTCGTTGGTGCCGCCTACAGATAAACCGTTATTCAGTGTATAGCCGGTAACGTAGAAATCTTTTACGTTATCGGGATGTGCTACAAACGGTACTGCTTCGCCATTGGAGAAGAACTGCGGGATGAGGCGTCCGTCCATTTTGGGACCCCAGCTTTCGTCAACGCCGTCGTTGATACCGCCGCCTTTACCGTCTTTATAGGAGAATTGTCCGCCGGTACCTTGTCCGTAGGAGTTCTGAAAGTCGGGCAGGATAAGGAGTTTTTCAAAGGTAGCGCCGGAATTTACGGTAACGCCCATGCCTCCTTTGGTATCTTTTCCTGTTTTTGTTTTGATGACGATTACGCCGCTGGAAGCGCGCGATCCGTACAATGCCGCGGCATTGGGGCCTTTCAGTACGCTGATGGAGGCAATGTCATCAGGGTTGATATCCGAAATAGCATTGGCAAAATCGCGGCCGGTGCCAATGCCGAGCTGGCTGTTGTCTACCGGCACACCATCCAGTACAAACAGTGGCTGGTTATACCCTGCAATGGAGGTTTCGCCGCGGATCACGATGCGGGAAGAACCGAGGTTACCCTGGCTGTTGGTAACCTGTACGCCTGCTATCTTTCCGGACAATGCGTTTACCAGGTTGGTTTCCTTTGCTTCAGAAAAATCTTTTGATTTTAATTCCTGCACAGCGTAGCCGAGTGATTTCTTTTCGCGGGAAATGCCCAGTGCGGTCACTACTACTTCTTCCAGTTTCCTGTTACTGTTTTCCAGGGAGATGTTGATCACTTTATTGTTTCCAACAACAGCAAACGTTGTTTCAAAGCCTAGTGAGGAAAATTGCAGCGTATCATTCACCTGCGCACTGATCGAATACTTTCCATCCGGATCGGTTTGTGTACCGCGACCGGTTCCTTTCACCTGAACAATTGCGCCGGGTATGTTCTGTGCATCTGAACGGGATGTGACTACCCCGTTTACCCTGATTTCCTGGGCAATGCTCTGCTGCAGCCACAGTAAACCGGGCAGCAGGCATAACAGCCTTTTTACGTAATTCATGCTTTGTACTTGATTTATAAGTTGACTCAGATCTTTGCGGATATGGTTACACCGTTCAGATTTTGGCATTTATTTTTTGGTGTATAATCAGTTGGTGATATCGGGGGCAAAAGTAAGGCACAATTACTAATCTACAAAATTTATAGACTATGTGGGCTGTGAAAATAGCGGGAGGATGCTGCTAAATATTTAGCAGGGAAGGGCTGTTGGACGGGCATTGTGCGTATGGGATGGCGGCAACCGCGGGGCGATTCCGGTCAGGCTGTTTGTCACTGAAATGAGCAGGTAACGGATACATGGAGATAATGCCGGTGTTACTTCACGGATGCTTCAGCCATGCCTGAAATATGCGTATGTCATGGACTATCTATACACTTCCCATGCACTTCCCATGCACTATTAATGCACTCCTCATGCACTCCCCATACACTATCTTCTCCTGAGGCCGGTTTATACCCCGGGATGAGATAATCCTGTTTTTGGGTTACATCGGTTCCTGGTAATCCTGCATTTGATTTACAGGCAACCAGCTTCGCGGAATTTACCGGGAAGGCATTTCCCGGTAAATTCTTATGAAAATGTCATTTTACTTCGCCCCCAGCAGCTTTTTGAGCTCCGACTTACAGTCTTCAATATTCTGCCAGATCATCCTGTCTTCGCAAATGGTGCCTTTGTATTTGATGGTCACCTTTGTTTTGCGCAGTACTACCTGGTAATATTCCGGGGCGTCGGGAGAATTTTCCCAGGTGACTCTGCCGCTTTCTTCGATACCACCGGCAAGTTTATCTTCTATGATGTCGTTTACTTTTTTGTGCATATTATCTGCAAAATCGTAGCTGACATCTGTTTTCACCAGGCAGGAAGAATCTTTTGCGGGATGGTCTGTTTGTGCGGCGGCCTGTTCACGGGGCCAGCATAGCAATGCGATGCTGGCTGCTGCCAGCAGTAACGGGAATTTAAAAGAACGTTTCATAACAAGAAAGATTAGTATAACATGGAGATTAGGTATAATAACAAGTCCGGGAAAATGGGTCTCTTGATTGCTGATTTTGGTTTATATCTCTTTTTAACTCATTATTAAAATATGATATTTATCCCACTCTACAAAATAATCTTTGCGGAAACATAGGGGTAAAAGTAAAGTTGGGTGTCTTTCTAACAGATCACTGGTATTGCTGCTGCAGGTTGAACATTATTTTCCTGCCGGCGTCATCAAGACCCGGGAGGCTGTCTTCCGGTATAAAGTGGCGTTTAAAGGCCATGATGGCAGCGGTGGAGTCTTTCACATCGTACCCGATGATGCGAAGCGAGAGCAACGGGTCGAATGTTTGGGGCACAATGGTATTGCTTGTGTCTTTATACCAGAGGCCAAAGCCTTTATCGGCCAGTTGATGCCAGGGAAACCAGGCGCTGGGGTCTACTTTTCTGCCGGGAGCGATATCGCCGTGGCCGATGAAGTTGGCGGCGGGGATATTGTAGCGGTGCTGAAGGGTGTCCAGTAACACTAACAGGCTGCGGATCTGGGCCGAATCGAAAGGTTCCTTGCCGTTGTTGTCCAGCTCTATACCGATGGAAGAAGAATTGATATCCGTGAGGTTGCCCCATTTGGCGACGCCTCCGTGCCAGGCGCGGAGATAATCGTTCAGCATATGATGGATGGCTCCGTTACGGCATATCACATAATGGGCGCTTACCTGGGTTCTTTGCAGGGTAAACGTTTTCAGTGTTTGTTCACATGAATTCTGAGCGGTATGATGTATGATAACAAGACTGGGTTTCCTCATATTAAAGTTCACCGTGCCTACCCAGGAGGGGGCTGCTGCGCCGCCGGCGCCATTCAGCGCTCCCGGCTGCTCACGCAACACCTTCGCGTAGGATTTAGCTTCCTGCCGGTAAACCTTATTGGTGGCGGCATATGGGTTACGGGCGCAATAAGAAAGGCCGCCAATCGCTGCCAGCAGGCAGCCGTATCTCGCAAATCGGGCTATGGTCTTCATCTGGAACTGTTAAAGTTTAGACAACACTACCTGATAAAGATACTAAATGAACCAATGCATCGTTTTTTTTACGGATACTATGAAAAGTGTTCTTTAAGGTATACATTTACATTTTCAATAATACTTTTCGAAGTATCAAAAACCTGTGCCACATTGTCTGCTATTGCCTACTACTTACTGTTACCACTGATCTACGCGTTATCGCTACTGCCATTCCGTGTGCTTTACCTGGTTTCTGACGCAGTATATGTGTTGTTATATTACGTGATGGGCTACCGGAAAAAGGTGGTTCTTCAGAATTTGCGGAATTCTTTTCCTGAAAAGAGTGACGCAGAGATCCAACGTATATGCAAAGATTTCTATCATTACCTCTGTGATCTTTTCCTGGAAACGTTTAAAACGCTTACCATCAGCAAAACAGCGATGGTGAAACACTGCAGCTTTACACCGGCTACAGTGGAGCTTTTTAACCAGCTCGAAGCAGAGAAAAAAAGTGCGGTGCTTGTAATGGGGCATAAAGGAAACTGGGAATGGGCAGGAAATACGTTTAGCATACTATGCCGCCAGCAGCTTTATGTTATCTATCACCCGCTGGCCAACAAACATTTTAACGGTCTCATGTACCGCATGCGTACCCGCTTTGGCACCAAACTGATTGCCATGCAGGACACCTTCCGCGACATGGTCCAAAACCGCGGAGAAGTAAATGCCACTGCTTTTATCGCTGACCAGGCCCCACAACCGAAAACAGCGCAATGGCTCAACTTCCTTCACCAGGATACGCCTGTTTTCAAGGGTACTGAAAAAATAGCGCAGAAAATGAACTACCCGGTAGTATATGTAACCGTGCAACGCGAAAAGAGAGGCTACTACACTGTGTCAGCTGAATTACTGACCGCAACGCCGGCTGAAGAAAAAGACGGCGCTATTACCTCCGCACATACCCGTAAACTGGAAGAGGACATTGTTTCCCAGCCAGCAACGTGGCTTTGGTCGCACAAAAGGTGGAAACACAAACGCCCTGCCGTTATTTAATCATTTTACAAACAACAACTTAAGATAGATCATCCTACGACAATTATGCTGGAAGGGAAACAACTGATACTGGCTACCAAGCCATATGCGCGCGAAGAGAGAGCCAAAAGCTGGTTCTATACAATATCAACATTATTACTGTTGATGCTGGCCTTAACAGGCACCCTGGTATTGCCTAACCTGGTACTTAAAATAATGGCCAGTATTCTTTCCGGATTACTGATCGTAAGGATGTTTGTTATTTATCATGATCATCAGCATCATGCTATTCTGCATAAATCATGGTTAGCGGAAGCAATCATGGTTACTTTCGGGGTGTATGTGCTGGCGCCTTCCAGTATCTGGAAGCGTTCGCACGATTACCACCATAAACATAATTCGAAGTTGTTCAGCGCCAGCATTGGTTCCTACCCTATTATTACCCGTAAGAAATTTGAATCCATCACACCGGCAGAGAGGAGAACTTACCTGTTCAGCCGCCACCCGGTAACAATTGCAGCCGGTTACCTGTCGATGTTTATGATCGGTATGTGTGTGCAGTCTTTTTTAAGCAGTCCGCGTAAACACCTGGATTCTTTACTGGCGCTGATCATCCATATCGGTGGCAGCGCGGCGGTGATTTACTTCCTTGGCTGGCAAAGCTGGTTGTTGTTTATCCTCATTCCGTTTACCATTGCATGTGGACTGGGCGCCTATCTTTTTTATGCGCAGCATAATTTTCCGGGCGTTACGTTTAATGTAAACAAGGAATGGTGTTATGATAAGGCCGCATTACTGTCTTCCAGCTATATGGTGATGAATCCCGTAATGAAATGGTTTACCGGCAATATTGGCTATCATCATATTCATCACCTGAATGCACGTATTCCCTTTTACCGTTTACCGGAAGTAATGCAAAAGATCCCTGCCATGCAGTCTGTTAAAACCACCAGCCTGGGCTTCCGGGATGTGTGCGCCTGTTTCCGGCTGAAGGTATGGGATCCTGAACAAAACCGGATGATCAGCCTGCGCGAAGTACGTAGCATCAGGAGGGCCCTGCTGAGGAGGGAGCGCGATCCTGCAGTAGTTGCCGGATAATTTTCTTCCTGGCATCCAGCATCTGCGCGCTGAGTTCTTTTGCTTTTTGCAGCACCGGCAATCCCGCGGTATGTGGCGATCCTGCCCTGAATGGCGGCGCGGGATTATATTCCAGTTGCAGCTGTATAATTTTAGCCACTTCATCTCCGGCTATAAGTGCTGTCAGCACCAATCCGAAATCGATGCCTGCGGTTACGCCCCCGCCGGTAATGCGGCTCCGGTCTCTCACCACTCTTTCTTCTACCGTTTCCACACCGAACATCCGTAACAATTCCAGCGAACGCCAGTGGGTAGTCGCCCTGAATCCATCAAGCAATCCTGCCGCAGCCAGCACCAATGCACCGGTACAAACAGACGTGATATACTTTGCTTTTACCGCCTGATCCTGCAGGAACTTCAGCACTACAGCGTTGGTGAGTAACGCATTGATTCCTCTCCCACCGGGAACAAAAATGATATCCAGTTGCGGACAATCCGCCAGTGCTACCTGTGGCTGCAGTAACAGGCCGCCTTCCGCGCGGATAATACCAGTGGTTTCCCCGATAACGATCACTTCAAAACAGGGCGCCTTCACAAATACGTCGTAAGGGCCTGTAAAATCAAGGACGGTTAACTCAGGAAACAATAACATTCCAACTTTCAGTTTTTGCATAACAGCGGCTTTAAATGGGGTACAATATAATGCAGGCAGCATGAAGGCAGGGAGCAGCGCAAATCGCTACCGGTGCTGATCATACCTGTTTATGGCTACTGCCTGTTGCAGTTTTTTTATTTCATCCGGCGGTAATGCGGTTGCTTTCACAGCGCGCAGTGCATCTTCCAGTTGTGCGGGGGTGCGTATGCCTACCACAGCGCTGGCTACCGCCGGCTGCTGTAATACAAACCGCAGCGCCGTTTGCGCGGCATCCCGGGAAGCCGTGCTGAACGCTTTCACTGCAGCGGCGGCAGCGCTCACTTCTTCCGCGGTATAGTTCAGGTAAGGCGCGGCGGGTTTATTTACCAGCAGGCCTTTTGCCACACTTCCCCTTGCCAGCACACCGATGTTGTTTTCCAGTAATAAAGGGAACGCCGTTTCTTCCGGACGCCGGTCCAGCAGGCTGTATTGCATCATTACACTTACCATACCGGACCGCTGTACATATTCGCGGATCACATTGGGCCGGATGGAAGAGATGCCATAATACCTTATTTTCCCTTGCTGTTGCAGGATTTCAAAGGCCTCAATTGTTTCCTCAATTGGATCGTCAATAGTGCCTCCATGCAGCTGATACAAGTCGATATAATCTGTTTTCAGCCGTTGTAAACTTGCTTCTACAGCCGCCATGATATATGCTTTGCTGGGATTCCAGTCCCATCCGCTACCGTCTTCTTTCCACTGGTTTCCCACTTTAGTGGCGATGATTACAGATGATCTTCTGTCCCGCAGTGCTTTGCCTACGGTGATTTCATTTTGCCCGTGTTCATAGAGGTCGGCGGTATCAAAGAAATTGATTCCCTGGTCGCAGGCATGATGAAGAAGGCTTGCGTTAGCGGCATCATCATTTCCGAGCGACATGCAGCCGAATCCGATTTCACTGACGGCGAGGTCTGATTTTCCGAGGAGATGATATTGCATGCGTTTCCGGGTTTACGATGTTTTCAACAAGCGCTTTCTGTGAAAGTGCAGGTAACGAAGTTATCACCAAAACTTTCATTTTTCACATAAATCCGGTTTAAAATAGTGGGCTGTTTTGATAAACAGCCCCGATATCAATTTACGTCCACCTCAAAAATGAGCTATGTTGCAGTAAGCGCGGCATTGCCGCTGCGTTACCATGTGTTGGTCAGGAGATGGGGCCGCCTGGAAAAACAGCCCCTGTTTTTTAGTATGTCCGATCCATTGTTGAATGAATTTCGTCAGGATGATCCGGAGGAAGAAATCAGGACCATCTGGAAAGATGGTCCCTTCCTTTCCCAAATCAAATTGAACCTATGAAAAAGCGTTGTATCACGAAGACTGTTGCCAGCCTGGTTTTTAAAGACGGGGACCGCCTGGAAAAACAGTCCCCCGGTTTTCCGAATCAATCGCAGCATAAATGATCTCGTTTCTACACTGATCGGTTTAACGTATGGCTTTATATTTGAACAATATGGAGGGTATGCGCCTTCATATTGGTGATTCCGGTAATGGGGACCGTTTAGAAAAACGGTCCAGGGCATAAAGCTTCCATCGTGTATGTTGCACTCCAATAATCTTTTCATATAAAATTTTTATGGGATTGAAAAACAGGGGACTACCTGAATAAGTGGCCCCGTTTAACATGCGTCGCAAAGACTTCAACTAAATGTTCATCTCAATGTTAAAAAAACCGGACTGCCTGGAAAAACGGTCCGTTCTTGTATGTACTATCACCCCATGTGAATAGGATTTGATTGGTTAACTGTAGCCGGGAACAAACAATGAATACCTTTTAGCTGCAAGTTTACATGCCGCTCCCGTAACAACCATCCGGTAAAACCAGGTCTGACCAGTTACCGCATATCAATGCCGGTAATACATCACCATTTTCCTATGCCTGATCTTCCTTAACCCTGATCAGGACCTGGCGTACCGAAAGCAACAGCTGTTCTGCTAATTCAACACAAAAAAAAATAACTGATAGTGGTAATGTCCAAGAAATGTGCATGTTTGAAAATGCCGGTTGAACAAAAAAGATTGCATGTGGGTTAATTTTCGTTTTCAATAAATAAATACAAGGAATAGCCAGCTATTTGGCGCTGCTAATAATGGTTGAATAACCTTTGTATTGTAACCGGGTTAACTGTGACAACAAGGTTATATAAATGCTCCAGACAAACTAAAAAACGGATTTTCGGTAATTCTTTTCAGCGATATGTTCATCGTGATAAAGCAAAGGTAGGAAGTTACCGTTCCCGGAGAACAGGTTTTGCAGCCATTATGACAATGAACAATCCTGAATGGAACAAAAAAATGCTGAATAAAATGAATACCGGAGATCAAAAAATTTGTTGTATAAATATCATATTCTGATGGTCAGAATTAACAAATCAACCGTATATTCATTGCTATAATTTCATATGTACCTTAACGTTAGTTATTCTATCCCATGCAACAACAAATTACAGGCGCTTTTTACGGTATCGCTATCGGCGATGCATTGGGCGTACCGGTAGAATTCAAAACGCGTAGTTATCTCTCAGAAAATCCCATTACTACCCTCACGGGATATGGATGCTGGAATCAGCCTCCCGGTACCTTTTCAGATGATTCCTCCCTCACTTTCTGCACAGCGGAGAGCCTGATAACCGGTTACAACCTTCAAAACATAGCGCAGTCGTTTGTACGCTGGTCATCGGAAGGTTACTGGGGGGCGCATAACGAGGTATTTGATATTGGTCATACTACCCGCCGGGCGCTGCTGAGGGTAAGTACCGGCACGTCGCCGCTGGTAAGCGGTGGATTTGAGGAATTTGAAAATGGCAACGGATCTTTAATGCGCATGATGCCACTCGCCCTGTTCCTCACCAATGAAAATGATATCCATACCCGGTACCAGGTTATCCGGGAAGTGTCTGGCATCACGCACCAGCATTTCCGCTCGGTACTGGGCTGTTTTATCTACGTGGAATTTCTCCGGGCGCTGCTTTCCCTGAAAGACCTCCGGGAGGCTTATTTGCAGATGCAGCGGGGTGTAAACGCCTACCTGGGCACCCAACCTTTTAACCCGGCGGAAATAAAGCTTTATGAGCGTGTATTACAGCAAAATATAGCCGCTATCCCTGAACAACAGATCCTTAGTTCCGGGTACGTAATACATACCCTGGAAAGCGCCCTCTGGTGCCTGCTCACTACGCAGGATTACCAAAGCTGCGTGCTCACTGCTGTAAACCTGGGAGGAGATACGGATACCACCGGCGCAGTGGCTGGTGCGGCGGCGGGCATCCACTACGGGTTTGACCAGCTGCCTGCACAGTGGATAAACCAGGTGGTAAAATCAGCTGAAATAGGAAATCTCGCCAAACGCTTTATGGCAGCCATTAATACCACCAGCACCCAGTAAACAGCCGCATTTCAGCAAACCGGCCGCATTTTTGCATTATATGGTATTGCAGTTAAACTTCAAGCCCCCTTTACCGTCTAATAACTGACAGCGAAAGAGAACTGAAGAGACGATTACCAAATGTTAAAAAAAATGAAAAACAGACTTTATATACTGTTTGTGCTGGTTGGCCTGTTGGGCACATTTACAGTAAGCAACGCCTATGCGCAACGTGTTAGCTCAGGCCAGGGCGGTGGCCGCGGTGGAGGTCATCATGGCGGTGGCGGAGGATTCCGGTCAGGCGGTAGCGGCAGGGTATACGCGTCCCCCCGCATGTATTCACCAAGGGTAGTAGCTCCGGTAAACAGAGGCTATTATCACGGTTATCGCGGTCCCGTTTACCGCGGACGTGTATATTACGGACGTCCCTGGTACAGACCTTACTATAACCCGTTCTTCCCGCCAGTGGGATTATATGTTTCCTCACTGCCTTTCGGTTACTTCTCCCTGGGCGCCTCCTTTGGTCCGATGTACTATTACGGAGGAACCTATTACCAGTCGACCGGCGATACCAAAGGCTATAAAGTAGTGGAAGCTCCCGTCGGCGCAGCAGTACCGGACCTGCCGGAAGGTGCGGAAGAAATACAGGTAGACGGAAATACCTATTACGAACTGAATGGCACCTATTACCAGGAGTCCATGACGGATAACGGCAGACGTTATGTAGTAGTTGGCAAAAATGGTAAAATAGGTGATAAAACAGTAACCATTAATGACGACCAGGGAAATAACAATCCCGATAACGGCGCAGGCAACAGTGGTACAGATATGGTTTCACAGCTGCCGGATAACAGCCGCTCCGTGAACATCAACGGTCAGCAGTATTACTTATCACCAGACGGCATGTACTACCAGGCTGTTCTGAACAGCGATAATTCTATCGCAGGATATAAAGTGGTTGGTAAAATGAATGCCGATAATTAAAACAACATAGTTATTCAGTTTAACAGGAGAGCCGGTTTTACACCGGCTCTTTTTTTATTCCGGGAGAAAAAATTTACCAGCTGCTGCTTGCTCCGCCACCGCCCGAAGATCCGCCGCCCCAGCTGGAAGAAGAGGACGACGAAGAAGAGCTTCCGGAAGAAGAAGATGATGATGATTTGGATATCTTCGGAATAACAAACTGGTAGTCGTGTGCATAAGCACAAAATGCGCAGGCATATTCCTTGATGCCCCATCCTTCGGAGGAAGTGGTGGCACGCTTTTTTGTTACCGTTTTATTACACTTGTAGGTTTTATGTTTGCACGACGGACAATCTGCCAGCGCGGAGCGCATATTCGTATAATTCAGTACTGTTTGGGTATTGCACGTATCGCAGCGCCATACGTCATAGTCAACCGAGTCCAGTTTTTCCTCCACCACCTGCCCCTTTTCCAGGTAAGTGTTATCTTCTGTTTCGTCCAGTTTGTGCATGGCATGTGTGCATTGCGGGCAATCATACACGTCGTTCCGCAGATGATTAAGCCGGTTCTTCAGCCACATCATATACAGCCATAAATACGGCAGCGGGAACACGTAACCGGCAATCCGCAGATCCCTTCTCAATACCTCCAGCCGCAACCATTTCAGGTGGCGGTCATCATTTCTCAGCATCACTGCAGCACGGAGCATGATCAGCAACACCGCTGCATGCATAAACACCAGCCACACCAGGTAGTAGATCAGGAATACTTTCAGAAAGCCTACATCCGTGTGCCGCTTTGTAGCGATATAAAAAATGGTATAAAAAGCGATGGCGTGAATAATGATCAGGCCAATCCAGCGGGGACGCAGGAATTCATTGGGAACAGCCGTTATAGCCAGTGGCTCCGCATCCGGATCATCTTCGCGCCGCTTTACCTTTTTCCCGAAGAAAACATGCATCATTGCCGCCGAGGCGAATAACCAGAAGATAATGGCAGTAAACGAGAAATCGCCGGTATAGTCATTGGAAGCGGAATTGGTAGCCTGCTCTGTACTGGCAAATGATTGGGGGGCTACGTCTATTACGTCGCCATCTGTCGCAGGCACGGTGGCCGGCGTGGTAGCCTCATCTCCGGCAATGACTACGATATCGGGAGCCATCAGGGAGGAATCCGCCCGTGGCAGATCCGGCAGCATATTGTATGCATAGTTGCCGTTATCAAACAGGGAGGCCACCGACTTAATACCGTCCGTAAAGGCTGCATCATAGTTGTGCTCTTTGATGCGCGGGATCATATATTCCTGCTGGATGCGGAAACAGATAATATCCGGCATATCTGCCTCAAGGCCATATCCCGTTTCAAATTCAAGTTTACGGGCATCTTCCACCATCAGGATCAGCAGCCCGTTATTTTTTTCCTTATCTCCTATTTTCCAGTAATTAAACAGCTTATGGGCAAAGTCGCGCGTTTCATTGTCGCCGATACTGTGCAGTATTACCACCGCCACCTGCGCCTTACCGGCGTTATCCAGGGCAGATAACTTTTCATTCAGCTCATTCATGGCAGCTGCTGAAATCAGCTGGTCGGGATTACTTACATACCCGCCGCCGGATTTCTTTGGATCCGGTACATCCTCCACACTGAACTTTTGTTTTTTGCTTTGATTACACGACGCCAGGAAACCAATCAGCAATGCCAGCAACAAGCATCTCAATAAAAACGGTTGATACTTCATCAGAATATTTTCTGTGCCGAAGATATGTTTATTTAATTTTTTCTTTCAACAGAAGAAAGTATTTTAACTGCCAATGAAGCCCGTAGTAACCACCTGGATAATAATATTATGCTTTGCCGCGACCCGCAGTTTTGCACAGGCCAAAACTGCCGACACCACCACGAAACCACCGGTACAACTGAAAACAGTGAATATTGTCCGGTATAATTTTTTTAAAGATTCTGCCGCCTTCCGGGAAGAATACAGCAAAGAGATGACCTTCCGCCGGCCCAAATGGTTCGAAGTTTACAAGATCACCGCCGTAGATATCAACAAACTATACCGGGTTACGCAGTTTAAGAAGAATAAAAAGAAGATCGCCTTCAAACATATGTTGCTGGATAAAGAACAGGAGATGTACGTAAACAGTGTATACACCCCCTCCATGGTGAATAAAGTGACCCGGCTCGATGGCGACAGTCTCCAGCTTTTTATGCGGTACTACCGCCCGGAATATTCATTTATTAAAAACGCTTCCGATTACGACATCTACGCGGATATAAAAAAGCACTACGGGGCATTTATTAAAACCCGCGACAGTATACCATCTCCACCATAAAACACGCCGCACCGGCATTTCTTTGGCGTCCCCTGCCTCTAAAAATACTATATTTCAGTATCCATACGTTTTACTAATTCCCGCTATTATTGCGGTAATGGTAACTGCTGTGGCAAAGATTACATAAATTAGTGATCTCAAACCAGTTAACGTTGTTAGTTTTAAAGATTCTCAATACAGCTCACATGAAAAGGCTTTTCATATTGGTTGCCCTTCTCGTGCCGGTGGTACTCACGGCGCAAACGAAACTCAGTCAAAATATCGTAGACGATTTCTCCGCCCGGGTGGCCGCTCATTACCAGCTGCCGCATGATTCCATCACCGGGTACATCGCAGAACAGCTCACCCGCAGCGGTAATGCCGGCCTGGATATCGACTCTACTGTTTTTGACCTGAAAAAAGACCCGGTAGCTTTCGATGCCGCCCTGAAATACCTTTACCAGTACAGCGACTGTAACCGGCAACGGTTTATTACCAACCTGCGCAGTATGGGACTTCAAACCAACAGCGTATTTCCCATTGCCACCTACACTGCCAACAAGTATAAGGGCGAAGTAAAAGCGCTCATGGAAGATAAAACGGATTTCCTGGCCACCTATACAGGCCCGGTAACCGGTAAAAAGCCACCTGCTACCATTGCGGAAGTAGCAGCAGCCAACCAGGCAGCTGCCACCGCTCCGGCCAGTACCAGCAGCAGCAACGAAAGCACCGCCACCACGACAACAGGCAATGCGGAAGCTACCACCCCTGCTGCACCGGCAGCGGATACACGTAACTGGGAAGTACGTCCCCTGTTCCAGGTACGCACCCCGGAACAACTGGTGGAAATGTACGGCGCCAATAACGTTACCCAGCATGATGCCATCAACCTCTCCGGCGAAAAAGAAGGCGAGGCTTACCTGATCTATCCTGATACCGACAATGAACTGGAAGTACAGTTTGACGGCGAAAACGGCAACATCCTTACCTTTTCGCACTACCCCTCCAAATGGAAATCGCCTTATGGCATCAAAGCCGGCGACCCACTGGATAAACTCATCAAGGTAAATGGCCGCCCCTTTAAGCTGAACGCCTTTGAATGGACCAACGGCGGAATGGTATCCAGCTGGAACGGCGGCGCCCTGGAAGGCAAAAGCGTGATCGTTATACTGAAAGCCAATAACACCGGCGATCCCAAGCAATACGACCAGGTCACCGGCGACAAAATACTCCGCTCCGATATGCCGGCACTGAAAAAACTGGACGTGGTTATTGAATCGGTGGCATTCAAAGCAGCGAATTAAGCGGATTTTGTCTTTCTCAGGATTACGCTGATTTTACAGATTAATTTGATTTTTACTTTTTGATTTTATTTGGATTTTAAAAGATTTTGGGAGATATCAGCGGGTATATCGCTTGTATCTCCCAAAATCTTTTAAAATCAAAATAAAATCAAAAAAAGTAAATCAGTAAAATCAGCGTAATCCTGAGAAAGACAACATCCGCTCTTGCACTTTTCATTTGTGCTCATTATCTTGTTTGTATGAAAAAGTTTTTATTATCCGGCGGCCTCCTCTTTCTGGCGCTTACCGGTATTTCTATTCACATGAGCGGACAAGCAAAGAAGTATCCATCGCTGAACCACATGGCGTTGTACGTAGTAGATCTGAAAATAAGCACGGAATTTTACCGGGATATTATTGGGCTGGAACCAATGGACGAGCCCTTTAAAGATGGAAGACACAGCTGGTTCAAAGTGGGTGAGAACAGCCATGTACACGTTATTTCCGGCGCAGCCAAAGCCACTGCGCACGACAAAAACACGCACCTTTGCTTCAGCGTGCCCGATATGCAGGCTTTCGTGGAAGTATTGAAAAAGCACCAGATTCCTTTTGAAGACTGGCCAGGCAAAGCGGGCGCTATCAACAAAAGAGTGGATGGCGTACAGCAGATCTACCTCCGTGACCCGGATGGCTACTGGCTGGAGATCAATGACGATAAATACTGATCATACGCGGATTTTGTCTTTCTCGCTGATTACGCTGATTATACTGATTAGTTTGATTTTTACTTTTGGATTTTTTCTGATTTAATAATTAAGGGAGATAAGAGCGAATATATCCGCTTCTATCTCCCTTAATCCTTTATAAAATCCAAAAGTAAAAATCAAACTAATCAGCGTAATCAGCGAGAAAGACAAAATCCGCGTTATTTCAACTCTTTCTCCAGCGCAGCAGCTTTCGCTGCAGCAGAGGCATCGGCCGGGATTTTCTTTAACCAGGTCAATGCCTCTTTTTTATGCTGCGCCTGTGCGTGATACAGGGCAATATAAAACACGGCATCATATTTAAATACTGATTCCCCTTCGTATACTTTTACCAGGTCTTTCATACCTGTTTGCACCGCACCCGTTTGGATAAGGGCTATTCCCCGGTAATAAAGGGCGGTTTGACTGCTACTGTCTGTTTTGAGATAGGTGTCCAGCAAAGGAATCACCTTCGTGTAGGCCTTCTCGTTAAAATATAATGCAGCAGACTGTAACAGCGTATCCTCACTGTTTCCCCGCTCCGCGGCTACCTGCATTTCAATGTTGCCATAGGTATCCATATAGCCGGTATCGTGGGAATAAAAGCGGAATAAGAAGATCCCTCCCAGCACCGCTGCGGCCATACCAATTGTGACCAGGTACTTTTTAAAACCCACCACTTTCCCTGTACGCCGGAAATGTTCAGCGCGCTGTGCCTCCAGGATGGTTTTCAACTGCTGAAGCCCCGGATCAGGCTTTAAGCGGTCCGACAAGGCAGCAGTGACCTCGCGGTATTGCTGTACCGATGCCGACAAAGCAGCATCTTCCCGGAGGGCCGCTTCAAAATGCAGCAGTTCCTCCGGCTGCATGTCGCCTTCTACGTAACGGATAATATCTTCCTGGTTATAAGCAGCCATACACTAAATTTTCTGAGCCTGAATATAGGATAACAATGTAGCCATGCACTCCGATTTTTTCTTCCGCAGATAACCATAGGAAACCCCCATGGCCGCTGCAATTTTTTCCTGGGCTTCACCGGTCAGCGATTGCCGGAGAATTTCCCGGCACTTCTTCCCCAACCGTTCAAACTGTGCCAGGTACATGCCCACCCGCGCTTCCTCTTTCACCACCTGTTCGGCCGCGGCAAATACATCTTCTCCCACATCATATAAATCATCGAGCCTTTTTGTTACCGGCTGACGGCCTCTTTTTTTTAGTTCATTCAGCCATTTCCTTTTACAGATCAATAAAAAGAACGGTTCAAAGGGACAGGTAAGCTGCAGCTGTTTGTACTTTGCCTGGTGATATACATCTATAATGGACTCCTGGAAAATATCGGCAGCATCATCTTCCGTACCCTGGTGTTGCAGGATATGGTGTTTGATCTTTCCCGCAAAACGCTGATAAATCTCCTGCACCAGCAACGTATCGTTCTGGAGCAGTCCTTCAAGGTATCGCTGGTCGGGGTGAATACTCATCTGGAAGTGATTCGCATGGGTTGACAGGAACATGCGCTGACTAAAAGTACATCTTTCTAAAAAAATATTCCGGAAAGGGGGTAACAAAATAAAAAGGCTGTTGATCTACTATCAAACAAGCAAAAACATTACTCAACAAAAATATCTTTTATGAAAGCGATTACCTTAACGTCGATCACCTGCCTGGTAGCTGCCGCACTGGCCATTTCTTCCTGTAAAAAGAATAACAGCCAGGAAATACCCGGCCCGGAAAAAGGCCAGGACGCTAAAATGCTGGCCGAATTCCTTGACAGTCACGCCCAACCATTTGAACACTTCAGCATAAATGCAGCAGCGGGCGGTGTTATCACTACCAGCCAGGGAACAAAATTCAATATTCCTCCCAATGTTTTTATTACTGCCGGCGGGGCACCTGTTACGGGCGCAGTAGATATCAGTATCAAAGAAATCAGGGATGTGAGCAGCATGATCCTGTCGGACAAAGCAACTGTTACTGCCGATGGGAAGATGCTGGTATCATTTGGAGAATTTTTTGTAAGAGCCGTCCAGAACAATCAGGACCTTGGCCTGCGACCGAAGAATGATACCGGCAAAGGCATCATGGTACAGGTACCCGCCAGGCCGGCAGATAACGTAATGAATGGCATGAAAGAAGTGCCGATGTGGAACGGCGACACCACCGTATCTGTTACCCAGCACGGCTTTAGCTACATCAACCAGCCCGTGACCATTACCACCGAGCACACTATTTCGAGGGGCGTGTTATGGAACCAGATCCAGAGCAGTTATGCACTGTTCAATTCATCCAATGGCTCCATGAACTTCCGGCTCGACAGCCTTATCCGGTGGGTTAACTGCGATGGCCTGGCTAATATGCCTAATCCTAAAACCACGGTGATGGCTTATTTCACCAACCACTTTAACAATGAAACAGGCAGCAGCTACGGCGGCGAACAACCCAGCATGCTGTTCTTCAAACCCA
Source organism: Chitinophaga sp. RCC_12 (assembly GCF_041360695.1). NCBI lineage: Bacteria > Pseudomonadati > Bacteroidota > Chitinophagia > Chitinophagales > Chitinophagaceae > Chitinophaga > Chitinophaga sp. RCC_12. The sequence goes on from NZ_JBFUPS010000011.1 coordinate 233,125, forward strand.
AAAACTATAATACACTGGTAAAATTCTACAACGTTATTATGACGCCTCCCGCTGGTAAAGAAGGCTTCCATAGCTACCAGACCTCCATCCCTGTAGGAATTGAAGGCACCTTCCTCGCTATCAGCGCTGTAAATGGCCAGCTGTATGCAGAACAGAAAACAGTTACCATCGGCACACCGGCAGGCAGCGATAACTATTCCACCGTAAGCTTTGATCTGCAGGCCGTGGATGCCACTACGTTGTTGTCGTTAATTAACAGCATGAATTCCAAATAACCGGCCTGTTATCCGTTTACAAGTACTCCAAATCTGAAGGCAATAAGTCAATCCCCCGGTTGGCTTATTGCTGCTTTTATATAATATTTATTTATATTTATGTTATATGCAACCTACAGCTCTCCTGGCAGCACTATTCCTTTTCTTTCAAAGCGTTGTGATGGCGCAATCCCCTGTACCTCCATCATTTCCACAGGATACCCTTCCTCCGGAAATTGAAGTACAAGGTAACGACGACAGTATGCACCTCATTGCAAAGCTGCGCCCACTGCGCCAGATAGCCGGTGCTCCCGCCTCTTTTTACACCTATTTCTGGGAACTGGGAGATGGCACCTTCAGTTTTAGTCCAACGCCGGAACTGCACTATAAAGATACCGGCACCTACCAGGTACGCCTATACGCTACCAATAACTACGACGATGGTAAGGCGCCGCCCACCAAACCCAGGCCCATAAAGGTGAAGAAGCCCGTAAAAAACAGCGCCTGGGCTTCCCGTTTCTTTCACGGAAATGGGAATATAGAGATGAAGATAAACCGGAACCCCAAACCGGGCGAAGACTTCATGGCGCTCATTGGTTACCGGAATATGGCCGGCGACGCAGGCAGCGGCACCATCCTGTTGTTTTATAACGAGAAACAGTTTGGGCATGCTGCATTTGATCTCACAGAAAAAAGAAGTTATCATGGGGAAGACAGCAGCTCCCTGCAATCCTTGCTGGCCCAACTGGAAACACCCGGTATTGAACCCGACGTAGCACTGGCCCGTGGCCCCCATGCCGGCTTACCCGCAGTGAACAACGCCGCTGCCAAAGCTATGTTACAGGCCATGCAGGGCGCATATAGCAGTCATACCGTATTGCACTTCAGCAATGCCGGCAAAACGGCGGAACAATTCCTTTTCCTCAACATGCACACGCTTCCGGAAATGGTGCAGGACACCAATGCGACCGTTACCATGACCGCCATGATGGTGCCCGACAACGCGTTGGCGCAACCGGAAGTATATGAGCTGGAAATGGCCGTGGTAAATTCCCACGACCCCAACCGGCTGCAACTGCGGAAACACCGGATCAACTATCGTTTTATGGGAAAGAAAAAAGAACTGACCTATAAAATTCAATTCCAGAATACCGGCAAAGGGCCGGCAAAAAGAGTGGCCATCGGCATCGCCGTGCCACGGCAACTGAACACAGAAACCATACAACTGAAAGAAGTAAGCCCGGCCTGCATTGCCTGCGACTCCGCCTATCAGTCGCAAAGCTGTATTGACACCGTACGGACAAAAGACAGCATCTATTTTGTTTTCAGAAATATTTATCTCCCCGGCCTCCAGCAGGAAGGTGTTACCGATCCTGATTCCACCAAAGGATTTGTGCGGTATTCCATCCTGTTTAAAAAGAAACCTAAAAAGATTCCTTTCAGCAGCAGCGCGGCCATCATCTTCGATAAAAACGAGCCCATTTATACCAACCGCGCCACTGCCAGGTTTATCAAAGGATTTTCCCCCGGGATTATTGCCGGCTATACGTTTTCTCCTAACAGCGGCGACTATACGCTGAAAGGGCCGTTACAGCTCGGCGCAGTACTGGCGCCTTTTGCACCCGACCGTCCTTATTTCCAGGTGGAAGCCTTCGCCGGCCTGCTGGAAAAGGAATCTTCCGGAACAACCATCATACGCGATAAACGGGATACCACGGTAAACGGCCAGGTGTACCTGATCAGGGGCCGGAATGAACTCACTACCACCACGCGGCAGTCGCTGCAACTGGTGCCGTTACATTTCCGGTATAACCTCAGCAACTGGATCGGTGTAGGTATTGGTGCGATGGCGCAAATAAACATCGCTACCAAAACAACCACTGAGTCAAAAGTATACCTGACCGGTGTGCAGCAACCGGACGTAGTCACCAACACTGTCAGTAAAACGCTCAAAGATGATCCGCAATGGTTTGCCAGCATCAACGCGGCGCCCTTTGCCGATATACAGATAGGAAAAATAAAAAGCGGACCGGCAATAGGGTTGCGTTACCTGCGGCAGGTAACCGGTAACACGCCCGATCGTTTCTTTGTATACGCTATCTACAAACTGTAATAAATCATAACTTCAGCCATTATACCATGGCTGGAGCCCGATCATATATCACCAACCCGAAAAAAGTACTGCTGTTACTGGCGGTATCTGGTCTGTTGATTTCCTGGCAGGACCCAGCACCGGCAGTGCTGAAAAAACACGAGGCCGCCAACCGGCTGGATGAGTGGATCTACGCCTATATTCAATGCCCTGCCGCTTCGCCTGCAGAAAAGGCCGCACAGCTGAAAAGCGCTGCAGCCAATGCCTGGCGGGCGCCCCGGTCTACTGATGAAATACAGGCGTGGATGGACCTGCTCATTAACCATGGCTATTCCCTGTTGCAAAGCGGCGATATCATTTCCTCTACAGACGCTTACCAGCAAGCCTTTGAATGGGGCCGGCAACACACCTCCGTTACTGATCCCGGCCTGGTACTGGAATATATCCTGAAGCCGCTGGGTAACAATTATACGCGGCTCGGCGACTATGAACAGGCATTGTTTATTCACCGCATAGCGCTGGAATTTGCCCGTGAGCTCAACGATCGTCAGGCTACTGCAGCCACTTACAGCAATCTCGCCAACACTGCCGCCAACATGGGCCAGCTGGAACAATCGCTTCGATACTGCCGGGAAGGCTTGCTGCTGGCGGATCAGCGCAGTGCTACCTATGGTTTGCTGTTATCTGAGCAGGCAGATGCCTGCCAGCAGTTACACCAGTTTCCGGCGGCACAGCAAAGTATTGCGCAAAGTATCCGCATCCTGCAACAGCAGCCCGCCGGCAACCCGGAAGCCACGCACTGGTTGTTTATGGCCTATCAGCAGGCAGGTGATATTTATCTCGCTGATCCCAAAACCGCAGCGCAATACTACTTCCGTGCCCTGACCATGCCGGAAAGTCAGCGCACGCTGCGAAAGAGGGAACAGGCCCGCCTGTTCCTGCGCATCGCGAAGTTGCAGGTATCGGGGAAACAACCGGCAAAAGCCCTTCCCTGGCTGGATAGCTGCGCAAAAATATTACTACCCGGAAAGGATATACGTAAACTTACTACTGATGATATTTATGGGGAATACACCCTGCTGGATCTTCTCTTCACCACAGCATCGGTGTACCAGTCGCTCGGGCAACCCACTACAGCGCTGACCCTGTACCGCCTGAGCTTTACCGCAGAAAGGGAGCTGCGGCACCAGTATATATCGCCATCGGCTAAAGAAGCAGCTATATCAGATAGCCGTTACCGTTATGAAGCCGCTATTGCACTGGCCTGGCAGTGCTGGCAAACCACGCACCAGGCGGCGTACCAACTGGCTATCCTGCAGTTTATGGAAGATAGTAAGTCGCAGTTATTGTGGGAAGAAATGCAGCAGCAGTCCATTCATTCCGGCAACGATACTATCCAGAAACGAATCCGGCTGCTGGAGCAGGCGCAGCTCTACTACCGGAAAGAAGCACTACTCGGTAGTAAAAATGATAGCTTATTGCAGCTTCGCCAGCAGCGACTGGCCTGGGACCTGGCCACTTTAAGGAAAAAAGTACGGCAGACAGCACATAACGGCAATGAATTGTTTTCGCCCGACAGCCTGCTACAGCAACTGGCTCCCCGCCAGCGGATCCGGACTTACTTTGCGGGAGAGCATACCTTATACACTATAGAATCGGATCACCAGGGTATACGGTATGCGGATAGCACGCCGCTGGACCGTGATGCGATCCGCTATTTTAAGCAGCATTTTTTTGAAGAAGGGCCGGCGGCCATGGTGAACCATCCGAAGGCCTATCACCAGGCAGCATACCGCCTGTATACGCAAATATTTGCCGGGCATCCATTACAGGCCGGCTACAGTTACCTGCTGATGCCCGACGGTCCGCTCAACACACTCCCGATGGATGCCCTGATAACGGACCCTGTATACAAATCCTCCATTGGGCAATGGCCCTTCCTGGTGAAACAGGCAACGGTATCTTACGCTTATTCATTACGCACCTGGAACCTGCAGATGCAGGCCCATAGCAACCCCAAAGGCTTCAGCGGTTTCTTTATTTCGAGGCAGCGCACCGGATTACCGGATCTGCAGGGAGTGATGAAAGAAAAAGAGTTGCTGTCGCCGGTGATAAATAACGGGCAATGGTTTGTGAATGAACAGGCACACAGCCAACAGTTCAGGAATGCGTTGGAGCAATCGGGCATTGTGCATATCAGCACGCACGGGTTCACTCAAAAAGATAGCACCGCTGCCCCGCACCTCATGTTGTATGATGCGCCGTTCTATTTATTTGAATTGAATGGTATTGTCCGCCACCCGGCCCTGGTGGTACTGAGTGCCTGTAAAACCGGCGACGGCCGCCTGGTAACCGGGGAAGGCATCCAGAGTATGGCGCATGCTTTTATGGCGGGTGGCACGCCTGCAGTGGTAGCCGCTTACTGGAATGTAAACGATGCCACCGCTCCCCTACTGATGCAACAATTTTATCAGCAACTCACTATACAACACAATGCCGCCATCGCATTGCAACAGGCCAAGCTAAACTGGCTTAAAGACCCCATGGTAACGGACATGCATAAACTCCCCTATTACTGGGCTGCATTGAGCTTCCAGGGGAATACAGCGGCGGCAGTCCTGTCTTCTTCCCGTTTCTCCTGGTATTGGCTGCTTTTATTGCTGTTGATACCGGCCTTCCTGTTGGTACGCAAATGGATTCGTTAAGGAATCATGAACAGTCCACCGAATTCCCCTTTTTTTCCTTAAATTCATTGAAGAGAGTCTTCAGTCATATCCTGCTTTTATGTCATTACTACTGAATGTTCCCAACGCGGAAAAAGAGCATGCTGCATCTATGGGCGCCCAATGGGATCAGGTGGCGCGCGCCTGGTACTTACCGGAGGACCGGTACGACCGGCTCATAGAGGTGGCCCGGTGGATACCGGAAAAGCATCCTGCCATTATTCTGCCCACCGAAATAAGCATTGTGCAGGCCGGCAGGACGTGCTGGAAATGCCAGCACAACAACCGGGTAATAGCGCTTGCCGGCAATTATTTTTATGAGAAAGATATGAATGAGCGGGATGAGTCGGTATGGCTGGCGCAGGATTTCTTTACAGTATTCCAGCAGGTGTCGTCCATTTCAGATAACCTGCAAACGTTTCTGAATGATTACTATCCGCGTTACAAACGGGCCTGGTCAAATACACTGGGGAGTCATTGCTGGTCTAATCATTGCGAATCATGCGACAGCATCCAGGGCGACTGGTTCCTGTTTGATGAAGCAGGCAGCGTGTTTAATCCGACTGTAAGAGAAGAGGCTGCCCGGCTGACGATCAGGAACTACACCCTGAAATATGCGCCCCTGATCGATGCGGTTTATTCTCTCGGAGATCATGCACGGCTCATCAATGAATTTGCAGAAAGAGCGGATCTATAATTTCACATGTGTTTTCAGGAAAATAAAATAGCGGGGATCTTCTTCTGCAAAAATCTCCTTCCCCTCCAGCATATACGCCCGTAAAAGGTATTCCAGCGATTGATCATGCTGATTCAATTCATACAGGCTTTCCCCCAAACGTAAATTCACAAAGCCGTTGGCCTGTGCATCCGGGCCGTTTAAGGCGTCATAAAAGCTATTGGCAGCGGCCTCGTAGTGGCCTTTAAAGTAATACATATCACCGATGCTGGCATACAGCCAGGTACTGGCTTCCCAGTTCCGCGCCGGTTCCGGCAGGAGTTGCAAAGCTTCGGTAAACCGGGCAATGGCGCCATCAAAATCATCTGCATCCGCCAGTTCATTGCCAGCCTCAGATAAAGCTTCTACTTTTTCGTGGATATCTGCCGGCAGTTCTTCTTCCACTACAGTTGCCAGGCCGGAAAATACATGCAGGTATTTTTCATCCACCCCTTCAAATACGCGCCCGGCCGACTTATGCATAGCCGTAGTAAAATATTCTTCTGCTCCTTTCATATCCCCGTTTTCAAAACGGGCTTTACCCAGCACAAATTCACGTTCACCATCATCTGCATGCGCAGGATCGCATTGTTGTAAAGTATTTGCCCAGCGGAGCATGGCCGGGAAATCCTTTAATATGAAATAGGTTTCTGCAATGGCAAGGGCAATATGATAGCTTTCGTCATACCCCTCTTTGGGTATTGGCAACAGGTCCCAGGCTTCTTCCAGCTTCAATGCATACCTGGCAGGATCATTGTTTTCAAACAACACTTCTGCTTCTTCCCAGATGGCTTCAATAGCTGCCACAATTTTCTGATCGTGTAATTCCATATATCCTGTTTTAAAAAATCCCTGTACAACCGGAATTGTACAGCGGCCATTCAGATGATGCCGCTTTCGAAGGAGCGTATCTCACGTTGTAATTTTTCGCCTTTGTATTCTTCTGCGAGCTGCAATCTTCGCAGCCCGATCTTTACATATTCTTCCTGCACTTCTATACCGATGCAATTCCTTCCCAGCTCTTTAGCCACCGCGCAGGTAGTGAAAGTACCGGAGAACGGGTCCAGGATTACGTCTCCCGGGTTGGAACTGGCTTTAATGATACGTTCCAGCAGGGCAACAGGTTTCTGGGTGGGATGATTTTCATATTCATCCATGCGATAGCGTACCCGTGCAAAGTCCCATACATTCCCGGGAACTTTTTGCGTGTTATAGGCAGCCGGCGTGCTTTTCCGGTAATCGATCAGTTTTCTTTTTGCCCCTGTTTTAGCTTCAATGAGAATATCGGCTGCATTGAAGGTATAGTTGTTTTTATCATTTGCGCAAAACAGGATGGGCTCATACATGGACCCAAAGTATTTCCTGGCCTGCACGCCTGAGCTATCGTAGCTCCATACAATGCGGGAGAGAATATTGATTTTCTGACGCAGGTAAATATCAAAATAAGGCATGAACTGGGTGGCTGTCATCACATAAAAGCTGCCGGCAGGTTTGAGTTTCTTTAGGCAAAGGTCCAGCCACTGGTAGCACCAGTTAAGGTATTCTTCTTCTGTATCCCATTTTTCAATATGTCCATTAAAGTTTTTGCCGATATTATAGGGAGGATCGGCGAAGATGAGATCCACAGAATGATCCGGCACCAGCGTTTGCAGCGCCTGCAACGCATCTCCATGTATTATTGTATGATTGTGGTTACCGAATACTTCCATTTCCTTCTTTTCTGCCGATAAAATTAGCTAAAAAAAGGCCAGGATAAAGATACCCTGGCCTTTTTTAGCGGAAACCTGCGTCAGAAGGTGATCCACACGATATATGCTTTCTTGTCATTTCCCTTCCGTTCTATCATCAGGGTAGCTAACGATTTATTGTCATCGCTGTGCGCGTTGATCTCCAGTAAGCTGAACCTGGCTTCATCTTTTCTGCCCGGATCGCCAAACAGGAAGGTCTTTTTCACTTTGTCGCCGTCGCAATAGGCAATTACCGTATTGACCGCACTTACGGCGACCATTGTTTTCTTCTTACGGTAGTTCTCCGTGCTATCCGAAACATTTACCGGAACATCGTTAAAAATGCTATAGCCAACATTATTCACAAACATGTAGTCATAAGAAAGGAATCCTTCATTATAGGCGCCTGTTTTAAAGAACAACCTGCGGAAATTCCAATCGGTTTGAGGCCTGCGGTAAATAAAATAAGGACGCAATAAAGAACCGGTATGTTGACTTTTCGCAATGGCATAACTGCCGGGTGTTTCCTTCCCGTCATCATCGAGCCTTACAATCCCGATATCGCCAAAGCGGGTACTATAACTGGTACGGTTACTTGTAGAGGGTCTTCCATTGATATAGGTGGTAGAAGTATAATATTCTGTTTTTGCTTCCAGCTCTTCATACATCAGCGTGATGGAATTATCTTCATTGATCCGGAAATCCTGGATAACACCATAATAGGGTTTCTTATATTTCAGGTGTTCCTTTGCGTAGTCCGACAATAAAGGATGATCAACAAAATACTTTTTGCTTACCGCTAACGCAAACGGATCGATGACACTCATCTGCAATACCAGGTTCTCGTTGGTGGTATACATCGTGTAGGGCCGGCCTGCGCTTTTAGCATTTATAGCTGCCAGCAGGTATAAATTCTTATTGGCGCTGTTGTACTTCAGGGCAACCATTGGCTCCTTATAATCGTCGGTATAATCCAGCAGCTTGTGTTCGAACGCCTTTGCGCCTTTGGCGATGCGGGAAATCAGTATCCGGGAATCCTTTCCGGAAGTTTTTGTGTTATGTGCAAAAGTGGCAATAAATACAAACTGATCCTGGTGTACATACATGCCTTTAAATTCCATGTATTTAAAGCCACCGTTGGGGGATTCGTAAGATGCTTCATTTATTTCTTTGTGATCCGGGCTGTAATGCGTGACTTTAATCATTTCATTACTACCACGCTCCAGCGAGCTGAATCCTGCCACGGCATAGTACTCCGAGTTAGGATCCTTGCGTACCTGGGAATCCGGCAGGTCTGAAATCATCTCTTCTTTGACCAGCTTACCTGTTTTACCATCGAAAATAAGGCGGAAAAGACAGGTCTTCCTGTGTATGGCCTGCTTTATAAAAACAACGCCCTCGCCATTCATTTCATATAATCCTGCAAGGGAAGCATTCTTCGTCTTCTTTGCCTTCCATGATCTTATCCGGCTATTCACTGTGGAGGAGGCATGATGCTTTTTGTCGTACACAACTACGTCAACACCCTTTTTTGCGGTAAAGTGGAAGAAAAGGGTATTTCCATTTTTCATCAGCAGTAACCGGCTGGCGCCATCATCGGGTTCATCGAAAGGTTTACTCCGGGTTATTTCCGGCGCCTGGGCCAATAGCGTTACGGGTAACAACAGGCTGCAAAGGCAGACCAGTAAAAGATTTTTAAGCATAGGAATAAAATAAACAGCGCGCAAGATAGAAATAGTTATTCAGCCGTGAATAACACTAAATGGGGATTATATTATTATATTCGTATAAATACTAATGGAAGATGAGCCTGCAAAAACCCATTTCAATAAAAATTTTCCTGGCGTTCTTATCCTGCTTTGCCTGGTTCGCCCTGATCCCACAGTTTTTTATCACCATCGGCAGTAACCAGGCGCCCTGGTTTGAGAATTTCATCCGGTATTTCAGTTATTTCACCCTGCTTACCAATGCCATGGTAGCCATTTCAAGCACTGTGTTGTTACTGGCGTCCAACAGCAGCTGGGGGCGATTTTTTGCACGTACCACCACTGCCACTGCTATAGCGGTGTATATTACTATTGTGGCGCTGATATATAACGTGATCCTTCGCCCCCTCTACCAATTTGAAGGGTTACAAAAAATATTAAACGAGGTACAGCATGTAATCGTACCGGTATTATTTGTTTTATACTGGTGTGTGTTTGTGAACAAAAGTTCCCTTCAATGGAAAGACTTCCTTCCATGGCTCTGGTATCCCCTGATTTATGTTTTATTTGTACTGATCCGTGGCTCCTTCTCCGGTTTTTATCCTTATCCGTTTATCAACTTAAATGATTTAGGCTTCCGGCAAACATTAATAAACGCCCTGGGAATGGGCGTGCTGTTCGCCTTAATGTCCCTGGCTTTTATTGGCGTCGGGAAATTATGGTCGCGTAAAAAATAATTATTGTCAGGGGCGGGTGCTGTAGCCTCTTAATTTCGCCCGGATATATTTACCGGATGCTGTTAGCTGAGCGTCGGCCCAACCTCCGTTTGCGGGCGCACCAGGCAACAGGATAGAACATAACTCGTTGGGTTTATCGGACACCGACCAGTTAATCCAGCTCACCTGGTTGCTTTCCAGGAAAGTGAACCAGGCCTCCCATTGCGGGTAGTCGATATGGCCGCTGCCGGTAGCTTCCGAGCCGTTACACTCTGTTACAAATACAGGAATGTTTTTGCTGAGCGCATAGGCACAGTCATCTCTCAGCCACTGGCCATGTGACGCTGCATAAAAATGTACCGTGTACATAATATTACTGTAGCCGGTTAAAGGTGCATCTGCTACTTCGCGGATCTTCTGGTCCCAGTGCGGGCAACCTACAATTATAATATTATCCGGATCATATGCACGGATACCGGCAATCACCTCCGCTGCATAGGATTTCACCTGTTCCCATGTTTGCGTTTTATTAGGTTCATTGATGATTTCATAAAGTATGTGCGGATGATGACCATACGTTTGCGCCATCAATTTAAAGAAGGCAACCGCTTCTTCCTGGTGAAATGCTTCGCAATGCCAGTCGATAATTACATAACTGCCTTTTGCCAGCGCGGCGTCAATTACTTTCTTCAGCAATGCAAGCTGACGGGCACGATCATTCAGGTAAGCAGGTGTTGCATCAACGCCCATTGCGGCGCGGACAATATCTGTTTTGAAATCATCCGTCAGCCAGTTCACTACGCCCGGGTTCCAGTATTGCGGCCACCAGGTGCTCCAGCCGAAGCTTTGTCCGCGCAGGGATATAGTGTTGTTACGCTGGTCTTTCAGGTAGCGGCCGGATACATGCAACGCGCCATACCGCTGCACCGGTGATCCCGCCGGGAGCGTGTCTTTCGGAGGCTTATCCCCGGCGTCCGACCGGGCCGGTTTTGCACAGGCAAAGGCGCATAAAAAAAATACAATGATGTGGAAAGATAACGGAAGCCGTTTCATATACTACATAATTTATACTGCTTTCTTCGGTGAATCTTTCCCCGACTGCTTGATATAGGCAGAAGGCAATACACCAAATTCAGCTTTGAAAGATTTTGTGAAATAATGCGGGGTATTAAATCCCACTTCGTATGATATTTCTGCAATACTCAGCTGGCTTTTTTCCAGCATCAGTGCTGCTTTCTGCAGGCGGATAGAGCGGATGAAATCAACCGGTGTTTTACCGGTGAGCAGCAACATTTTTTTATAAAGCGATACCCTGCTGATGCAAAGATGCCTGCTTAATTCTGCCACGCTCAGGTTGGCGTTCTGCAGGTTTTCTTCCACATAAGTCAGTGCGGCGGCAATAAATTTTTCATCTACCGACTGGATGGAGATATCCGCCACCTGCACCTCCACCTGTTTGGTATATACTTTTTTGATAGTGGTTTGTAACGTAAGCAGGTTCCGGATCTTTGACACCAGCATTTCAAAATTGAAAGGCTTACAGAGATAGTCGTTGGCGCCTGTTTCCAATCCCTTTATCTGATATTCCTCTCCTACCAATGCGGTGAGCAGGATAATCGGGATATGCGAGGTGCGTTTATCCTGTTTGATTTTTGTACACAGCTCCAGGCCATTCATTTCAGGCATACTTACATCACTCACAATCAGATCGGGATGCAATGCCAGCGCCTTCTGCCATCCCTCTTTACCATTGGCAGCTTCCAGTAAACAGAAGTATTCCTGCAAATTATCTTTCAGGTAAAATCTGAAATCATCGTTATCTTCTACCAGCAAAATGGTAGGTTTCTTATTCTTTTCCCGTTGTGTAACGGCTGTTTGCTGGTTTTCTGTAATTACTTCCCCGTTTTCTGCCGGTTCTGTTTTCAGTGGCAACTCTACTATAAAGCAACTCCCGCCATTGGTAATAGATTCCACACGGATGCTTCCCTGATGCAATTTTACAAACTCGCGCGTAATAGATAAACCAATACCACTGCCCTGGTTGATGAGCGAGGCAGGAATATCGTGCTGGTAAAAACGGTCAAAGATCTTATCTACTTTTTCCGGAGGAATACCAATGCCGGAATCCATTACATTGATGCGGAGTGTTACGGTATTGCCGCTTTCATCTGCCGGGAGACAATTCAAGAACACGCCCACATGACCGCCTGCCGGTGTAAATTTGAAAGCGTTGGAAAGCAGGTTGAATAAAATCCTTTCTATCTTATCATAATCAAAACTGGTTTCAAGGGAAGAAATATCGGTATCAAACGCAAACTTGATATTTTTCTGTTCCGCAATATCCATAAATGAAAAGGATACTTCTTTAATGAAACGAATAATATCGCCCGGACGGGTATCCAGTTTCAGTTCATACACTTCCATCTTCCTGAAATCCAGCAGTTGGTTTACCAGGTTCAGTAAGCGTCTTACGTTGCGTTTGATCATATTTACCTGGACGTTCTGTTCTGCCAGCTGCGGATCTTTCAGCATTTTATCAAGTGGCGCTATGATCAGCGACAAGGGCGTCCGGAACTCGTGGCTTACATTCGTGAGGAATTTAATCTTCAGCCGGTCCAGTTCATGGAGTCTCCTGGCTTCTTCCCTCTCCTGCTCGCGGCTCCGTTGCGCTTCCTGTTTTTCCTGCTCCTGTAAAAACTGTGTCCGTATTTTTTTGATACCCCTGTATCTCAGGTAAAATAAACCCGCTAAAACCAGCAACACATAAGTGATGTAGGCGACCTGAGTTTTCCAGAAAGGCGGAAGGATACGGATGTTGATCGTGAGCACTTTTTCGTTCCAGGTATCATGTACAGTGGATGTTCTCACTTTAAATACATAACTGCCCGGGTCCACATTGGTATAAGTGGCTTTACGGATTTTGTTATCAACGGCTACCCAGTTTTCATCCAGCCCTTCCATCTTGTACTGGTACTTTACTTTATCAGGGTTCAGGTAATCCAGTGCGGCAAATTCTATCGAAAAAAAGTTCTGATTATAATTCAGTACAATATTTTTGGCAATGGTAATAGAAACAGGAAGAATCACCCTGCCATTTATTTTTTCACCGGTATTTACGGTATGATTAAATAACTGGAAATCTGTAAATACCAGTTCTGGTAAGACGTTGTTGATCTTAATACTTGCCGGGTTGAAAATATTAAAGCCGCTGCCTCCGCCAAAGACCATTTCTCCTTTGGAGGTTACCAGGGAGGCATCTTCATTAAACTGCTTTCCCTGCAGGCCGTCTTTTACATCATAGTTAATAAAGTTCAGCTTGTACACCTCATTTTCCACCGACACTATGGCATTGGAAAGGCCGTTGGCTGTACTTAGCCACAGGTGATGATTTTTATCCTCACGGATACCGAGGATGTTATTATCCGGCAATCCATCTTCTTCCCGGAACAGGGAAAACTGTTTGGTATTGGGATTAAAAATGTTCAGTCCCTCGCGTGTACCGATACAGATATATCCCCTGCTGTCTTCGATCATGGAAAGGATATTATCATTTGCCAGGCTGTTGGGATTATCATTTTCATGCTGGTAATGCACAAACCTCCCGGTCTTTTTCTGCAATACGTCGATACCGTTCGACGTGCCGATCCAGATATCCTTGCGCCGGTCTTCCAGCAGGGTAAAAACGTAGTTTGAACGGATGCTGACGGAATCTTCCCTTCTTAAATGCCTGAATATTTTTGTTTCCGGATCAAAAATATCTACGCCACCAGACAGTGTTCCCACCCAGATACGGTGTTCACTGTCTTCCATAATTTCATAGATCCTGTTATCAGACAAACTATTGGGGTTCTGTTCATCATGACGATAATGGGTAAACGTTTTTCCGTCGAAGTACTCAAGTCCACCGAGGTAGGTGCCGACCCATATATGCTGTTTATGATCTATACAAATACTTACAAGCACATTGGTGCTTATGCTTTGCGGGTTGGATTTATCATGTACATACGCCTTATAAGTACCTGTTTGCGGGTTAAAACAAGTAAGTCCGCCGCCGTTACTGGCCAGCCACAGGTTGCCTTTCGCGTCTTCCGCAAATGCGTTTATGTCGCTGTAGTTGAGTCCTTCCGGTTTCATTGGATCATGGCTGTACAAAGGGAATTTGAAGAGATCCGGATAATAATAATTAACCCCTTTTTTGTAAGTCCCAAACCAGATCATGCCGGCTGCATCGCTGTACAGTGTGGTAATACTATTTTGGGAAATACTGTTTGGATTACGTTCATCCATTACCAGGTTCTGTATATGAAACCCTGATTTATCGAGCAGGTTGATGCCACCGGGATCGGTGGCAATCCACACTTTGCCTTGTTTATCCTGCATTACTGCATTCACAACATTTGCGGTGATCCTGTTTTCCGGTGCATCTTTATAGAAGTGTTTCAGCAGGTTGCCTGAAGGGCTGTAATAGTAAAGCCCATCACCGCTGCCGGTAAAAACCCAGATATCCTGCTGGTGGTCGATGTACAGCTGGTACCTGGTAGCTTTCTTTTTCGCCAGGGTTGCATACAAAGGCATGGCCCTGTATACCACTTTACGGGTACGGGTGTCAAATTGTTCCACCCATCCGTCGAGGTACGCAATCCACAGGTCGCCGCGATCATCCAGCGCAATATCAGATATAGCGATGGAATGAAGAGAGGTACTATCGTTTGCAACAACGCAGTAGGCTTTTATTTGTTTGGTGTGCTCATTAAGAATGATAATGCCATGATCGGCATGTAAAAAATAAAAATCGCCGTTGGCGCCCTTCAGTATTTTTTCTACCTGGTAGCCATATACCTGCAGCGGGTGCAGCAATTTGGCTACATCATCATTGAAGCTGTCTGTTTCCGGATCATAGATAGAAAAGCCGAGCTGTGTTCTGATCCACAGGCGGTTCCCGGGGGCATCATAAATCTGGGTAATAAAATTATCACTGAGAGAAGTGGCATCATTCAGCCGGTGTTTATATACCTTAAATTTAGAACCATCAAACCGGTTCAGTCCATTCAGGCTCCCCATCCACAGGAATCCTTTGGCATCTTTGAGGATGCTGGTAATTCCATTATGGGACAGCCCGTTATTTACATCCAGGTGCGAGAAAGCATACGGCATATCCTGTGCAGAAACGGATGTGCAGTACATCCATAACAACAGCAGGTATTTTATATTGGTAAGTTTCATCTTATAACGCGGACGTAATTGAAAAAAGGTATATCCCCGCTGCCGGTAGTGACAGCGGGCGATATGAAAATACGATTCCTCTGTTTAAAATGTATGCTATTTTCGGGTTATTCAATTACCAGCGGATTTTCCGACTCAATATCCATTGGTGTGATACCGTCCGTGCTGAATACCAGTGTGCCGGTAGTGGCCGTGGCCGGTACTTTCAGCACCAGGTCTGTCACCGTTTTGCTGACAAATTCCGTTACTGCAGCATCGTCGTTCCCAAAAGTGACCCGCGTTACCCAGTTTACAAAAGTGCCTTTAATGGTGATCGTAGCTCCTTTGGCGGCGGAAGCGGGAACTGTGGTAATGGTTACCGGCACATTGAGGTTCAGTACCGTTTTGGATACAATATCGCCTTCGGGTGCTTTCAGGGTAACCACGCCTTTCTCTGTTTCCTGCGGCACCGTGATGATGATATGATCGGCCGTTTGTTCTGAGAACGCCGCCGCCTCTACGGTAGCGCCTTTCAGCACGATGGCGGTTACCTTATTAAGATTGGTACCAATAAAGCCGATCTTCTCGCCCGGCTTTGACCCGGATGGGCCAAAGCTCAGGAGTGTTACCTTATCCGTTTTAACGGCATCGTCGTCGTCTTTGCTGCATGACATCAGTCCGGCGGTGAGCAGGAGCAACCAAAGCAGTTGTTTATATAAAATAGTTTTCATTGAAATGAGTTGAGAACTTGTGAACCTTTATTTCTTAATCACTTTTGGCACTACGCGGAAATTATCGAACGACATATCGCAGTCGAGGTCGCCGGCGCCGCTGAATACAATCCGGGTGTAGTACCCATTGGGTTGCACGGTTTGTTTGGCGTAGCTGGCGGTCACTTCTTCGTAGGGAATCGTCACCGTTTGCCACACGCCTTTGGTGTCGTAAGGAGGCATCCAGGAGAAATCGCCCTGGCCGTCATTCTTCACACCTACACAAAATTTAAGTGCATTATTGTTGTAGGGTTTCTTCGTGTTCAGTTCAAATTTCAGGTTATAATTTTCCGGTTTCAGGATCGCTTCATCCGGGATATTTTTGCTGATGGGTCCCATCGCATCTGCGGGTCCGCCGGCGATCTCCACCCAGCCCCAGTTGCTGATGGGTTGTTTTACGCGGATATAGTTACCATTGATAGCGGCAGGGTCGCCGGCGCCGGGATTGGTTACTACAAAAGAGGAATTCCACCAACCGGTGAACGGGTCGCTGCTGATAAAAATGTTCCTGTTATCGCGGAACCAGAAATCGGAAATGGCTTCCCCGAAATTGGTTTTAACGGCGATCTGCCCGGGTTGTGCGCCGGCAGGCACCCTTACTCTCACCTGCTTATCTGTTGTTTCCACTATTTCGCCAACAGCGCCACCGGTGAAGGTTACCGTTACGGGCGCATAGAAAAAATCACCGGTGATCACGGCTACATCCCCGGCGGCCACATATTCACAATCCATCCGGGTAACCAGTGGTTTACTGATCTTTACCGGGAAATTATACTCGAGTTTTTTCCCGCTGCCGAAGATGATCTTCAGTTTATTATCTACTTCTACCGGGATCTGGGAAGGTATGCTTACGAGGATAACGGTAGGCGTAATGTAGGGTTGTGTAAGACTGGCTTTCTGATCGTTAAACCAGATTTCCCTGGCGTCTCCGAGGTTTTCCCCTACAATAGCGATCAGCACGCCCTGCCCGGCTTCCACGAGCAAGGAGTCGCTGGTAGCGGGATCTGTGAGCCGGACATAACTGATGCGCGGCTCTCCGTTATTGGGGAGACTATCTTTGCTACAGGAAATGATTCCTATACACATAATGAGCAATACTATGGAGCTATATATCTTTTGCATGAGTATATTATTTTTTGTAAAAAGCGTATAGGCCTACTTGTTATAATAATCTACTGCCGGCTTCTTCAGATTTGGCGCCTGGCTTAGTTCTGCTGCAGGTATCGGAATCAGGAAGTTGCCATCGTTGGCAATAATTTTCCGGAAGGAGGCCCAGGATGTTTTCACACATTTCCACGATGTAGGATCAGGCATTTTGTCCGGCGCGGTGGCAAACAAGCCCCTGTCCTGCGAGTTTAAGATGGCGTATGCTTTTGCTTTATTGTAATAGTGCAAAGCTACCAGGTCGTACCAGGCCATTCCTTCCATGGCAAACTCCACGATGCGTTCGTTAAAGATCACATCTGCGGTAAGTGGTTTTTCAAAACGGGGTAAGCCTGCGCGGGTATGCACGGCGTTAAAATACTCCAGTGCAGTAGCGTCTGTAGTGCTGGCGCTGTTGCCCAGTACTGCTTCCGCATAGATCAGGTACATTTCAGATACGCGCATCATGTAGGTATCGTTGCCATAGTTTTGCTGCGCCGACTGTCCGCCTACATCGGCGGCCCTGCCGGTTACATATTTCTTGATGCAGAGGAAATTATTATCACCGGTGTTATAAGGGTAAATTAATTTAGGTGTGGTACCATCTGCCAGCTTCTCTGTAATTTCCGGGTAGTAGGCGCCCGGCATAAAAAAGGTGGCTTTTAGTCTTTGGTCCAGCGTTCTGCCACTTATCAGCGTATCGCCGGAGTTCACGAAGCCTTCGTACTTGCTGATCATCCACCAGGTGGCGCTTTTATCGCCGCCCCAGCCATCGCCGTTGCACATTTTGCTATCATAGTTCAGGTCGGACGGAGAAGCATTGGAGGCGCCCCAATCGCCCGGTGCGTATACCCATTGCAGTGAGAACATGGATTCTGCGTTGTTGTCATAAGGAAAGAGGAAGAGGTCGTAGTAACTTCTCAGCAATGAATATTTACTTTTTGTGATGACCTGTTGAGAGAAGTATTTGGCGCTGTCGAGGTCCGATTGATTGCGGGCGCCGGAACCGTTTGCTCCTAATCCGGACCTGGCCAGGTAAAAGCGTGCGAGCATGCCTTGGGCGGTCCACTTTGTGATCCGGCCTTCGCGGGCTGGTACTTCCGGCAGGTCTTCCGCCACCGCACGCATTTCGCTGATCACAAATTTCCATACGCTTTCTGCGGTATTTTTCCGGAGAGAAGTATCGGAAATCAGCTTCAGGTTATCTTCGATAATGGGCACTTCTCCCCAGTTCATTACCAGGTAGCGGTAAGCCAGCGCCCTCATAAACCGGGCTTCCGCAATAGCCATTTTTTTAGCGTTGGCAGAAACTTCCGGACCTGCATATTTATTGATATTGGAAATAGTGAGATTGGACTGGCCGATCACAATAAAGAATGATCGCCAGGACGCGCCATTGGCCGTAGTATTGGCGGTGGTATTAAACTCCACATTATCTTTATCATTCCATGCCGAATAAGCAGTACCCGCCCTGAAATCACCGATGCTGATCGCCGAACGGCCATTGTAATCAGACCATACTTTACTGTATAGCAAAGCGGTAGCCGCCATCAGCTGATCATCCGTTTTATAAAATCCCGCATCCACGATAGCATCTTTGGGTGGACGGCGTAAAAATTCTTTTGAACAGGCTGCCAGTAAAAACACAGATAACAGCAGCACCCCGTGATATATATTGAATGTACTTTTTTTCATAACCAGCAATTTTAGAAATTAACGCTTAGGGCAAAAGTGTAGATGCGGGTGAGCGGATAGCGTCCATAATCAAGTCCTATAGCCTGATTCCCGGAGCTGGACTCCCTTCCCACGTAACCACCTACTTCAGGATCGTATCCGGTATAACCGGTGAGAGTGGCCAGGTTTTGCGCACCAAAAGTTAACCGGGCGCCCCTGACTATCTTTTGCTTTGCCAGCAGGGAAGCGGGCAAGCTATAAGAGAGGGAAACATTCTTCAGCCGCAGGAAAGAACCATCTTCCACGTACCTGTCGGTGATCCGGCCGTAGTTGCCGTTCGGACCACTGGATATTCTCGGGATATTTGTTCCCGGATTTGATAAGGACACATTGCCGTCTTTATCCGTTACAGGTTTGGCATAGTCCATTGCTTCTATCATCATGTTGCGGCTAAGATTGATCTGGTTGGGATTGGAGTTCACCCTCGTCAGGTAATTATATACATCATTGCCGTAAGTGCCGGTGATTAAAATGCTCAGGTCAAATCCTTTATAAGAAAAGGTGTTGGTAAAGCCGCCGAATACTTTCGGGTAAGGGTTGCCGATATAGGTTTGATCATTTACATCAATGATGCCATCGGGCTTTCCTTGCGGACCGCTTACATCTTTGAACTTCACATCTCCTACCCAGATATTGTCCACATTGGTGGGAAGACGCTGCCCGGTATTATCTACCGGAACGGCGCTTTTATTGATTTCGTCTACCGACTGGAAAATACCTTCCTGGATATAGCCCAGGAACAGCCAGGGCGCTTGGCCTACAAC
Source organism: Chitinophaga sp. RCC_12 (assembly GCF_041360695.1). NCBI lineage: Bacteria > Pseudomonadati > Bacteroidota > Chitinophagia > Chitinophagales > Chitinophagaceae > Chitinophaga > Chitinophaga sp. RCC_12. The sequence continues at coordinate 252,671 of NZ_JBFUPS010000011.1, forward strand.
AGATTGCTGGGTCCAGTTATCCAGCCACCAGGAGGTGCGGTTCAGCACACCTGCATCCGTATTGAACTTTTTGATCGTTGTTTTGAACCCTGAGAGGTTGAGACTGGATTCCCATTTAAAATCTTTTGTGCGGATGTTGGTGGTGTTGATGGTTACGGCCCATCCTTTATTTTCCAGGGAGCCGATGTTTACAGTCGGCGCTCCTACCGCACCAATTCCGTTGGTACCCATGTACCAGGGCAGTGGAATATCCATCAGCAGGTTGTCGGTATTTTTCACATAATAGTCCGCCTCGATGCTGATCCTGTTATTCAGGAAGCCCATATTAATACCAATATTATTGGTTTGAGTAGATTCCCACTGTAATCCCGGGTTCGCATACCGGGATGTTAAAAACCCTGTACCGGTTGGTGTGGCGGCGGCCTGCATAGGCGCATAGATACCGGCGCTCCAGCCCGAGTTACCGGTGATACCGGTTTCAAATCTCAGTTTAAGGTCGCTGATAAAAGGTACCTGGAAGAAGTGTTCCCTGGAAACGCGCCATGCTGCTGAAACAGCGGAGAAGGTGCCCCAGATATTTTCATCTCCGAAGTTGGCTGATCCGTCTCTCCTGGCAGAAGCTGACAGGATATACCGGTCATCGTAATTATAATTTATTCTTCCAAGATAAGATTCCATTGCCCAGTCGCCCTGGCCGCCGGAGTTGGTGGCATCGGCCGCCTCACCTGCGTTCAGATCCAGGATGTCATTGGTAAGAAACCCTTTCCTGCCACCGGTTAAATTTTTCCAGTTGGATTCCTGCGCCTCATGGCTCACCATCAGGTTAATATTATGTTTTCCAAGTTGTTTGGAGTATTCAATCAGCTGATTCCAGTTCCAGTAGGTACTTACATTGCTTCCGTTGGTAAGACTGGCCCGGTCGTTTACCGCCCAGCCAATAGAATAGGTAGGCAGGTAATTTTCTGTGTTGGCAAAGCCAAAATTGGTGTTGAAGGTAGTTCTGATGTAGAGATCCTTTATTGGATTTATGCTGGCGCCGATGCCGCCGATCAACTGCCGTCTTACTGCCCTGTTAATATTCAGATTGGCAATGGCAATAGGATTCACCGGGGTAAAGATATTGGCGCCATTAGTAAGATCGCCGCCTCCCCAGGAACCGTCCATATTTTTCACGGGGATTTGCGGTGTGAGCATCAAAGCAGTAGAAATAATATTTTCCTGGCTGGTAGTGAGATTCTCCTTTGTTTGGTTGAAACTCAGGTTGGCATTCAGTGCGATCCAGTTGCGGGGTTTATTATCGAGGTTTAACCGGAACCCGTACCTGTCGAACCCGGAGCCCAGTGCAATACCCTCCTGCTTCATGTATTCGCCGGAAAGGTAGAAGGTTGTTTTGTCGGTGCCTCCGCTCAAACTCAGCTGGTGTTTGCTCATCGGTGCATTTCTGAACAATTCTTTTTGCCAGTCGGTGCCTTTGCCCAGCAGTGAGGGATCTTTAAATTCTCCGGGGGTGTTGCCACCGGCCAGTGCGTGGTATTCATTTACCATCTGTGCATATTGGCGCAGATCCATCACTTCCACATGTGGTGGCGGTGTTTGTATATTATATTGGAATAGGTAGTCCATTTTGGTATCGCCGGCTTTACCTCTTTTGGTGGTTACGATCAGCACCCCGTTGGTGGCCCTGGAGCCATACAGCGCGGTAGCAGAAGGCCCCTGCAATACTTCAATATTTTCGATGTCGGCGGGGTTAAGGCCGGCCAGAGGATTGGACGAACTGGTTGACCCAAAGGAGATGGACGCACCGGGCATCTGAACACCATCAATTACATACAACGGCTCGTTGGTACCATTAATAGAGTTCACGCCACGGATGTTCACGGAGATGCCGCCACCGGGCTGACCGGAATTCTGAGTAATATACACGCCTGCGGAGCGTCCCTGTATGGCCTGTTCCAGCGTGGTATTTACTGTCCGGTCCATTTCTTTGGAGGTAACGGTGGTTTGTGCGCTGGTGAGGTTGGCCCGTTTGGCCTTGCCATAAGCCACTACCACCAGCTCGTCGAGCTTACTGGTAGCGGAGGTAAGTGATATACGGATAACATCTTCCTCTCCTACACGGATTTCCCTGGTTTGATAACTGAGATAGGTAACGACCAATACATCTCCTTTGGCGGCTGCAATAGTGAATTCTCCGTTTAAATTGCTAAGTGCCATTGTTTTGGTGCCTTTTACCAGCACGGTTGCACCGGGTAGTGGCTGCGATTCACCTGTAATCACTCCCTTTACAGTACGGGATTGACTGTAAGCACGCAGGGAGCAGCTGATCATTAACAATGAATAGCAGAGGAAAAAACAGCATATGGGTTTTAACCTTGTTAGAGTTTTTTTCATTGAAGAATGATTTGGAGGTGAGGTAATAAGTGTTTCATAACGTTTGTTTTAAACATACTGACGGTATCTGGTTGATATAAAAAGTGGAATTATTAAGATGGAAATTGTTCTTGTACAGGTCCTTTTTATGGCATTAATACGATGCATCATAAAAGTGGTATAGGCCAATTTTACAAATCATAACGTCTGGAATTCATGATGAAGCTATCGTTCTTTCGTAAGAATCCATATCAGCTTTGATAACGATTATAACACAAATGTTAACCGGTGCTAACAAACTTTAAATCAACAATTTGTGTAAAAAGTATTTAAAAAAATGGTAGTCTGCAGGGTCAGAAAAATACTACTATTGATAAATAAGTATTAACAATAGTAGTATCAGGGAATAAATTTTCCGGCGATATTTGTTATTCTTTTTGATGGCTTAACCATATTTTGAACCAACAATTAAGTTTCTTATGAAATACACTACCCTGGGAAATACCGGATTGATTGTTTCCAGATTATCCTTTGGCGCCATGACCTTTGGCAGCGATCCATCTATGCCTACTATATATAAGGTATCAGATGAGGAAGCGCGTAAAATGATTGACACATCGCTGGCTGCCGGCATAAACTTCTTTGATACTGCCGACGGGTATGCCGGTGGCCAGTCGGAAGTAATGCTTGGCAAATTGCTGGCCAGCCGCCGGCATGAAGTGGTGATTGCCACCAAAGTAGGATTCCGGAATGGTGCGCCTATTACGCAGTCGGGGCTTTCCCGCAGGCATATCCTTTACTCCTGCGATCAGAGCCTGAAGCGCCTGGGCACCGACTACATTGATCTGTACATTGTTCACCGGGAAGACCCGGTAACACCACTCGAAGAAACCCTGGCCACACTGGACGGGTTGGTAAAAAGCGGGAAGGTGCGGTACATCGGGTTCTCCAACTGGTCGGTATGGAAATCGGCGCTTGCCTGGCAGATGCAGCGCGACAATAATTGGGCGACCTTCTGCAATGGCCAGATGAACTACACCCTTGTTGGCCGTGATGTGGAATACGACGTGGTGCCGTTTATGCAACAGGCAGGAATTGGTATGACGGTTTGGGGACCACTGGCCGGCGGATTCCTGAGTGGCAAATACACCCGGGAAAATCTGAAAGAAGAAGGGAACCGTCTTTCCGGCTTTGATATCATTCCGTTCGACAAAGAAAAAGGGTTTGTCCTGGTAGACCGGATGAAAGAAATTGCGGCGGCACATAACGCCACGGTGGCACAAATATCATTGGCCTGGCTGCTCACCAAACCGGTAGTGTCCAGCGTACTGATTGGCGCGTCCAAAGTGCAGCAGCTGGAAGACAACCTGAAAGCTGCGTCCATTGAGCTTTCTGTTGCGGAAGTGGAATTACTGGACAGTCTCACAGCTCCGGGGCCGTTATATCCGCACTGGTTTAACCATAACCTGGCAGATGCTCAGCATGTGGCAGCGGGGCTGGTGAAATAGGCTTACAGCAATAAAAATGGCGGACCTGGTTATTGCTTAAACGATAACCAGGCCGGTCGGAATAAAATGGGTTGGCCATTACTTTTGGTCAGCCTCTTCATTTCTTAACCGCTCGTTCCAGATCTCTTCCATTACTTTTCCTATTTTCTTAAACTCTTCTTCGGAGAATTCATCTGTTTTGGCATTATTGCACCAGTAACAGCAAAGCACCAGGTTTCCTTCTTCATAAGGTTGGAACGGATTGATCCTGTCTACCTCCAGTGTTTTTCCTCTTGTGATGAAACGTTTGGTTTTTATTTTGTTCTCCTTTTTCAGCCTTCTGATTTTCTCTTCCGTAATGTTACAGTAGTGGCATTTCCTCTCTGTACTATTATAAATCTCAACGAATCTTTCTATGGAGAGAAAACAGTTATTTTCAAAATGTTGTTGCAGGGACCGAAGTTCCGGCGGGTGATTGTTATACCAGTTTGTGTATAGCTTGTCCAGTTCCCCGATGGTAAGAGATTGGCCCTCCTGTACTTTCTCAACAGATGTTAGCTGGTAACAGGATGCATATAGATCATATAATCCGGGTTCTATTATAAGCTGTGTAATATCGTTTACATCCGGATTCGCTATTGCACGTTGGAAAAAATAGAACAACCGGATTTCTATATAATTATTAAAAGCGCGCTTGCGGATACTGTTATATCTTTTGAAGGTTATGTCCTGGGATGTCATAGTCCAATAGATTTCCCTGAAAGCTATCTATATTTTTTAATCTTTCCGCAAAACCCTTTCCTGTACTATTTCTCAGAGCGATATTATAGTCTGATAAAATTCCATGAAGGCCACCACTAAATGGATTCCTCTCCCGTATTATTTTCTCCACCAATCAATCTTTTTTATCAAGTAAACATTTATTTTAAATTAGTTATCTTATTAATCAACTATTTATCATCTACATACAAATGCTAAATATTAATTACTCCACCAGTCCTATAGGATATGTAATTATATTTTGTATTTTTAATCCGGGAATAACGCCCCTCAACCGATTTCATTCTGTACGTACATGGCATAAGACCTATAGGCTTTTACCGGGCTAATTCTATGAGCTGATAACAGTGCGTCCCTATTTCTTCTGCTGTCAAAAGCTCACGCATATTAGAAAACAATTAATTCAACCACAATGATAAAACTACTACCACTATTCCTCCCTATCTTATTGGCAGTTAACATAGCGGCTGCCCAAACCACCTTACAGGGTGTGATAAAAAACGGAGAGGGCACACCTTTACCGGGAGCCACCGTATTAGTAAAAGGTACCAATGTGCATGCACTTGCGGATTCTGTTGGCCGTTTTTCCCTTGAAACACAAAAAGATCCCCCGTTCACCCTGTTGGTTAGCTTCATTGGCCATAAACCAAAGGAGCTACATGTTCCCAAACAACCATCCGGCTCCCTGCAGGTAGCGCTTGCGAAAAATGATTTGCTGTCGGAAGTGGTGATCACAGCCAGGCGACGAAAGGAAACACTGCAAAATGTTCCCATTCCCATATCCGTGATCAGTGGCGCACTTGCGGAAGATGCAGGCGCATTCAATGTAAACCGCTTAAAAGAACTGGTTCCCTCCGTTCAACTATATTCCTCCAATCCGCGTAACACGGGGCTAAGCATCCGCGGGTTGGGCACTACCTTCGGTCTTACCAACGATGGTATTGATCCAGGCGTAGGATTTTATGTAGATGGCGTGTACTATGCCCGCACGGCCGCCACTACCATCGACTTCCTCGACGTAGAACAAATTGAAGTATTGCGCGGGCCACAAGGAACACTGTTTGGAAAAAATACCACTGCCGGCGCATTTAACGTAACCACGCGTAAGCCGAGCTTTACGCCCGGCGCCAGCTTTGAGCTTAGTTATGGCAACTACGGATACATCCAGGCGAAGAGTTCTCTCACCGGGCCTTTAGGAAAAAAAGTAGCCGCACGCTTATCATTTTCAGGTACACAACGCGACGGACTGCTTTACAATGTTGCCAAAAACAAACCAACGAATGACCTTAATAATCTCGGCGCCCGCGCACAAATATTATTCAAGCCTTCAGAGAAAGTAGACATCATCCTGGCGGCAGATGCCACCCGGCAGCGCCCCGACGGATATGCACAGGTATATGCAGGCACTGCTCCGACCCTGCGTGCAGGCTACCGGCAATTCAACAGCATCATTACGGATCTCAATTATAAACTGCCAACGCTTAATCCATTCGACCGGGTAATTGACCACGATACCCCGTGGCAATCCTACCAGGATTTCGGCGGCGTGTCACTCAATGTTGATATCCAGCTGGGACCAGGGAAACTGACATCCACTACGGCTTACCGGTACTGGAACTGGGATCCTTCCAACGACAGGGACTTTACAGGACTACAGGCTTTGGCATTATCACAGGCGCCATCGAAACATAAACAATGGTCGCAGGAAGTACGTTGGGCAGGATCGCTGCATCCCCGCCTCAGCGCAGTGTTTGGCCTATTTGCCTTTGGCCAGCAACTGGATCCGGATGGCGCACACACCGAAGAATCCGGGCGCGATCAGTGGCGCTTCTCTCAAAGCACTACCAGCGACCTGTGGAAAACCCCGGGACTTTTTGATGGATACGGTATCAAATCGTATCCCCGGCTTAAAACTTTTAGCGGCGCTTTCTTTGGTCAGCTCGACTGGAAAATTTCCAATCGTCTGAACCTGTTGCCCGGTCTGCGTTTCAACTATGATGATAAAAAAGTGGACTTCCGGCGCGATACCTATGGTGGTTTACAAACAGAAGACCCGCAACTGATTGCACTTAAAAACCTGGTTTATACCTCACAGGCATTTAAAACAGATATTGACGATACCAACTTGTCCGGTCAGTTAACACTGGCATTCAAAGTGAACAGCCGGATCAATACTTTTGCCACCTTCTCTACCGGCTTCAAACCTATTGGCCTTAACCTCGGCGGATTACCCACCGCTTCCGGCAAAACAATGCTGGAACTGGCCGTGATCAAACCGGAAGAAGTACGTCACTATGAAGTAGGTATCAAAACCTCACCTTCTCCTAATTCAACCGTAAACCTGACCGTTTATAATACCGATATCTCCGACTACCAAACACAGGTACAGGCGGCAGATCTTTCCGTAAACCGTGGCTACCTTGCCAATGCAGAGAAAGTTCGTGTACGCGGCGCTGAGCTGGATGCCAACATAAAAATAAAAGACTTCCTCTCCTTCTATGGAGCGCTGGCTTACACCGACGGTAAATATGTGTCATTCAAAAACGCGCCGCCGCCACTTGAAGAAACCGGTGGCCCTACTTTCAAGGATATTTCCGGTGGTGAGTTACCCGGTATCTCTAAATGGGCCGCCTCTTTAGGCGGAGAAGTAACCGCTGTCGGAAAGCTGCTGGGCCACGATGGCAACTTCTTCCTGGCGCTGGATAGTTACTACCGTTCTTCGTTCTCTTCTAATCCTACTCCTTCCAAATACCTGGTAGTGGATTCATATGTACTGCTCAATGGCAGGGTGGGATTCCGGGCGCCTAACGGCTTGTCGCTCTTTGTTTGGGGCCGCAACCTGCTTGACAAAGATTATTTTGAACAACTGTTACCCGGAGCCGGCAATGCCGGTCACTATGCCGGTGTACTGGGCGATCCACGCACATATGGCGTAACAATACGATATTCTTTATAAATTATTTCACCGGCACGCTGTTGCAAAGTTTAACGCTTTGCAACAGCTTGTTGATAGATACCGGTCGATAGTACTGATAATATATTTTCCGGGAGAAAAAAATTGAAACCAGGTCCGGGATCTGATTGGTTCCAGATTTCCTATTTACTTTCAGCCACTGTTTTGTATTTCTTCTCCAGAATATTAACTACCGCATTTTTCAAATCATCATACTTAAAGTTATCATTAAACCCGATGCCATAGTTTAAATGCGTTCCTCCCTGAGAACCACAAAGAATATATTTCGGGCCTCCCATCTCTACAGAAATAGGTGAATATTCCGTTTGTATAGTGAAGTCCACATTTCCAATGGAATCCAGCACATAAAAAATCTGCTTATTAAAAATCCCCCGTTTAGGGCCTTCTTCATATCGCTCAAAAGCCTGGATGGATTTACCTTTCCACTTAAACTGATCAAAGCAGAACATATCTTCCATATTTTCTTTCAGCAGTCCTTGTTTGTGCGCATCATATAAACTGGCTCTATAAAACTTTGCCTTTTCATAGGTTTTATTATGATAATACACCTGGATCAGTTTTGCATAAGCATGAAAGTCGGATGAATCGGATTTTATCACTGCAAGAAAAGCCGTTTCCGCTTTATCATAGTTGCCGTTCAGAGATTCGATCTGGCCGATGTTAAACCACGACTTCGTATATCCCTCGCTTCCATGGGGAAGCTTCGATGTATTATTATAAAGTGCTTCCAGCGCTTTCGACTCCTGGTGCAGATTAAAGTATACCTGGGGAACCATTAAAAACGGCCGCTCGCCGGGAGCTTTCTTTTCCGTTGCCGTTTTATAATTTTCGAGGGCCGATTCATACAGGTGGAGATTGTAGTATGCATCTCCCAATCCGCTGTAATATTCTGCGGTATCTGGCTTCAGTGCAATGGCAGCTTTGAAGCATTTAATCGACTGATCAAACTGCTGCATGTAATTCAGTGTAGATCCTTTTATAAAATATGCCCGGTGATCATTCGCATTTTTATCAATAGAAAGATCCATAAATTTCAGGCAGCTATCATCCTGCTGTTTCATAAAATACGCATATCCTACGTAGTATAATGCTGCTGAAGACAGGTGCTCCTGTGCGGGAGCATACTGCGTGATAATTGCATCAAATTGTTTGTCGGTGGTTAATTTTTGTAGTGAAGCAAGAGTAGTATCCTGCGCAAAGGAGAATACTACCTGGAGACTAAGCATTATTGTTAAGAGTATCTTGTTCATAGATAGCGCTAAATTTGAGCGGATACTAATATAGGCAAAAGGGTTAAACAATACTTCCTGCGGAATTCTTTGCGTCAATAAAGTGCGCTCTCAAAAAAAAATTATAAAAAGAAAAAGTTTTATTTATTTTTACGGCAGGAGCACATCAATTACAACAAAACTATACCCGATGGAAGGTGGCCATGCCGGCCCTTCTATACCTTTAGAATTTATTGCGTGAGCACTGAAGTTATAGTAACCCGTTTCGGTAGTAAAACCAAAGTCTAACCTAAATTACAGCAGTACTATGGCGATTTTATCCTGAGTTAAAAGTCAAAATATTTTATCTAAACAGCTAAATGCTAAGATGGATGTCTTAGGAATGATAACTTATTGTACAAGTCTAAATCTAAACAACGCCTTTAGGGGCGGCCTATTTGCTTATATGAGAACTAAAATCCAAAATCTGAATAAGGGCTACTGAGGCGGCGCTTCAGTAGTACATATTCGCTTACGAGATAAAATTCAAGCTGAATTTTTAAAGAGATGTTTTAAAGGCCGGCGCCTTTAACGTCATTCTTGCGCGTAGTAAATCCAGTTTGAAATAAACCTGCATATCTCCTGATATGTGCGGCTGGCAGGGCTATGGGGATACTACAGCTGCAATCTTTTCTATGTCTGAGTTTTCTTTCTATATCTAAATCTAAATTTTCATGAGAAAAAGTTTACTTGTTTTTTTCCTGTTGAGCATGCTGCAAACCATTGCAGTATTTGCACAGGAAAAAAGAATTACCGGTAAAGTTACCAACACCGCCGATGGAAGCGGTATTCCCGGCACTTCGGTAGTAATCCAGGGTACATCCACGGGAACCCAAACCGATGCAAATGGCAATTACAGTATTACTGTGCCTCCCGGCAAAGTGTTATCGTTCCGCTCCATAGGCTTTGCGATAAAAAATATTACGGTAGGCGCCTCAGATATTATCAACGTGACACTCGCCGTGCAACGTGATGATCTGAACGAGGTGATTGTAGTCGCTTATGGTAATGCAAAGAAAGAATCGCTGACAGGTTCTGTAGCTGCAATTAAGGCCAAAGACATCGAAAAACGCCCTGTTTCCAATGCGCTGAGTGTGTTGGAAGGTAGTGCAGGTATTCAGGTTAATAACACTACAGGAACACCGGGTGCACTGCCCAGTATCCGCATCCGCGGGTTTAGTTCTGTAAACGGTGATAACACTCCGTTGTATGTTATTGATGGCGTGCCTTTTTCCGGCAATGTAACGGATATCAATCCGGCAGACATAGAATCTGTTTCTGTATTGAAAGACGCTGCAGCCGGCGCCTTATATGGCAACAAGGCATCTAACGGTGTTATTATTATGACCACAAAAAGGGCTTCCAAAGCCAGCGATGGCAATGTGAACCTGGTTATGAACCAGGGCGTATACACCCGTGGTATCAAAGAATATAAAGTACTGAGCGCTAACGAGTTTATGGAAACCATGTGGAAAGGTTACAGAAACAACCTGATGTCTACCAACCCTGCCGGCTATCCGACGAAAGAAGCGGCCGGTGCAAAAGCCACCAGCAGCTTGATTTCCGACTACTTATACTTAAACATCTACAACAAACCAGACGACCAGCTATTTGATGCCAACGGCAAACTGGTTGGTGATGCCAGGATAAAATCAGGCTACGCCAATGACCTGAACTGGTTTGATGGTGTGGAAAGAACCGGTTTCCGCCAGGAATACTCAATCAATGGTAGTGCAAGCAATAAAAAAAGTAATCTCTATTACTCCGCCGGATATCTTGATGAAGACGGATATGTGATAAATACCGGTTATAAAAGATTCACCGGCAGGATTAACGCTGATATACAGGCGAAAGACTGGTTTAAATACGGATTTAATCTCGCTGGTTCCCATCAGAATACCAGCAATATTTCCGCTACTTCAACAAGTGCGTCTTCCTATGCCAACCCCTTCATGTATGCCAGGGGCATAGCACCTATCTATCCTGTACACTTACACGACAAAGCTACCGGTGAACTGGTACTGGATGATGCCGGTAAAGAACAATATGATGATGGTTCTACCAGCCGCAATCAATTTATTGGCCGTCATACTACCTGGGAAAATGAACTGAATAAAGACCTGGTATATAGAAATACAGTAAATGGCCAGGTGTTCCTGGACTTTAAATTGCCGAAAGACTTTACTTTCACCGTAAAGGGCGACCTCAACGTCCGCAACAGTGATACCCAGACTTACGATAACGCCATCATCGGTGATGGTGCAGGTAACCAGGGCCGCGCATCCCGTACCAACTACCGCTATAAAAATTACACCGCCCAGCAAATGCTGAACTGGGGTAAATCTTATGGTTTTCATACAGTGGATGCGCTGGTAGGTCATGAAAACTATTACGACAACTACAACTATCTGTATGGATATAAGACGACCGAAACGTTTGCGAATGCAACCGAATTAGTAAACTTTACCAACATTACTGATCTCACCGACTACCAGGTAAACTACAGATCCGAGGGATACTTCGCACGTGCACGCTATAACTACGATGAAAAGTATTTCCTGGATGGTTCATTCAGAAGAGATGGTTCTTCCAAGTTCTATAAAGATAACCGCTGGGGTAATTTCTGGTCATTAGGTGGTAGCTGGCTCTTGTCTAAAGAAAAGTTCTTTACCGGCCTTTCCCGATATGCGGATTATGCAAAGCTCCGTGCTTCTTACGGCCAGGTAGGTAACGACGCAAGCGCCGCCACCTACGCATACATGGCATTGTATACCATTGATCAGAATAACAATCTTGCCGCGTTATATAAAACGCAAAACGAAGCACTGGATCTGCAATGGGAAACCTCTTCTTCCATTTCTGCCGCTTTGGAAACACGTTTGTTCAACAGGGCCAACTTCACTATTGAGTATTTTGATAAACGTTCACAAAACCTGTTATTTGATGTAAGCTTACCATTATCTGCCGGTGGTACTTCTAATACGGTAGCCGAGTCTGTTATCACAAAAAACCTGGGTACGGTTTCCAATAAAGGCTTTGAGCTGTCGCTGGATGTTGATGTAATCAGGAAGAGAGATTTTAAATGGAACGTTGGCGTAAATGCTACCTTCCTGAAAAATAAAATTGTTTCCTTACCGGAGCAAAACCGGGCCAATGGGATTATCAACGGGAATTATAAATACATGGAAGGACATGGCATTTATGACTTCTGGACATACCAGTACGCAGGCGTGGATCAAATGACCGGCAGCGCTTTATACCTGGCGGACAATGAAAACTTCGATCCGAAAGATGTAAATGGCGCACACTACAAATATCTTGTAAATATCAACGGCGTTGACTATACCACCTACACCACTTACGCAAAACGTGATTGGTCAGGCAGTGCCATCCCGGATGTTTTTGGCAGCTTCTCCACCGGACTTACCTACAAAGATCTCACATTGTCCGGTATCTTCACCTATTCCCTGGGAGGTAAAGTTTATGATGATTCCTACCTGGATCTGATGACTATGTCGGGTACTGTAGGCCAGATGCATAAAGACGTACTAAAATCATGGGATGGAGTTCCTTCCGGCATCACAGAAACTTCTTCCAACCGTATTGACCCTAAAGGCGTTCCTGTAATGGATTTCTCCAAAAGCAATTATAGCAACGCTATGTCAACCCGGTTTCTCCAGAATGGTTCTTACTTCGTAGTGAAGAATATTGCTTTGGCTTACCAGGTACCTTTTTCTTTACTACAGAAAATAGACATCAGATCTGCCAGATTTACTTTGAGTGTTGAAAACCTGGTGACGCTTACAAAACTACAAGGCATGAATCCGCAGCAGTCGTTTAACGGAAGAAGCCTGAACGCTTTTGTAACGCCACGTGTAATATCTCTTGGTGTTAATATTGGTTTATAATTAAAAAGAAGAAAGATGAATAAGATATATAATATAGGTTTGTTGTTTTTTGTACTGCTTGCAGGCTCTTGTAAAAAAGACTACCTGGACACCGTACCTACCAGCTCAACCGGTACTTCTACTGCATTTGAATCAACGGAAAATGCAAAATTAGCCGTTAACGGCCTGGCCAAAATGATGACGGTGCAGTACCTGTCTTCCCAGGGATTCAACGGGGAAGGAACGATTAAAATGTATTATGGCAACTACCCTGGCAACAATTTTTATGTAAACCTGCCGGGCTGGGCCACGCTTATCAATGGTACTATCAACGAAAATGTAAGTAGCATTTATGACTACTATCCATGGTACTACTATTACAAAGTAATTGGCAATGCCAACGCCATCATTTTTTACATTGATGCCGCAAAGGGATCAGAGGCTGATAAAAATTTCATCAAAGCACAGGCATTAACCTACAGGGCCTACTGCTATACTATGCTGGCACAGTTATATGGTAACAGATGGAGCGATTCCAATAACGGCGCAACTCCGGGCGTTGTGCTGAGAACGGACCTCTCCAATGGCGATCTCGAAAGATCTTCACTGGGAGCTACCTATAGCCTTATCTACAGTGACCTGGATAAAGCGATCGAACTGTTCACCGCCGCTGGTAAATCCAGGTCGAAGAATTTTGAAATGGATATCAATGTGGCGTATGCAGTTTATGCCCGTGCAGCACTCACACGCCAGGACTATCCAAAAGCAGAGGCTTTTGCTGCCAAAGCCCGCACCGGATATCCTTTGATGTCTGTAGCTGACTACAAAGCAGGCTTCTCTACTCCAAACAGCGAATGGTTATGGAGCAGCTATGGCGCATCAGATGAGACCTTATACTATTACTCTTACCAGTCATACATCGCATACAATTCCAGCGCTTCTGCAGTCAGAACTTATCCTAAGTGTATCAGCAAAGAATTGTATAATAAAATTCCTGCTACGGATATCCGCAAAAACCTGTTCCTGGATCCCAAAACAGATCCTTATACAACTGCCACAGGCGCCGCCGGCGCAGCATTGAAAGCCCGTGCTTTCCAGCTGTTCCCGGATATCTACAGCACTTCAAACGTATACGCCTATATGCAGTTTAAAGTGAAAGCGAATGATCAGCCCGGCGTCGGTAATGTGAATCACTTCCGCTCTTCCGAAATGTATCTGATTGAAGCAGAAGCAAAATATTACCAGAATAAGCCGGCAGCCGAAGTTCAGCAGGTACTGGTTGACTTAACGAAAAACTCGGGACGTGACGCAAGCTATACCTGCACCAAAACCGGTACAGACCTGCTAAATGAAATCAAAACATACCGCGCTATTGAGCTGTGGGGAGAAGGTTTCGATTGGTTTGACATGAAACGTTGGGGAGACCCTATTGTAAGACGCGATTACGCCAACGGTGGTAATTTTATAACTTCTTTGGCTATTACCATCACTCCGGAAAGCAATAACAAATGGACCTGGAAAGTTCCGTTGAAAGAATCAGATTATAATGGTGCTTTAGAATAGTATTCAATCAATCAAAAAAATGGGCTGCAGGTAATTCACCTCGCAGCCCATTTTGAATTTTATAATAGAGAAATTAGTCCGTCTCCTCACACATCTTCAGGTAACGCCGGTGATTGGCCGGTTCAATATCAACCTTGCTGAATATTTCCTTTGCCACTTCAAAAGCAGTCAGGGAAGATGGCATTTTTTCTCCCTTAAAATAATAATCCTTCTTATCCCTGGCCAAGGCCTTATATACCGGGTGTACTTTAAAAGAGGCATAATCTGCTGCCACCGGGTCGAGGCTGTATGCATAGTGGTAAACTTTTTTCCCATCAGTAATATACTTAGATCCTGCGGACACTTTCATACTTCCGGGCTTCACTTTATAGATCGGGAAGATCTGATAATAGAGTGTGTCGCCATTCAGGAGATATCCACATAGACAATAAGAAAGGGGCCATGCTTTACAGCATAGCCCCTCCCGTGGTATACCCTGTATCAGAGATTAAACCGGATCCCTTGTGCCAGTGGCAGATGGGAGCCGTAATTAATGGTGTTGGTTTGTCTTCTCATATAAACTTTCCAGGCGTCGCTGCCGCTTTCCCTGCCACCGCCGGTTTCTTTTTCTCCGCCGAAGGCGCCTCCTATTTCTGCGCCGGAAGTACCGATGTTCACATTTGCAATCCCGCAATCGCTGCCGGAGGCAGACAGGAAGTATTCCGCCTCCCGGAGGTTCATGGTCATAATAGCGGAAGATAACCCCTGAGGTACCTCATTCTGTATGGCTACTGCTTCTTCTGTGGTTTTATATTTCATGAGATATAGAATGGGGGCAAAAGTTTCGGTTTGTACGATGGGGCAACCAGGCAGGACTTCTGCAATACAGGGTTTCACGTAACAACCGCTTTCATAACCCGGTCCCTCCATTACGCCGCCTTCCACAACAAAACGGCCTCCCTGCTCTTTACAGGCTGCAATAGCCTCCAGGTAAGTGTTTACGGCATCCTTATCTATTAAAGGTCCAACATGATTTAACTCATCCAGGGGATTGCCAATCCTGAGCTGGCCGTAGGCATGTACCAATAACTCCGTAAAACGGGTGTATATATCTTCATGGATGATCAGTCGCCGGGTGGTGGTGCAGCGCTGCCCGGCAGTGCCCACGGCGCCAAATACGCTGCCGGTGAGTGCCATGTCCAGGTCAGCATCTTTAGAAATTATGATGGCATTATTCCCACCAAGCTCCAGCAGGCAACGTCCAAACCTGGCCGCTACGGCAACACCTACATTTCTTCCCATGAGCGTTGACCCCGTGGCCGATACAATCGGTATTCTTACATCCGTGGACAGCAGAATGCCGGTTTCTTTTCCACCATTGATTAAGCAACTAACTCCTTCCGGTACATTGTTACGCTGTAATACCGTTGCAATGATTTTCTGGCAGGCGATGGCAGATACAGGTGTTTTCTCACTGGGTTTCCACACACATACGTCCCCGCATATCATTGCCAGCATTGCATTCCAGCTCCACACGGCCACCGGGAAATTAAAAGCAGATATTATACCCGTAATCCCCAGCGGGTGCCATTGCTCATACATCCGGTGCAACGGACGTTCGCTATGCATGGTAAGCCCATATAACTGACGGCTCAATCCTGTCGCAAAATCGCATATGTCAATCATCTCCTGTACTTCTCCCAAACCTTCCTGCAGGCTTTTCCCCATTTCAAAACTTACCAGGCTGCCCAGCGCCTGTTTCTTTTGGCGAAGCGCTTCTCCTACCTGCCGTACTATTTCGCCGCGTTGCGGCGCAGGTACGGTACGCCAATACGCAAAGGCTTTTACCGCAGTATTGATCACCGCGTCATAATCAGTTTCATCAGCCGTCGTAACAGTAGCAATCAGCTGCCCGTTTACAGGAGAATACGACGCGAGATCTACGCCCCTGCTGTTCAACCAGTTCATACCGGTGCTAACGCCGGAATTGTGCGGCATTATACCTAACTCCTTTAGAAATTCCATTACTTTTTATTGGTTTGAGATGAATACGTGCTTTCGAATATTTTGTTGGCATTGGCTGCCTCAAAGCCCTCCCGGCGATGTTCCCTTTTTATGGCTATAGCATTCAGATGCCGGAATGCAGGCAACACGCGGCGCTCCGCGAATTCTACATAAGAACCGGAGATCGGGTGCTTTTCACCATCTGCAAATGCTGCTGTTATCATACCCGCTACAGTGGAGCTTTGCAGCAAAAGGCCATCCGGACTTTCCTTGAACTTTCCGCCGGCATCATTAAGCACGAAGCCATGTTTTTCAAGAAACTGGTTGAACGCTGCAATGTCATTATAGCCAGGCTTCAGGTTGTGTACACTGATCGTGAAATGATTGAGATAATAACGGTTGTAAATAGTCCATGAAGCATATTCACTTTCTTTCGCTAATGTTGAAAAATCGCTGTAAGCAGGTAGTCTCCAAAGACCGCTGTGGAGAAAATCATCTACCGCAGCGGCATCGTTCAGATCCAGTTGCAGTACAGGATCCGCAGTAACTTCATCTGTATAATGGTGTATAATATCCTGAGCTTCGGGAGAAAGGTCTTTCACCCGGAGCTCACTGATAAAGATACGGGGCAAAGAAGGCGCCGGCGGGGCATACCAATAAGCGTCAAGTTTCTTTTCAGCGAAATAATAATAATCCCTTTTGACATATCCATGGTGCAGGAATATTTTCTCCAGTGATTGGATGCCCAGGTGGGGCACGCCAATTGTCCGGAATGCGATGTGATCATTTTCAATTTCATTTGCATGTTGTATCAGTCCTTCTTCTATCATGGCTGATATTACTTTTTCCACATCCGGCACCCGTTCTTTATAACGGCGCATCAGGCCGTCCAGTATCAATTGCAGGTTACTCATACCTGTTATATTTTAAGTTAAAGATTGGATAATACTTCGTCGAGATGATGCACCATATCGGCAGCGTTTTCTTTACTGAACACCAGTGGCGGTTTTATTTTCAACACATTGTATAATGGTCCGTCGGTGCTGAGCAGAAATCCTCTTTCCTTCATTTCTTCCACTACCTTGTTGATCTCATCCACAGCGGGTTCCATAGAATTCCTGTTTTTCACCATCTCAGCTCCCACAAATAAACCGTGTCCTCTTACATCGCTGATAATGGTGTGTTTATTCATTAACCCCCGCAAGCCATCCATGAGGTAATTGCCTGTTTCCAGGGCATGCTGCTGCAAATCTTCAGATTGTATTACGTCCAGTACTGCCCTGCCGGTAGCCATTGAAACGGGGTTCCCGCCAAACGTATTGAAATACTCCATACCGTTGTTAAATGCAGCGGCAATTTCTTTGGTAACCACTACGGCAGCCAGGGGATGGCCGTTGCCGATAGGTTTACCCAACACTACGATATCAGGTTCCACCTGCTGCAGCTCAAATCCCCAGAACTTCTCTCCTACCCGCCCGAAACCTACCTGCACTTCGTCAGCAATACATACGCCGCCGGCTTCACGTACATGCCGGTATACGGCTTCCAGGTAATGATCCGGTAAAGGTATTTGTCCGCCTACACCCAACAATGTTTCACAGATAAAGGCCGCTACCTTGCCCTGATTCCCGGCGAGAATAGCTTGTACATCCTGCGCATATTTAACGCCCGCTTCCGGATCGTTGTACCGGTATGCTCCGCGGTATAAATCGGGAGAGATGGCTTTGTGGATATAAGGCATTTGCCCGGAGCCGCCTTTGCCATCGAACTTGTAGGGACTCATTTCCATTGCAACAGTAGACGTGCCATGATAAGCATGATCCAGCACCACCACATCCTTCCGGCGGGTAAAATGACGGCTCATGCGAATAGCCAGATCGTTTGCTTCACTTCCTGAATTGGTGAAGTAACATACGGAGAGCTTTGAAGGCAGCGTGCGATGGATCGCTTTGGCAAACTCCACCAGGTGGTCGTTCAGGTAGCGGGTATTCGTATTCAGCGTGGCAATCTGTTTCTGCATCGCTTTCACTACTACCGGGTGGCAATGCCCAACATGGCTTACATTATTCACGCAATCGATAAACGTATTTCCTTTGTCGTCGTAGAGGTATTGCAATGCACCTTTTACAATTTTCAATGGCTTGCGGTAGCTGATACTCAGGTTGGCACCGATGAATGTTTTCCTTTCCTGTAGCAACGGGCTGTAATCCTCGCCTAAATTGATAAGCGTGGGCATGCCACACGCTTTCCGGAAAGTATCTGCGGCTTTTAGTGGGTTTATCCGGATCAGTTGATTGAGCAGCGACCAGGCGTCCCGTTCTGTTACAAAGTGATGGCCGTTGACAGAGCCGAGCGAGGCCTGCCAGGCCGACTGTGTTACACTGATACAAAGCCTCGCAGCCACCAGGTAATAAATAAGATCCGTTTCCTGCTCTGTTAACGGGAAGGCGCTGTGATATCCCTGTATCACCCAGGACGCGGCCTGTAAAGGATCTTCCGTGTTCAGCATCGCATAGGTACAGGCAATAGCCACATTATTCACCAGTGCAGAATACACCATATCGCCCAGGTCTATCAAACCGCTTACTTCACCGTTTTGAACCAATACGTTATAGTCGTTGGCGTCGTTGTGGATGCTCGCATGACGAAGCGAGTCGAGCACCGGCAATACTTCTGTTTCAAAGGCAAGGAGAAAATATCCGGCCAGCCTTCTTTTTTCATGGTCGCGGATGCAATGCAGCAGGCGGTTAGCGCTTGCAGCAGTGCTGATATCCCAGGTGTAATGCCGGTGCAGGGCGTCATGTTGGAAATCCTGCATCGCCTCATCTGTTTTACCGAGGAAGCTGCCGAGACCAATATAGAGCTCCTTGTTTTTGTGCGGGACCTGCGCCCAGCATGCTCCTTCCAGCCAGGAGAGGATACGCAGGTAATATTGTTTACCGTCCTTGAAGATGGGCGTAAGTTCCTGCCGGTTTTTGTTGCGGAGTATCTGCTGAAAGTTCCACGCCACGGCGCTCACTGAAAGATGTTCCAGTATGCGGAGTTGCGCATCCAGGAAGGAGTAGCGCTTTTCTTCCCCCGTTATTTTGAGGATGAATTTACGGCCGGAGACGTCCGTTATTTTATAATTAAATTCATCGTAGCCCTGGAGTGTTTCCACTTCTACTGCAAGCAGGTAATTCTTTTGTACCAGTTGCTTTACTTCATTTGCTGTAAATTCCATGACGTTATTTATTTTTCAGTATCATTAACAAGTGTGCGGCAGACCAGCTGAAATTCTTTGCATTCAGCCCTTTACCGGTAAGCGGGTGATAGTTTTCATATACCGGTTCGTTGCCTGTCATGCCTGCTGCATTTTCCAATAGTTGCTTTTCGAATGCTGCGGCCAGGCTATCATAGCCGTATTTCCGTAAACCACTTGTACCGAAGGCAAACTGGTCCAGCCATACCGGCCCGCGCCAGTATCCTTTCATCGGATCAAAAGCAACATGATCGGCAGCCAGGGTAGGCAGCGGTACTTTCGTATTAAATTTTGCCGTGTCTTCCATTTTTTCTTTTACCCTTCTGGCCTGCTGCGAAGTGGCTACACCAGCCCATAACGGGATCCATCCTTCCGGGCCATCTACCTCTACACGGCCATTCGCCCTGGTGTCGTAGAAGTAACCGGCATGCTCATCGTAGAACTGTGTGCGAATTAGCGGGAGCAGCTTCTCCGCTTGCTGCCGGTAGGTATGTTGTTTGTTATCCAGGAGAGATGAAAGCTTTACCAGGTATAATTTCTCCGCATATAGATAAGTATTGAGATCTACACTTTCCTGGTTCAGCGACCAGGCGCTGTTGTTGTTTTGCAGCATCACCGCGCTGTCGAAGCGTACGGCATTATCCATCCCGCTTTCCCATGCTGCAGCTATGCGGGTACCATCGGTGGCGCCGTATTCGCAGAGACCATTCCGGTCGTGATCGCGGTTAGCATACCACCATTCATGATAGGCAATAAGTTTAGGCAGCATTTCTTTAACAAATGCTTTGTCTTTTGTATGCAGATAGATTTCCCACACTGCCCAGGCGGCAAGAGGAGGTTTGGTATCCCGCCAGTTGTTTTCCCGCTTATCTGCGTAGATACAGTCTGCCACCATGCCGTGATCATCCTGGTAATCGAACATGGAACGGACATTGTCTTTCGCCAGCTGGGGGAAAAAGGTGGCAAGGCCCGCGGCCTGCTTCCAGCTGTCCCAGCTCCACACGCCATAAAAGCCCTGGTAATTTACAGAGGGAAACACGCCGTCGTGCAGGATGTCTCTAGCGCTGCTTCGCCAGTTGGTAATAAGCGTGATGATACATTTGACTGCCAGCCGTTTCTTTATCTCTGTTAAATGAGATGCCAGGGAGAAATACCGGGAGAGATAACCATTCCATCGCGCTTCATTTTTTCTCAACGCTGTTTTGAAGTCGTATTGAAAAGGTTGCCGCGTTTCACCGGGATAATACGCCTGCACCTGTGTTTGTTCATAACTTCCGCCGGGTTGTATCACTACATTCTTCCAAAGCGCTTTATAAGTAAAGCTGTCCGCCTGCAATGCAGTGCCCTTGGGGAATACGGTTACAAAACCATTTACCCGCAGGGTGGAAGCCTCCGCAGTCATCCTCTTTTTTGTCTGACCATAATATTCCACATCCAGCGTACGGGGATGACGGGAACGGTTGGTAATTTTTGTGTACAGCAGTGCTTCGCGACTGGAAGCAAAAAGTAGCTGCTGGCATATCACCAGGCCGGCTATTTCGAACTGTTGCTGTAACAGGCCAGGATAAAACTTAATGTCGGACTTCGCTGCCGGCAGGTTAACCGGCACGCCATTTTCGCTGATGGCTAATCTTGAGAAAGAGCCGGAAAGCCATTCTCCCTGCATATCCATCAACAAGGGGCCCATAAAGGCGCCATTGTTTTCTTTCCCGGAGGGCAGTGCATAGGCATGCCATGCACCCATATCGCTGAATACATTGGCCTCGATACTTTCACTGGCAGGAGGTGCCGTCCGCAAATCCAATACATCAGGATAACGGTAGCGCTGCGCAGTAGCTGCCTGCACGGTGAGCAATAGTAATATCCATATTCTCATCTGCTTCATTTTATAGCGGGACGTAGCGTGAAAGAATAACTGTAATCCTGGTAAGGCAGCAAATATTCGGCGTGTGGGGTGGCGCCCCAGCTGTTGTCGCCGCCTACGCCCATTTGTTTATAATCGATATTCCACCATACCAGGTCTTCGTTTATCATAGAGCCGCCGTGGTTGTTCTCTGCTGCGTAGCGGTCAAACTCAAGATGATCCATATTGAAATGCAATACGCCTGTGCTGATATGCGGCTTGCCCTGTGCGGTCAATCCCACGCCGTTTTTATCGGTCAGGGTTATCCAGCGCACATCCGTTCTGTAGCCGCTTTCCTGTGCACGCGGATAAGGATGAAAAAGCTGATCGGCGTTCATGCTGTATACATCAATAGCTGCAGCAGTTTGCCGGTCGGCATAATTATCAAAAGGACCGCGGCCCAGCCACTTCACCTGATCGAATGCTCCGTGCAGGATCATGCGCATACCGAATCGCGGAAGCTCCGGCATGGGATCTCTCCCGGATTTCATCGCTACGCTGATGTTTATTACTCCATCTCCCGTTACTTTATACTCCGCTTTATACACTGCTTTTACCGCAGGCAGATAGTGCCAGGTGCGGATGATTACCTCTCGTTTATTTGTGGTGTCTATTTTCAGGGAATCGAGCCGCGCTGTTTGCAATACATCCTTCCATACGGCACAGCGGATCTGCTGACTGTTACCTATATCATTATCCGTTGCAGCGCGCCAGAAGTGCGGCTCAAGGGGTGACTTCATCATTGCCTGCTGCTCCCAGTTATAAGCGCTCAGCCAGCCAGTTTTCCGGCTGAATGCCACTTCAAAATCATCCCCGGCAATTTTTATTTGCGATGGGTCTTCTTTGATCGACATTGCTTTAATGCTTGCAGAAGCGGGCATTTCAGCCAGTGCCGCAGGCAAGGGGAACTGCTCCCATGCCGCGAGGTAGTGTGCAGGCACCAGTGGCGCATCGTGCCGCGTCCTCATTTCTATCGTAACAAAATATTCCGCACCGGGCTTCGCTTTCAACACCGGCAAAGGCAGCGTGATGATCTTTTCTTTATGGGGCGCCACGGAACCCGCATTCAGTTCACCTTTGGCGATCGTTTCCCCGTTTGACCTGATAACCCAGTTGAAATAAAACTGATCCAGATCTGTAAAATCGAGGCGGTTAATAATGCGGATACTGTTTGCCGACAACGGTACTGGTTCAAAGCCTGCCGGCTGTATTACTTTTTTAAATTCAAACGCCTGCGGATGCGGCGTACGATCGGCCGCAAACAACCCGTCAGCACAATAACTCGTATCGCTGGTAATTCCTACATTACCCATATCCCGGCCATAGGCCCAGATATCCCTTCCTGCTTTATCTTTCTTCTTAAAAGTCTGATCAGAAAAATCCCAGATAAAACCGCCCTGCAATTGCGGGTAACGATACATCAGGTCCCAGTACTCTTTCAGGTTACCACCGCCGTTGCCCATCATGTGCGCATATTCGCAAAGAATAAACGGACGGCTGCGCCACTCTCTCACATATCCCAGCAGCACACTGGTGGATTTATACATCGGGCACACGATGTCTGTAAATTCATTATCTCCTGCCGCTTCGTATTGAACCGGGCGGGTGTTGTCTTTTGATTTAAGATACCGGTAGGTAGCTTCAAAGTTTTCACCAAAGCCGCTTTCATTGCCCAACGACCATGTAATAATGGAGCAATGGTTCTTGTTAGTTTCAAACATCCTCCGGGTGCGGTGCAGATAGGCTTCTTTCCATTGCGGTTTATCGGATAGTGTTTTCATCGGATGAAACGACATGCCATCGCATTCAATATTGGCTTCGTCTACCACGTAAATACCGTATTCGTCGCAAAGGCGGTACCATTCCGGGCTGTTGGGATAGTGACTGGCACGTACCGCATTGATGTTATATAGTTTCATCAGCTGTATATCTTCCATCATATTTTCCTGCGTGATCACCTTCCCGGTGTACATGTTGTGTTCGTGCCGGTTTACGCCTTTGATCTTTACCGCCACGCCGTTTACCATCAATAGCCCATTCCTGATCTCTATCGTCCGGAAGCCTGTTTCATGCGCAATACATTCCACCAGCTTGCCATTTTTATCGAATTGGGAAATGAGTAGTTTATAAAGATGGGGATGCTCTGCATTCCAGCTTTTTACATTATGCAGCGTAGCATCAAAGTGATAATCTGCAGTACCGTTCAATGTTTGCTGTTGTTGTATAACGATGTTTCCCTTGTCATCCAGCAGTTTTATTTGCAAGCGTCCTTGTCGTGCTACTGTATTTAGTTGTACGTCCAGACTGAAGATGCCGTTGGTGTAAGTGCTGTCCAGACCTGCTTTTACAAAGAAATCGCGTACAGCTATATTAGGCTGTGCGATCAGCTGCACGCTTCGCTCTATTCCACTCAGCTTCCACATATCCTGCCCTTCCAGGTAGGTGGCGTCGCTAAAACGGAGTACCTGTACGGAAACCGTGTTCTCTCCTTTCCGTAAATAATGGGTGATATCAAATTCGGCGGCAGTTTTACTGTCTTTGCTAAAGCCTATGTACCGGCCATTGATCCAGCAATAAAAAAAGGAATTTACGGCACCGAAGCGGAGGATTATATTCCTTCCCGCCCATTCCGCGGGAATGGTAAAGCTCCGGCGGTAGGAGCCGGTGGGATTGTCGTTCTCCGGCGGATACGGCGGATTTACGGGAATAGGATATTCCACATCCGTGAAAATAAATTTATCGAAACCTTCCGTTTGCCAGTGCGCGGGCACTTTAATATCCTTCCAGTTGCTCACATCATAATGGTCCGCAAAAAAACTATCGGGGCTTGCTGCGGGTGATGCATCGAGCCTGAACTTCCAGGTGCCATCCAGCGAAAGCAGGAATGGGGACGGGGAACCCGAGATGGCAGCGGCCTCCGAGATGGCGGGTATAAACCATGCCCGCGGCGCCAGGGCGTTTTCTGTTTGTATCTCCGGGTGCTGCCAGGGCTGTGGATGCTGTTGGGAACTGGCAGTAAGAATATTGAGCCATAACAACCCACCAATCATCAATCCGGTGCTGTATTTCATTAAGTTCCTTGCTTATCTTGAAAAAAAATTACCGGCCGGCATACAACGGTACACCGGCCCGGTTGTTTAGTACAAATTGTTTTGCTTCAGGAGCGGGTTTACGTTGATCTCTTTCAGCGGTATAGGGTAGCGGATATGTTTATCTTCTACATAGTTGGCAGCAGCAGCTTTGCCGTGGTTTGTCAGCAGGGCCTTTACCGGTTGTTTGGCGGTAGCGCCACGGCCCCAGCGTACCAGGTCGAACCAGCGGATGCCAAATTCCATTGCCAGTTCTACCGGTCTTTCGTGGTTGCGGATCTGCTCCCGCAGCTGTTCTTTATTCAGGCTGCCGGGTGCAATTGGTTTCGCGTGACTGCGGTTACGCACTTCATTCACGAGGTCGATTGCTGCAGCCGTTTTCCCATTTTCATTCGTTGCCTCTGCCAGCATAAGCAGCACATCTGCATAACGGATCAGGGAGATGTTCGTTCCTACATAAGAACCGCCCCTGTCGTTAGGGTATGCGTACTTATTGAAGAAGGCGGGATGGGAAAGATTGCCGGCCACATCTGCGTAAGGCACAAGGTTGGCGGGAATGTTGAGGTCCCACATTTTTGACGCCGGATCGTTGAAAAAGATAGTACCATATACCCTGTCGCTGTAACCGCCCGTTGCGGTTTTATCTTTCATCAATGTCGTCACCAGCCAGTCGGACGGGTAAAAGAGTTCCCAGCCATCAAGTGCATAAGGCCGCACTTCAAAATTGAAAGGATGTCTTTCATCAGACACGGAACGATCGCCGCTGAATTGCACTTCAAAGATGGATTCAGGGCCATTTTCCTTTGTGCCGTTGAAGTTGTCTGTATAATTTGTGTTAAGGGAATACTGTCCGTATATCTCCCTGAATTTTGTTTCTGCCGCTGTCCATTTTTCCTGGAAGAGATATGTTTTTGCCAGCAGCGCTTTAGCGGCGCCTTTTGTTGCACGGCCTTTATATGCATCCGGATAAGCGGGTGGCAGCACGGCTTCTGCTTCTGTCAGATCTTTTTCAATTTGCGCCCAAACGTCTGCAGCGGGCGATTGCGGCGTTTGCAGTTTTGTAAGATCTTTTTCAAATTTCAATACCAGCGGCACATTTTCAAAACCATTTACCAGTATGAAATAGTTATAGGCGCGGAGAAATTTAGCTTCTGCAACAATTTCATTTCTTTCTTTTTCCGTCATAGCGGTAATGCCTGGTACTTTTTCGATCACCTGGTTAGCACGACCAATTCCTGCATAACAGGTAGCCCAGAGATTCCAGGGACCGCCTTCATCTGCACTGTTTACAAACGCAGCCAGATTTTTTCCATAAGGTTCATTTTTGTTATTATCTATATCATCCGCTTTATAGGTGAGCGTGATATACACTTCTTCAAAGAAAGTCCACATGGAGCCGTCGTGCCCCTGTAATGCCGCATAGCTGGCGGTAATTCCCTGCAAAGCATGCTGCCGGGTGGTCCAGAAAGTATTTTCTGTGAGGTTTTGTTTATCGTCCAGCTCCAGGTATTTATCGGAGCACGCAGTGAAGAGCGCAACGGAAAAGAAGAAGAGAACGGCTATTGATAGTTTCATGATTGTCAGTTTAAAATTTCAGATTAGAATCCAACGTTAAGGCCGAATACAAAAGAGCGGCTCAGCGGGTAGTAGCCACGGTCTACCCCACGGCCAAAGATGCCGGTATTGGAGAGGTCCGGATCAAAACCTGTATATTTTGTAAAGGTGACCAGGTTGTATGCGCCGGCATAGACCCGCAGGCGGTCGATGTGTACTTTTGCCGTGAGTTGCTGCGGAAGTGTGTAACCCAGCTGGAGGTTTCGCAGGCGTACAAAAGAAGCGTCTTCCAGGAAGTAGTCGGACACACGGAGGTTTTCGTTTTCATCTGTATTGGAAAGACGATATACCGAAGCATCCGGATTGGAGGGGCTCCAGGCGTTCAGCAGGTCTGCAGAGCGGTAGAAGCGGTACAGGAACATCTTTGCGCCGTTGTACATCTTCTGGCCCTGTTTGCCGTTGAAGAACACCATCAGATCGAAGTTTTTGTAACTGGCGTTGAAAGTAATACCGAAGTCGAGGTTAGGGAGACCGTTACCCATCAGCTGTTTATCATTATCGTCCAATGCACCGTCGCCATTTGTATCCACAAAACGGAGGTCGCCGGGTTTGGCATTGGGTTGCAGCGGGTCGCCGGATTTATTCACATGTGCATCCACATCCGCCTGCGATCTGAAGATGCCATCTGTTTTATAGAGATAAAACGATGCCAGCGCCTCCCCTTTTTTGGTAAGCGTAGTACCACGGTTGTTAAAATCAACATATCCGTCAGCAATCACCCCTTCGTCATATCCCAACCGGATGATCTTATTCCGGCTGTGCGAGATATTTGCAGTTATATCCCAGTAAAATGCATTGGACGCCGGGCGGCGGTAGGTAGCCGTTACTTCCCATCCTTTATTTTCCATATCCGCGATATTGGTGAGCGGCAATGCCGTGATACCGGATGATGCAGGGATAGGTGTTTCGGCCAGCATATCAGATGTTCTGGAACTGAAATAATCGAAGCTGCCGCTCACAGCACCTTTTAAGAAACTAAAATTCAACCCTGTATTGAGGGTAGCCGTTTGTTCCCATTTGATGTTGTTATTAGCCAATGTAGCTGCAATGGCGCCGACATATACCTGCTGACTGAGCGCGGAACCCAAAGGATAGTTCAGGTAAGGACTGGAGCCTGTCAGGAATATCTTGGCGAGGTACTGAAAGTTGCTCACGTTCTGATTCCCCACGGTACCATAGCTGATACGCGGCTTTAGTTCTGATATCCACGGGATATTGAAAAAGGATTCCTTATGCATGTTCCAGCCTGCAGAGAAAGAGTAGAAGGTACCGTAACGGTTCAGAGGGCCGAATTTAGAAGAGCCGTCACGGCGGAGGCTTCCCTGGAGAAAATACTTATCGTCATAATTGTAGCTTGCGCGGCCAAAATAGGATTGCAGCGTGCTGGAAAAATTCCAGCCGCCGGCGCGGATAAAATCTCCTTTACCGTCGATGATCAGGCCCGACAGTGATTCGATCAGCGGACTACTCAAATGATTGCCTGCGCCGGTGGTACCCTGGCTTACAGACTTTTCACGGGAGAAGCCGTACATGCCTTTGATATTGTGCTTGCCCAGTTGTTTTTCGTAATTCAGGAGATGGGTAAACACGGTGAACTCATTCCGGCCACGGCTCTCGGAACGACTCGGATTTTCCACCAGTGCCTGTGCGCCAAAGTCGTAAGGATCTGTTTGCGTGTACTCGTAGGTGTTTACAATGTTACGGCCCACGGTGAAGTTGTAGGAGAACCCTTTCCAGAGTTGCAGGTCTGCAGCCATATTGAACTGCAGGTGATCATCTATTGTACTGCCGTTACTCAGCATTCTTTCACCTACCGGGTTGCCGGAACCCAGCTCTGTTTCGGGTTTGGCATAACCGTTCACCGAGGCGGGATCGTAGATGCGTTTATGTGGGAGGGTATTATAAACGTTCATAATGGGAGAAAATCCTGCATTTCCATCACCGTTCACATCTCCAAAATTCTTATTATCAAAACGGGTATAAGCGATAATGGGACTTAATTTGAGGCGATTGTTGAGTAGTTTGATCTCTGTATTCAGCCGGATGTTATCTCTTTTAGAGCCGGAATTGATGATGGAGCCGGAATGTCCCCAGTGGCCCAACGACAGGCGGTAAGCAATTTTCTCCGAGGCGCCTGCCACATCAACATCATATTTCTGTTCCACGCCTTGTTTGGTGAAAGCGCCGAGCCAGTCGGAGTTAGCGTATTTATTATCGTCCTGCACATAAATGGGGGGTGTTTCGCCGTCATTGGCATAGGCTTCTCTCACCACCTTATTCATGGGAACTTTTTCCAGCAGGTCAATATTATTATTCAGCTTGTGCAGGGATGCGTAGGAATTGAAGGTGATACGCGGTTCACCTGTTTTCCCTTTTTTGGTGGTGATGATGATCACACCGCCGGCCGCCCGGGCGCCATAAATGGTAGCGGCAGAAGCATCTTTAAGGATGCTTACTGATTCGATATCATTGGGGTTGATATCATATGCATATCCCAGGGGAATACCATCCACTACATAAAGGGGGTTGTCGTTGTTAATACTGTTGAGGCCACGCACCAGTACTACGGGATTGGCCGCGGGGTTGCCTGTACCGGCACTTACGATCACGCCGGCCGCTTGTCCCTGCAGCATGGTACCGATGTTACCGGCGGGCTGTTTGGCGAGATTTTTTGTATTGACGGAAGATATGGCCGCTGTCACATCTCCTTTTTTCTGGGTACCATAGCCGATCACCAGTACTTCATCCAGTCCTTTCACACTTTCTTCCAGGGCTACTACCAGTTCTTTGTCGCTGGTCAGTTTAATTTCTTTGGCTGTAAATCCCATTGCCGAAATAACCAGGGTAGCATTTCCAGGTACGGTTAGTGTAAAAACGCCCTTGTCTGAGGTAGCCGTTCCGTTAGCCGTGTTTTTTACCACGACGCTAGCGCCGGGAATAGGGTTGCCTGCGGCGTCTTTAATTCTCCCTTTCAGGGTCCAGTTAACGGATGCCGTTTGAGCGATTGCCGTTAACCCGGTAAATAAAAGGAATAATAATATTCCGTTTCTCCGTAATAGTTTCCACATACGCATTTTGGTTTTTAGATCTTTTTTTTAAAAAGTATAACATGGATCGTCCGGATGCTGCAGCATAGGTATCTGCTTTCAAACGTGAAATCGGCAGCAACGGATCAGGGAAGTAATGTAGGCAGGAAAGATGGGCACAGGAGAGTTGTAAGCCTCTATATGAGCCTTACAGGCACCTCTACATGACCTCTACAAGAGAGACAGGTAGTTGATAATTAATTGGTTAGAAATTCTTCAGAAAATCAGACAGGTTGTCTTTGTGTTCCAGGTTGAATGCTTTACGGAGGCGGTAGCGAGCCATTTCAACTGATTTTACAGAGATATTATTCAATGAAGCGATGTCTTTGATAGAGAGATTTAACCGGATTTGTGCACAAAGGCGGCGTTCATTTTCTGTAAGGCCCGGATATTTTTGAAGGAGATTAAAGAAGAAGTCTTTATGGATTTCATTTACCGAGAGATTAAAATCCTGGGCATCTTTATTATGATCGAGGTCATGCTGGAATTTATGGACCAGGCGGTTGAAACGGGTGATATTCTCATTTCTGGCGTCGTTATGGATATCAAGGCTGGTCAGTTCATCAATAAAATTCCGGATCATTTCATTACGCTGGGAAATGTATAACGCATAGTTTTTGAGGTCGTTATCGCGGAATTCCAGTTTACCATTCAGGGCTTCCTTTTCCATCAGGGCGCCATCAAGCTCCTGTTTGATCAGGGCACGTTTAACCTCTTCCAGTTCTTTCTCCTTTTTCTGCTTTTGTTTCATCTTGCTGTAAAACAGCAACCAGATAATAATAAGGAGTACCACCCCTGCTGCCAGCGCATTCCGTTGAAACGCCCGAAGTTCCTTCTGCGCCACCAGTGTGATGATGCGGGTTTCGTTCTCTTTTGCCTCCCGTTGCAGCTTAAGCGCCGAAATAGCTTCACTCTTGCTTTTGGAAAGGATCTGGTTTCGGACCCTGGTATATTCCTGCAGTTCGGTGAAAGCCTTCCGGTATTCTCCCAGCTCCTGGTATAACAATACTGAATTGGTAAGGTTATCCAGCAGCTTCTCCTTCTTTGTATTGGAGTTCGATTGGTTGATCAGTACCCTTGCATCCCGGAGGAGGGTTTCCGCCTGCGGATATTCCTTCAGCATAATGCGGGAGTAAGCCATCTGGTTCAGCACCTCCGCATGGGACAACACTTCTGCAGGGTTAATGATTGACAATGCCTGGTTAAAATCGGCGATGGCCACCTGGTACTTCCCTTGTTCATTCCAGCAAATACCACGGTTACTCAACGCTGTAGCAATCATCCCTTCCAGATGATTTTGCTTTGCGATGGCGAGCGTGCTATCAAAATACAGGCGGGCCGTTTCAAAATCATCTTTCATCAGGTAAACCAGTCCCAGTGCATTCATAGACACCGCCATCCGGTGGGGATCTCCGTTTTTTTTATATAGTGTGTGCGCCTGCTGGTGGTACTGAAGAGAGAAGTGAGCGTTCTCCGTATCATAAAAGACCCAGCCCAGGTTTGTAAAGCACCGGGCAATAGCGCTATCATTGCCCGACTCCAGGCAGAGATCCAGTGCATTATAGGCGTAATTGAGCGCCTGGTCGTATTGATCGTTATAGAGATATCCCTCGGAAAGGTTGAGCAGAGAAGCCGCCTGGAGCGGCTTGTTCTTCTCTTTCAGGGAAAGCAGGTAAGCCTCATTGGCCAGCACCAGTGCCACATTGGTGGAATCCTGGTTGTAATGTGCCGCCAACATATTGAGCGCCGTAATCCTTTCCGGCGTGGTCATGTTTTTATTTGCCAGCAGCTGATTCAGGCTATCCGCATTCAGCTGGGCGTTGGCAATAATGCACGTACAGCAGCAGGCTGCAAGAAGGAGTAGCAATTTCATCATTCAGTCATCATTTTGGCATGTTCAGGCGCCGATCCGTGGATTTGTGGATTGTAAAATACGGATTATAGGTATGCGAAAAGCGGGAGGGCAATACATTTGTAATTAATTATCTGTCCAAAACAGGAAACAGTAATATCTGGGAGAATGCAAGGCATGTAGAAATTACATTGCGGAATGAGTATCAATTACAGTGCTGTTTGCCAGGCGGCGATGCAATAAAGCAAAGCCGCCTGTATTTAGTAATAATTGGACGTGGGAAATATTATAGTTCCACTTTTGGGGTAAAATAATCTAACGAATAGCCGGTACGGCCTTTCAAAATTTACTCAAGCGTTGCCTGCACAATCTTTTCAATATCAAATTTTCGCATTTGCATAAACGCCTGGGCTGCTTTACCGGCCTTATTGGGATCGGTCATCAATTTCCCGAGAATAGTAGGTATTACCTGCCAGGAAACGCCAAATTTATCTTTCAACCATCCACACCTGCTTTCTTCACCGCTTTCGGTTAATTTTCCCCAATAGTGATCTATTTCTTCCTGTGTGTTGCAATGGATCGTTAAGGAAACGCCTTCGTTAAACGCAAATTTGTGAGCATGAGCGCTTTCCATTAGCATAAACTTCTGCCCGGCTAAGGTTATCACGGCATGCTTTACTTTTCCCTCTATATCGGGCTGTTCCTGTTGAGAGTAACGGAGTATCCCATCTGTTGCTGAGTCCTGGAATATGGAACTATAATGCTGGATGGCCTCTTCCACACGGCCATACTGATCTCCAACGAACATCAAAAAGGGCGTAATCTTTTGACCCACCGCGGCTACTGTACCCAGGGCAACCTGCCATGAAATGCCAAACCGGTCGCTCAACCAGCCGTATTTTTCACTCCAGGGATACTTATCCAATGGCATCATTATAAAACCGTCGCTGGATAATCCTTCCCAGATATCCTTTAGTTCTTCTTCTGTTTCACAGATGTAATACATTGAAATGGATGGATTGGGTCTGAACATAGGACCCCCATCTAACAGCGTAATATGCTGTCCGGCTATCTCTATTTCGGTGACAACAGGCGACTGCATTACTATTTTTGCGCCGGGAATTAATTTGCAATACAAAGCGGCGGCTTCTTTTGCCTGGTTATCGAACCATAAGCAAGGCGTGATTAGTTCTTTCATACATTTAAATTTTGTGTAAAGATGAACCAGCTGCCAAACATCTCCTTGTACAAAACCGACATTATTTTTTCTTTAGCCCAAACTGCAGGTATTCATTGGGAGTGGTTGCTGTAAATTCCTTAAAAGAACGGATATAATGGCTTTGATCAAAATAACCATTGGCATATGCCACGTCGGTCAATTTATCAAACTGGCCGGACTTTAACTGGTAAAAAGCCATCTGGAACTGGCAGATCCGCCGGTATTCGCTGGCCGTTATACCTACATATTTTTTAAAGATCCGTTGAAATGTTCTTTCTGTGAGACTAAGCTCCTGCAGCATTTGTGCCAACACATCGGCTTCCGGGTTTTCCAATATTTTGTCGGTCGCATACCGGATGATCCTGCATTCCCGTTGGTTGGCTGTAACCTGGGAAAGAATAAACTGGTGTAGCACCTCCACTTTTTCGGCTGTTGATGGAGCATAGGCTAGTTGAATGGTCAATGCCATTGCCTTTTGTGGATTCCAACGATTCAGCCCGATGGCTTCATTTTTTAATTGCTGTGCAGATAGCTTAAAAACAGGGCCTATGGCAAATGGTTTAAAGAAAAAAGTAATCAGGGTAGCATTCCCCCATTCGGCCCATCTTTCTGAAGGAACGGTCTTTCCGAACAGCGACAGCCGACTTTCCTTATGCTGTGCTGTACACAATAAAGCCGGCATACCGTTGGTAAATATGGGTAAGTCATCTGGCATAGGGGGATCGGCACTATCGAGGATTAAGACGGCCTGGACAGTGTCTTTTAGGGCTGGGTCTAGTTTATTATACCATTGTTGCATATGAAATTACACTAGGCTTAATCAAAAAAAGGTATTTATTCCCCGGAAGAAACACTCTCTAATTAAAAATATGAAAAATGTAGCGAATCTGTTGAAACGTCACATATAAAAGCAATAAAGCCGCACAATGGCGGCCTTATTGCTGTCTTCACGTTGCTATTAAACCACTGGCGGTGTCAACTTCACCTGCCAGAAGATTTTGTTTTACGCGCATTTGATTTTTGCGACGTCGTCTTTTCTATGTGCTTAAAGAGTAATCAGTCTTATTCTAATGTGTTCTTCCATTTGGCAGTACGGCCCGTAAACCATACAGGGAGATCCGGGTTATTAGAAGGACTAATAATTGACCAACCCTCTGGATCAGAAGCCTGAACGCTACCAGGATAAGTCATTCTTTCTTTCCATTTGTATCTTTCATACATTGAAGCGGGATTTGTACCCAGGTATTTAATTAACCTGCGGGCAGCGGTATATGGCACTTCAAAATTCAACATATTGTAATGCAACTGAAGTTGATTAAAAATTGCCTGCACTTTTTGAGTACTCGACATCGCATCAAATTTCTGTGCTGCCACTTCTGCATAAACACTTGCGTTATATTCCATTGCAGGCCTGGCGCTGATTCTCGAATCGTCCATTGTTGTTGGCATAGCCGGCAAGGTTGTCTTAGAATATTGATTTGAGTTATTCAGTTCATACCAATATTTGCAGGATAAGATAATGGCATTCTTGTAGTGATCGCGCGCAGCACCATTCAGTTGACCAAAACCTCTTACTGCTGCCTCTGCCAATGAAAGCTCCGTTTCAACCGCATGAATGGTTGGATATTTCAGCGCAAAGTTAAATTGCGGGCGTACATTGTACTCGGCAACCAGGTTGTTTGCAGTGCCTACGTTCCAACCATTGTCATCATAGTTGGCCACTCTGCTGCGAAGTGTATTTAACAGGAACGCCTCACGTTTACTCAGATCTGCTTTGGATGCTGCGTCCAACGCGATCGACTGGCTATTATTTACGCCGTAATAAAAGGTTGTTTTTGAAATATCGGTCAGGATAGGATCGTTGATGTAAAGGCCACGCAAAATTTTATTTAAGTAACTATTCTTATCAGTATTGCCATCCCATTTTGTATCAACACCCAGGTATCTGCCACTCCAGTCTGGAGCGAAGATATAAGAAACGCGCGGGTCAACAGTACCATCCAATAAACCTGTTGCAGAATTATCACCACTGAAATAATATAACGTTTGTCCGTTCACCACCTTACTGCTCATTGTCGGCTGGCAGTACATCACGTCCTGCAGGAATTTTTTCCCTGCACGGCAATCATCCGCTCTTTCCCTGAAAGCACGTGTAATACCCAGTTCATTACAAATACGATTAAGTGCAATCACTGCTATGTCAGCTACACCAGCTACATCGTTATAGTCGGTCAGTAGGGGTTTGCCTTGCAACTCCGTAAGCACCTGCTTCGTAATAGCAGGCAAAACTTCGCTTACATTCATCGCACAACGCAACCTTAACGAATTAATATACTTACGCCATTTCAAAATATTTCCGCCAAAAAGGATATCCTGTTGGTTAAATGATGCCTGCTCGGTAGACGTAAGTGTCAGCGTCGTCAACACTTCTTCGGCGGCCTTAAAATCACTGATTATCTTCGGATATATATCTGATTGGCCAAGGTATTTTGCTTTAACGCCATCAAGCCCACCCGCGGAACCTGTTTCTATGTAGGGAATCTTATCGTACATGTCGGTTGCTCTTTGGTAGGCATAACCTTTTAAAACATGCATTAAGGTGATATACAGGCTATCTAAATTGGTCCGTTTAGCCTGCGGAGTGTTGTTGTATTCACGTTGAGCCCAGAGTATTGGTGTGATCCATTGTGTATTAACAAAGTTGAAAACAGATTCGTTAAAACCACCTGTACCCCAGTCGTGCTCAACATCTGCGAGCGTGTAGGAACTTCCTTCAGTAGTTGTGTTATAAATCTGAACGGCATTTGCCATAATCCTGTTTCCACTTCTCACCTGGTGGTAAACAGAACCGTAATCACCGCTAAGAAAGAATCCCTGGGTTAGCTGAGAAGTGAAGAATCCGGCAATAACGCTTACTCCCGACTTATCAGCCATGTCTTTCGAATATCCGTCAGGATTTTGATATGAGTCTTCCAGGCTCTTCTTGCACGCAACAGAAGATAATAACAACGTAAGCAAGAAAAAAGATCTTAATTGTATAAATTTCATCTTAGTTGTTTTTAAAATTTAGTTTTGATAGAAATACCTATTGAACGTTGTGAGGGTAATGCAGTTGTTCCATAGGAACCCACGCCCCAGCCTGTTCCGTTAGTTGATTCAGGTACTGAATTTGGTGCATCTTTGTAGAGGTAACCCACATTGTTCGCAAAAACTGATATTATCAGACTGCTCATATGGATCTTTTGAGGAATCTTTGGATTCAAAGTATAATCGATGGCCACATTACGCAGGGCTACGTAATCGCTTTTAAAGATCCTGTCTTCAGGGAAAAAGCCATTTGAAAAATAAGAATCGTAATAATAATTATCAGCAGAAACCACTTTTGTGTTCGTTTTGCCATCAGTACTAACACCATCCAATATTACACCGTCGTGAAAGGTGGGTCCACCATTAGGGTTTGTGCCTGCAACTTTCTTAGAATTGGCATCTAAATAATAGGCAGATCCCCCATGTGCCTCATCTCTATATTTCAATGTTTCGTTTAGCGCACCAGCTGCCATCATATAAGTTTCTGAGCCTGACAGGAAAGTGGCGCCAAACTGGTAGTCTATATTTGCAATAAGGCGAATATTTTTGTATGCAAAAGAAGTGAAAAACCCTCCTGTTACATCAGGAATTGTTTTGCCGATTAACTTTGCTGTGCTCGTATAATCATAAGCCGAGCCAGCAGCATTTACAACTTTTTTCCCATTGTTTGGATCACTTGGATCATTTGGATTATTGTAGGTGTAGGTTGACTTAGTCAGGTAAAGCTGACCATATTCCTGACCCACATTAGCCACTGCATTCACTGCGCCGAACGCATTCCACAGTGTGAGAGATTGTAGTTTGCCATCCAGTTTTTCTACATACGTTTTGCCATGTGCAAACATTAAGTTTACATCCCACTCAAAATCTTTCGTTAAAATTGGTTTTGTTTTAATAGCCAGTTCCCATCCTTTGTTCATCACGTTACCAGCGTTCATACGAACATTTTTAACACCCATTCCCGGAGGAGCTGCTACCGCCATGATCTGGTCGTAGATATTTGATTTGTAATAAGAGAAGTCCACTCCAATTCTCCTGTTATGGAACAGATAGGTTTCAAAACCTACTTCGAATTCACGTTTACGCTCAGGTTTCAGATTTGGGTTGCCGTTGGCATCCATTGGAGGAAGATCGGAAGGAGGAGTAAGCACATATCCACCACCAGTTTGAGATGTAGCATAGTTCACGTTGCTGAAATAGCGTGGACCCGGACGGCCCACGTCAGCCCATGATGCCCTTACTTTGGCATAATCAAACACCGCCGGTAATTTCAGGCTTTCGCTGAAGATCCATGCTGCACTTATACCAGGATAGAAATAACTATTCTGATTTGGAGGCAAAATAGATGACCAGTCTTGTCTCGCCTGGGCTTCTATATAAACCTGGTTTCTCCATGCCAGCTGTGCAGATCCCAATAAACTGTATAACATATCCTCACCATTTGTAAACTGGTACTGAGGCTGCGCTCCCAATGGTAAATTATTAAATGAGAAGTAATTAGGAATAACCAGCTGTCCATAACCATTCACAGATGCACCTTTTCCTTCTGTATAATTTTTTCTGATCACTCCACCTACAAAACCAGACAAATCAAAATCACTATTTATTTTGGTATTGAAGTTAAGCATGCCCTGGCCATAGGTATTTTTGTATACATTGGTTACATCACTATACATGAAACCACTATTAGGGCCTAATAACTGAGGATCCAACAATTTGCCTTTATATTCATTCCTCTCTGTGCTATAATCTATGCCCCCCATTAATGTGGCACTAAAAATATCGGTAAGCTTTATATCGGCAGATAAAGACTGGATATTGTGCAATCTTGTAAAAATAGATTTATTCTGGAGCTGATCCCAAAGATAACCTACCACTCCCTTCCTACCGTTGGAGATTAAATTTCTCTGGCTTGGGTTGGCAAAGTAATTATATCCATCTGGTGTTAATAAATGCGACTTTAACAAGCCTACATTGATATCAGCGCTATATGCCCCTATCTCTGCCTGCTGCCCTTCTCCATTCATTGTACTCAGGTTGGCAGCATTCAGGTTTCTGGAAATAAAAAAGTTGCCGGTATATTTAAGGGTAATGTTATTGTTTAACTTATAGGACGAGTTAAGGCTAAAAGTATTTTTGTCATAATCAGAACCGGGTCTGATTGGGGTCATACTTAAGTTAGTGTATGAAAAACGAATCTGTCCCTGATCATTCCCGCCACTTAAAGCCACATTAGTTGTGTTCTGATGCCCCGTTTGGTAAAGATCGTTATAGATATTTTTGGATTGAGCCTGCCATGGTCTTTCTACTCCGTCCCACCACAAAAGTTTCACGCTTGGGTCGAATTTTGGTCCAAATGCAGCTGCGCCAAAACCATCTCCCAATGTAGTTGCCAACGCTCTTTTTCCATTTGCATCAATATAGTATCCCTCAGCGTCATTCCTGGAGTTACTAGGGCTGGAGCCTGTTCCATATTCATTTTGCAGCTTAGGCAGGAACGCTGCCCGGTCCCATGAAGTTGTGAAAGAAGCCGCCACTCCCAGTCCTTTCCCTTTGGTACCGCTTTTGGTGGTAATCAGCACCACACCATTGGCACCTTCACTACCGTATAGTACTGATGCTTTAGCTCCTTTCAAAATTTCCATGGAAGCAATGTCATCAGGGTTGATATCGTTAATACCTGTTCCGTTGTCGCGATCAGTAGCACCGAAACCCATTTGCGTATTCTGGTCGTGAATGGGAACACCATCTACTACAATAAGTGGACGTGTTGATGAATTTTGGTCAAAAGATACCGCATTACGAATGTTGATTTTCATCCCAGCGGAAGGGCCGGCTGCTGTAGCTGCAACCTGCACGCCAGGCGCGGCACCGTAGAGTGCTTGTAAAGCATTGGTAGGTGTACCACTGGCCATAATCCTGTCATTATCAATTTTGGATACCGCATAACCTAACGCTTTAGATTGTTTTTTGATACCCAAGGCAGTAACAACTACTTCTTCAGTACTCTGAACACTGGCGACTAGCGTTATCTGCATAGAAGATGTGGCCTGCAATTCCTGGGTTACAAAGCCAACATAAGAAATAACCAGTTTTGCATCTGGCTTTACATTGATGGTAAAGCTACCACCCTTGCTGGTCGGCACCCAATTGGATGTGCCTTTTTCGCTCACGGTAGCTCCTTCAAGAACATTGCCGGTTGCGTCCTTGATGGTACCTGAAACCGTCATTTTTCCCTGCCCATAGGCAAACATGCTTCCTATGCAAAAGAGCATAAAAAGCAAAAGAGATCTTTTGGTTGACTGCATCGTTTTTTTGTTTTTATAATTGAATAGAACTGATTTTGGTATAGTATTACGAATGGAAATCTTCTATGTTGTTGGCCGTTTGTATCTTCCACATCAATCAGTGCCAGACTGCTAATTTCTATATCGAACAGACCACCCTGCTGATAACACTGATGGTAGATAGAGTTGGCGGAGATAGTATTTTTTGATGCATTAAAGTTAAACCTGTTTTCCCGGGAAGGTCACCATTGGTTGGTTATAAGACAGTAATTAGTCGCCATATACGCATACATTGTATATGGTACTATATGTACCATTCTCGCCATGACAAAGGGTGCTCAGCTTTGTTTAAAATTTTAGCACTATAGCCCGTAAGGCCATACTCATTCTTCTCGCAGTTGCAATCCTCGCTGCTGATAATGGCTGGAATTATATGGATGTCATTGTCGGTACCATTCTTTTGGTTCATACTTTTCTGCAAAAGCAGTAGCTAGTGCGCTATTTCATAGCACAAAAAACAATGCTTAGTCATCTGATTTATTAAAGCAATATGATGCTGTTTGAAAGACATCACTATTGTTCACCAACGATGTTTGATGATAGAAACATTTTAACGCATATGCTTACGAATAACAAGTTGATTGATAAAAAAGTCCGGTTATTTAGTGGAATTCTCGTTGACTGTTAAAAATCTAATTTTTCCAATTATTGCTGATGCTGATTGAATTTACGGTTTAGGAAATAAATTGTTGTAGGTTGATATGTGCTAATCAGTCATTAGTTAAACGTTTTAGCTACCAATAATGAATCATTTCTTTCTTTGCTCTATTGCTCTTTTTTGCTCTTTCCCAAACCTATGTAAACTTTTTCAAGTCGCGCAATTTTTTAACTACTTTTTTAGGAAAAGGTCAAGATAGAATTGTTCTTCATCAAAATAGAATCATTAGTATAGTCGCAGATTCGAGGAAGCAAAACTTGGTAACGGTCTTTTGGGTAACGAATATCTCATTGCAATGCTCACAGATCTTTCTTATTCTGATATTACTGCTCAGGTGGAATTATTAAAAAGCAGAAATACGGATTATAAGAGGTCTGCTTATCCGGGTCGTCTATTATTATAAACTGTTTATTACTGTCAACTACTGCCATCATTTCTCCAAAACAGAGAATCCTGTACCTCTTTCCATATTATTTAAAAAATACACTTTTGAGAGGGTTCCAAACCAAAAAAATCAATGGAAAATGTAAAAATCTTATTCGGGTAATGCTATTTACTACATTGAGTTTGGAAAGAATACTAAAATAGAGAAAAGTATGAGAAAGCCGTTACTTCCCGATACAAAACTTACTAAAAATATAATCCAGCCTATCCTCATTTGTCACCTCACCCGTTATCTCTCCCAGATAATGCAAACAAAGCCGGATATCCAGTGCCAGCAAGTCTCCAGGCAAACCGTCATCCATTCCCTGTTTTACATCCTGTAGTGATTTCAGCACTTCCTGCAGTGCGGCATGATGGCGGGCATTGGTGATGATGGTATCTTCTGTGTTAACATCGCCGGCCAGTACTTTATGTACCAATGCATCTTTCAGCTCCTGAATGTGTGCATGATTTTTTGCTGAGATAAAAAGTATTTCAGGTATACCGGCGAATTTGGCGCGGATGGCTGCTTCACCGGTGATGTCTGTTTTGTTTCCTACCAGGAGATAGTTAACGTTTTGTGATTCAAAAGCAGCAACCTGATTACGTATATCCGTTTCAGTGAGTTCATTCACATCAAAGAGATAAACGACTACACCGGCCTCGCGTATTTTCTCCATTGTTTTCTGCACACCAATGCTTTCAATGGTATCCAGGCTTTCGCGGATACCGGCAGTATCTATAAGACGGAATAGGATGCCATCAATGTTGAGTATTTCCTCGATGGTATCGCGGGTGGTGCCGGCAATATCGCTGACGATGGCGCGGTTTTCATTGAGAAGTGTATTCAGTAACGTTGATTTGCCGGCATTGGGTTTACCTACTATGGCGGTATTCACACCATTTTTGATAACATTTCCCATCCGGAAGGAATCGATGAGGTGCTTCACTACTCCGGTGGCATTGGTAACGAGGGTATATAAGCCGCTACGATCAGCAAATTCCACGTCTTCCTGGCTGAAGTCCAGTTCAAGTTCGATCAGGGCGGAAAAGGTAATTAATTGTTCACGCAGGGCATGTAGTTCCTTGGAGAAGCCACCACGCATTTGCTGCATGGCAGTTTGATGGGAGGCGGCAGAATTGCTGGCTATCAGATCGGCCACAGACTCAGCCTGGGTAAGGTCCAGTTTACCGTTCAGGAATGCCCGTTGGGTGAATTCACCGGGCTTCGCCAGCCGTGCACCTGCTTTGATGGTGGCATCAATAATTTGTTGTTGGATATAGGGAGAACCATGGCAGGATATCTCAATCACATCTTCGCCGGTATAAGAACGGGGGCCTTTATACAGGCTCACCACTACTTCGTCGATGATGTGACCATTGGAAACGATGTTACCAAAATGCAGGGTATGACTAGCTTGTTGCAGGAGGTCCTTACCAGGGAATAGTCCGTTACAGATCGCATAGGTATCGGGACCGCTCAGCCGTATTACCGCAATAGCGCCGAGGCCCGGGGCTGTTGCTACTGCTACAATCGTATCATCAAATCCTGTTAATTTACCCAGCATACCATGTTTAGTTTATGAATATTCCCAAAGGGCACAAATTTACGGACAATCGGGGCTATCACCAATTCCTGAAAATCAAAGGTCCCGTTCCAACTATGTTGAAACGGGACCTTTGAAAATTATATTGATACAGTACTACTCCTGCAAAGTAAAGCGGATAGGGAGGTTGAACTGTACAGAAACCTGGCGGCCATTTTGCTTACCAGCTTTCCACTTAGGCATGGTTTTCACCACACGCACAGCTTCTTCTTCCAGGCCACCACCTTTTGCGGCACCTACTGTTTTTACATCTTTAATGTTTCCTTCAGAATCTACTACGAACTGAACGAATACTGTACCGGAGATACCATTTTCCTGCGCAACGCGTGGGTAACGGATATTTTTGCTCAGGTATTTGGCCAGTGCTTCTTCTCCACCAGGGAAGGTTGGAGGTTGCTCTACGAAAGTGAAGATTTCTTCCTTTGCAGGAGCAGGAGGCGGGCCTACTACACCGGTACCTTTACTATCTTCCAGTAATCCCGGATCAACTCCGTTTGGATCACCGTCTACAGTTTTAGTACTGATGGCTTTATCCTTAATATCCTCATGTTTCGGAGGTTCCTCATCCGGTGGTACTTCATTATCCTTCTTAATAACAGGAGGAGTGAACTGTACTGACGGTTTTACCGGTGGTGGCGGCGCAGGCGGTGGAGGTGGCGGAGGTGGCGTTTTCGGATCATCCGGTAACTTCACATCCTCCATCTTAATTTCCTGTATCACCGGCTTCTTCGTGTTTTCACCCTCAGAAGCTTTAACCCACTGTGATATCATGTACGTTGCAAAGAATATTACAAACAATGACGCGGTTCCCAAAATGGCATTCCGCACACGCTTATTATACTGTCTCCGCAAATCGTACGCCCCATAATCCTTGTTCCTGCCGTCAAACAGGATATCAAGAAAATCGGACTTTAAGACTTTAGCAGAATCCATTGTTGTTGTTTTATGATGGATGCAAAAAAATAATTAGTTATTTAGCCGGCGGAGCTGCGGGAGCTGTTGCGGGAACACCGTTCGCTGTTTCTGTAGACTGTATCCATTTTTTATCCTGGTCACTGATATCTACGGTTGCATAACGTTGAATCCTGTTGATGGCCATTTCATCAAGAATATCTACGAAATTCTTGTAATTAGCCTGATCATCAGCTTTAATAATCACCACAACATCTTCTGGTTCACCTTTTGCATTTCTCAGTTTGGCAACCTCATCCCTCTTTCTGATAATCTCATCTCTGATTCCTCCGGTATTGGCAAATGATGTTGCCTTGAAGAAGTCAGGATTAGCAGAGGCATTCGGGTCTTGTGCCAAACCTTCGTAATAGTAAACACGATTATCTTTTCCGAGTAAAATGGTCAGGGCCGTACTTTCTTTTACTTTGTTCTGGTCCTTCTCATTTTCGGTATCCTTTGGCATGATCAAGTCCATTGTTTTGGGCTTGGACATGGTAGTGGTAAGCATGAAGAAGGTAATCAGGAGAAAACCTAAGTCTACCATCGGTGTCATATCTACACGGGTAGATTGTTTCTTGGATTTCGTCCCACCGTGTTTCTTGCCACCGCCACTACTACTGGTATCCATTTCTGCCATAGTAGCCAATTTTTTTTAGTTCTTAAATCAACAGCCTTCCAGGTCAGGAAGTAATTACTGCCGTTTACTTCTTAGGTGCATTTGCCTCTTCCCAGGCAGCAGTACCTTTAGGTGCTTCTTCCAGGTTAGTAACCAGGTTCAGCTTCTGAATATGCTTCTTTTTGAAGGTATCCAGGATTTCCTTGATCTTTGGATAAGGAGTCTGGTTGTCTGCTTTGATACAGTACTTCAGCTTCGCAATGCTTCCGCCTTGTGCTGCAACACCATATTCGATCCAGGCACCTAACTCATTATTAGCAGAATCTGTAGGAATTCCCTTGTCCAGGCCTGATTTTTTACGTTCGTCCTCAGAGAGGGAGAGGTATTGTTTCAGGTCTTTGATAGGTGCTCCTACACTGGCTCCGGTTACAAAGCTTTTAATTTCTTTATCGTCCAGGCCCAGTTTGTACTGCGTGTTCAGATCTTCTATCAGCTTCTTTCTTTTGGGCTGACCATCCATGCTGAAAAACACTCTGCCATCCTTATCCACTGTGAATAACAACACATCGGAATCAGGTAAAAGGGTGGTGTTTATAGAGGATGGGGTAACTACTGTTACCGGTTCATCCGGTTTAAACTTAGTCGCCAGCATAAAGAAAGTTAACAGCAGGAAAGCCACATCACACATTGCTGTCATGTCAATGGCCGTGCTTTTCCTTGGCATTTTAACTTTAGGCATCTTTACTCTGTTTTATGGTTTACTTTAAATAGATTCAAAACCGCTCAAATTCCACAAAATAATCTCAGATTATTTGTGGTTTGCTGCGAAGCTCTGAGTTAAAGTAAAGCCAGATTCGTCAATAGCGTAAGTGATGCTATCAATATTGGTAGTAAAGTAGTTGTACATTACGATCGCAATAGCGGATGTACCGATACCCAGTGCGGTGTTAATCAACGCCTCAGAGATACCTAACGCCAGCTGTGCAGAATCCGGAGCACCACCAGAAGACATTGCAGAGAACGCCTTGATCATACCCAATACTGTACCGAACAGACCCAACAGGGTTGCTACGGATGCAATGGTAGACAGGAACACCAGGTTCTTTTCCATCATTGGCAGTTCCAGTGCAGTGGTTTCTTCAATTTCATTTTTGATGGTCAGGATCTTCTGTTCTGTATCCAGATCAGCGTTGGTAACCATTTCTTTGTACTTTTTCAGACCAGCTTTCAGTACATTTCCTACAGAGCCTTTCTGTTTGTCACACTCAGCCAGTGCTGCGTCTACATTTTTGTTAGCCAAGTGATACTGTACTTTACGTACCAGCTCAGAACCGCTGAATTTACCTTTTGCTTTTGACAGGTACAGGAAGCGCTCGATCACGAAAGTCAGACACACCAGTAATACTGAAATCAATACCGGTACTACCAATCCTCCTTTGTAAACAGTACCAAACCATTTACCGATACCTGAATCTATAGGATGTCCATCGGGATTATTACCCTGGAAATTGGCTGGATTACCTAATACAAAAAAGAAAAACAGGAATCCTATCACTAAGCAGATAGGCACAGCCAACGTCGCGAACAGGTTGGATGACTTTTTAGGTTGATGAGAAGAAGCCTTAGCTGTAGCTGCAGTCACAGTTGTTTTAGTCTCAGCCATGTTGATTGAAATTTTAGTGTTAAAAATTAAACTATTGTTTGTTAGAAGTTTCTGTCCCTTTAGAATGCCCCTCAGCACCCAATTTACTGTTTTAATCAGTGATTCGCAAAGTTATACGGTTGGTCCAAAAAAACAAGTGCAGCCCAAAAAAACCCACAAAAATTAACCTTCACACGTAAAAGCCCCATCACAGGGCTTTTAGACCACTCATTTTTTTAGAGCAAACACTTACATAAGCGAATAAACCAATATTGCAGTTCTCACAACTGATTGTTACTGTCCCAATTCTTGAAATCGTTTGATTTTTTTCAAAGTTGGACGCACAATT
Source organism: Chitinophaga sp. RCC_12 (assembly GCF_041360695.1). NCBI lineage: Bacteria > Pseudomonadati > Bacteroidota > Chitinophagia > Chitinophagales > Chitinophagaceae > Chitinophaga > Chitinophaga sp. RCC_12. Next base: position 297,667 of record NZ_JBFUPS010000011.1, read on the forward strand.
TAAGAAAAAATTCAAATGTTCCAACAGAAATCTCACAATTCTGCCAACTTATTTATTTCCGCGCCAGTAAACACTTTCAGGCCACGCTAATAGCATTTAGCAATACAACATCCATATTTGCCCGTCCCATAACTTGAAATTCAATGCCGCAGCGGCAATCAACTTCTCCCCTGCTATCTCTGCCATATGAAATTATTATTTGCTATAACAATAAATACTTACATAAAAAAAGTTGCCACCGCAACTATTGTTTCAACGCCTACCATTCAATTTTGCTTCTTTTTTTCCATTCCTACAGTCATTACTGCGCTTATGGATTTTCCTGATAAGTTAATACTTAAAATACTTACTTGCAAAGGTTTTTAAAAAAACATAACAACTAATCAAAAACCAATTTATTAAATCGTAATGATCAAACCAATTCATCACAAACTGATAATAGCCATGGCAGGCGCACTTTGCCTGGGTACTACAGTTTATCAACCTGCCAGCGCACAGCGAAAAAAACAATCGCGTAACGCCACCCCAACTACTCCTGCTCCTGCTAAAGATTCTACCGGGAAACCTCCCATGATCAAGCCGGGACCAAAGCCAGGACCCAAACCCTTTGCCGAAGTAATTACTGATAAAGCCCAGGCTGATTCCGGCCTGTTTAACATCTACAAACTGGATGACCGCTTCTTTTTTGAAATCCCTGATTCCCTGCTCGGAAGAGACGTACTGGTGGTAAACAGGATCTCAAAATCAGCTGCAGGTCTCCGCGCCATGATGATGGGCTTCAGTGGCGATATCATCGGCGAAAATGTGATCCGCTTTGAAAAAGGCCCCAACAATCGCATCTTCCTTAAAAATATCTCCTACGCCGACGTTTCAAAAGATTCTACCCAACCTATGTTCACCTCTGTGAGCAACTCCAACCTGCAACCCATTGTTGCAGCGTTTGACGTAAAGGCGGCATCTAAAAACGGGAAAGGTACAGTTATCGACCTCACAGAATACATCAGCGGGGATAACGAGATCCTGTTCTTCGACGGCCAGATTAAAAACATGCTCAAAATCGGCGGTGTTCAGCCTGATAAATCTTACATCTCTGATGTAAAATCCTATCCGATGAATACCGAAATCAAAACCGTAAAAACATACAGCAAATCCGGCGGACCGGGTGGCCCAGGTATGCCCCCATCTCCGGGCGGCAATGCTACCGTAGAGTTAAACAGCTCTATGGTGTTGCTTCCCGCAGTGCCCATGCAACCTCGCTATTTTGATCCCCGCGTAGGCTACTTCACCACCAGCGTAACCGACTTCGATGCGGATCCGCAAGGCGTGAAAAGACTCCAGATGATCACCCGCTGGCGCCTGGAACCAAAACCTGAAGACATGGAGAAATATAAACGCGGCGAACTGGTGGAACCAGTTAAACCCATCGTGTTCTATATTGACCCTGCAACGCCCGTAAAATGGCGTAAATACCTGATCATGGGTGTGAACGACTGGCAGTCTGCCTTCGAGCAGGCGGGCTTTAAAAACGCTATTATTGCGAAAATGGCGCCTACTCCCCAGGAAGATTCCACCTGGTCTATTGAAGATGCCAGATTCTCTGCTATCGTTTACAAACCTTCAGATGTACCTAATGCGAGCGGTCCTCACGTACACGATCCCCGCTCCGGTGAAATTATCGAAAGTCATATCAACTGGTACCACAACGTGATGCATTTGCTGCGTAACTGGTATTTTGTACAGGCGTCTCCCAACGATCCCCGTGCCCGTAACATGCAGTTCAGCGATGAACTGATGGGTGAACTGATCCGCTTTGTATCTTCCCACGAAGTGGGCCATACGCTCGGTTTGCGCCATAACTTCGGCTCCAGTTCCACCTACCCGGTTGAGAAACTGCGTGATAAGGAATGGGTGAAAAAGAACGGCCATGCAGCGTCTATCATGGACTACGCCCGTTTTAACTACATAGCCCAACCTGGCGACGGCATCACCGGCGCTGATCTCTATCCCCGCATTAACTACTACGATAAATGGGCAATCGAATGGGGCTATAAACTGCTGCCACAGGCCAAATCACCGGAAGCAGAAACGCCTATCCTGAATAAAATGACGGTGGAAAAGCTGAAGGATAAGAAATTCTGGTTCGGTACAGAAATGAACCCGGATGATCCAAGATCCCAAAATGAAGACCTGGGCGACAATGCCATGATTGCCAGTACATACGGCATAAAAAACCTCCAGTATATTATGCCTAACCTCCTTAGCTGGACAAAGGTAGATAACGAAGGTTATGCAAACCTGTCTGAATTGTATAAAGAAGTAGCCGGCCAGTTTAGCCGTTACATGGGTCATGTGGCTAAAAACGTAGGTGGTATCTACGAAACACCAAAAACCGTAGAACAAGCTGGTGGGGTGTATGAATACGTACCCGAAGCAACCCAGAAAGAGGCGATACAGTTCCTGAACAAGCAACTGTTTACCACTCCGAAGTGGCTGATTAACCAGGATTTACTGAGCCGCATAGGCAGCGATGGCGTATCCCTGATCAATTCCCGCCAAACACCGGTGCTGGACAGGCTGATGAGTACCAATACCATCAATAAACTGATTGCTGGTGAAGCTGCACTGGGAGCGAAGGCTTATTCACCCGTTGATATGCTGAACGATCTGAAAAAATCCATCTTCTCAGAACTTTATACACATCAACCAATAGACGTATACCGCAGAAATCTGCAACGCGACTATGTGGATAACCTTTCTGACCTGGTAGCTCCAGCTGCCCCCGCCAATCCAATGATGGGTGGTTATGCACCTCCGAGTGCAGCCAGATCAGATGCTGCAGGCATTGGCCGTGCCCAGCTGACAGCCCTGAGAACGGAGCTGCGTGCAGCTGCAGGCAGTGGCGACAGCATGACCCGCAACCATCTCCAGGAGCTGATTGCCCGTATCAATAAGGCACTGGATCCGAAATAACGAATGCGCATACACGAAAATATCTGCACCCTTCCCGGTAACTCCGGGAAGGGTGCCTTCGTTTTATAGATGTTCAAAAGCCTATAAATTATTGCGGAAAATGCTTAATATCGCTGCATTATTAACTTAGAAGCCTCAAAAGTGAAAGATCGGACTAACAAAATCACGATATACGATATCGCGCATAAGCTGAATCTGTCGGCATCTACTGTTTCACGTGCATTGCAAAACAATCCGCTCATTAACCTGGAAACACGTGAAAAGGTACAAGCCGCAGCTACAGAGATGGGCTACGTACCTAACTGGATTGCTTCCAGTTTGCGCAAGAAACGGTCGAACATTCTCGGCCTTATCGTGCCCCGAACTTCCATGTACTTTCAGAGTACGGCGATCAGCGGTATTCAGCATGAGGCGCATAAATATGGGTTCAGCATTGTAATTGGCCAGTCGGATGAAACCGTGGCGATGGAGAAGGAATTAGTACATACTTTTTATTCTCTTCGTGTAGATGGATTACTGGCAGTTGCTTCCATGTTTACCACCAATTTTGATCATTTCAGCCCGTTTATCAAGAACAATATTCCACTGGTATTTTATGACCGTGTGCCTACCGATTTTCAGGGCTACACTATTACCGGAGATGATTTCAGAGGCGGTTTCCTGGCCACCGAACACCTGATCAAACAAGGTTGTAAACGTATTGCCCACTTCTCCGGAGTGCTCACCTGTAACCTTTACCAGCAAAGGCTTTCAGGATATAAAGAGGCATTGGCGCAATATAATATTCCTTTCGACGAAGAGCTGGTTTATATCCATGATCTGACGATGGACTCGGCGACTATTGCTGCACAACAATTGTTTGATGCGCAGAAAATGCCCGATGGTATGTTTGCAGCCAATGATAGTTCGGCGGTGGCTTTTATCCGTGAAGCGAGGAACAGGAATATTGCGGTTCCCGGACAGATCAAAGTAGTGGGATATTCCAATGATCTGTCTTCCCGTATTATTTCTCCTTCTTTAACTACCATTGAACAATCCGGGTATAATATGGGGCAGAAAGCTGTGGAAACAATCGTTCAGCTGATCAACCACGAAGAGACAGTGAAAGTGACAAAAAATTACGTATTCCCGGTGGAGTTAATCAAGCGGGAATCTACCGGAATATAATTTTAATACTAAAACTGATAACCTACAACCTTTATGAAATCTTCCATTTATGTAGCATTATTATGTACTGCCGCAGTTGCCGTATCCTCTTGTAACAAGCGTATTTACGTGCCTAACCAGGTAAATGTGCCGTTGTTGAAAGAGAAGTATGAATTCAAAGGCAGCGTTACACCTACCAATCTGCAGACCGCTTTTGCAATTACTGATAATATAGCCATCATGGCCAATGGCCAGTACCTGTGGGGATTTAATTATGCAGATCCGACCAATAGTTACGATGAAGATGGCTTATTCCGGGATAACAATACCCGCGGAGGATTGATAGAAGGGGCAGTTGGCTTCTTCAAGCCTATTGGCGTCAGTAAAAAAGCAGTTTTTGATGTATATGCAGGTTATGGCAGCGGTAATTTCAAAACATTGACTGGCAACTACAAATCCGATAATGATGGTACGGGTAACATTAACCTGAACGACTATGTCATAAAAAACCGCTTCAGCAAAGTATTTATACAACCCAGCTTCGGGCTTTCCCATCGTGTGGTGGAAGCAGCGTTCAGCAGTCGCTTTTCCCTGATAAACTTTTACGACAGTAATATTGGCGTAAAGGCATTTGAAAATAATGAACAGGAGCAGACGAAATTTATGCGTATCCACGACAAATCCGTGGTGTTCTATGAGCCGGCATTTACAGTGCGGGTGGGTTATAAATACGTAAAGTTTCAGGCACAGTTACAGTTTTCAACACCGATAAACAGTAATAGTTTTTACGACGATACCGACGACCATAATTTCAATGAGTATTTCCAGCCGGTAAATTTTAATATGGGTGTTGCGATAAATCTGGCGAAGTGGTATAATCGTACGAATAGATAAGTGATTCCAGGAGGTGATATAAAAGAGAAAGCCTTAGTGTTTGAAACACTAAGGCTTTCTTTTAATAAGTATGGCAGCTACCTACTCTCCCGCATGATATTGCAGTACCATCGGCCATGAGGGGCTTAACTTCTCTGTTCGGAATGGGAAGAGGTGAACACCCTCGGCATAACCACCATAAGATCTTTAGCCTGTTTGAGCGGGCAATTATATGATGAAGTTCTGAACGAACTGTGAATCGTATTTGAGTCTCTTAAAGAGATAACCTATAACAGCTTTTCTGTTTGGATAGAATTTAAATAAAGAAGCCCCGGTGTTTGTACACCAAGGCTTCTCTTAATAAGTATGGCAGCTACCTACTCTCCCGCATGATATTGCAGTACCATCGGCCATGAGGGGCTTAACTTCTCTGTTCGGAATGGGAAGAGGTGAACACCCTCGGCATAACCACCATAAGATCTTTTTTGCTGTTACAGCAAACTAATAAGATAACATATCGGGAAAGTTGTATTCTAAGACTCTTTAACGTAATATTTAAAAAATTAAA